>CAYLSI010000004.1:0-150863 GCA_964386545.1 uncultured Hyphomicrobium sp.
AGAAGTTGGTCGCAATGGATGCTCGGCTTGCAACGTCATGCCCGCGCAGGCGGGCGCCCACGACACGTGGCAGCGGCGATGCGGTCTCCGCGGCGTCGCGTCCGTGGATGCTTGTCGTGGATGGCCGCCTGCGCGGCCATGACGGAAGAAGGGAGGCGTGGTGTCCTTCATCCGCGCTTTCGTGCAGGGGAGGCGTGCGGTGGACCGAGGCGGCTGCCCCACCCACACCGTCATGCCCGCGAAGGCGGGCACATACGACACGTGTCGGCGAGGATGTGCTGTCGGATGCGTCGCGTCTGTGGATGCTTGTCGTGGATGGCCGCCTGCGCGGCCATGACGGAAGAGGGAAGGCGGGGTGTCCCTCATACGCGCTTTCGTGCAGTGGAGGTGTGCGGTGGACCGAGGCGGCTGCCCCACCCACAACGTCATGCCCGCGCAGGCGGGCGCCCACGACACGTGTCGGCGAGGATGTGCTGTCGGATGCGTCGCGTCTGTGGATGCTTGTCGTGGATGGCCGCCTGCGCGGCCATGACGGAAGAAGGGAGGCGTGGTGTCCTTCATCCGCGCTTTCGTGCAGGGGAGGTGTGCGGTGGACCGAGGCGGCCGCCCCACCCACACCGTCATGCCCGCGAAGGCGGGCACCCACGACACGTGTCGGTGCGGATACGGTCTCCGCGGTGTCGCGTCCGTGGATGCTTGTCGTGGATGGCCGCCTGCGCGGCCATGACGGAAGAAGGGAGGCGTGGTGTCCTTCATCCGCGCTTTCGTGCAGGGGAGGTGTGCGGTGGACCGAGGCGGCTGCCTCACCCACACCGTCATGCCCGCGAAGGCGGGCCCCCACGACACGTGGCAGCGGGGATGCGGTCTCCGCGGCGTCGCGTCCGTGGATGCTTGTCGTGGATGGCCGCCTGCGCGGCCATGACGGAGAGGGGATGAGAGCTCGGTTCATGTCACGCTCAGCCGATGTTGCCGAGGCAGATGAATTTGGTTTCGAAGTATTCGTCGAGGCCCTCGGCCGCGCCCTCGCGGCCGAGACCGGATTCCTTGACGCCGCCGAAGGGGACGGCTTCGTTCGAGAAGATGCCTTCGTTGACGCCGACCATGCCGGCATCGAGCGCCTCGGCGACGCGCCAGGCGCGCGCGATGTTCTGGCTGAAGAGATAGGCGGCGAGCCCGTACGGCGTGCCGTTGGCGAGCGCGATCGCGTCCTCCTCGGTCTCGAAGCGCATCAGGGCGGCGACGGGGCCGAAGATCTCCTCCTCCGCGATCGTCATGTCGAGCTTCACCTCGGTCAGAACGGACGGCTGGTAGAAGAGCGGCCCGGTCGCGGCGGGCGCGCCGCCGGTCAAGGCCTTCGCGCCCTTGCCGAGCGCGTCCTTGACGAGCGCGTCCACCTTCTTGGCGGCATCTGCGTTGATGAGCGGGCCGATGGCGACTCCGGCCTCGCGGCCGGGACCGACGGCGAGCTTCCTCGTCGCGGCGGCGAGCGCCTCGGCGAAGCGGTCGTAGATGCCGGACTGGACGAGGATGCGGTTCGCGCAGACGCAGGTCTGGCCGGCGTTGCGATACTTGGAGGCCATGGCCCCGGCGACGGCCTGATCGAGATCGGCGTCGTCGAAGACGATGAGGGGGGCGTTGCCGCCGAGCTCCAGCGTGAGCTTCTTCACGGTGCCCGCGCACTGGCGGTAGAGCGCCTTGCCCACTTCGGTCGAGCCCGTGAACGAGAGCTTGCGCACGCGCGGGTCCTCGCAGAGCACCGCGCCGACGGACGGGGCGTCGCTCGTGGTCACGACGTTGAGGACGCCGGGCGGCACGCCCGCGTCGAGCGCGAGCTTGGCGATGGCGAGGGCGGAGAGCGGCGTATCCTCGGCGGGCTTGACGACCACGGTGCAGCCGGCGGCGAGGGCGGGCGCGACCTTGCGCGTGATCATCGCGATCGGGAAGTTCCAGGGCGCGATGGCCGCGACGACGCCGATGGGCTGCTTGATCGTGATGTAGCGCTTGCCGGCCATGGTCGTCGGGATCGTCTTGCCGTAGGCGCGCTTGCCTTCCTCGGCGAACCATTCGACGAACGAGGCGCCGTAGGCGACCTCGCCGCGCGATTCCGTCAAGGGCTTCCCCTGCTCGGCCGTCATGAGCTGGGCGAGCGGCTCCGTATCGGCGACGATCAGGTCGAACCAGCGCTTCAGGATCTGCGCGCGCTCCTTCGCCGTCCTCTTGGACCACACGGGAAGGGCGGCCTCGGCGGCGTCAATGGCGGCTTTCGTTTCGGCCGCGCCCAGGTTCGGCACGCGCGCGATCTCCTGGCCCGTCGCCGGATCGAGCACGGGGAATGTCTCGACGCCGGTGACCCATTCGCCGCCGATCAGCGCGGAGGTCGGATATTTCGGAGGGGAGGCATTCATGAGTGTTCTCCTCAGGGGAGTGTGATGGAGACCGACTTCAGGTCGGCATACTTGTGGAGCGCGTGCATCGAGCGGTCGCGGCCGAAGCCGGATTGCTTGAAGCCGCCGAACGGCAGCGTCATGTCGCAACTGTCCCAGCCGTTGATCCAGACGAGCCCGGCGCGGATCTCGCGGGCGGCGCGGTGGGCGAGTGTGATGTCGCGCGTCCAGAGGCCGGCGGCGAGGCCGTACGGCGTGTCGTTGGCGTAGCGCAGCGCGTCCTCGACGGCGGCGAAACGCGTGACGGCGAGCACGGGACCGAACACCTCCTCGCGCGCGAGCGTTGACGCGGGCGCGACGTTGTCGAACACGGTCGGCTCGACGTAGAAGCCGCCGGTTTCCTCGCGCGTGCGGTGGCCGCCGAGGCGCAGCGCGCCGCCCTCGCAGGCCGCGGCCTCGATGTAGCGCAGCGCGGTCCTCATCTGCTCCTGCGAGACCATGGCGCCGAACTGCGTCGCGGGCTCGAGCGGATCGCCGGCGGCGATATTGCGCGCGACGGCCAGCAGCTTCTCGATGAAGGGATCGGCGATGCTTTCGTGTACGAGCAGGCGGGAGGCGGCCGTGCAGACCTCGCCCTGATTGTAGAAGATGCCCCAGGCGGCATGCTCGGCCGCCTTGTCGAGATCGGGACAATCCGAGAAGACGATGTGCGGAGACTTGCCGCCGAGCTCCAGGCTCACGCGCTTCAAGTTGCTCTGGCCGGAGTACTGCATCAGCAGGCGGCCGACGGCGCCGGAGCCGGTGAACGCCACCATGTCGACGTCGTTGTGGAGCGCGATGGCCTTGCCGGCTTCGCCGCCGAGGCCCGGCACGACGTTCAGGACGCCGGGCGGGAGGCCCGCTTCGAGCGCCAGCTCGCCGATCTTGAGCGCGGTCATGGGCGACTGCTCGGCCGGCTTCAGGACGACGGAGTTGCCCATCGCGAGCGCGGGCGCGACCTTCCACATGGCCATCAGCAGTGGGAAGTTCCACGGCACGATGGCGCCGATGACGCCGAGCGGCTCATGCTCGACGAAGGAGAAGCGGTCGGGGGCGGCGGGCGCGACCTCGCCGTACACCTTGTCGAGGGCTTCGGCATAGTAGCGGAGCGTGCGGATGGAGCCCGGCACGTCGCTGTCCAGCGCATTGGCGATGGGTTTCCCCATGTCGAGGCTTTCGAGCACGGCCAGGATTTCCGCGTCGCGCTCCATGAGATCGGCGAAACTGAACAGGATGCGCTTCTTCTCGCGGTAGTGGAGCTTGCGCCAGCGGCCGTCCTCGAACGCCTGGCGGGCCGACGTCACGGCGAAGTCGACGTCGGCCGCGCCGCAGGCGGCGATGGCGTTGAGGACGCGGCCGTCACGCGGGGAGACGTTGTCGAACGTCGCGCCGCTCGCGGCCGACAGTAGGTTGCCGTCGATCACGGCCTTGCCGGGCAGCGCGATGGAGCCGGCGACCTTCTCGAAATGTGCAAGCGAGGTCATGGGCGTGCCTCATGCAAAAGCGTTGCGGTGCGCCGCGTGCGGTCTCACGCGACGCTGGCGTACCAAAGGTGATCGAGCGAGGTGACGAGACGTTCGAAGTTGGCTCGCTCGGTCTGTTTCAGGCGCGTGTAAACGTCGTGGAATCCGTTGCCGAACGCGTCTTTCGCGATCGCGGACGTCTCGAACACCGCAAGCGCGTTGACCCAGGCGGTCGGCAGCGTCACGGGCGTCTCGATCTCCTCGGCGTCGCCTTCGGCGTGCGGGCCGGGATCGGCCTTGGTCGCGATGCCGTGGGCCATGCCGGCGAGGATCGCCGCAATGACGAGATAGGGATTGGCGTCGGCGCCGGCAACGCGGTGCTCGATGCGCGTGGCCGGGCCGCTGCCGTTCGGGATGCGCAGCGCAACCGTGCGATTGTTGAAGCCCCAGTTCGTGGCCACCGAGACGTACGACTTCGGCACGTAGCGGCGGTAGGAATTGCCGTATTGCGCCCAGATCGCCATGAAATCCGCCATGGTCTCGCGCAGGCCGCCGATGGCGTGGCGGAAGAGCGGCGAGATGGGAGAGCCGGCGAACGCGTTCTTGCCCTTGCCGTCGACGAGGCTCAGGTGGATGTGCATGCCCGAGCCGCACCAGTCGTGATGGGGCTTGGCCATGAACGTGGCATTCAGGTTGTGCGCGCGGGCGGCGGCCTTGACGGCGCGCTTCAGCAACAGCCCGTCGAGCGCGGCCTGCACGGCATCGGCGCGGTGCTTGAGGTTGATCTCGAACTGGGCCGGCCCGCTCTCCTGCATCACGGCGTCGACGGGCAGGTTCTGCGCGGCGGCGATGCGATAGACCTCGTCGATGAACGGCTGCAGCGCGTCCATGTCGGCGAACTCGTAGGTGCCGGCGGCGTCCGGATCGGTCGTCATGCCGGCGGGCGGGTCGAGCGTGAAGGCGCCGTCCGGGCCCGGGCGCGTGACGTAGAACTCGAGCTCGACCGCGGCGACGGGCGTCAGGCCCTGCTTCTGCATGCGGGCGACCTGGTTTTCGAGCACGGAGCGGGCGCACATGTGGCCGTCCGTTTCGAGGTGCATGACGGCCTGGGCGTGCGTGCCGCCGTTGACGGGGACAGGGACGAGCGTGCCCGACAGGATGCGCGCCGGGACGTCCGGATCGCCGGTTTCCCAGAGCCGGCCGGTTTCGCCGACCGAATTGCCGCGCGGATCGATGACGAACGCCGAGGCCGGCATCATCAGTCCGCCTTTCGCAAGATCCAAGAGGTCGTCGCGGCGGAAGCGCTTGCCGCGCGCGATGCCGTTCAGGTCGAACGTGAAGATGTCGATCCAGCGGACGGCCGGGTTGGCGGCCAGGAAGTCCTTGGTCTCGTCAACGGTGATGGAGGTGTTCATGCTGCGAGACCGCTTGCGTTCATCTTTCTGACGGCATCTCCGAAGCGACGGAAGATCTCGATGGAGGCCGCGTTGCTCTTGGCTTGAAATTCGGGGTGCCACTGCACCCCGAAGAGGAACGGATGATCGGTGGGGCCGCGCACGGCCTCGATCAGGCCATCCTTGGCGTGGGCTTCGGCGGTGAGCGGCGTGGCGAGCCGCTGGATGCCCTGCCAGTGCAGCGAGTTGACGATGATCTCGTCCTTGCCGACCCAGCTTTTGAGCGTGCCCGAGAGCGTCACGGGATGGGCGGGACCGAAGCGCTCGTCCATCGTCGGCACGTCCGACGGCTCGCGGTGGTCGTTGCGGCCTTCGACCGTGTGGACCGCCTGGTCGAGCGTGCCGCCGAGGGCGACGTTCAGCTCCTGGAAGCCGCGGCAGATGGCGAACAGCGGCTTCTTCCTGGCCATGGCCTCGCGCACGAGCGGCAGGGTCAGGCTGTCGCGCTCGGGATCGAGGGCCTTGTCGTTCAGCGGCGGCTCTTCGAGCCCGTAAAGGCTCGGGTGCACGTTCGAGATGCTGCCGGAGAGCAGGATGCCATCGGCGATATCGAGCAGCGCGTGCATGTCGAGCATGCTCGGGCCGAGGGGCGCGAGCAGGGGCTGGCAGTCCGCGACCTCGGCCACGGCGGCCGAGTATTTGCGGCCGACGGCGTCGAAGGTCATGCCCTCGATCACCTTCGTGTCGCAGGGAATAATGACGACGGGCCGGCTCATGCTGCGATCTCTCCGGCGACGTCGTTCATCGTGAGGTCGAGCGCCTTGCGGATGACCCGCTCGGCTTCCGCGAACTGCTCCTCGCCCCAGATCAGGGGCGGCGCGCAGACCATCGTGTCGAAGACGGCGCGCATGATGAAACCCTCGCGGAAGAAGTGGTCGCGGCAGATGAGGCCGACGCGGCCCGGGTTGTCGAAGCGGCGGCGCGTGCGCTTGTCGGCCACGAGCTCGATGGCGCCCATCATGCCGACGGAGCGGACCTCGCCAACGAGCGGATGGTCCTTGAACTTGGCGAGCAGCTTGGCGAGCGCGGGCGCGCAGAACTCGCCGACGCGCGCCACGAGCTTCTCGCGCTCCATGATCTCGATGTTGCGGAGCGCCACGGCGCAGGCCACCGGATGGCCGGAGAACGTGTAGCCGTGGTTGAAGTCGTCGTTGTGGCTCATCAAGGCTTCGACGATCGTGTCGTCGACCAGGATGCCGGACATCGGCAGGTAGCCCGACGTCACGGCCTTGGCGAACGTGATGATGTTCGGCTTGATGCCGTAATAGTCGGACGCGAACCACGTGCCGAGGCGGCCGAAGCCGGTGATGACCTCGTCGGCCAGCAGCAGGATGCCGTACTTGTCGACGATGCGCTGGATCTCGGCCCAGTAGTTGGGCGGCGCGATCTTGACGCCGCCCGCGCCCTGCACGGGCTCGCCGGCGAAGGCGGCGACGTTCTCGGGGCCGACGGCCAGGATCTCGTCCTCCAGAGCCTTGGCGGCGCGCAGGCCGAAGGCTTCGAGGCTTTCGCCGTCGCGGCCTTCGTCGAACCAGCACGGATCCATGATGTGGCGGAAGCCCTCGTACACCGGATAGCTGTGCTGGTGGACGTGGGGCATGCCGCCCATGGAGCCCGCGGCGATGGTGGAGCCGTGGTAGGCGTTCCGGCGCGAGATGATGATGCGGCGGGCGGGCTCGCCCTTGAGGTGCCAGTAGTGGCGGATCAGGCGGATGGCGGTGTCGTTCGATTCTGAGCCGGACGAGCCGTAGAACACCTGATTGATGTGCGGGGGCGTGATCTCGGCGAGCTTCTTCGACAGCGCGATGACCGGCGGGTGCGTGGTGCGGAAGAAGGTGTTGTAGAACGGCAGCTCCATCATCTGGTCGCGTGCGGCGTCGGCCAGCTCGGCGCGCCCGTAGCCCACGTTGGTCGTCCAGAGGCCGGCCATGCCGTCGAGGATACGGTGGCCTTCGCTATCGAAGATGTAGGGGCCTTCGCCCTTGACAATGACGCGGGCGCCGCCGCTGCGCAGCGAGCTGTGGTTGGTGAAGGGATGCAGGTGGTGGAGCGCATCGAGGTCGCGCCATTCGGCGGTGCTGTTCTTCACGGGGGGCTTCGACGCTGTGGGGGTCTTCGACATGGGGGACGTCTCCAGTGCGAGCGGGGGCTCGTTTCGTGCGCCGTCCTCGGGGGATCGGCGCGTCATTCAGGGTTCCGGAGCGCGAGGGCCGGAGCGCGCGCCGCCTCACGCGGGCGGCGTGAAACCGATGCGCGCGCAGAGTTCGAGCAGCACCGTCTTACGGCTCTTCGCCGCGACATCGTTCGACATCGCGCGGCGGGCTTCCTCGGATCTCTGGCCTGACGGGTGCATGGGCGTACCGCGCTCAAACGCTCAGTAAAAGATGCTCGCGTTCCCACGGGCTGATCACGCGCATGAACTCCTCGAACTCGGACCGCTTGAGCGAGAGGTACACGTGCGAGAACCGCTTGCCGAGGATCTCGTGAAGCTCGGTCGAATCCTCGAACTCGGTCAAGGCTTCGAGCAGGCCGCGCGGCAACTGGTGATCGTTGCGGTACGCGTTGCCGACGACGGCTTCGCGCGGCTCCAGCCCCTTCTTGAGGCCGAGGTAGCCGCACGCGAGGCTCGCGGCGATGGCGATGTAGGGGTTGGCATCGGATCCGGCGAGGCGGTTCTCGATGCGCCGCGCGGCGGGCGGCGAGAACGGCACGCGCAGGCCCGCGGAGCGGTTGTCGTTGCCCCATTCGACGTTGATGGGCGCGGCACCGCCCGGCACGAGGCGACGATAGGAGTTCACGTACGGCGCGAGCAGGCAGGTCGCGAGCGGCAGATAGCGCTGCTGGCCGGCGAGGAAATTGTAGAACTGCTTCGTCGGCCCGCCGTTGTCGTCGGTGAAGATGTTGCGGCCGGTCTTCGCGTCGACGATGCTCTGATGGATGTGCATGGCGCTGCCCGGCTCGTTGGCGAGCGGCTTGGCCATGAACGTCGCGTAGCAGTTGTGCGTGAAGGCGGCTTCGCGGATCGTGCGCTTGAACAGGAAGACCTGGTCGGCGAGGTCGATCGGATCGCCGTGCAGCAGGTTGATTTCGAGCTGTGCGGCGCCGCCTTCCTGAATGATCGTGTCGATCTTCAGGTACTGGCGCTCGGCATAGTCGTAGATGTCGTCGACGATCTTGTCGTACTCGTCGACGGCGCCGAGGCTATAGGCCTGGCGGCCGGCGCCCGCGCGACCCGAGCGGCCCGTCGGCGGCTCGAGCGGATAGTCGGGATCGGGATTGGTCTTCGTCAGATAGAATTCGAGCTCGGGGGCGACGACGGGAACCCAGCCCTCTTTCGCATAGAGCTCGACGATGCGCTTCAGAACGGAGCGCGGGGCGATCTCGACGGGATCGCCGTTCTGCCAGGTGGCGTCGTGGATGACCTGTGCCGTGGGACTCGAGGCCCAGGGGGCGGGGCGGATCGTCGTCAGGTCCGGCACCATCATCAGGTCGCTCTCGGCGTAGAGCGCCTGGCCGTCCTCCTCGAAGCCGACGTAGTCGCCGGTGATGGTCTGGTGGAAGATCGAGATCGGCAGGTGCACGGGATCGAGCTTGACGAACTTGCCGGCGGGCATGGTCTTGCCGCGGGCGACGCCGGCGATGTCCGGCACCGCGCAGTCCACCTCCTCGATGCGGTGATGGCTGAGCCAGGCGCGCAGCTCCTCGGGCTCTGTCCCGACGGTGAACGTCGTGGGGCCGGGATCGGGCAAAGAACCTGTATCGGGGGCCATTCTACACCTTAGCTCTCTGGCGTTTCGCCGATGCCGCCTTATGATCGGCGCACCAAGACTGCCGCGGGCGGCAGGAAACGCTTCGAAAATCGCCGCCAATGTGATCACAATTGACGGGTAAACTCAAGCGGCCCGGCAACGCGCGCGCGGGGGCTTTCGAACCGCCGTTAACCCTCAGCCGGTTAGGCCGTGCGCTTCAGAATGGCTTCGCCGATGAAGTTCATGCCCTGGCCGATGTCGGCGGCGATGGCGGCCTTCAGCGCCTTGCGGTCGCGCCGCTCCAGGGCCGCGATGGCGGCCTGGTGCTGGTCCTCCAGCGACGACGTTCCCCAACGGCCGTAGGCCATGCGCATGAACGGGCCGAACTGGAGCCATATGCTCTCGACGAGGGCGAGCAGGGTCTCGGCGCGTGCCTGCTCGTAGATGGCGAAGTGAAAGCGGTAGTTGTTCTGCATGTAGCCCTGGACGTCGCCGATGGCCATGGCGCGGTCGACGGCCTTGTCGTGCGCGGTGATCGCCTTGATCTCGGCAGGCCCGATGCGGTCCATGGCGCGCGCGGCGAGCTCGGGCTCCAAAGCCTTGCGGCAGAAAATGATTTGCTCGAAGGCGTCTTCCGTCATGGGCGGAACGAGGACGCGGCGATTGTCCTGCATCTTGAGCGCGCGCTCGGCGATGAGCCGGCGGACCGCCTCGCGGATCGGCATCGGGCTCACGCCCATGTCCTCCGCCAGGCCGCGCAGCGTCACGGCGCTTCCCGGCAGAAAGCCGCCGAACAGGATCCGATTGCGCAGTCCGCGATAGACATTCTCATGGGTCGTGAGCGTGATGTTGCCCAACGCTTGGGCACGGCTTTCGAGGGCCGAGGCTCGGGTCCGGGACGCGGGTTTGTCGCTATGATCCGATCGCTGGCGCTGGGGCATTTAGCTTGTCGTCACCTCGCGGAGAATCGCAGGCCGGTGTTGCATCGCATCATCCGCGCGAGCGATTTTTAGGCACGTTCATTGGATGCGTGCCCGCGACGGATCCAAGGAAATACTTGTAGCGCGCGAATAATGTGATCACAATGGGGTGGTCTGGCCGCTCGATGGTGACGGGGCCGTGCGGCTTTAGCCTTTCCGTCGTTATCTCTCCCCTGGGAGGTCGTGGGATGTTCAAGCTCAAAAACGTGCGTGGGCCGATTGCTGGCGCGCTGGCTGCGGCGGCGCTGATTGCCGGCGCACCCGCGTTGGCCAAAGAGGTCCGCGTCTACAACTGGTCCGACTATATCGACGAGGAAGTTCTCAAGGACTTCGAGAAAGAGACGGGCATCAAGGTCATCTATGACGTGTTCGACAGCAACGAGCTTCTCGAGACGAAGCTCCTGGCTGGCGGCAGCGGATACGATGTCGTCGTCCCCACGGGGCCGTTCCTCTCGCGGCAGATCACGGCGGGCGTGTTCCAGAAGCTCGACAAGTCGAAGCTTCCGAACCTGAAGAACACCTGGCCGCTCATCAACGAGCGCACGGCGCTCTATGATCCGGGCAACGAATATTCGATCAACTACATGTGGGGCACGACGGGCATCGGCTACAACGAGGCCAAGATCAAGGAGCGGATGGCGGACGCGCCGGTCGATTCCTGGGATCTGATCTTCAAGCCCGAGATCGTCTCCAAGTTCAAGGATTGCGGCATCTTCCTGCTCGACGCCGCCGACGACATCCTGCCCGTCGCTCTGCTCTATCTCGGCCTCGATCCGAACAGCAAAGATCCGGGGGATCTCGATAAGGCCGGCAAGCTGCTGGAGCAGATCCGTCCCAACATCCAGAAGTTCCACTCGTCGGAATTCATCAACGCGCTCGCGAACGGCGACATCTGCATCGCGGTCGGCTATTCGGGCGACATCCTGCAGGCGCGTGACCGCGCCGAGGAAGCCAAGAACGGCGTGACCGTCGGCTACAAGATCCCGAAGGAAGGCGCGCAGATGTGGTTCGACCAGATGGCCATTCCGGCCGATGCGAAGCACGTCGAGGAGGCGCATGCGTTCCTCAACTACATGCTCGATCCCAAGGTGATCGCGAAAGCCTCGAACTACGTGAACTACGCGAACGGCAACCTCGCCTCGCAGGAGTTCATCGACGACGAGATCAAGGGAGACACCTCCATCTTCCCCGATGAGGCCACGCTGAAGCGGCTCTTCGTCAAGAACCCGTACGACGCAAAAACCCAACGCGTCGTGACGCGGATCTGGACCAAGGTCGTCACGGGACAATAAGCACCATCCGCCGCGCCCGGGAGCCTCCCGGGCGCGGTTTTCGTTTCGCGCCGAAATCGCGGGCGCGCGTCTGCAATTTTCTGATCGAGGAATCCGACCATGAGTGAGGCCGCGCTGAGCTCGTCGCCATCGCCGGGCAAAGGTCCGTCTCCGGCACCTCTCCGCACCGCTGCGCCGCAGTCCGGGTTCGCGCCGTGGAAAGATCCCTCGAAGACGCCGATGGTGCGGTTCGAAAACGTCGTGAAGCGGTTCGGCGACTTCGTGGCCGTGAAGGACTGCACGCTCGATATCTACGAGCGCGAGTTCTTCGCGCTGCTCGGACCCTCGGGTTGCGGCAAGACCACGCTGCTGCGCATGCTCGCGGGCTTCGAGAAGCCGACGAGCGGGCGCATCTTCGTCGCCGGGCAGGACATCACGGAGCTCGCGCCGTACGACCGGCCGGTCAACATGATGTTCCAGTCGTACGCGCTCTTCCCGCACATGACGGTGGAGCAGAACATCGGTTTCGGCCTGAAGCAGGACGGCATGCCGAAGGACCAGATCGCCGCGCGCGTCGAGGAGACGATGGCGATGCTGGAGCTGGGCCGGTTCGGCAAGCGCAAGCCGCACCAGCTTTCCGGCGGCCAGCAGCAGCGCGTGGCGCTGGCCCGCGCCATCGCCAAGAAGCCCCGCATCGTGCTGCTCGACGAGCCGCTCGGCGCGCTCGACAAGCGGCTCCGGCAGACGGCGCAGTTCGAGCTGATGCGCATCCAGGAGACGACCGGCACGACCTTCATCATCGTGACGCACGACCAGGAGGAGGCGATGACCGTGTCGAGCCGCATCGCGGTCATGGATCACGGCGAGTTCGTGCAGATCGCGACGCCCGGCGACATCTACGAGGCGCCGAACTCGCGCTACACGGCGAACTTCCTCGGCGACGTGAACCTGCTCGAAGGCAAGGTCGTGAAGGTCGAGGGGCAATTCGCCGAGATCGACTGGGGGCCGGGGATGGCGCGGTTCAAGTCGCTCGCGCCGGGCGGCTGCTCCGCCGATCAGCAGGTGTGGCTCGCGCTGCGTCCGGAAAAAATCCACGTGTCGTTCGACAAGCCGGAGGCGAGCGCCAATGCCGTGCCGGGTAAAGTCGTTGACGTGGGGTATCTCGGCTCGATCTCGCACTACCACGTCGAGCTCGCGAACGGACAGCGCGTGAAGGCGCTGCGGACGAATTCGTCGCGCACCGTCGATCGGCCGATCAGTTGGGAAGACCAGGTCTGGCTCGAATGGCCGCCGGAGACCGGCATCGTGCTCACCCGCTAGACGCCTTCCGGAGGATCAAATCCCATGCGCCGCTGGCTCGTGATCTCGGTGCCCTACATCTGGCTCCTGATCTTTTTCCTCATTCCGTTCTTCATCGTCTTCAAGATTTCGCTTTCGGATATCGCGACGGCCATTCCGCCGTACACGCCGACGTTCGATTTCTCGACGGGGATCGGGGAGTTCCTCTCGCAGCTCGATTTCGAGAACTACGCCTTCATCTTCAGCGACTCGCTCTACGTGAACGCCTATTTCTCGGCGCTCAAGATCGCCGGGATCTCGACGCTCATCACGCTGCTCGTGGCCTATCCCATCGCCTACGGCATGGCGCGGGCGCCCAGGGAATGGCAGCCGACGCTCGTCATGCTCGTGATCCTGCCGTTCTGGACGTCCTTCCTCATCCGCGTCTACGCGTGGATCGGCATCCTGAAGAAGGAGGGCCTGCTCAACCTGTTCCTGATGAACCTCGGCATCATCAGCGAGCCGCTCACGATCATGAATACGCCGCTCGCCGTCTACATCGGCATCGTCTACTCGTACCTGCCGTTCATGATCCTGCCGCTCTATGCGAGCCTCGAGAAGATCAACCCCTCGCTGCTGGAGGCGGCCGCGGACCTCGGCTCGCCGCCGTGGAAGTCGTTCTGGCAGGTGACGTTCCCGCTGTCGCTGCCGGGCGTGCTGGCGGGCTGCTTCCTCGTGTTCATTCCGGCCACGGGCGAGTTCGTCATTCCCGATCTGCTCGGCGGCTCGGATACGCTCATGATCGGCAAGACGCTCTGGAACGAGTTCTTCGCCAATCGCGACTGGCCGGTGTCGTCGGCCGTGGCGGTGGTGCTGCTCCTGGTGCTGGTGGTGCCCATCGTCTTGTTCCAGCGGAACCAGGAAAAGCAGAGAGAGGAGGCGGCGCGATGAGACGCTTCTCGTGGTTCAACGCGACCTCCATCGCGCTCGGCTTCGCGTTCCTCTACATCCCGATCCTGCTGCTCGTGATCTACAGCTTCAACGAGTCGAAGCTCGTCACGGTGTGGGGCGGCTGGTCGACCAAGTGGTACGGCTCGCTGCTCGAGAACGAGGGCATCCTCTCGGCGGCCTGGGTGACGTTGCGCGTCGCCATCGTCTCCTCGACGGTGGCGACGATCCTCGGCACGCTGGCGGCGATCACGCTCGTGCGCATGGGGCGGTTTCCGGGGCGGACGCTGTTCTCGGGCCTCATCTTCGCGCCGCTCGTCATGCCGGAGGTCATTACGGGCCTTTCGATGCTGCTGTTGTTCGTGGCGTTGAACATGGACCGCGGCTTCTGGACCGTCGTGATCGCGCACGCGACGTTCTCGATGTGCTTTGCCGCCGTCGTCGTGCAGGCGCGCCTCTACGACTTCGACAAGTCGGTCGAGGAGGCGGCGATGGACCTCGGCGCCACGCCGTTCGAGACGTTCATGCAGGTGACGCTGCCGATCATCGCGCCGTCCGTCATCTCGGCGTGGCTGCTCTCGTTCACGCTGTCGCTCGACGACCTCGTGATCGCGAGCTTCGCCACGGGGCCCGGCGCCACGACGCTGCCGATGAAGATTTACAGCCAGGTGCGCCTCGGCGTGACGCCCGAGATCAACGCGATCTCGACGATCATGATCGGTCTCGTCACGCTGGGCGTGCTCGTCGCATCCTACACGACGAAGCGGGCGAGCGAGCGGCAGGCGCGGGAGATGAAGGCGGTGGACGCGGGCGCGAAGTAGAAGCGCGAGCGGGGGACGGTCGCGTTTGTGGCGGGCCCCCTCACCCGGACGCGATGTCCGTGCGGAGCGGGGCTCGCGGATTCGACACGGCGGCGAAATGCGGCGAACGTGTCTAGACCCCGACCTCCGTCGGGGTGACGTCAGAGGGTGAACCGGCCGTTGTGCCCGAGAACGTTATCCGGGCGTCCTGGCGAAGCCATGCTCCGCATGGACGGCCGGGATCCAGGCACGTCTCCTCATTGCACCAGCTTCTGCCAGGGTCCCCGCACGCGATGGTGCACCTTTGCAGGCACAACGAAGGCACACTAGAACACCCAGCATGACCGCAACGCATATCAACTCCTACTACGCCGCCACGGCGAACGATCTCACGCGCTATCCGGTGCTCAAGGGCACGGTCACGGCGGACGTCTGCGTGGTCGGTGGCGGCTTCTCGGGCATCGCGACGGCGCTGAGCCTCCGGGAGCGCGGCTACTCGGTCGTCGTCGTCGAGGCGCAGCGCGTCGGCTGGGGCGCGTCGGGCCGCAACGGGGGCCAACTGATCGCGGGGATCAGTGGCGAGCACCGCATCGAGAGCCAGCTCGGGGAGGCCGGGCGCAAGCTGCTCGCCGACATTCGCTATCTCGGGCACGACATCATTCAGCGGCGTGTCGCCGATCATGCCATCGCGTGCGACCTCAAGTGGGGATGGGCCGAAGTCGCGGCGCGTCCGCGGCACATGGAGGCGATCCGCGGCTACGTGGCGGAGCGGCACGCGAGCGGCGACGGCGATGGGCTCTCGCTCGTCGAGCCGCAGGACATGAGCCGCATTCTCGGCTCGCGCCTCTATCACGGCGGGTTCGTCGACCGGCGCAGCGGCCATCTGCATCCGCTCAACCTCTGTCTCGGCGAAGCGCGTGCGGCGGCCGCGCAAGGCGTGCGGATCTTCGAGGAAAGCCCCGTCACGGCGGTCGCGGGCGGGGCGTCGCCTTTCGTCACGACGGCGGAGGGGCGCGTCGAGGCGCAATCCATCGTGCTCGCCGGCTACCTCGATGCGTCGTTCCAGAGCGGGCGGCTCAATGGGCTTCTCTTTCCGACGGGCAGCTACATCGTCGCGACGGAGCCGCTTACCGAAGCGCTGGCGCGCGAGATCAATCCGCAGGACCTCGCGGTCGCGGACAGCAACGTGGTGCTCGACTACTTCCGGCTTTCGGCGGACCGCCGTCTCCTGTTCGGCGGGCGCTGCAACTACTCGAACCGCGATCCGCGCGATATTCGCGCGACGCTGCATCCGCGCATGGTCGAGGTGTTTCCGCAGCTCCGCGACGTCCGGCTCGATTTCGCCTGGGGCGGCAAGATCGACATCGTGCTGACGCGCGTGCCGGCGATCGGGCGGAGGGAGCCCAATGTCTACTACATGCAAGGCTATTGCGGGCACGGCGTGAACACGACGCACATCGCGGCGGACATCGTTGCGGACGCCATCGCGGGCACGATGGAGCGGTTCGATCTGTTCGAGAAGATCCGCCACGTGCGGCTGCCGGTCGGGCAGTTCCTCGGCAATCAGATGCTCGCGCTCGGCATGCTCTATTACCGGCTGCGCGACCTGCTTTAGAGGGGCTGGCTTCGTAAAAAACGAAACGGCGCGCGGCCTTCGAGCCTGCGCGCCGTCGTTGCATGAGGATCTTGTTTTCGATCAGCCCGCGCGGTTGAGCAGGCCGTCGATGGCCGTCTGCAGCTTGGCGAGGGCCTCGTCGGCGGCCACGTAGGCCGGCGTCGCGGCGCCCCAATTGCGGTTGCGGACCTCGTCCACCATCTTCGTGCCCTGGGTCTGGGCGGTCGAGAGGGCAGAGGCCAGCTCGGCCGCCAGGGCGGAGGCGCCGGTGGCCTTGGCGATCTGCTCGGCTTCGGCGAGGACGCCGGTCTGCACGAGCTGCGGAGCGGATCCGGGCACCGGCGTCGCGCCGAGCAGGATCTGGGCGAGATGCAGCTTCCACGAGATCGCCTCGGATCCGATGCGGATCAGGGACGGGAAGCGGATCGGCAGCTCGGCCGCGTCGAACGCCTTGCGGATGGTGCCCTCGCAGGCTTCCAGGCGTTTGCCGATCTTCTGGACCTCGTCCTTGCTCTTGGTGGCCTTTTCCGAGATGCGTACGACGTTCTGCGTGATCTCGGTGGTGGCGGCGCGCTGCTGCTCGAGGACGTTGGAGAGGCCGCGGATGCGCTCGGCCACCTCGGCGACCTCGTCGCCCATGCTTTCGATGATCGTGCCGACCTGGGTCACGACGGCGCTGCCGGAGGACACCGACTTCAGGCTGTCGGCGACGGCGTGGCGGATCTCGCGCATCTCGCGGGTCAGCGCTTCGACGCGCGAGCGGATTTCCTGGGTGGCCTTGCCGGTCTCGACGGAGAGCGTCTTGACCTCGGCGGCGACGACGGCGAAGCCGCGGCCCGCTTCGCCCGCGCGGGCGGCTTCGATCGTGGCGTTGAGGGCCAGCAGGTTGGTCTGGCGGGCGATCGAGTCGATGCTGGTCGCCATCTCGCCGATCTGGTCGACGGCGCTCTGGAGCACCGAGACCTGATCGCCGATCTTGCTCGACTGGGTCTGGATGTTGGTCATCGCCTCGACGGCGGCGCGGCTGTCGTTGATGCAGCTGCGCATGGTGTCGCGCGTGTTCTCGGTCTGCGTGGCGCTGGCGGCGGAGACCGTCGAAAGCTCGGCGATCGAGGCGGCCATCTCCTCTACGGCGCTCGAGATCGAGACCGTCGACTGGGCAACCTCGCTGAAGTCGTGCGAGAGCCAGCCGATGTTGATCGAGGCTTCGCAGGCTTCCTTGCCGAGGTCGCTCGACAGCATGAACTGCTTCGTGTAGCCGGCCGTCACGAGCTGGATGAGGCGCTGCAAGCTGCTGCCGAGCGCGCCGCTGACGGGCACATTGGCGCTCAGCTTGCTACGGATCAACGTTTCGAGGGCGTCGACGAGCTGCTGCTCGGTCTGGCCCGCCGACGGGACAGCGGCCTGGCTGTCAGAGGCTTCAGTGGGACGGCGCATCGCAAACACGCTAAATTCTCCTTGGCTGCCGAAGCCGGGCTTCCCGCGCGTGGGGGCGTTGTTCAACGCAGCCCGCGACGGCGCCGGGTCTTTTCCTCGTTCTTTAGTTGTAGTGAAAAACTTCGAACGCTGATCAGTATCATTGAAAGCAAGCTGTTAAGGCGTGCTTAACTGAACGGCGTGAGGAAGCGTTTTATCTGTATTCTTATATCGAAGAGGTCCCGGGGGCGGGATTTTCAGGACATTATTCCTGCTTTCGGAAGCCCGGCAGGCGGCGCAGCAAATCCTCGATGGGATTGTCGACCCAGGCGCGCGTCACGAAGCTGCGATGCGAGACGTTCTCGCCGCCCATGTCGCCCGAAAGGAACGTGACGTCGCCCTGGTGCAGCGGGCGATCGAGGGCGGTGTCGTAGGCGATGTCCTTGGCCGCCAGGATGCCGGCCAGCTCCACGTTCTTGTCGCGGGTCGAGCCGAGGTAGGAGCTCACGAAGAAGGCGGAGCGGTCGTTCTCGATCCAGGACGTGAACTTGCCGAGCTCGCCGTAGAGCGCATCCAGCAGAACCACGCCGCGCAGCCGCTTGGCGAGGCCGCCCTTGGTGGCGCAGGCGGCCGCTGCCAGATAGCCGCCGCTGTAGGCGACGAAGACGACGGGGGCGGATGCGAAGCTCGGCGCGCTGCGGCGGTCGCCGTGCAGCTTCGTCAGAGCCTGGGTGGCCTCTCCCATGAAGCGTCCGAAGGCGCCGGGCTCGGCGAAGCGGCCTACGCTGGAATCCGCGGCATCGACGGCGAACTGGGGCGCGATCAGCACCGCGTTGGCGCCGGAGCGCGAGATTTGATCTGCAACGCGCTGGCGGCGCAGCACGTCGCGCTCGAGGGTGGCGCCGTGGCCGTGAAAGAAGACGACGATGACCGAGGGGCGGCGGATGTCGAAGCCCTTCGGAACATGCAGCAGGACGCGGTCGTCGCTGTAGGTCTCGTCCTCCCAGTAAAGGCGGCCGTAAGGCGTGGTGTGGCCGCGGCGGCCTTCGTCATTGACGACGTCGAAGAAGGGCTTGCCGCCGGCCGATCCGGCGTAGGGGAAGGGGGCCGATTGAAACTTGACGAGCGCGGTCTTGGCCTGCTTGAGCGGCGCGGCGCGCGACTGGACGGGGTGCGGTTTCGGCACCGCCTGGCTCTTGGCTTCGCGCGACGGCTTGGGCGCGATCTTCTTCGCAGCGGCCATGGCCGGCATGGCCACGACAAACGCCGCGGCGAAAGCCGTCGCAAGTTTGAGCCATGCCATCGAAGCCGAACGCATCATTCCTCGGGCTGTATTCCTTGGGCTGCCAGTGTCGACGGGCGGTCGCCCGGGTGCCGGTGGGTTCGGGGTTCATTGACCCTGATCCCGAACACCCTAGGCTTGGAATGGTTTCACGAGCCTTGATCGCTCCGTGATCTGGCGTGTTAGCGGGCAATCGTGACGAGAAATGGATGCCTGCGATGTGTGTCCGATCTGTCGCTGCGGTGTATTTTGGCCACTTTGACGGGTGGATTTTCCAAGCGCGCTTGTTGCGACGTGTTCGGACTTATAGGGTTCGCTCACTGATTTGCTTTGCGGGCCGGACCGAATGACATCGCCACACGCGCGCACCGTATCGACGGCGACAGCGACGGCGATTGCAGTCGCCGACATGATCGGCATCGGCGTCTTCACGAGCCTGGGCTTTCAGCTTGCCTCGCTGCCGTCGGGCTTCGCCATCCTGATGCTCTGGATCATCGGCGGCGCAGCGGCGCTGGGCGGCGCGCTCTCCTATGCCGAGCTGGCGGTGGCGTTTCCCCGCTCGGGCGGCGAATACAACTTCCTGTCGCGCATCTATCACCCGATGCTCGGCTTCATGGCGGGCTGGGTGTCGGCGACCGTCGGCTTTGCGGCGCCGGTGGCGCTCGCGGCGATGGCATTCGGCGAATACTTCGCGGGCGCGGTGCCCGGTGCGCCGCCGTTGCTCTGCGGGCTCGCGGTGGCGTGGGGCGTCACGCTGGTTCAGCTTTCCGGCGCGCAGCCGGGCGCGATCTTCCAGAACGTCGCGACGGCCATCAAGGTGGCGCTGATCGTGGTCTTCATCGTGGCCGGATTCTCGGTCGGCGATCCGCAGCCGATCTCGTTCCTGCCGCAGCCGGGCGATCTCTCGTATATCCTGAGCGCGCCGTTCGCCGTCAGCCTCGTGTTCGTCATGTACTCCTATTCGGGATGGAACGCGGCGACCTACATCGCGGGCGACATCCGCGAGCCCGAGCGCAGCGTTCCGCGCGCGATGCTGGCCGGCACGCTGATCGTGATCCTGCTCTACGTGCTGCTCAACGCGGTGTTCCTCTACACGACGCCGATCAGCGCCATGGCGGGGCAGCTCAACGTGGCGCAGATCGCGGGCGAGCACATTTTCGGCGCGACGGGCGGACGGGTGGTGGCGGGGCTGATCTGCATCGGGCTCGTGTCCGCCATCAGCGCGATGATGTGGATCGGGCCGCGCGTCACGGTCGCCATGGGCGAGGACTTCGCGCTGCTCAACGTGTTCTCGCGCCATTCGGCGAACGGCGTGCCGACGCTGGCCATTCTTCTCCAGATCACGGTCGTGACCCTGCTGCTCCTGACGCAAGGCTTCGAGACCGTCGTCGACTTCATCCAGTTCAGCCTGACGCTGTGCTCGTTCCTCGCCGTGCTGGGCGTGATCGTGCTGCGCGTCACGCGGCCGGACCTGCCGCGTCCGTATCGGGTGTGGGCCTATCCGCTCACGCCGCTCGTGTTTCTCGCGGTGACGGGTTTCATGATGGCTTACCTGCTCTGGGAGCGGCCGTGGCAGTCGCTCGCAAGCCTTCTGTTGATGGCGTCGGGACTGGTGCTGTTTGCCCTGTCACGACGCAGCGGACGCGTTTCGACGGCGTCGGGGATTCCGAACTCACAGGGATGATCGAGATGAGATGGCGTGAAACTCTTGCGGGCGCATTCGCCCTCGTGGTCCTGGCGCTCTCGCCGGCGCACGGCGCGGCGACCGCCGACGACACGGCGCGCGTGCTGGCGGGAATGGCGCCGGCGGCCGGCTCGCCGCTCGAGCCGCTGACGAAGGAGGCGGCCTGGCAGTCGCACAGCCGCTATTTCGACAAGGCCTGGGCGCAGCTCACGGCGCGCCAGATCACGAAGATCAAGACGTGGTCCTCGAAGCACGTCCCCAATCCGAAGCCGGTGCTATTCTACATGTTCAGCGGCCCGGACTTCCTCTACGCCGACGCGTTCTTCAACGGGGCGTCCACCTATGTGCTCTCGGGCCTCGAGCCGGTCGGGCCGATCCCGGACCTCACCGCGCTGCCGGCCCGCGCGTTCGGCTCGGAGCTGCGCGGGCTGCAGGGCTCGCTGAACTCGGTCCTGAGCTACAGCTTCTTCATCACCAAGAAGATGAAGACGCAACTGCGCGACGGCCGGCTCACCGGCACGCTGCCGATCCTCTATACGTTCCTGGCGCGGTCCGGGAAGACCGTGAAAGAGACCACGCTCGTGACGCTGAACCCGGACGGCACCGTCAGCCCAGCGATGGGCGGCTCGCTCGCCAAGGGCGCGAGCCCGGGCGCGAAGATCGTGTTCTCGTCGGGCGGCGGGTCCGACAAGACGCTCTATTACTTCAACACGGATCTCTCGGACGGCGGCCTCAAGGCCAGCGGGTTTCTGGCGTTCTGCAAGGAGCTCGGCCAGGGCGACGCGTTCGTGAAGAGCGCCTCGTACCTGATGCACTCCGACAACTTCGCGATGGTGCGCACCTTCCTCGTCGACAACACGGCGACGCTGGTTCAGGACGACTCCGGCATTCCGCTGCGCTTCTTCGATCAGGCCGCCTGGCGGATCGAGCCGTTCGGGCGCTACTTGCGTCCGTTGGGAATATTTCCTCGCGCCTATCAGCCCCACATGCAGAGCCTCTACAAGAAGGCGACGCCGATCGACTTCGGGGTGGGCTACCGCTGGCGGCCCAATGAATCGAACCTGCTGCTGGCGGTCCGGGCTCCGGCCGCGCGCGCGGACGCATCGCGCTAAGCGGCGGCGCGGCAACGGTTAACCCCGCGGGCGATTTTGCTCGCGGGGAGGTTTTGCCTAGCTTCAGTCACCATTGTACGCTATCCGCCAAGCGCTCCGGGGGAGCTTCAGAAGCGTTGCGTTGGGAGGGTCGCGTGGCCACCGTCGTCACTGTGCATGGCACATTCGCGCATTCGGGGGGAACCGCCGACGCGCTGAACATCGGCGGCGATCAAGGCCCCGTGCAATGGTGGCAGCAGTCCAGCGCCTTCGAGACGGAGCTCAAGGAATTCGTCACGGGCGAGAACGGGCCGCTCGAGGTCGTTCCCTTCACCTGGAAATCGGACAACAGCGAGATCGATCGGCGCGAGGCGGGCTCGGCCCTGCTCGGCGTGCTGCGCGGCCTCGATCAGCGGGGCGAGCCCTACTGCGTCGTCGGGCATAGCCACGGCGGGTCGGTCATCGCGTCGGCGCTGATCGAGAGCGTCGCGCGGCGCCGGCCGCTGACGCACCTGAGCCGGTGGATCACGATCGGCACGCCGTTCGTGGGGATGCGCAAGGAGCGCTTCCTGTTCTCGCGGCTGACGCTGACGCGCAAGGTCATCTTCGTCGCCTCGCTCATGCTGTTCGGCATGTTCCTGTTCTACGTGGCGGGCGAGCTGTTCGGGCAGGGCTTCCGCGCCCGCAGCGAGCGCTATTACACGGCGCTGCTGTTCTCCGGCCTCATGATGACGCTGCCCATCCTGTTCTCCTACATCGTGTTCCGGTTCCTCGACGGGCGGGAGCTGATGGGCTACAGCCGCGGTGCGGTGGAACGGGCACGCGAGCACTATCAGGCCAAGTGGCTGCCGCTCTGCCACAAGAACGACGAGGCCGTGCAGGGCCTGCGCATCCTTCCCGACATCAAGCTTCATTTCTTCGAGGACCGGTTCGCCGTGCCGACGATCATGAAGCTTTCGATCATCTCGCTGCCGCTCGTCTATCTCTTGGCGGTGACGTCGCCCAAGATCATGCTCGGCATCTCCGACTTCCTGCAGACGCACGTGTACGACGTGCAGGAGTTCGTGGAGGAGGAGGGGGCTGCGACTCAGGCGCGCGAGGAGCTTCTCAACCTCGGCCGGCGCATGCGCGAGATGCGCGAGCGCAGCGAACGCACCGGGCTCGACGCGGCGGGCGCGGAGGACGCGCGGCGCAACGCGGAGAACCTGCGCCAGCAGTTGCGCGAGAAGCGCCGCCAGATCGAGCAGAACCTGCCGGAATTCACGGATGTCGAACGGGCACAGCGCTTCAAGCGCCGCTTCCTGATGCGGGAGGGCAAGCTCTGCGAAGGCGGCCGCCTGTGCGGCGGCGGCCATGATTATGCGCTCAACAGCAAGCTCTTGTTCCACGTCGTGACGGACGAGCTTTCGAGCGCCGTGGTGGACGACGAGGCGTTCGGCGGGCGGCTTGGCGGCATCGTGCGCCTGATGTTGCCGATCGTGCTCGTGCCGTTCGTGTTCGCGATCATCGCGCTCGTGATGCTCAAGATCCTCGAGTACATTGCCGCCATCATCAGCAAGCTCCTGGCCCGGGCGCTGAACTACATCACGCTCGCGGAAATGAAACGCTCGACGTTCGGCAACGATACGGAAGGCGAGATCGTGGTCGGGGCGGACTACAATCCGTCCTGGCTCGAACCGGTCACGTGGGAGCTGCCGCAGGACGTGTCCGACCGCATCTCGGCGCATTCCAACACCATGGCCTCGCAGTCGATCGCCAAGTTCCGCGAGGCGATCAGCAAGCTCTCCTATGCCGAAGGCGAGGATGCGCGCTCGAAGCTGATCAGCGACTATCTGACGTGGAACGAGCTGGTGCACACCTCCTACTTCGAGGTGGAGCAGTTTCGCAAAATGGTGGCGCTCGCCATCAGCCAGGCGCCAGGCTTCCGGCCGACCGAGCGGCTGCTGCACGATCCCGATTTCCAGGTGACGACGCAGTGGGTCGGCCTGCTCGGGCAGAAGCCGCTGCCCCTGGACGGCACGGGCGGCACCATGCTCGCGGCCATCGGCCAGGCTGCGGGACCGCAGACCCTGTAGCTCATTCGCGCGCGTCCCACGGATTACGACGTCGTCTTGATCTCCAGGAACTCGACGTCCGGGTTGCGGCCGGCATTGTAGTTCAGCGTGAAGATCGAGGCCGGCAGATAGACGTATTCGCCGTCGATGTCGGTCGCGATCGACGAGCGGTTGGATTCGATGAACTGCTTCAGCGCGGCCGGATCCTTGGAGCGGATCCAGCGCACCGCGTCGCAGGGCGCGGGATCGAAGTCGGTCTTGAGGCCGTACTCGTGCACGAGGCGGTCGGCCAGTACGTCGAGCTGCAGCGCGCCGATCACGCCGACCACGGGCTGCGTGCCGTCTACGGGTGAGAACACCTGCACGACGCCTTCCTCCGCCATCTCGCGGATGGCGTCCTTGAGCTTCTTCGCCTTGATCGCATCTTCGAGCCGGATGCGCCGCAGGATCTCGGGGGCGAAGCTCGGAATGCCGAGGAACGTGATGTCCTCGCCTTCGGTCAGCGCGTCGCCGATGCGCAGCGTGCCGCGGTTCGGAATGCCGACGACGTCGCCGGCGAACGCTTCCTCGGCGATGGAGCGGTCCTGGGCGAAGAAGAACTGCGGCGCGGAGAGCGCCATGGTCTTGCCGGAGCGCACGTGCTTGACCTTCATGCCGCGCGAGAGCTTGCCCGAGCAGACGCGCATGAAGGCGATGCGGTCGCGGTGGTTGGGATCCATGTTCGCCTGGATCTTGAAGATGATTCCGGTCATGGCGGGCTCGCTGGCCTGGATGTCGCGCTGGGCGGCATGCTGGGTGCGCGGCGGCGGGGCGAACTTCTTCAGCGCGTCGAGCACGTCGCGCACGCCGAAGTTCTTTAGCGCCGAGCCGAAGTAGACCGGTGTCAGCGCGCCGTGCTGGAACTTCTCGAGATCGAAGCGGCCGCAGGCTTCGGCGACGAGGTCGATCTCCTCGCGCCAGCGGCCGTAGGCGTCGGGCTCCATCAGCTCGGTGAAGAGCGCATCGTCCGGGCCGGTCACGGGGATGCCGTCGAAGTTCTCGTCGAGGCGGCGCACGCGCGGCTGATAGAGGTCGTAGGTGCCGCGGAAGTCACGGCCCTGGCCGATGGGCCAGACCATGGGAGCCGTGTCGAGCGCGAGCGTCTTCTCGATCTCGTCGAGCAGGTCGAGCGGCTCTTTGGCCTCGCGGTCGAGCTTGTTGATGAAGGTGACGATCGGGATGTCGCGCATGCGGCAGATTTCGAACAGCTTGCGCGTGCGCGTTTCGATGCCGCGGGCGGCGTCGATCACCATGATGGCGGAATCGACGGCGGTCAGCGTGCGATAGGTGTCGTCCGAGAAGTCCTCGTGGCCCGGTGTATCGAGCAGGTTGAAGACGGCGCCGCCGTACTCGAACGTCATGACGGAAGTGGCGACGGAGATGCCGCGCGCCTTCTCGATGGCCATCCAGTCCGACCGCGTGGAGCGGCCGTCCTTCTTGGCCTTGACTTGACCGGCGAGCTGAATGGCGCCGCCGAACAGGAGCAGCTTCTCGGTCAGCGTCGTTTTACCGGCGTCCGGATGCGAGATGATCGCAAACGTGCGCCGGCGGGCGATCTCGTCGGTGAATTTTCCTGGTGCGGAGGACGCCGCTTTTTTGGGCGCGGGCGTGTCAGAGCCGTCCTGCAGCTCCGGCGTGGCCGCCAGATCGTCGTTGCTCATCATCCTGTCCGGAACGTGGTTTCGCGGGCTCTATAGCACTGATCCGCGCGTCCGCAATGGGGCGAGAGGCTCTGGAGACAGTGGTGCGGGACCGCTTGCTTCGGGCGACGGCGTCCTTGGCCCCTGGATGGCCGGCTGACGCTTCAGGCCAGCTCGGCGAGCAGGCACTTCAGGATGCCGTAGTCGAAGCGGGCGTCGAGGGCGGCGTGGGCCGGGCCGAGCTTGCCACTGTCGAGCGTGCCGAGCCGCTCGAACACGGCGTGGATCTCGTCCACATCGGCCGGGTCGAGATCGAGGACGTCGTCGGCCGAGAGGACGCCTGCCTCGATGGCGTCGGCAAAGTGCGTGTAGACCGTCGAGAGATCGAGGTTGCGCTCGGTGGCGATGGCCTCCGCGGAGGCGCCCGCCCGGTGCAGCGCGAGCGTCTGGTTGACGGTCGGCGTCAGGCGGCTGTCGTAGGCGGTGTTGGTGCCGAAGCGGGCAATGGTTTCCAGAAACGCCTGGCCGTAACGCTTGATCTTGCTCGCGCCGAGGCCGGTGATGCCGTGCAGTCCGTCGTCGTCGGACGGGCGGCGCGTGGCGAGCTCGGCGAGCGTCTTGTCGTGACAGATGACATAGGGCGGGACTTTCGCCTCCGTCGCCAAGCGCAGGCGGAGTGCGCGCAGCGCATCGTAGAGCGGACGGTCGCCGTCGGCGATGCTGCTGGCCGTGCTCGCGGCAGCGGCTTTCGCCTTCGCCTTTTTCTCGCGTGGCGGCGCGAGCCGCAGCAGGAACGCCTCCTCGCCGCGCAGCACGGGGCGGGCGGCCTCGGTGAGCAGCATGGTGCCGTGGCCTTCGTCGTCGGAAGTCAGATAGCCGCGCGCGGTGAGCTGGCGGAACAGGCTGCGCCAGACGGTGGCGTCGGTGTCCTTGCCGATGCCCCAGACGGAGAGGCGGTCGTGGCCGTTGCGGCAGGCGCGCTCGTTCTCCTTGCCGTGCAGCACGTCGATCAGGTAGCCGACTCCGAAACGCTGGCCGGTGCGGTAGACGGCCGACAGCGCCATCTGCGCGCGCACGGTGCCGTCCTCGGTCTTGGGCGGCTCGAGGCAGTTGTCGCAGTTGCCGCACGGAGCGGTGCCCGTTTCGCCGAAGTAGGCGAGGATGAGCTGGCGGCGGCAGGCCGCCGCTTCGCAGAGCCCCACGAGCGCGTCGAGCTTCTGGCGCTGGGTGCGCTTGAAGAGCTCCGAGCCTTCGCTGCTCGCGATCCATTGGGTCTGCTGGATGATGTCCTGCATGCCGTAGGCGAGCCAGGCGTTGGCCGGCTCGCCGTCGCGTCCGGCGCGGCCGGTCTCCTGGTAATAGGCCTCCATCGAGCGCGGCAGGTTCAGGTGCGCGACGAAGCGCACGTCGGGCTTGTCGATGCCCATGCCGAAGGCGACGGTCGCGACCATCACCACCGCATCCTCCTTCAGGAAGCGTTCCTGGGCGGTGCGGCGCACGTCGGGCTCGAGGCCGGCGTGGTAGGCGAGCGCCTTGCGGCCCTTGCGGACGAGCCAGTCGGCGGTTTCCTCGACCGACTTGCGCGAAAGACAGTAGACGATGCCGGCGTCGTTCGGGTGCTCGGCGGCGATGAAGTTCCAGAGGCGCTCGCGCGCGCTCATGGAGCCCATTTCGGCAATGGTGTAGCGGATGTTCGGGCGGTCGAAGCTCGCCACGAAGCGGTGCGCGTCGTCGAGGCAGAGCTCGTGGGCGATCTCCTCGCGCGTGCGGTGGTCGGCGGTCGCCGTCAGCGCGATGCGCGGCGTCGCCGGGAAGCGCTCGGCCAGAACCTTGAGCTGGCGGTATTCGGGGCGGAAGTCGTGGCCCCATTGCGAAACGCAGTGCGCTTCGTCGATGGCGAAGAGGGCGATGCTGGCCTTTTCGAGCAGGCGCAGGGTGCGGTCCTGCACGAGGCGCTCGGGCGCGACGTAGAGAAGGTCGAGCTGGCCGCCGAGGAGCTGACGCTCGATCGCTTCCTGCGCGTTGCGGTCTTGCGACGAATTGAGAAAGGCCGCGCGAACGCCCGCCTCTTTCAGGGCATCGACCTGGTCCTGCATCAGCGCGATCAGCGGCGAGACGACGATGCCGATGCCGCGGCGGACGAGCGCCGGGATCTGGTAGCAGAGCGACTTGCCGCCGCCGGTGGGCATCAGCGCCAGCACGTCGCCGCCGCCAATCAGCGTTTCGATGATGTCGGCCTGATGGGGGCGGAAGGCGGAATAGCCGAACACCTCCTCGAGCACCCGATGGGCTTCCGCCATGCTCGGGGCCGGGGCCAGCGGGGCGAGGGCATTGGTTTTCCGCAGGGCGGCTGGCGGCATCTCGCAGTTCCGAAGGGGCCCGCATCGCGGTTGCGCAGCGAAGCAGGCGGGCGACGAGCGGCGGGCTCGCCTCTGCAACCGACGTAGCGCGATTCTGGCGTGCGCCGGTGCGCCATCCCCCGAAGTTTTCCGGATTCGGCGATGCGTCGAGGGCAGCCGCTATCCTATATGAAAAGGGCGTCAGGGGTCTCTATTTCACCCCGCCCTCCATGGCGCCCTTCGCCGGGAGGGGGGTGGCCCGAATATACCGAATACGGCCGCGAGGCTCCTGACGTTCTCCGTCCACGCGGCGGGAAACGCTCGATTTTCTGCGCGCGTCAAAGGCGTCCCTCATATCAATTGGGTGGGAAATTCTACCCGTCACACCGTGATTTGTGCGCACGGCGCGCGGGTTGCCTCTATGCAACATCAGCCAACAAACTGTTGTGGGTTCGTTGGACAACGGCGTATCGGACTTTCGAATCGCTGCTCAGGTCGCTAGTCATCATGGGCAGGGTTTCAACCGGCCGTATTGGGGCGGCTGTGTACGGGGATGAATTCGATGGCACGCATCAGCTTCTTTAAAGCCTTCGGTGGGGTCGCAGCGTTGCTGGCGGGGACGGCCTTGATGTCGGGAGGCGCTCAGGCCCAATATCACGATTGCGAGTTCTTCGACGGGTCCAGTTATTATCCTGGATACACTGAGTGCGGTGAGGCCGCCCAAGGGGTGGGCACGCTCGGAACCTCGCTGATGGGCATCGGCGACGCTTGGGGCAACCAGCAGCTCAACGTGGGCGGTTTCGCAGGATTTGCCACGCCGACCGGACGGCTCCGGCACACCAATCACGATGGTCTGCGCGACAAGACCAACGGCGGCTCGACGGGCGAGTTCGAGATCGACGAAGCCTCGTTCTTCGGCAACGCCAGCTACGATCTGCCCGGCACGTATTTCGGCGGCAAGGTTCGTGTCAGCGGCCTCGTCGGCTGGACGGGCATGACGGTCGACAACGAGGCCAAGACCTTCCAGAACGACATCGACTCGCTGATCTACGGCGGCAGCTATCTGTGGTCGCAGGGGTCGTTCTACAGCATGTCGATGATCATCGGCCTCTCGGGTGAGACCGACGCTGAAAATCTCGGCGGCAAGTACAACTACGACATCTCGGGCTACTTCACCAACAGCGTGATGGGCTACACGTTCGACATGGCGGGCGGCTGGAAGTTCGACCTGCGCGGTAACCTCAGCCACTACGACATCAAGGGCGACAGCTTCGAAGCTCCCGGCGCTGCCGTGGCGGGGATGTTTATCAAGGGAACCGCGGAAGCGTGGTCGGCTGGCCTGACCGGCACGGTCTTCACCATCCTCGAGATGAACGGCGGCGTCGCTCGTCCGTACCTCTCCGCGCAGTACCGCAATGTCTTCGACGAGGACATCAAGATCCGCGGCGCCGCGACGGTCGATTTCGAGCAGGACACGAATTTCGGTAAGCTCGAGGCCGGCTACGATTATGTCGTCGGCGCCTGGACGTACGGAGCCGCGGTCTACACCGAGTTCTCGGGGGACGAGGAGACTGTGGGCGGCCGCATCGGGCTTTCGGTGAAGCTGCAGTAAATTCGCTTCCCGGTACGGTTAAATTTGAAGCGGGCCTGCCAAGCAGGCCCGCTTTTCGTTTAGAGGCAAAAAAAGTTTGTGACATTTGAATGGTGTAACGCAGGGAACAGCCCCGGCTAAGGCGCTGTGGTCACTTACGGAACATGGGGCGATGGTTCCTCGAGGACCCGCGTCGCCGGTGTCAGTCCGGTTTGTGTCAACTCTGGTCAGCACTCCTTGGATGAGATATGATGCTGACTGATCTTTGGAGGTTCCTTGGAGGTTCCGATGACGATCCAGTCGTTCCGGTCGCCAGCCTTTGCTTTCGGCGGACTCGCGGCCTTCGTTCTTACATTTTCCAGCTCAATTGTTTCCGACGCCAAGGCCGATCAGGCCAAGGCGCCCAGCGTCCAGGAAATCATCGAGGCCCTGAAGCCGCGCAAGACCCGCGGTCTTTCGGTGAAGCCCACCAAGGCCGAGATCGAGAAGGCGCAGGTCATCGACGATCTCAAGAGCAAGGCGGCGACACGCGGTCTCTCCGTTCCGGAGCGCCAGCAGCTCGCGGAGGCTGTCAGCGACAAGCCGCAGCTCGATTTCGTGATCTATTTCGATTTCAACTCGGCGACGATCTCGAGCCGGTCGAAGGCGACCCTGGATGCGCTGGGAACGGCGCTCAAGGACGATTCGCTCAAGGACGCGTCCATCATGGTGGCCGGTCATACGGATGCGAAGGGCCGCAACGAATATAATCTGTCGCTCTCGGAGCGCCGCGCGGAAGCCGTGCGCAAGTACCTCGCTGACAAGTTCGATGTTCATCAGAACAACCTGACGGTCGTCGGCTACGGCGCGGAGCGGCTGAAGAACAAGTCGGCCCCGTACGCGAGCGTCAATCGCCGGGTGCAGATCGTCAATATCTCGGACAAGACGGCGTCGGTCAGCAAGCCGCTGAGCAGCGACCCGAACCAGTAAGAGGCGCCGCTTCGAGCGGATCGAAAGGACAGTGTCATGCGGACGCGCACAATCTCCCTTTCACTCCTGTCTATGGCGTTTGCCCTTGTCTCGCTGGGCACCGTTCCGGCGGACGCGGCTGGACGGCGCCTCGCGCTGGTGATCGGCAACTCGACGTACCAGCACGTCTCGGAGCTCACGAACCCGCAGAACGACGCGTCGGACGTCGCCGACAAGCTGCGCAAGCTCTCGTTCGACGTGATGCTCGGGCAGAACCTCAATCGCGAGCAGATGCTCGAGGCGTTCCAGAACTTCTCGGAGCAACTGCAGCCCGGTGACGAGGGTCTGTTCTTCTATGCCGGCCACGGCATCTCGCTCAGCGGCGAGAACTTCCTGATCCCGATCGACATGCCGGCCGAGATCACGGTCGAGAACGAGGAGGAGAGCAAGAAGGCGCTGGATTCCAGCCTCGTCAACATGTCGTCGGTGATCGAGCCGATGCAGAAGGCGCGGCTCGGCCTGATCTTCCTCGACGCGTGCCGCAACACGCCCTCCAAAGAGGAGCTCGGGCTGCAGATCGTGGCGCAGGACGGCGCGACGCGGAAGCTGCGCTCGCTCTCGTTCCATCGCGGCATCTCGAAGGTCAACGTGACGTCGACGAGCGGCGCGTCGGGCATCTTCCGCGCTTACGCAACGCAGCCGAACAACGTCTCGGATGACGGCGGCGGCCGCAACAGCCCGTTCACGAAGGCGCTTCTCAAGCACCTCGGGACGCCGGGCCTCGACGTTCACAAGATGATGCGCCTCGTGCGCCTCGACGTGCAGAACGAAACCTCGAACCGCCAGATCCCGTGGGAAGAGAGCGCGCTGACCGACGAGTACGTGTTCCTGCCGACGCCGAAGGGCATGGCGACGCCGTTGTTGCCGACCTATCGCGATGGCGCCACGCCGAGCCGCAAGGCGCAGAAGGGGTCCGCACAGGCCGGGCCGCGCCGTAACAAATCCGGTGGCGGCGGTGCAGCCCCGCGTCAGGCCCGCCGCGGTCCGCCTCCGGGCCTTGGCATGGGCGTCGGCGCGGGTCTCTGATCCGCACGCGCGATCGGTTTTCGGACAAGGGTGCGGGCTGAGGCTCGCACCTTTTTTCTTTTGGCGGGTTCGTATCCGTTGGGCGGATCGCCAGTTGGACGGGCGGTGTGCTGCGGCCTGTCTTTGCCTCGGCGGAGGACGCACTTGGACTCTGTCCGTCCGGAGCCCGGAGCGCATGATCCGTGCCGAGATCTCCGGGATCTTGGACGCACGCTTCCGGGGTGGCGGCGAAGGTGTGCTGGCGCGTGCCGCGCCTTGCGCCGCACTTCGCTCTTTGTGTCTTTGAGGGGCCATCCCGAACCGAACGCCGGGATGAGACGTTGCTGCCCCTCTCTTTCCGCGGGCTGCGTCGTCGGCTATCGTCCGGGTGAAGGCCCGCAAGCCGCCACATCGTTTGGAGGACTATGGCCGTGATCAAGACTTTATCGCTCGCCGTGCTCTGGCTCGCCGCGCTCGGGCTCGAGGCCCTCGCGGCTCCACCTGCCGACATCGATGAATGTCTCAAGCTCTCCGGAGACACCGCCAAGGCGGCGAAAGTCGATACCGAGGCCAATTACGTCAAGTTTCACAGTCGAATGCTGGATCTCGACGTGGCGTGCGGCCGGCGAGACTACGTCGCGGCCGAACGGATCTCGGCCGAGATCAAGGCGGAGTTCCCTCCCGGCAAGTAGTAGCCCTCGCGGACTGGCGGCGAGGGCGTGGCCTCGAAGAGCGAGGCCCTGACGGCATGGCGTCGCCGCTGCTGCCGACGCATCGCGACGGGGCCGTCATCTGTCGACCTCGTGCCGGTCGACGCCGTGCCGGTCAAATCGATCCCTGATCGACACGTTTGGAGAGCGCTTCGGCGCTTTCCTTCCGCTCGCTGTAGCGGTCCACGAGGTAGTCGGCCCGGTCGCGCGTGAGCAGTGTGAACTTCACGAGCTCCTCCATCACATCCACGACACGGTCGTAGTAGGCGGACGGCTTCATGCGTCCGTCGTCGTCGAACTCCTGGAAAGCCTTCGCCACCGACGACTGGTTGGGGATGGTGATCATCCGCATCCAGCGGCCGAGCACGCGCATCTGGTTCACGGCGTTGAACGACTGAGAGCCGCCGCTCACCTGCATCACCGCAAGCGTCTTGCCCTGCGTGGGGCGCACGGCGCCGGTCGAGAGCGGTATCCAGTCGATCATGGACTTCATCACGCCGGTCATGGCGCCGTGACGCTCGGGCGAGCACCAGACTTGGCCTTCGGACCAGGCCGCGAGCTGGCGCAACTCCTGCACCTTGGGATGCGTGTCGGGCGCGTCGTCGGGCAGCGGCAGTCCGTGGGGATCGAAGATGCGGGTTTCGGCGCCGAAATGCTCCAGCAGCCGGGCCGCCTCCTCGGTGAGGAAGCGGCTGTAGGAGCGTGCGCGCAGCGATCCGTAAAGCAGCAGGATGCGCGGCTTGTGGGCGGCCGCGGCCGCCAGCTTCTCGGCGGACGGCGCATGCAGGTGCTCGTGTGCGACGTTGTGCAGATCGTCCGCGCTGGTCTTGGTCATCGTCTGGTCCTGATGGTGGGCGCCTCTTCCGCGGGGGGCGTTGGCTTTGCGCCGCCGGCACCGAAAAGCCAACCGGCCACACCCCACGCCAAAGCCGCGCCCGCCAACTGCGCGATCACGAACGGCGCCACGTCGTGCGGCCTGATGCCGGCGAAGGTATCGGAGAAGGCGCGCGCCACGGTCACGGCCGGATTGGCGAACGAGGTCGAAGCCGTAAACCAATAGGCGGCGGTGATATAGAGGCCGACGTTCATCGCCACCGCCCGGGGCCGGGCGTGCAACGTTCCGAGGATGGTCATGATCAGCCCGAAGGTGGCGATGCCTTCCGCGAGCCATTGGCCGGCACCGGCGCGCACGTTCGAGGCGGTCTGTACGAGGGCGAGCTCGAACATGCCATGGGCGGCCAGCATTCCGGCGAGACCGCCGCACAGTTGCGCGAGCACGTAGGCGATGGCCAGGCGCGACTGGATCTCGCCGCGCAGCCAAAACACGGCGGAAACGGCAGGGTTAAGGTGCGCGCCGGATACCGGACCGAAGACGCCGATCAGCACGACGAGGATGGCTCCTGTCGGCAGCGTGTTGCCCAGGAGCGCCAACGCGTCGTTGCCGCCGGACAGACGCTCTCCCATGATGCCCGAGCCGATCACCGTGGCGAGCAGGAACGCGGTGCCGAGGAACTCGGCGGCGAGGCGCGGGGCGGCAGGACGTGCATTCACGCGGTTACGCTTGCTCCATGTCGGCCGTCGTCCGGCCGATCTCCTCCAGGCGCCGCTGCAGCGAGAGCTTGTCGAGCGAGGCGAGCGGCAGGCTGGTGAAGATGCTGATGCGGGCGTTGAGCATCCGGTACGTGTCGGCGAATGCCAGGGCCTTTTCGCTCTCCGAGCCTTCGACGGCCGCGGGATCCGGTACGCCCCAGTGTGCGCTCACGGGCTGGCCCGGCCAGTAGGGGCAGGTCTCGCTGGCGGCGTTGTCGCAAACGGTGAATACGAAATCGAGTTGCGGCGCGCCGGGCGCGGAGAACTCGTCCCACGTCTTCGAGCGCAGCCCGGTCGTATCGTAATTGAGCTGGTTCAGCAGCTTGAGGGTGAGCGGATGGACTTGCCCCTTGGGCGTGCTGCCGGCGCTGTAGCCTTTGAACTTCCCCTCGCCAAGACGGTCGATGATGGCCTCCGCCATGATCGACCGGGCGGAATTTCCGGTGCAGAGAAAAAGGACATTGAGTGGGCGGCTGGTCATTTCGATGCTCCTTTACACAACGAGCGCGCTTTCTTGAGTGTCGAACCGCAAAGCTCCGGCTGCCCCTGGCAGCAATCCTCGGTCAGGAAGGTCAGCAACTGGCGCATGCCGTCGAAATGCACGGCGTAGCGGATGTAACGGCCGACGCGGGTGGCATGGATCAAGCCGGCGCGGTCGAGCTCCTTCAGATGGAAGGACGCCGCTGTCGGGCTCGCACCGACCGCTTCGGCGATCTCGCCCGCCGGCAGCCCGGACGGTCCGACCTTCACCAGCAGGCGGAAGATCGCCAGGCGTTGGTCGTGCGCGAGCGCGGCGAGGCAGGCGACGGCGTCCTTGTTGTTCATGTATAAATATTACAAGGATTCTTGTATTGTGCAAGCGATAGTGCGCCGCGCACGCGGGTCGCCGAGGGTTCGCCGGCCCGGCACGGTCCCAGTGGGTTCGGTCTGGAAACGGATCTCGCGCGCGATGACGCCGGGAGGTCAGCCTGAAGCAGGCATGCTTCGGCTCTCGGCTTGCCCGGTTACCGCACGGGTCGCGCCCCTAGTTCACGCCGAGGCGGCGCAGGCCTTCGGCGCTGGTGTCGGTGCTGCCGTCGAGGTCGAGCGCTTTGCGGTAGTCGCTGATGGCGGCGCTGCGCGCGCCGCGCGCCTCGTGGATGTGGCCGCGCGTGTCGTACATGTAGGCCTTGCTCGCGTCGAGCGAGATGGCCTTGTTCGCGTCCTCCAGCGCCGACGTGAGATCGCCCGCCTTATAGCGCGTCCAGGCGCGGTTGTTGATGGCGTCCGCCAGCGATGGACTGAGCCGCAACGCCTCCGTGTAGTCGTCGATCGCGGCCTGGTATTCGCCCTTGTCGTACTTGGCGATGCCGCGATGATTGTAGGCGTCTGCGGTCGGGTGCAGCTTGATCGACTCGTCGTAGTGGTCGATCGCCTCGTCCGGCTCGCCCTTGTCGCGCAGGGCGCGGGCGAGCTGATAGTGGATCGTGCCGTAGTCGTCGTCCGTCAGGCCGCCGGTTTCCAGGATGCTGTTGCAGGCCGTGATCGCGTCGTCCGGCTTGTCGATATTATGACAATCCTTCCACTGGCGCGTCAGCACATAGCGCGAAGCCAAGGGATTGGGCGGCGCGCGCAGGCTTTTCGGCGTCGGCTGCTCCGCCGCAGGATCCGGCTCGGCCGGCGGTGACGGCGCCGGCTCGGGTTTCGACGGCTCGGCCGTCTCGGGTTTCGCGGGCTCGGGCGCCGGAGTCGGCGCCGGCGTGGTCTCGACCGGATCCGGCTTGGCGGGCGCGGGCTCCGGTGCTGCGGGGGGCTGCGTCGTCTCGGCCGTCGTCGTGGTGGAGGGGCCGTCATCGAGGGGGAGCGGCTCCTCGCGGCCGAGGCCGATCTTCTCCAGCACGGAGTTCGGCAGGTATTCGTAGGCATAGGCGCCCGCGAGGGCGAGCGCGAACAGGGCCAGCACGGCCGAGAGCCAGTTCGTCTGTCCGGCTGCGGCTGACGCGGCGGGGGCCGGCTTGGCGGTGACGGGGGCGGGCGTGTCCGGCTTCGCCGCGGCGACCGGAGTCGTCACGGGGTCCTCCAGCGCCAGCGTGTAGGCGTGAACGCGCTCGGGAATGTTCTTCAGCGCTTGCGGGCCGGCATCCTGGAAATGGAGCGCCATCTTGCTGGCGACGGCCTCGTGTACGGAGCGCGAGACGCAGATGCCGCCGGGCGGGGCCAGAGACTCGAGGCGGGCCGCGATGTTGACGCCGTCGCCGAGCAGGTCTCCGCCCTCGCGCTCGACGACATCGCCGATGGTGATGCCGATGCGGAAGTTCATGTGGCGGCTGGGCGGATAGGCGAGGTTGCGGGCCTTCAGGCTCTCCTGCACGTCTATGGCGCAGCGGACGGCTTCGACGGCGCTTTGAAACTCGGCGAGGATCGCATCGCCCGCCGTGTTGAAGATGCGGCCGCCGCCGCGCTCGACGAATTCCTCGAACACGGTGCGATAGCCTTCGAAGCGGCGCAGCGTCTCCTCTTCGTCCTCGGCGATGAGACGGCTGTAGCCGGCGATATCGGCGGCGAGAATGACCGCGATTTTGCGTTTCAAGCGAAGACCCTCGATCCTTGGTCAGATCTTCGCATTCTATCCATGCCGGGACACGCCAGTGCAAGCGCGCAAAGTGCTGGTAAACAGGGATTTTCGTGACGGCGTGGCCGGAAATCTTCCGGCCGCGCCGTGACGCGCCGGTCGGGAGATCAGGCGCGGGCCAGCTTGGCTGCGATCGTCGCCACGTGACGGCCCTGGAAACGCGCGCCCGCAAGCTCGTTATCGCTCGGCTGGCGCGATCCGTCGGAGGCGGCGATGGTGGTGGCGCCGTAGGGCGAGCCGCCGCTGATTTCGGCGAGCGTGGTCTGCCCCTGGAACGAATACGGAAGGCCCGCGATCACCATGCCGTGGTGCAGCAACACGGTGTGGGTGGCGAGAATGGTGCTCTCCTGGCCGCCATGCTGCGTGGCCGTGGAGGTGAAGACCGATCCGACCTTGCCGATAAGCTTGCCCTGGAACCAGATGCCGCCCGTCTGGTCGAGGAAGTTCTTCATCTGGGCGGCCATGTTGCCGAAGCGGGTCGGCGTGCCGATGACGATGGCGTCGTAGTTCGGCAGGTCGTCGACGGTCGCGACGGGCGCGGCCTGGTCGAGCTTGAAGCCGCTTTTCTCGGCGACGGCCTGCGGCACGAGCTCCGGCACGCGCTTGATGTCGGCTTCGGCACCCGCCTCGCGGGCGCCTTCGGCGACGGCGTGCGCCATCTGCTCGATGTGGCCGTAGCTCGAATAGTAGAGCACGAGAACTTTCGTCATGGCGTCCCTATCACGGTTCGTGTTGAAAGCTGGGAGAGCGTGAAAGCCGGAGAGGGGGTTCTGCACATGCCTCTCCGGCCGTTCGGTCAGGCGCCGAGGTCGAACAGGAGCACCTCGGCATTGTCGTTGGCGGCGATGGTGACAGTGCTCTCGTCCGTCAGGGCGGCGCCGTCGCCGGCGGAAACGGTCTCGCCGTTCACGACGACCTCGCCGCGCGTGACCTGGACCCAGGCCCTGCGGCGGGGACGCAGCGGATGCGTCACCGCCTGGTCCTTGTCGAGATCGGCCACGAAGAGATCGACGTCCTGGTGGATCGTCACCGCGCCGTCGCGGCCGTCGCGCGCACCGACGAGGGTGAGACGGCCCTTGCGGCTCTCGGCGGGGAACGATTTCTGCTCGTAGCTGGGCGCGAGGCCCCGCTGGTCCGGCAAGACCCAGATCTGCAGGAAGTGGACGGGGTCGTTCTCGGACGCGTTGAACTCGCTGTGGGCGATGCCGGTGCCGGCCGTCATGCGCTGGACGTCGCCGGGGCGAATGACGGAGCCCGTGCCGAGGCTGTCCTTGTGGGCGAGCGCGCCGCCGAGCACGTAGGAGATGATCTCCATGTTGTCGTGCGGGTGCGTGCCGAAGCCGCCGCCGCCCGCGACGACGTCCTCGTTGATGACGCGCAGCTTGCCGAAGCCCATGTTGGCGGGATCGTAATAGTGGCCGAACGAGAACGTGTGCTTGCTGTCGAGCCAGCCGAAGTTGCTCGCGCCGCGGTCGGCGCCCTTGCGGATCGTGATCATGACTGCTGCTCCTTCCTCGGCGGCCCCGCAGGGCCGCCTTGCCGTTTCGTGAGCAAAGATGTCATCGGGGAGTCCAGGAACCAATATCGCGAGGTAACACCAATCTGGTTCCTGAAGCGATCCAATGTGCGATCCGATGGGATCTAGGTCGCCTGTGCCGCCTCCAAGGTCGGGTAGTCGGTGTAGCCGTGGGTGCCGCCGCCGTAGAACGTCGCCTGATCGGGCGTGTTGAGCGGCGCGTTGCGCGCGAAGCGGGCGACGAGGTCCGGGTTGGCGATGAAGGGGCGGCCGAACGCGATCAGATCGGCTTCGCCCGCGTTCACGGCGCGGATGGCCATTTCCCGGTCGTAGCCGTTGTTGGCCAGGTAGGCGCCGTTGAACAGCTTGCGGAGCTTGCCGATGTCGCCGCCTGCCGGAAGGGCGCGCGAGCCGCCGGTTTCGCCTTCGACGAGGTGGAGATAGCCGAGCCCGAACTCGCTGGCGCGTGCGATGGCGGCGCCGAAGGTCGCCATCGGGTCGCTGTCGGAGATGTCGCCGAAGGTCGAGAACGGGCTGAAGCGGACGCCGACGCGGGTCGCGGGGAACACGGTGATCAGCGCGGCGAGCACTTCCGACAGGAAGCGGAGGCGGTTCTCGATGCTGCCGCCGTATTGGTCGGTGCGCCTGTTGGAGCCGTCACGCAGGAACTGGTCGACGAGGTAGCCGTTCGCGCCGTGCAGCTCGACGCCGTCGAAGCCCGCCTGCTTGGCGTTCTCGGCGGCGCGCCGGTAATCGTCCACGACACGGGCGATTTCGTCCGTCTCGAGGGCGCGGGGCTCGGAGGCGTCCGCAAATCCGGTCGCGATGTAGACCTGGGTCTTGGCGCGGATGGCGGAGGGGGCGACGGGCGGCTGCCCGGCCGGCTGGAGCGAGGTGTGCGAAACGCGGCCCACATGCCAGAGCTGCGCGAAGATGTGGCCGCCCTTGGCATGAACCGCGTCGGTCACTTGGCGCCAGCCGGACACTTGTGCCGGGCTGTGGATGCCGGGGGTTGCCAGATAACCCTGGCCTTCGGGCGAGATCTGCGTGCCCTCGGTGATGATGAGGCCCGCGCTCGCGCGCTGGACGTAATAGTCGACATTGAGAGCCTGCGGAACATTCCCGGCTGCCGCTCGGTTACGCGTCAGTGGCGCCATGACCAATCGGTTGGGCAGTGTCATCGTGCCGATCGTGAGAGGTGTAAACAGTTTGTCCGTCATGAGTGCGTTTCTCCTCAGGCGTGTCCCCGGGGCGGACATGGGGGCGGAGGAGCCGGGTTTGAAGCCCCGCACAACGCCGCGCGCTTGCAGTGTGTACGGACGAGCGCGCGTTTTCGCCGCGCTCTGGAAAATTCAGCGTGACGACGGCATATGCGAGATCTACACGTTCCGACCCGTTCGTACGTTCAAGTCTCAGGCTCTGCTTGGATTTTAAGGGAGCTCCCGCATGACCACGTTTCAACTGAACGGCCGAGAGGTCACCGTCGCCTCCGAGGACGATACGCCGCTGCTCTGGGTGGTGCGTGACGAGCTCGGCCTGATCGGCTCGAAGTTCGGCTGCGGGATCGCCCAATGCGGCGCCTGCACCATGCATCTCGACGGACAGCCAGTGCGCGCTTGCGTCACGCCCGTGTCGGATGTGGCGGGCCGCGAGGTGACCACGATCGAGGGGCTCACGGGCGATGTGGCGACTGCCGTGCGCGACGCGTGGATCAAGCTCGACGTCGTGCAGTGCGGGTATTGCCAGTCGGGCCAGATCATGAGCGCGGCGGCGCTGCTCAGCGAGATCCCCGCGCCGACCGACACCGACATCGACAACGCCATGACCGGCAACATCTGCCGCTGCAATACGTATCAACGTATTCGCATGGCCATTCACGACGCGGCAGAGACGCTCAAAGGCTGAGAGGTTCGACCATGTATGCGCGAATGGATGTGTCCGCGTTGCCGTCGGCTCTCCGCGAGCGGGCGGGCGCTGTGGCTCTCGACCGGCGCGGCTTCGTGCGGCTGGCGCTCGGCACGGGCGCGGGGCTTGTGATTGGCGGATGGATCGCGCCGGGAGCCGCGGTGGCGGAAACGGCGGGCCAGCCTGCGGGGGCGGTCGCGGAAGGACGCGGCATCTTCACGCCGTTCGTTCGCATCTCGCCTGAGAATACGGTGACGGTGCTCATCAAGCATCAGGACAAGGGGCAGGGCGTCGCGACGGGTCTCTCGACGCTCGTGGCCGACGAGCTCGATGCCGACTGGGCGCAGATCGTCCCCGAGTTCTCGGCCGCCAATGTAGAGATCTACAAGAACTTCGCGTTCGGAGCGCAGGGCACGGGCGGCTCGACATCGATCGCCAACTCGTTCGAGCAGTATCGCAAGGCGGGCGCTGCGGCGCGCGCGATGATCGTCGAAGCCGCGGCCAAGCGCTGGGGCGTGGATGCGGCGACGATTAGGATCGCCAAGGGCGTCGTCTCTTCGGGCGCGCACGCGGCAACGCTCGGCGACCTCGCCGTCGAAGCGGCGACCTTCCGGGTGCCGGCCGATCCCAAGCTCAAGACGCCGGATCAGTTCACCTACATCGGCAAGTCGTTCCCACGGCTCGATTCCGCGAGCAAGACGCGCGGCGAGCGGCTTTATACGCAGGACGTCCAGCTTCCCGGCATGCTGGTGGCGACGCTGGCGCGGCCGCCGCGGTTCGGCGGCGCGGTGAAGTCCGTCGATGACACGACGGCGCGCGCCGTCAAGGGCGTGGTCGACGTGGTGACGACGTCGCGCGGCGTGGCGGTGCTCGCGACCTCCACGTATGCCGCGATCCGCGCGCGCGGGCTGCTCACGATCGTCTGGGACGAGCGCAAGGGCGATGCCCGCGGCACGGATACGCTGATCGCCGAGTATCACAAGCTCGCGGAGACGCCCGGCACGCCCGCGAAAAAGGGCGATGCCGAGGCCGGCCTCGCGAAGGCCGATCGCATCATCGACGCGTCGTACGTGTTTCCGTTCCTGGCGCATGCGCCGATGGAGCCCATGAACTGCGTGGCGCAGTTCAAGGACGGCAAGGCGACGCTGTGGACGGGATCCCAGCTCCAGACGGTCGATCAGGCCGTGACGGCGGCGATCTTCGGCATCAAGCCGGAAGACGTGACGATCAATACGCTCTGGGCGGGCGGATCGTTCGGGCGGCGCGGCGTCTACGATGCCGACTACGTGGCCGAGACGGCGGAGATCGTCAAAGTGACGGGCCGGACCGATCCGATCAAGCTCGTCTGGACGCGCGAGGACGACATCAAGGGCGGATATTACCGCCCCGTGTACGTGCACAAGGTGCGCGTCGGTCTTTCCAAGGACGGCGAGATCACCGGCTGGCTGCACCGCATCGTCGGCCAATCCATCGTCACCGGCACGCCGTTCGAAAGCGCGCTCGTGAAGGACGGGATCGACGGCACCTCCGTCGAAGGCGTGTCGGATACGCCGTACGCCATTCCGAACATGGAGGTGGAATTGCACACGGTCTCGGCGGGGCCGCGTCCGCTGTGGTGGCGATCGGTTGGGCATACGCATACGGCCTACGTCATGGAGACGATGATCGACGAGATCGCGACGGCGGTCGGCAAGGACCCGGTCGCGTTCCGCCTCGCGCTCCTGGAGAAGCATCCGCGCCACGTCGGCGTGCTGAAGCTCGCGGCGGAGAAGGCGGGCTGGGATACGCCGCCGCCGGAGGGCGTGTTCCGCGGCGTCGCCGTGCACGAGAGCTTCAAGAGCTTCGTGGCCGAGGTCGCGGACGTGCGGATCGTCGACGGCAAGCCCAAGGTCGAGCGGGTCGTCGCGGCGGTGGATTGCGGACTTGCGATCAATCCCGATAACATCAAGGCGCAGGTCGAGGGCGGCGTCGGCTTCGGTCTCGGCGCCGTGCTGCACAGCAAGGTGACGCTCAAGGACGGCGTCGTCGATCAGGGCAACTTCGATGCCTATGAAGTGCTGCGAATCCACGAGATGCCTCGCGTCGAGGTGCACCTCGTACCCTCGGCCGAGCCGCCGACCGGCATCGGCGAGCCGGGCGTTCCGCCGATCGGGCCGGCCGTCGCCAATGCGGTCGCCGTCGGCACCGGGCATCGGGTGCGCGTGCTGCCGTTCGCCGATGGCCTGAAGCTGGGGTAAGAGCATGCCGGACAGCGGTGCATTGAACGAGGATGCGGACGCACAAGAGCGCGGCCGCGATGCCGTTGCGGTGGCACGCCGCTGGCTGGATCAGCACGGCACGATCGCGCTGGCGACCGTCATCAAGACGTCCGGATCGTTTCCGGTGCCGGTCGGCGGCCAGCTCGTCATCGGCCCGGAGGAGCGGTTCGAGGGCTCGGTGTCGGGCGGGTGCGTGGAAGCGGCGGTCATCACGGAAGCGGCGGCCGTCATGCAATCCGGCCGGCCCAAGGTGCTGGCCTACGGCGTCTCCGATGAAGCGGCCTGGCACGTGGGCTTGCCGTGCGGCGGCAAGATCGAGGTTTTTGTCGAACGGCTGAGCGGGCCGGAGGACGCGGCCTATCTCGAGGCCGTGCTGGCGGCGCGTGCGGCGCGGGCGCTGCTCGTGGTCGAGACGGACCTCGCCAGCGGCGCGCGCACGCTTCATCGCGAGACGGGCGCGTTCGATGCGGAGACCGCAGCGCTGCTCGAATCCGGGACCTGCCTTTACGACGAGGAGCGCGGCCGCTTTCTGCAGGCGCTGGCGCCGCCGGTGCGCGTGATCCTGGTCGGCGCGGGGCACATCGCGCAGGTTCTCTCCGATCTCGCCACGCGGCTCGGGTTCCAGGTGGCCGTGGTGGACCCGCGCACGGCGTTCTCGACGCCGGAGCGCTTTTTCGGCGTGCCGCTCGATCATGGATGGCCGGACCAGGCGCTGCCGAAGCTCGGGCTCGACGGCCGCACGGCCGTCGTCACGCTCGCGCACGAGGCGCGCCTGGACGACGAGGCCCTGACCCTCGCGCTGCGCTCGCCGTGCTTCTACGTGGGCGCGCTGGGATCGCGGCGCACGCACGAGAAACGGGTGGCGCGGCTTTCGCAGGCGGGCTTCTCCGATGCCGAGATCGCGCGCATCGATGCGCCCGTGGGCCTGCCGATCGGTGCGAAGGGACCTGCAGAAATTTCCGTCTCCATCCTTGCTGCGCTGATCAAGGCGCGGCGTGGAGCCTAGGATGGCCAAGCAGGCTGCGGACGTGGAGCCGGTTGCGGCCGTGCTGTTGGCCGGCGGGGCGTCGCGCCGGTTCGGTGAACGCAACAAGCTCCTGGTCGAGATCGAGGGCACCGCGCTTTTGCGGCGCATCGCCGAGCGGATCCTCGCCGCCGACCTCGCGCCGGCAATCGTCGTGACCGGCGCCGAGCCTGCCGAAACGCGCGCCGTGCTTTCCGGGCTCGCCGTAACCTTCGTGGACAATCCGGACTGGGCGGCCGGCATGGGCACCTCCGTCGCAGCCGGCGTGGCGGCGCTGCCCGCGAGCGTCCGGGGCGCCGTCATCGTGCCGGGGGACCTGCCCAACCTGTCCGTGCCGATGCTGCAGCGCCTGGCGGACATGTTCGTCCGGTCCGGCATGAAGCGCATCGTCGTGCCCGTGACGGCGACCGGCGCGCAGCGCAATCCCGTGCTTTGGCCCCGGTCGACATTCGAGTTCCTTTCGCGGCTTTCCGGTGAGCGTGGCGGCAAGACTCTGCTGGACACGTTGGGCCGCGAGCGGCTTGATGTGGTCTTCGACGACGACAGCTTGTTTACGGACATCGATACGCCCGACGATCTGGCGCGGTATCTCTCGGAGACGTAAGCGTTGGCCACGCTCGATATGGACTCTCGCGATCGCGCAGCGGGTGCGGGCGTGCCGCTGCTCGAAGTTACGGCCGTGCGCAAATCGTATGCGACGCCGCAGGGCGACGTCGCCGTGCTGCGCGGCGTGGACCTGACGCTCGCGGCGGGCGAAAGCCTGGCGCTCCTCGGCGAATCCGGCAGCGGCAAGAGCACGCTTCTGCATCTCATCGCCGGCCTGGACGAGGCGGATTCCGGTGAGATCCGTCTCGACGGCGTGCGGATCACGGGGCAGGGGGATGGCGATCGCGCCGCGCTTCGGCGCCAGCATCTCGGTATCGTCTTTCAGCAGTTCAATCTCGTGCCGAGCCTCTCGGTGGCGGACAACCTCGCGTTCCAGGCCCGCATCGCGGACCGGCTCGATGCGGCGTGGCAGGCGGAGCTCGTCACGCGGCTGGGCCTTTCGGGCCTCGAGCACCGCTATCCCGAGCAGTTGTCGGGCGGGCAGCAGCAGCGCGTCGCGATCGGGCGGGCGCTGGCGATCAAGCCGCGGGTGCTGCTCGCAGACGAGCCGACCGGAAACCTCGACGAGGCGACGGGCGATGCCGTCCTGTCGCTGGCGCTCGACCTCGTCGCCGAGACGGGCGCGGCGTTTCTCATGGTGACGCACAGCCTGCGGCTCGCAGCGCGGCTCGACCGGCGCATGACGTTGGCTTCGGGTATCGTGGTGGCGTCGTGAGCGAGGCGCTGTGGGCGTTCCGGACGCTGATCAGCCATTGGCGCCGGCACCCCATGAACCTTGCGACGCTGGTCGCCGGGCTTGCCATCGCGACGGCGCTGTGGAGCGGCGTGCAGGCGCTGAACGGCCAGGCGCGGTCGAGCTATGACAAGGCCGCCGCGGTATTCGGCGAGGCGGGGGCGGCGAGCCTCGTTGCCGCCAAGGGCGCGTTCGTCGCGCAGGACCACTACGTCGCGCTGCGCCTTGCGGGCTGGGCGGTGTCGCCCGTGCTCGAAGGGCCCGTGCGGATCAAGGGGCAGTCGCTCAGGCTGGTCGGGATCGAGCCGCTGACGAGCCCCAAGGGCGCGGCTGTCGGCGCGCTGACCGCGGCCGGCGATCTCCAGGAGTTTTTGCGCGCGCCGGGCCGGATGCTGGCCGCGCCGGAGACGCTCGGCGATCTCGGAACGGCCGCGGGACTGCGCGTGCGGACGGAAACGGGCGTGGAGCTTCCGCCGATCGTGGCGTCGGACGCCATCGCGCCGGGTCTTCTCGTGGTCGACATCGGCGTGGCGCAGACCGTGCTCGGCAAAGAGGGGCAGGTGTCGCGCATTCTGCTCGACGCGAAGGAGACGCGCGGCGCGAGCGCGCTGCCGTCGCGCGTGCGGGCGGAGCTGCGCTTCGAGGCGGCGGAACCGGGCGGCGATCTCGCGCGCATGACCGACAGCTTCCACCTCAACCTCACGGCCTTCGGCTTCCTGGCGTTCGTGGTTGGGCTCTTCATCGTGCATGCGTCGATCGGCCTGGCCTTCGAGCAGCGGCTTTCGATGGTGCGCACGATGCGGGCCACCGGCGTTTCGCTGAGGACCGTTATCGGCGTGATGATCGGCGAGGTCGTGCTGCTGGCGCTCGCGGCGGGGGCGATCGGCATGGTATGCGGCTATCTGATCGCGGCGGCGCTGCTGCCGGACGTGGCGGCCAGCCTCTCCGGGCTCTACGGCGCCCATGTCGGCAGCGATCTCGCGATCGAGGCGCGCTGGTGGATCTCCGGGTTCGGCATGGCGCTCGCCGGCGCGCTCGCCGCGGCGGGTGCGAGCCTCGTCAAGATCGCGCGCCTGCCGGTGCTCGCGGTCGCCAAGCCGCAAGCCTGGCGCGAGGCGCAGCACGTGCAACTCCGGCGGCAGGCACTCGCCGCGCTCGTGTGCCTCGCCGTGGCGGCGCTCGCCTATTGGGGCGGCACGGGCCTCGAAGCGGGCTTTGCGGTCATCGCCGGTGCGCTGCTCGGCGCGGCGCTGTTGCTGCCGCTGCTGCTTGCCGTGGTGCTGCGGACGGGCGAGCGCATGGCGGGCGGGGCGCTGTCGCGTTGGTTCTGGGCCGATACGCGCCAGCAACTCTCCGGGCTTTCGCTGGCGCTGATGGCGCTGCTCCTGGCGCTCGCGGCCAACGTCGGCGTCGGCACGATGGTCGAAGGATTCCGCAAGACGTTCACGGGATGGCTCGACGAGCGGCTCAATTCGGAAGTCTATTTCGATGCCGCCGGGCCGGAGGCGGCGCGCGAGGTCCAGGACTGGCTTGGCACGCGGCCCGAGGTGCAGGCGATCCTGCCGGTGTGGCGGGCGGAGACGCGGATCGCGGGCTGGCCGGTGGACGTGTTCGGCACGCGCGATCATGCGACGTATCGCGAGCACTTCTCGCTGATCTCGGCTGCTCCGGGCGCGTGGGACGATGTGGCCGAAGGTGCCGCGGTGCTGCTCAGCGAGCAGTTGGCGCGCCGGCTGGACGCCGGCGTGGGCGACGTCGTGGAGATTCCCGTCGCGCAAGAGACATGGCGGACGCGCGTCGTCGGCATCTATCCCGATTACGGCAATCCCAAGGGGCAGATCCGCGTCAACGTGGACGCTCTGGTGCGGCATTGGCCGGAGGCGCGGCGGACGAGCTTCAGCCTGCGGGTGGATCCCGGCGCGGCGCAAGCGCTGATCGCGGAGATGCAGCATGTCTTCGGAGCCAAGCTCTCGCGCGTCGTCGATCAGGCGTCGCTCAAAACGGCTTCGAAGCGCATCTTCGAGCGGACGTTCTCGGTGACGGCCGCGCTCAATACGCTCACGCTGCTGGTCTCGGGTGTCGCGCTGTTCGCGAGCCTTCTGGCGCTCAGCGATGCGCGCCTCGTTCAAGTCGCCCCCGTGTGGGCGCTGGGCGTCTCGCGGCGGCGTCTCGGCGATCTCGAGCTCGCGAAACTTCTCGTGCTGGCGGCGGTGACGGCGGTGCTGGCCGTGCCGCTCGGTCTCTTCCTCGCGTGGTGCCTCGTGGCGATCGTCAACGTGCAGGCGTTCGGGTGGCGGTTGCCGTTCCACGTGTTTCCCATGCAGTGGGCGGTCGTGTTCGCGCTCGCGCTGCTGACGGCGGGTCTCGCCGCGCTCGTGCCGATCCTTCGCCTCGGCCGGCTCGCGCCGCAGGATCTCTTGAAGGTGTTCGCCCATGAGCGTTAGTGGAATCATGAGCGCTGGTCGGATCGTGGCGTTGGTCCTGAGCGTGCTCCTCGCGGCCGGGGCGGGGCGCGGGCTGGCCGGCGGGTTCGCCGGGCTCGGTACGGAGGCCACCGGTTTCGCCGAGGTCGTGCCGGGCAAGGCGGTGACGTTCCCGCCCGACTTCGGGGCGCATCCCGACTACCGCATCGAATGGTGGTACGTGACGGCCAACCTCAAGGATGCAGCCGGAAACGCCTACGGCGTGCAGTGGACGCTGTTCCGGCAGGCGCTCGCGCCCGGCCAGGATGAGCCGGGCTTCGCCAACGCGCAGGTGTGGATGGCGCACGCGGCGCTGACGAGCGCGGCGGAGCATCACGTGGCCGAGAAGCTGGCGCGCGGCGGCATCGGGCAGGCGGGCGCGGTCGCCTCGCCGTTCCGGGCCTGGATCGACGACTGGTTCTTCGATGCGGACAGCGGCGCCGAGGGGTTGAGCAAGGCTCGCCTATCGGCCATTGGCGATGGCTTCGCCTATGCGCTGAGCCTTGCCACGACGCGCGGGCTGGTGCTGCAGGGCGACCAGGGCTATAGCCGCAAGTCGGATCGCGGGCAGGCGTCCTATTATTACAGCCAGCCGTTCTTCGACGTGCGCGGCATCCTGCTGATCGACGGGCGCTCGATCGACGTGACGGGCGTCGCGTGGATGGATCGCGAGTGGAGCAGCCAGCCGCTCGCGCCGGATCAGAAGGGCTGGGACTGGCTCTCGCTGCATCTGCCGGAGGGCGAGAAGCTGATGCTGTTCCAGCTCCGCAGCGACAAGGGTCCGGCCTATCGCTCCGGCAACTGGATCGATCGCGAGGGAAACGTCACCGCGCTTCAGAGCGACGACATCGTGCTCGAGCCGCGCGAGGTGCGGCGCGTGGCGGGACGCGACATTCCGGTGGCGTGGCGTGTGACGGTCCGGAGCCGCGGTCTCAAGATCGAGACCGTGCCGCTCAATCCCAAGTCGTGGATGGAGACCGCGTTTCCTTACTGGGAGGGCCCGATCCGCTTCAGCGGGAGCCACGCCGGCGTGGGCTACCTGGAGATGACGGGATATTGACGGCGGGGCCCCGAGGGGGGAATGAGGTGCCCCGCCGCCTCTCTGCCGGTGTGCCTTGGTCACGCGGCGGGGAGAATCTGGATCGCGTAACGGTGGCCGTGCGCGTTGCGGTAGACGACGTGCACGCGCTCGCCGCGCTTCACGGCGAGACCCATGCTGCGCGGATCGTAGCGATAGGTCTGGTGGCCGATGGTGATGTGCTGCGCGCGGGGATTGACGCGCTCGACGCGGCCCGTAGCCTCGTGCGTAGCGGGGCCGGCGGCCGCGGCGGCGCCGACGCCGCCGACAAGGGCCAAGGCGACGGCGGCGGTGGATTTCAAGCGTTTCATGGGATGTGCTCCTTGAGCGTTTCTTCGGTTCCGGGAGGGGGGCGAAGGGGCGTGGCTGCTATTTCGTGTGGCGGATTTTCGAGGCGACCATCTTGCCGTCCTTCGTGTCGAAGGTGATGGCAACCTTGTCGCCCGATTTGAACTTGCTCAGCTTGACGTGATTGCTGATGACGAACGTCTCGCCGCTGGCGAGCGTGAGCTGGTGCTTGGCGGCGTCCGTGGATTTCACGTTGCCCATGGTCGTCTGCGCGGCCGCAAAGGCGTTGGCCGACATGGCCGCGAGCATCGTAACAGCAACGGACGTTACAACTTTCCTAGACATCGAAGGCTTCCTTGTTCTCGCGGGCTCATGCGGGGTTGGCTGCGCCCGTGAGAGGACTATGCGCCCGCGATCTTTCCGGCGCTTGGCCGGGAGCATACGGATTCGTAAGCTCAGGCGGGGTCTGCCGCGTGGGGAAACGAGATCGCGACGTGCAGCCCCGGAGCCTGATCTTTCAACGCGATGGATGCGTCGTGCAGCTCGGCGATGGCGGCGACGAGGGTGAGGCCGAGGCCGCTTCCCGGCGTCGTGCGCGCGCGCTCGAGGCGGTAGAGGCGCCGGAACACCTTCTCGCGGTCGCCTTCGGGAATGCCGGGTCCGTTGTCGCACAGCTCGGCGCGGAAGCCCTGCGGCTCGTCATGCAGGGCAATCGAGATGCGCGTGCCCGGCGGGCAGTGGCGGATCGCGTTCTCGATGACGTTGGCGAAGAGCTGGACCAGGAGCTCGCGGTCGCCGCGGATGACGGCGGGCTTCCAGCGGACATCCGACCAGGCGAGACTGTGGCCGGCGTCCTCGGCCACGGCGGCGTAGATCTCGGTCACGTCGTCCAGCACGGAGACGAGATCGACGCTGCCGAAGCGGGCGCGGCGCGCGCCGGCCTCGATCTGCGTGATGCGCAGGAGCGCGTCGAACGTTTCCATGATGGCGTCGAGGTCGCCGAGGGCTTCGTCCATGGAGGCGCGGAAGTCGGCCGCCGTGGTCGCGCTTCGGCGTGCGACGTCGAGGCGCTGGCGCAGGCGACCGACCGGCTTCTTCAGGTCGTGGGCGATGTCGGACGATGACTGGTTGACGTTCTCGATCAGCTTCTGGAGATGGTCGAGCGTGCGATTGACCTGCATGCCGACGTGGTCGATGTCGTCGCCGGAGCCGGACATGGGAATGCGCGCGCGGATGTCGCCTTCGGAGACGGCCGCGAGCGTGTTGGCGAAGGCGTCGATGCGGTGGCCGGTCTGGCGTGCGAGATAGGCGCCGCAGAGGCCGCCGAGGAGCGTGGTCGCGGCGAGGCCGATGCCGAGCACCTCGAGCAGGAACGCCTGCGTGGCGCGCAGCTCGCGGTCGCTACCGCCGACGAGCAGGTGGCCTTTCGATACGGGCTCCCAGGTGGCGAAGAAGAGACCCTCCGCGCCGGCCGGCTCTTTCGACGGCAGGACCTTGGCGCGCTCGAGCGTGATCCAGCCTTCCTCGCGCGGGATGCCCTTGACGTTGCCGGCGATGTGGTTGCCGGCCTCGTCGACGAGCTCAAAAATGAAGTCCGACCGGCGCACCGACTGGCTTTCGCGGGAAACGACGGCGGCGACATCCTCGAAGGAGCGCTCGTCGTCGATGGCCTGGATGGCGTCCATCGCCTCCTGCGCGCGGGTGTGGATCTGCTCGGTGAGGCGCGCCGTCATGCCGAAGTAGAGGATGACGAACAGGGCGACGACGGTGGCCGCGAAGAGAGCGGTGAACGTGGCGGCGAGGCGGAAGGGCGTGCGCTTCAGCACGGCGCCGGCTCCCATCACGAAGTTTCGTGCAGGCTGTACCCGCTTCCGCGCACGGTGTGGATCAGCTCGGTGCCGAAGGGCTTGTCGATCTTGCTCCTCAGCCGCGAGATGTGGGTCTCGACCACGCTGGTCTTGGGGTCGAAGTGGAAGCTCCAGACGCGCTCGAGCAGCATGGTGCGCGTGACGACGCGGCCCTTGTTGCGCATCAGCACTTCGAGCAGGCGGAACTCGCGCGGCTGGAGGTCGATCTCGGTGGTGCCGCGGTAGACCTTGCGCGTGATGAAATCGAGTGTGAGGTCGCCGACTTTGAGACGCGTCTCCTCGCCCTTGAGATGGGGCCGGCGCGAGAGTGCGTTGATGCGGGCGAGCAGCTCCGAGAACGCGAACGGCTTGATCAGGTAATCGTCGCCGCCGGCATCGAGGCCGTCGACGCGGTCGTCGACGCCGCCGAGGGCGGTCAGGAAGATGATGGGCACCTTGCAGCCGGCCGAGCGGAGCGTCTTGACTACCGACAAGCCTTCGAGGCCCGGCAGCATGCGGTCCACGATCATGACGTCGTAGGGCTCGCTCATGGCCTGCGCCATGCCTTCGCGCCCGTCGGAGCAGTGGTCGATGGTGTGGCCTTCCTCTTCCAGGCCATTCACCACGTAGGCCGCAGTGTCGCGGTCGTCTTCAATGAGCAGGACCCGCATGGGCGTCCCCGAAAGAGTGCCATTGCCGGACTATAGGCGCGTTCGTCTGGCCGGACGCTTACCGCGTTCTTACAGTTTGGTAATCCGGCCAGCTTGGCTTGGCCGGCTCAGGCCGCGGCGCGGCCGGGGTTGGCGGGGATGCCGGCGTCGATGTCGAGCTCGCCCGGTTTGTGCTGGGCGGCGATGGTCAGATAGATCACCGGCAGGATGAAGAGCGTGAACAGCGTGCCGATGGCCATGCCGGAGACGAGCATGATGCCGATGCTGTTGCGCGCCTCGGCACCGGCGCCGGTCACGAAGACCAGCGGCAGGTGGCCGAACACGGTCGCGGCCGTCGTCATCAGGATGGGGCGCAGGCGCGTCTTCGCGCTCTCGCGGATGGCGTTGAACTTGTCCACTCCTTCGCGCTGCAACTCGTTGGCGAAGGCGACGATCAGGATGCCGTTCTTGGCGATGAGGCCGACGAGCGTGATGAGGCCGATCTGGCTGTAGATGTTGATCGTCGTGAAGCCGAGGAACGTGAAGACGAGGGCAGCGGAGAGCGCGAGCGGCACGGAGCCCAAGAGCACGACGAGCGGATCGCGGAAGCTGCCGAACTGGGCGGCGAGCACGAGGTAGATCAGCAGGATGGCGAAGGCGAGCGTGCCGGCCAGCGTCGCGCCTTCCTGGCGGATCTGGCGAGATTCACCAGCGTAGTCGATCGTGTAGTCGGCCGGCAGGATCTCGCGCGCGGCCTTTTCCAGCGTGTCGAGGGCGGCCGCCTTCGTCACGCCCGGCACGACGCCGCCGTAGACGCGGAAGCTGTCGGCCTGCTGGAAGCGCGTCAGCGTGCGCGGCGCGGTGCTGGTCTCGAGGCTCGCGATGGCGGAGACGGGGATCTGCTTTCCGTCGCGCGTGCGGATCTTGTAGTCGAGCAGACGCTCGGCCACGGCCCGCTCGTTGAGATTGACCTGCGGGATGACCTTGTAGGCGCGGCCTTCGCGCGTGTAGCGGTTGACGTAGTTGCCGGAGATCAGCACGCCGAGCTGGCGGCCGACGTCGGCGAGGTCGAGGCCGAGGTCCGCCACGCGCTCGCGATGCACGGTGACGAGCACCTGCGGCAGGTCGATCTTGAGATCGGTGTCGGCGAACATGAACTGGCCGCTGGCGAAGGCGGCGTTGACGAGCTTGCCGGCGTAGTCGGCCATCTGCTCGGACGTGCCGGGGCCTTTCAGCACCAGCTCGACGTCGTAGTTGCCGGCGCCGGGGAGCGCGGGCGGCAGCACGGGGAACACCTGCAGCTCCTTGATCTGCGAGACGGCGCCGAAGATCTCGGGCTGGATCTGGTGCGCGGAGCGCGTGCGGTCGTGCCAGTTCTTGAGCAGGTAGCCGCCGAAGCCGGTCGAGGGGAAGACGATCTCGAACATGGCTTCGTATTCCGGCAGCGCGGTGCCGACGCTCTTCACCTTGTCCATGTGGGACGACGTGTAGGCGAGGGACGCGTCCGGCGCCGAGTTGACGATCAAGAGAATGAACCCTTCGTCCTCGACGGGGGCCAGCTCCTGCGACGAGAACTGATAGAGCGGCACGGCGAGGGCGCAGATGAAGACGCCGAAGGCCAGCACCTGCACGCGCAGGCGCAGGATGACGTCGAGCACGTGGCCGTAGATCTCCGAGAGCCGGTCGAGGACGTGGTTGACGAAGCGCGCATAGCGGCCTTCGTGGCCGCCTTCGGTGGCGGTGTAGGCGCTCATGATCGGGGAGAGCGTGATGGCGACGACGCCCGAGAAGATCACGGCGATGGCGAGCGTGAAGGCGAACTCCTTGAAGAGCACGCCGGTGAGGCCGGACAGGAAGCCGATCGGCGCATAGACGGCGGCGAGCGTGATCGTCATCGCGATGATCGGCGTGAAGAGCTGGCGCGTGCTGATAAGCGCGGCCTGGATGCGGCCCATGCCGTGCTGCATGTGGCGCGTGACGTTCTCGACCACGACGATGGCGTCGTCGACCACGATGCCGACCGAGAGCACGATGGCGAGCAGCGTCAGCAGGTTGAGCGAGAAGCCCATGGCCATCATCGCTGCCGCGGTCGCGATCAGCGAGATCGGGATGGTGACCAGGGGCACGAGCGCGCTGCGCCAGGAGCCGAGGAACAGGAAGACGATGAGGCCGACGATCAGGACTGTCTCGGCGAACGTCTTGCCGATCTCCTTCAGCGAGTTCTCCATGTAGACGGTGCCGTCGTAGGCGAGGTCGATCTCGGTGCCGGCAGGCAGGTCCGGGCGGATCGACTGGAGCGCATCGCGCAAAGCGTAGGCGACGGCGATCTCGTTGGTGCCGGGCAGCGGCCAGACCGACAGGTACACCGCGTCCTTGCCGTTGTGGCGGACGTTCGCCGTCTCCTCCTCCGACCCCAGCTCGACGCGTCCGAGGTCTGAAATACGCACGATGCGATTGCGGTCCTCGCGCACGATCAGGCGCTCGAACTCCTCGACGGTCTTGAGGTTGGTGTCGGCGAGCAGGTCGACCTGGATCTCGCTGCCCTTGGTGCGCCCGACGGCGGCGAGGAAGTTGTTGCGCTGGAGCGCGGCCTCGACCTCGCTCGCGCCGAGCCCGAACGCGGCCAGGCGATCGGCATCGAGCCAGATGCGCATGGCCGGCGGGCGCGCGCCTTCGAGGCCGACGCGCTGCACATTGGCAATGGTCGAGAGACGCGGCTGGATGTTGCGCGAGAGGTAGTCGGTGATCTCGGGCGGTGTCATCGTCTCGGACGTCACCGAGACGTAGAACGTCGCGTAGGGGCGGTCGGCGCGCTGGACCTCGACGACGGGGCTTTCGATTTCCTGCGGCAGCTCGCTGCGGATCTGGCTCAGGCGGTTGCCGACCTCGGTCAGCGCGATCGTGCTCGGGTGGTTGAGCTTGAGGCGGGCGGTGACGGTGCTGAGGCCGGCGACGCTCGACGATTCCACGTAGTCGATGCCGGTGATGGACGCGACGGCGCGCTCGATCGGCGTCGTCACGAAGCCGCGGATGCTGTCGGCGGAGGCGCCGACGTAGACCGTCGTGACGACGATCGAGGAGCTTTCGATGCGCGGATACTGCTGGATGGGCAACTGCGTGGCGGCGCGAAGGCCCACCAGCACGAGCGCCAGGTTGACCACCAGGGCGATCACGGGACGGCGGACGAAGATTTCGATCGCGCGCATGGGGGCTCGCTCAGTTCATGCCGACGGGGGCAGGGTCGGCGGCGGGCAGCTCCGTGTTGACGAGGAGACCCTCGCGCAGCTTGAACGAGCCGAAGGAGGCGATCAGCTCGCCGATCTCGAGGCCCTTCAGGATCGCGATGTCGCTTCCCACCACGGCGCCCGTGGTCACGGGGCGCATGCGGGCGCGCAACTTGCCCTCCTCGGTGACGAGCACGAACACGTGCTGGCCGTTGGGCGAGCGGCGCACGGCGCCGAGCGGCACGAACACGGCGGCCTGCGGCTTCGACGTTTCGACCGTCACGTCGACGAAGGTGCCGGGACGGAAGACCTCGGCAAAGCCCGGCGCGACGGCGCGGAAGCCGATGGCGCGGTTCGATCCGTCGGCCGCGTTGTCCTCGGCGATGATCTCGGCCGTCATCTCGCCCTTCGGCACGGCGGCGCCGGAGAGCTTCACGCGCGTGCCCTTGCGGATGGCGACGGCGCTGTCCTGCGGCAGCGAGAAGTCGACGTAGGCATCCTTTGCGACGCCTTCGAGCCGCACGATCGGCGTGCCGATGTCGAGGTAGGCGCCGGGCTGCAGGTCGGTGATGCCGACGCGGGCGCGGAACGGCGCGGTGATGCGCTTCTTGTCCACCACGACGGCGAGGTTGCGGGCGCGCGCTTCGGCGGCAGCGAATTCCTCGCGCGAGCGGTCCAGCTCCTGCTCGTTGAAGGCGGCGCTGTTGCGCAAACCCTGGCGGCGCTCGAGCGTGAGCTTGGCGAGGCGGGCGTCCGCCTCGGCGGCGGCGAGGGCGGCCTCTTCCTGGCGCGCATCGAGCTGCACGAGGAGCGCGCCCTGCTCGACGATGTCGCCGGAGCGGAAGCCGATCTCGGCCACGACGCCGGCGATCTCGTTCTTGATCTCGACATAGCGGAGCGAGACCACGGAGCCGATGGCGCGCGTCGTGGGGGTCCAGGCGCCGGCGCGGGCGCGCGTCGACTGGACGGTCTCGCTCGGTTCCGGGGTGCCCTGGGAGGCGGCGATCGCCGTCTGGATTTCGTTGTACTTATAATACCCGAGCCCGCCCGTGATCGCGGCGATGGCCAGGACGACAAAAAACCAGGCTAGGACATGCCGCAACATGGGAATCTCGACTGAATTCGAACCGGCGGATGGGCGCAGGGAGAGCGTGTCTCGCATCCAGGACGGATTCCCGGCCGCCAGCCCGACATCGTTCGCAAAATAAAATTAGCCGCTTTCTTTCACGTCGGGGAGCGCCGACGGTCAAGCGAGAAGTGGGAAAGCAGATTTCAGACGGCTATTTCCCGCAAAGATCGCGGCTTTGCGTGACAACTTTAGCGCGTTTTCGGTGCGGTTTTACTCGATTTTCCGGAAAATTCCGACGTTAGTCCGCCGCAGGACGAATGGTGATCTTCAGCCTGTCTTTCGGCACGCCGTGAACCTGAATGACCAGGGGACCCTCGGTCATCTCGAAACGGACGCTCTTGCGGACGTCCTTGCACTCGGGGGAGCCCGTGTGGCCGGTGGCTTCGAGCGGGGCGCCGTTCTGGATCACGTCGATCCATCCGGGACCCGACATCGTCACCTGGTAGTGGCCTTTCGCGACTGTCGCGAAGCTCACGAAGCCGGCGAACTTGCTCGCGTCGTCGGCCTTCGGCGTGCTCGTCGGCTTGGCGGGAAGCTGAACCTCCGGCGCCGGCTTCAGCGCCAATGCGATGGCCTTCTCGCTCGGAGGGGCGGGAAGCGTGTCGCCCGAGGCGGCTGCGACCGCATCGCCCGACTTGATCAGCGCGATCTCGGTTGCCAGCGGCCAGAGGAAGCTTTCGCAACCGACCTTCTTTTGCTCTGCCGTGGCCGGTTTCTGCTCCGCCATACCCGGCGTGGCGAGGGCGACGACAAGTGCGAGGGACCCGAGGATGGGCGCGAGGCGTGTTGCTTTCATAAGGCTCATTCGACTGCGACCATGACGTCCGAGGCCTTGATGACCGCGGAGGCCGTCATGCCTTCCTCGAGGCCGAGCTCCTCGACTGCTTCGTTGGTGATCGACGCCGTGATCTGGGCGCCGCCGCCGAGATCGATCGCGACATGCGACGTCGTCGCGCCCTTCGTCACGCTCACGATCTTCCCTTTCAGGATGTTGCGCGCGCTGATCCTCATGGTCGTCACCTCCGGCCGAGCGTTGTTTTTCTCAACATACAACGCAGAGCCGGAAATTTGAATGGCGCTTCGATCAGTCTGCGGCCGGGCGGACGGTGATCTTGATGGTGTCCTGCTTGACGCCGTTGACCTGGATCGCGAGAGGGCCGTCCGAGATCTCGAAGCGCACGCTCTTGCCGAGCGAGTTGCAGTTGGCCGAGCCCGTGTGCCCGGTGGCTTCGAGAGCGGCGCCGTTCTGCACCACGTCGATCCAGCCGTGGCGGGAGAGGGAGATCTGATAGTGGCCCGCGGGAACGTGAGTGAAGCTCACGAAGCCCGCGAACTTCTTGTCGTCGCCGGGCTTGGGCGTGCCCGTCGCCTTGATCGGAAGGGTGACCTCGGGGGCCGGCTTCAAGGCGAGCGTGATGGCTTTGTCCGGCGAGGACGTCGGCAGGGTGGCGCCCGTCGCGACGGTCTCGCTGTCAGGCGACGTCAAGAGCGCGATCTCGGTCGCGAGCGGCCAGAGGAAGCCATCGCAGCCGACCTGCGGGGCCGCGGCGGTGGGGGTCAGAAACTGGGTCGAGAGAGCCGCAGCAGCCAGCAGCGTGCATGTGTGGCGCATTTTTTCCTGCCTCCAATTTTTAAAAGTTCAGCCGCAGCCAATGTGATGGCTGCGGCTTGCGTTGCCGGTGGCCGAGAAAGCCACGTCATCAAGGCTCAAAACTTGGCCCTGAACGTCGCCTGGAACGATCGGCCAGCCTCGGGATAGCCGTCGGTCAGCGTATAATCCTCATCGAACAGGTTGCGCGCCGTGAGCAGCATGCTGGTTTCCGGCGTGAAGCTGTACTCGCCCTGGAGGTTGACCAGCGCGAATGCTCCCGTCTCGTAGAAGATGTTGCCCGGTTTGCTGGTCCAGCGGTCGCTTGCGAACTCGATGCTCGGCGTGATGCTGAGATCGTCCGTCATGTGATACGTCAGGTACGCGATGCCCTTGACGCGCGGTACGCCCGTGAGTTCGAAGTTCGGGATGTTGGGGTTGTTGATGTCCCTCTGCATCAGCGTGACGTTGCCGCCGACGGCCAGGCTGCTGCTGAACGCGTAGTCGATCGAGCCTTCGACGCCGTAATAGTCGCCGGAGCCGACGTTCTGGCTTTGATCCACGCGCTCGCCATTGAAGATAATCGGCACGGACTGAATGACGTCGGTGACGTCGCTGTAGAAGATCGCGCCCGAGACACGGCCGTTCGAACCGAGTGCGCTCGAGACGCCGATTTCGTAGTTCGTGCCGCGCTCTGCCTTCAGATCAGGGTTCGAGGTCGCGCCGCCAAAGCGCGAGCTGAAGCGCTCGAAGACCGTGGGGAAGCGCGTGCGGTCCGAGACGCTCGCATGCCAAGTGGTTCCGGGCGTCGCGCGCCAGATGAGTGCGCTCTGCCAGTTGAACGCATCGGTATCCTTCAGCTCATAGCTGAAGAACGTGCCGCCGGGAGGCGGATCCTGGGCCGTAAACTCTTCGGCCGCGTGCATGTTGCGCCAGTCGTAGCTCACGCCGGCCACGAAATCGAGCTGCCTCGTGACATGCAGCGTGTGCTCGAGGGCGACGGAGTAGGTATCCTCGAGGTTCTGCTGCGTCGGCTCGCTGTAGCAAGGTGCGTTGGCGCAGGGGAAACCGCGGCGGTTGTAGAGCTGCGATTCTTTGTGACTGTCACGGCGGAAGTGGAACGATCCCTTGAGCGTGTTCCACGGCGTGAGATCCGTGCCGGCCGTCAGGCTGCCGCCGTACGCATAGTCGTCGTAGTAGCTGACGAAGGCCTTCGGCAACGCCTGCGTCGTCTGATCGGGATCGTCGTAGCTCCGAAGCTCGTCTGCATAGGAGCTGTAGTAGAACTTGGTGTCGACGAACGACGCTTCGCCGACTTTCGTGTGCGACAGCCAGTAGATGCTCTCGACGCTGGATTCGGGCCAGGTCCAGTAGCGCTGCGGGCCGATGGGATCCGTGATGTGATACGGGGCTCCGCGCGCCGAATTCGATTTGATGTAGTTGATCGAGTAGTCGTCCGTGCTGTTCGGCGTGATGCCGAGCTTGAGGTTGACCTGGTAGCTATCCTTCCAGGAATTTTCACGCATGCCGCCATTTTCGACCGCTGTCGGCGTGAAATCGTCCGACAGATGCCAGCCGTCCCGCTCGACGATGATACCGCTCGCCTGGGCATAGAAGCCTTTCTGGCGCGTTCCGACGGAGCCGTAGGTCTTGTAGCCCTCGTATTCGCCGTTCGGCCCGAAGGTCATACCGCCCTGGACTTCTCCTTCGACTGCCTTTTGCGGCTTTTTCGTCACGAGATTGATGGCGCCGCCCATGCCGCCGGGGCCGTTGAGAACGGAGGTGTAGCCCTTGGCAATCTGCACCTCGGACATGTCCGGGGTGAGGAAGTTGGAAAAATCGAACCGGTTGTCGGCGGGGCGGTAGACGCGAATGCCGTCGATCGACAGCGGCACCTGCCAGCGATCGAAGCCGCGGACGAAGATGAGCTGCTCGTTGCGTGATCCGCCCGAATTCGATGCGTTGACGCCCGGAGCGAGAGCAAGCGCTGCGTCCAGCGTGTCCTTGGAGAACGTGCGCATGGCTCCGCTCGACACCACGGTGCCGCCGACCATGTCGAGCTCGCCGAGGGCGAAGACGCCGGTCAATCCGCTCGATGCGGGCGGCCCTCCCGTCGACGCGCCGCCACCCTCCGCAACTTCGTCTGCTGCTGCCGGTTGCTGTGTCGTGCCTTTCGACTTGGGCGCGGGACCGGCCTTGGCTGCCTTCGCGCGCTCGAGACGCTCCTTCGGCGCGACAACGACCACAGGTGGTAGCGGCGTGACCTCGTCGGTGCTGGTCGCGGTCGCGGTTTCTTGTGCGACGGCTGACGATGTTGCGACGAGGACGCTGGCCGCGGTGACGGCGGCGAAGACTGTTCTGGACATTTTAGTTTCCCCCAAACCCCTGGCCTGGCGCGCGGCCGGACCACTCCCTTTACGATATATTCATAGAAATATAGCGATGGGCAAGTCTGGATTTCTCGTCAAGCCATAGACGTTTTCAATGGAAGTCGCGGCTGCGGAGCGGGAACGTGTCGTGCGCCGGAGCGTGCGGTGATGGAGCGTGCGGCGAGGACGCGGGCTCGGCGTTCAGCCGCTCCGCATCATGCAGCAGCGCAAGGTCGCCGCTCATGTCGACGAAGCTTTCCGCCAGGATGTGCACGACAATGCCGGCGCGCTGCACGCGGCCGCGCACGGCGAGGAGGCGCGCTCTCATCACGGTGCGCCGGTTGCGTGCGAAGACGTTCGGCCAGACGATGATGTTGGCGATGCCCGTCTCGTCCTCCAGCGTGACGAAGACCACCTTCTTGTCACCGGGCATCTGGCGCGTGAGCACGAGACCCGAGACGATGACCCGACTGTCGTGCGGGGTCTTGTGCGGATCGCCGAGATCCCGGTTCGCGGTGACGCCGCGGCGGGCGAGGCGGTCGCGGAAGAAGGCGACCGGGTGCGCTTTGAGCGAGAGGCCCGTCGTCACGTAGTCCTCGGCCACGTGCTCGGGAAGAGGCATCTCCGGCAGGAGGGTGACGGGCTCGGGAAACAGCTCGTCGCCGAGGCGCGGATCGAACAGCGGCAGCGTAGGGCCGGCCTCGTGTCCGCTGTCGGCGCCGATGGTGCGGAGCCTGCGCGCGCTCCATAAGGCAGCGCGGCGATCGAGCCCCATCGAGCGGAAGGCATCTGCGGCGGCCAGGCGCTCGACCGTGGCGCGGGAGAGGCCGGGGACGGCGGCGAGCCGCTCGACGCTGGCATAGCCGTTGCCGCGGAAGGCCATGAGCGCCTGCATCTCCTTCTCGTTCGCGCCGTCGATCTGGCGGAAGCCGAGACGCACGGCGAAACGGTGCGGACCTTCGCGCGCGGGCTCCAGCGTGCAGTCCCAGGCGGAGAGGTTGACGTCTGCGGGGCGCACCTCGACGCCATGCTCACGGGCATCGCGCACGAGCTGGGCCGGCTGATAGAAGCCCATGGGCTGACTGTTCAAGATGGCGGCGCAGAACACGTCCGGGTAGTGGCACTTCATCCAGGCCGAGGCATAGACGAGCGATGCGAAGCTCGCGGCGTGGCTTTCCGGGAAGCCGTATTCGCCGAAGCCTTCGATCTGGCCGAAGCAGCGTTCGACGAACTCGGGATCGTAGCCGCGCGCGGTCATGCGCTTTATGAACTTGTCCCGATAGAGGTGGACCTTGCCGTTGTGGCGGAAGGTGGCCATGGCGCGCCGCAGGCCGTCGGCCTCGTCGGAGGTGAACTCGGCGGCTGTAATGGCGATCTGCATCGCCTGCTCCTGGAACAGCGGAACGCCGAGCGTGCGCTTCAAAACATCTTTCAGCTCGTCTTTATCACCGTGCTCGGGAGATGGAGACGGATAGACGATCGTGTCCTCATCCTCGTCGCGCCGCTTGAGATAGGGATGCACCATGTTGCCCTGGATGGGGCCGGGCCGGACGATGGCGACCTCGATGACGAGGTCGTAGAACTTCTTCGGCTTGAGGCGCGGCAGCATCGACATCTGCGCGCGGCTTTCGACCTGGAAGACGCCGATGGAGTCCGCGAGACTCAGCATGTCGTAGACTTTCCTCGCGTCGTCCGTGCCGTCCTGCGGGATTGAGGCGATGGTGAGCGGGCGCTTGTAATGCGAGGCGAGGAGATCGAACCCGCGGCGCAGCATGCTCAACATGCCGAGCGCGAGCACGTCGACCTTCATGAGGCCGAGTGTGTCGATGTCGTCCTTGTCCCATTCGATGTGGGTGCGCTTGTCCATCGCCGCGTTGGCGATGGGGACGGTCTCGTCGAGACGGCGGCGCGTCAGGATGAAGCCGCCGACGTGCTGGGAGAGGTGGCGCGGGAAGCCCATCAGCTCGCGGGCGAGCCGCACGGATTGGCGGATCTTCGGGTTTTCCGGATCGAAGCCGGCCTCGCGGATGTGCTTGTCGGGCAGGCCGTCGGCATGGCTGCCCCAGACCGTCTTGGCGAGCGCGGCGGTGACGTCCGGCGTGAGGCCCATGGCGGCGCCGACCTCGCGGATGGCGCGGCGCGAGCGGTAATGAATGACGGTGGCGCAGATGGCGGCGTACTCGCGGCCGTAGCGGCGATAGACGTACTGGATGACCTCCTCGCGCCGCTCGTGCTCGAAATCGACGTCGATGTCGGGCGGCTCGCGCCGCTCCTCCGAGATGAAGCGCGCGAAAAGGAGATTGCTCGTCGCCGGGTCGATCTCGGTGACGCCAAGGCAGAAGCAGACGGCGCTGTTCGCGGCCGAGCCGCGGCCCTGACAGAGGATGCCCTTGTCGCGGGCGAAGCGCACCACGTCGTGGACCGTGAGGAAATAGCGCGCGTAGCCGAGCTTGGCGATGAGGCGCAGCTCCTCCTGAATCTGGCTCGCGACCTTCTCGGGGATGCTGTCCGGGTACCGCTTGCCGGCGCCTTCCCATGTCAAATCCTCGAGGTGGCCCTGGGGAGTCTTGCCCGGCGGGACGGGCTCGTCTGGGTACTCGTTCTTGAGGCGGCCGAGATCGAAGTGGCAGGCGTCCGCGATCTCGATGGTGCGCCGGATCGCATCCGGGTAGGCGGCGAACAGGCGCGCCATTTCGGCCGGCGGCTTCAAGTGGCGCTCGGCGTTCGCATCGAGGCGGAAACCCGCGTCGTGGATGGTGCATTTCTCGCGAATGCAGGTGACGACGTCCGCCAGCGGGCGGCGGGCGGACGTGTGGTAATGGACGTCGTTGGTGGCGACGAGAGGCGTGCCGGTCTCTGTGGCCAGCTCGGCCAGCTCGCCGAGGCGGCGCGGCTCGTCCCCCTGGTAGCGGTGCACGGCGGCGAGGTAGGCGGCGCGTGGCTGGACGCGGGCGAGGGTCGCGAGGCGCTCGGCGAACAGCGGCGTCAGATTGTCCGGCGGCAGCGCGACGAAGATCTGATCCTCGCGCGCGGCCAGGATGTCCTTGAAGGTGATGTGGCATTCGGTGTGGTTTTCGTGCGGGACTTTGCGCCGCCCCTCGGTCAGGAGGCGGCAGAGGCGCGCATAGGCCTCGCGATCCTTCGGAAAGGCGAGCGTTTCGAAGCCGTCGACGGTAACAAGGCGCACGCCGACGATCAGCTTCAGGGCCTTGCGCGTCTTCCATTCGTCGAAGGCGCGCACGATGCCGGCGAAGCTGTTGCGGTCGGTCACGGCGATGGCATGGAGGCCCAAGGCTTCGGCCGTGGCGACCAGTTCGGCCGGATGCGAGGCCCCGCGCAGGAACGAGAAGTTGGTGGTGACGGACAGCTCGGCGTAGCGGGTCATGGATCGCTTCTCTCTTCGATCGGATCCGGATGCGAGCTCACGCGGAGAGGCCCTGCACGAACCAGCGGGACGAGACGGTTTCGCGCCCCGGAATGCCCTCGCGGTAGAGCCAGAGGCGGCGGCCGAAGCTGTCCTCGGCGAGGTAGTAGTCGCGGGAGAGGACCTCGGGCTTAGCGTGCCACCATTCGGGGGCGAAGCGCTCCGGGCCTTCGGCGTGGGTGATCGCGTGCAGGCGTCCGCGCCAGCGCAGGCGCTGGGGCGGGCCGTCGGGCACCAGCGCGATGACGTCGTCGGCGGGCTCGGGCTGCGGCAGCATCAGCAGCGGGCGCTTGTTGCCGCGCGGCGCAGGCCATTGCGGCGCATCCGGCGCGGCGGAAGCTGCCCTCTCGCTCATTTCCGGGATGTGGCGGGCGCGTGGCTCGAGACGGCGGACGCTCTCCGCGCCGAGCCGATGGCGCAGCGTGTCGATCAGGGCGGCGAGGCGTGCGGGCTCGGCGGGCCTGGCGACGCCGGCGCTCAGGGTCTCCTGCGCCGTGTCCATGGGCTCCGCCCCGGTGACGGCCAGGACAAGGGTCTCGAAACCGAACCCCGCGTCGACCTCCTCGGCGATGCGGTCGAGACGCAGGCTCACGATGCGCGCGATGTGGTCCGGGCTGCGCACGGGTGAGGCGAGGCTCAGCGCCAGCCTCGTGACGCGGCCGTCGACGCGGTAGAGCGACAGCTCGAGTGTGCGCGCGCCTTTCGCGTCGCGTTCCAGGTCGTCCGCGATCTCCTGCATCAGCGTGCGCGTGAGCGCGACGATGGCGTCCGCGGTGAAGATGGGCTCCATCAGCGTGCGGCGCGCGCGATAGACGGGAGGCGGGGCGAGGAATGGCAGGGGCTCGGCGCTGCGGCCCAACGCCTGATCCAACCGACGCAACAGCAGCTTTTCGAACCGGGCCGCCAGCGGCGCGCGCTGATGGTGCATGAGGGCGCCGATGCGCTTGAGGCCGAGGCGGCGCAGGGTCAGTGCCGTCTCCGCGTCGAGCCGCAGGGCTTCGACCGGAAACGGCGCCAGGGTCTCGGCTTCCGCGCCGGTCGCGACGATCGGAGAGGTTTGCCGGGCAAAGCGGGCGGCCGCCCAGGCGGTGCCCGGTGTTGCGGCACAGGCGAGGCGCGCGTCGAGCCCGAAGGCCGCGAGGCGCTGGCCGAGATCTTCGAGCAGCGCCGCCTCGCCGCCGAGCAGGTGCGCCGCTCCCGTGATGTCGAGGAAGACGCCGTCGGCGCCGATGTCCTCCGCGAAGGGCGCGGCGGAGGGCGTGTAGCGCGTGGCCCAGAGGGCGAGCTTGGCGAGCGACTCGGCGTCGGCGGCAGGATCATGCGTGCGCACTTGCAGGAAGCCGATGCGGGCGCGCGCATCGGCGAGCCGCATGCCGGCCGTCACGCCCTCCGCTTCCGCCGCGCGATTGACGGCGAGGATGCTGGCCGTGTCCTGCGCGCAGGCGAGGGCAAACGGCAGGCGCGGATCAACCGGCTCGCCGACGGGCGTGCGGGCCTCCTGCATCAGAAAGCGTGCGATGGGCCAGCGCGGCAGCCAGACCGAAACGATGCGTGACATGGTCGTACTCCAAAATCCATTCTCCGGGCCGTCCGTTGCGGCAGCGTGCAAGCGTTGCGCGCCATCGCCAGCGCACCGCGAGGCCGAAGCGGTCGCGCGCGCTTTCCGCCGATGCGATGCGCCAGCGTGTCGTGGCGGTCGGGGCTTCCTCGGCGGCGGGTGGCCGCAGGATCAGCAGCAGACGGCCGGCCTCGCGCGCAGCCACCTGCAGGCGCTGGCTCGTCTTGAGGTCGAGCCTGGCGCCGAGCGTGCTGGCGACGGCAGCAGGGAGGCCCGAGCGCAGGGCTTCCTCGGTCGCCCAGAGGGCTTCCGTCTCGGTCCTGGTTTCGACGAGCAGCAGGCGCGCCGGATCGAGGCCCAGAGCGTTGAGGCCGTGGCCGGACGGCTTGCCGCTGCGGGCCAGTCCGCGCGGGGTGAGCACCACGAGAAGCGGCGCGGGGGGCGGCGCGCGTGCCAGGAGGGCGATCAGGAAGCCGAAGGCGGCTGGCAGATCCGCCTCCGTTTCCGGCGCGATTTCGTGCAGGGCGCCGAAGGCGAGGCCGCCCTGGGGAAGATGCCGGTCGAGAGCCGGAAGGCCGAACGCGAGCGTGAGCGGCGTGCTCTCCAGTCCCTCGATGCGCGAGAGTTTACGGCGCAACTCCGCGACCGTTTCGGCGCGGGTGGCGGCGGACGGGAAGGGGGCGTGCGAACGGGCACGGGGCGGCGTCATCAGCGGCAAGCCTCTGATCGGAGCATCGAATTTGTGATGGAGACTGTTATAGAACAAAATAAGAACATTGCAAGGGCATGGCACGTGCGTCTTTGGCGCGCCGCGTTCTTGGGGCACTCTGAGCGGACCCCGACCGCGACATCCGGAGCCCGCGTGAGAGTCTCGACGACATCGCCCCCACCCAACGCGCTCGTTGCCGGCCTCTTCATTTTCCTCGGCGGGATCAGCGTCCTCGGGTTCATCGTGGCCGTCATGCTGCTGCGGGAGGTGTGGGGTCTCTCCGAACGGGAGGAGCTCGTGCGCACGCTGCCGCAGGTCGGCCTCGTGGCGCCCGGCGAGCGCGCCATTCTCGACGGCAAGATCGCGCGCTTCGTGCCGCCGCTGCGCGCCGAGTTCGTCGTCTACCGCCGCGAGAGCAAGACCCACCAGGGCTGGAAGCTCGTGGACCAGAAGCGGCAGCGGCTGACCGTCCGGTCCGGCGACACGAACTACACCATTGCCAATGCCGACTATGACTTCGACCAACTGATCAACGACTGGACGGACGGACGGCGGCTGGACGAGCCGGCGACGCCGTCGCGCAATGCCATCGACATCGAGGGGCTGACCGTGATGGGGCCGATCATGGCTATCGGCCGTCTCGAGCCGCAGAATGGCAAGCTCGTCTTCAAGGCCGAGCGCATCGTCGGGGTTCTGCGCGACGAATACGTCCGCCGCCTGATCGCGGCGGCCAACGCGCGCTGGTCCGCCATCGGCTGGATGCTTCCGGCCGGTTTCCTCGGCACGGCCATTTCGTTCTTCGCCCTGCGCCGGATCTATGCGCGCTGAAGTCATGACAACGAAAAAAGAAACGAGAAAGACCGGAGCATTGCTGCTCCGGCCTCGTGTGCGCCAGGACGCGACGGGGGGTTACTGCTTGGCGCACTCGACGGTGATCGTGGTGCCCGTTTCGGCGATGAACTTGCTGCAGGTGTTGTCCGTGGCGGCGGCGACCGTGAGCTTGTCGTCGGACACCTCGGTGGTGCTCGCCGTCGTGTTGGCCGTCGCGGTCTTGTCGCTCAGCGTGGCGGTTGCGGTCTCGGGCTTCGCTTCGACGCTCGCCTGCTGGACGGCCTTCCTCGGCTTCGCCACGGCGACGGCCTGACGCTTCTTCGTCTGCGACGGCTTGTAGGCGACCCGGCTCGGCTTCTTGGACTGATAGGTGTGGAACGCGCGGTGATGTCCGCCGCCGCAGCCGGCCGAAGCGGCCTGGATCTGAACGGCGGCGATGAGCAGCGTGGACAGCACGATGGCGATGAGCTTGTACATTATACGCTCCTGGCGTTGATCCTGTGTGCGGCCCCGTGTGGCCGTCGTTGCCAGGACATTGCCAGTTCGCACCGCGCCGCTCTGTCCCTGCCGGAACATTGCGCCCCGTATTTCGCCGGGGCGGTTTCAGGAGACGGAACTTAAACGGAAAAACTTCGTTGCGTGGCGGGCGGTGGTGCGCCGCCGGTCTTCAGGGTCGCCGATATGCCGAACAAGTCCGTGATCGTGGTGGGGCACGCGGCGCTCGATCGCCTCTATCGCATCGAAGCGTTTCCCCCCAAGCCCACGAAGGTGCGGGCGCTCGACCATCGCGAGGACGGGGGCGGTGCGGCGTCGAACGCGGCGGCCGCCGTCGGTATGCTCGGCGGAGGAGCGCATCTCTGGAGCCGCGTCGGAGACGACGAGACCGGCGAGAAAGTGCGCCGTGCGCTTCTGCGGTGCCGCGTCGACATTTCCGGCGTCGCGATTTGTCCCGGGGCGATCACACCGTCCGCCGCCATCATCGTCGACGCCAAGGGCGAGCGTTTCGTCGTCAGCGAGGACGATCACGTGATGCCGATGGATGCGGAATGGCTTCCGCTCGAGACCATCGCGGGTGCGGGCGCGGTGCTCAGCGATCTCTCGTGGCTGGAAGGCACGCGGGCGGCATTTGCCGAAGCGCGCCGGCAGGGCGTCGTGACGGTCGTGGATGTGGATCTCGGCGGTGGCGTCCTGCTCGATCGCGTCGTGGACCTCGTCGACTACGCGATTTTCTCCGCGCCGGCGTTGGAAAAATTCGTGGCGGGCGCGGACGATGCGGCGCGGCTCTCTGCGTTGCTGGCCCGCGGCGTGCGGCATGCCGGCGTCACGCGGGGAGCGCGGGGGTACACGTGGCGGAACGGAAGCGAGAGCGGCACGCAGGCGGGCTTTCCGGTGCCGGTCGTCGATACGACGGGCGCGGGGGACGCTTTTCACGGCGTGTTCGTGCTCGGGCTGGCGGCGGGGCTCGACGATGGCGCATGCGCGCGGGTGGCGTCCGCCGCGGCCGCGCTCAAATGCCGGAGGCTTGGCGCACGCCTCGGGTTGCCGACCGCCGAGGAGCTCGATGCGTTCCTCCTGGAGCAGACGGGCGAGGGACTGCCTGCGGCGCTGTTGGAGGACGGCGGCCTTGCCGCCTCCGGCGAAGGTGATCCTGCCGGGCCGGCGTGAGGACAAGCTAAAGAATTCCTTCAGGATTCAAGCTTGTGGCCGGGCCAACGCGTGGCGCTCGAATTCCGCAGGCCGGATGCCTATATAGTCAGGCGTCAACTGCGGGTGTTCCCGATTGGAGATGTCTCATGAAGTCCGACCGCGAGGAGACCGTGATCGTCATCGACCGGCACGGCCTCGAGCAGCAGACCGAGCTGACCGGCTGGCGGCGCTGGCTTGCCACAGGCGCGGGCTATCTCGTGTTCGCGCTTGTCGTGATGGTCGGGCTCGCCGCTCTTCTCGGCCTGGCGATGACGTTCGCCATGGTGATGATCGTCGCGGTGCCGCTCGCGCTCGTGCTCGGCCTCATCGCTTACGCGACGGGGCTGCTCAAGGTGAACGTCCGCCGCGAGCGGTTCTGAGTCTCTTCCGATACTTCGGTTACGGTGCGGGCGGCGGCTCCGGCATGTCCGGCTCGGGAATGTCCGGTTCACCGGCCTTGCTCGGCTCGCCGTCTTTTGCGTCGTCGGCTTTCGCGGGCTCGGCGGCGGGGCGCGGAAGATCGGCCGTCCACGGCACCACGGCCGTCAGGATCTTGCCGAAGCTCGCGTCGAGGGCGGCGACCGCGGACGGCGCATCGGTTGCGGCGAGCGGGGCCGTTTCCTCGAACACGCGGGAGCCCAGGATCTTGCCGTTGGCAGCAACGAGCTTGACGGTCAACGCGACGGTCGCCTGCGGCTCGGGCGTCATCGTGATGGCGAAGCGGCGGATTTCCGTCTGCAACTGATCGCTCTGCTCGAGGTTGTCGAGCGGGCGCGTCACGGCGGCGAAGCAGTCCGAGTTCTCGAAGCTCTCGATCAGCTTCGACTGGACGACGGCAGGAATGTTGTCCGTGAACTGCGCCTTCTCGAACGGCGCGTTCTCCGGCGGATCGCCGATCACCACCACCCTGTCGGAATTGAAGGCCATGGCGGCGGCGGGCTCGGGGATCACGAGCTGCGGGGCTTTGGCCGACGTGCACGTCGGCTTCGAGAGCGGCGTCAGCATGTAGATGCCGGGTTTTGCCTTGGCGCCGCCCGCAAAGCGTTCGAGGCCGGCGAGAATGCCGTCCACGCGCTCGGAGTTGCGCGCGAGCGCGCCCGCGAACGTGCTGATGCCCTGGATGGCGTTGTGGAGGGCGTCGGCGTTCTCGTCGATCACCCTGTCGAGCTTGCCGAGCGTGTCGCGCGCCGACTGCGTCAGGCTCAGCGTGCTCTCGGGGCCGGCGGCGAGCAGTGGCGGCTCGCCTGCGACAGCCGCGAAGCGGGCCGCGCCGGGATCGCCGCCCGTCAGCTCGATCACGGGCGCGCCGGTGAGGCCTTGGAAGTCCACCGTGACCTTCGTGTCGTCGCGCACGGGCGCGGACGGGTCCACCGCGATCGTGACCATGACCTCCTTCGGCGCCTCGGGGTTCAGCGCGATGTCCGTCACCTCGCCGACGCGGATGCCGTTGAACAGCACGTTCGAGCCCTTCAGCAATCCCGACACCGAGCTTTGAAAGCGGATGCGAAAGAGCTGCCGGTCCGAGAGCCCGCCGGTGTTGGCCAGCCAGTAGACGAAAGCGAATACGCCCAGGATGACCGCGAGCACGAACGCTCCGATCAGGGTATAGCGCGCCGATGTTTCCATGGTCGGGCCTCAAGCCTCTGTTTTGGCAGTGCGGGTTTGCAGGGCCGCCGCGCGGCGGCCGCGGAAGTAGGACTGAACCCACGGATGGTCGCAGGCCAGCATGGACTCGATCGAGCCCGTGTTGACGACGCGGCCGTCGGCCAGCGCGCCGACGCGGTCGCAGATCGTGTGCAGGCTTTCGAGATCGTGGGTGATCATGAAGACGGTGAGGCCGAGCGTTTCCTGCAACGTGCGGATCAGCGCATCGAAGTCGCCGGCGGCGATCGGATCGAGGCCGGACGTCGGCTCGTCGAGGAAGACCAGCTCGGGGTCGAGCGCGAGGGCGCGGGCGAGCGCCACGCGTTTCGTCATGCCGCCCGACAGCTCGGACGGGAGCTTGTCGTGGTCGGCGCGCGTGAGGCCCACCATGTCGAGCTTGGCGGCGGCCATCTCGTCCATCAGGCGCTGGGGAAGATCGAGGTATTCGACCATCGGGAACTGGACGTTCTGGAGCACGGTCAGCGACGAGAACAGCGCGCCCTGCTGGAAGAGGATGCCCCAGCGGCGCTCGATCGCGCGGCGCTGCTCGTCGGTCGCGGTGTCGAGGCGCGTGCCGAGCACCTCGATGGTGCCGGACCGGCGCGGGATGAGCCCGATGATCGTGCGCAACAGCACGGACTTGCCGCTGCCCGAGCCGCCGACGAAGCCGAAGACCTCGCCGCGCTTCACGTCGAACGAGACGTGGTCCAGCACCGTGCGGTTGCCGAAGCCCACGACCAGATCCCGTACCTCGATGATGTTGTCCTGGCTCATGGCTACATGTCGACCGAGGCGAAGAAGATGGCGAACAGCCCATCGAGCACGATCACGAGGAAGATCGCCTTGACGACGGAGGCGGTCGTCTCGGCGCCGAGCGATTCCGCGCTGCCGCGCACGGCGAGGCCGCGCGTGCAGGCGACGATGCCGATCACGAGCGCCATGAACGGCGCCTTCAGCATGCCGACCTCGAAATGCGTGAGCGAGACCGCCTGGCGCAGGCGCTCGATGTAGATCTCGGGGCTCATGCCGCCGTAGAGCCAGGCGACGAGGCCGCCGCCGTAGAGCGCGGCCATCGATCCGAGGAACGTCAGGATCGGCAGCGCGATGACGAGCGCCACGATGCGCGGCAGGATCAGCACCTCCATGGGGTCGCGGCCCATGGTGCGCAGCGCATCCACCTCCTCGCGCATCTTCATGGAGCCGAGCTCGGCCGTATAGGCGCTGCCCGAGCGGCCCGCCATCATGATCGCGACGATGAGGACGCCGATCTCGCGCAGGATCAGGATGCCGACCATGTCGACGACGTAAGCGTCGGCGCCGAACTTGCGGAAATGGAAGAAGCCCTGCTGGGCGATGATGCAGCCGATCAGGAACGTGATCAGCACCATGATCGGCACGGCCTGCCAGCCGACCCGGTCCAGGTGATGGAGCGTCGAGGTGAACCGGAATGTCCTCGGGTTGACGATCACGCGCGCGAGCACGGCAACGAACGATCCCAGCATTGCGGCATAGGCGGCGAGCTCGTGGCCGAAGGCGATGGTGCCGCGTCCCAGCCGCGCGAGCTGCGCGGCGATGGATCCGGGCTCGCGCGGGGGCGTGGCCGGCTCGCGCTCCGTTGCGTGGATTTCGTCGTAGAGCGCGGCATAGCGCGACGGCAGCCCTTGCAGCCGGGCTGGGCCGGCGAGCGCCTCGCGTGCGCGGACGAGGCGCTCGATCAGCCAGGCGCCATAGGTGTCGAGGGCGGTGATGCGATCCAGCGTGACGACCAGGGGGCGGTCGGCAGGCAAGGCGGCGAGGGTGTCGTCGATGAGCCGGTCGAGGGCGCGCGCGTGATCGACGGTCCATGCGCCATCCGCCGTCAGCACGGTTTCGCCTTGTCCGGGACGAGCTGATAGGGAGGGCGGCGAACCCATCGATCGGACCTTCGCTTTCTGTTTCTGCGTCTACTTGCGCGACAGGCTCACGGTGACGCTTTTGAGGGGCGTGCCCTCGGTCGCAATGGCGACGCTCTGCTTCGTGCGATCATAGGTGATCGTCATCGTGCCTGTCACGCCGCCCTGGATGGCCAGGGTGAGCTTGGTCTCGCTCAGCGTTCCCTTGACGTCGCCGCCGGCATTGTAGGTGCGCTCCTCCCAGTTTCCGCTGAGGGACGTTCCGCTGGCGCTGAGCTTCGAGCGCATCTCGATCTTGTTATTCTGGCCGGAGCAGCGGACGGCGATGCCGAGCTGGGAGCCGCTGCCCGTGTAATAGGCGTCGCATTTGATGCGCTCGGTCGTTCCGTCCTGCAACTTGTAGGAGCCCGAGCCGCCCCACGATCCCAGCAGCGGGGCAAAGGTGGGCTCGGCCAGGGCCGGCGTGGCGGTGCAGACCGCGGCGAGGGCCAGGGCGTGCGCAGCCGGGATTCGGCGCGCAGGGGCAAGGCGGGTCGACGTCATCGGGATCCCCCAGACAGAGCGGCACCGCATGACACGGTTCGCCGTTTGGTCTCCAAGAGACACCGATTATGGCTGGTGTGCAACAAGGCTTGATGACGGCCGCGGGCGCCTGCCGCCGTCCTCCGGCGCCAGAATCGGCGGGGTGCGATCAGCAGGTGTAGGCGACCCAGACGTTGGGCTCCTCGTAGCGGCCGGCGCCGCGCTCGACATCGATGTCGACCGGCACGAGCGCGCCGTCCAGGGCGTAGGATCCCGAGCGGTCGTACGTCTGGCGGCTCCAGGTCTCCCAGAAAGCCAGCGGCTCATCCACAACCATAGATCGTTTGCAGGGGCCGATCAGCTTGCCGCCGGCCGAGAGATGGCTGCGCAACCAGGGATCGTAGATGCGGCCGCGCTCGTCGGTCCAGGTGATGTAGTCGTCGATCGAGACCCAGGGATGCAGGGCTTTCGACGAGGGGCGGACGGGCGCGACGAGCCCGTGCAGTCCTTTCGCCTCGGCAAGCTCCAGCAGGGCCTGGATCATCTTGCGGGCATAACCCTTCGACCGATGGATCACCGGCACCGAGATCGCCAGGGCGCCGAGCATCTGGCGGCCACCCTTGGGGCGTGCCGCGGATTCGACGACCCAATCCCATCCTTCCGGAGGCAGATCGTCTGAACTCGAACAGTCGAGCGGCACGCAGTTGGCGACGGCCACCGGATATTCGGTGCGCTCGTCGACCAGACAGAGCTGGTAGTCCGCATATTGGGTCAGCAGACTTCCGTAAAGCTCATAATGAGCCCTAGTATAGTTCAAGTAACCCAGTTCACTCCAGGCAGCCTGCTCTATGGCCAGGGCCGCCTTTTTAAGATTTTCGCTGTCTGCACGTGTACGAATGACTAGTGGTGCATCCATGGCGAGTTATACTCAGAGTAAACCTTAGTGCGAAGACTTCCCTGCGTCCCCGCTTCTCTGGTCTTAATAAATCGTTAATCTATTGGTTGCAACCGAAAAATCGTTAACGCTTGGGTCGTAAGTCTCTGAAAAACACCAGAGGCAACTGTTTCTTCACGACGATTTGAAGCTACGCCGAATTTTAGGGTCCGATGCACCGATCAGTTAAGCGTTGGAGCGTTAGCTGATTGTCAGCAATAAGGTGGGTCGGTCGGCGATGACTCTTAGTGACGTAACAAGTCTTTACGCAGGTGATCTCCGTAAGCTGATGAGGTTTACCCGGTGGGCGATTTCGTTCTTCGGGCTGCTCCTCCTGGTGACCATCGCGTTTGCCGGCTGGTCGACGAACAAGGCCGCCACCGACACCGAGCGCGCGCTGATCAGCAACGCCGCCAACCAGAGCATCGCGAACGTGCTCGACGGCCAGAAGAGCGTGGCCTGGTGGGACGACGCCGTGACCAAGATCACGCCGGAGGCCATCGACCTCGAGTTCACCGACAGCAACTTCGGCGTGTTCCTGACCGAGACCTACGGTCACGACGAGGTCTACATCCTCGATGGCAACGACCGCCCGCTGTACGCCTTCTCGGAGGCGACGCGCCGCGATCCCATGGCCTTCGAAATCCGCCGCGCCAATCTTGCGCCCGTGATCAACGAGGTGCGGAAGGGCGCCGCCACCGGCGCGCTCAGGAGCCGTCCGGACGAGTTCAAGAACGCCAACCGGGACTACAAGCTTCTCGGCGGGCCGCTCGAGACGGCACGCTGGGCCGGTCATATCTTTTCGGTGAACGGTCGCGCCGCCGTCGTGGCCGCGCTGACGATCGTTCCCAACGTCGACCTCAGTCTGCTCAAGGACACGCCCAAGCTGCTGATCAGCGTCGTCTATATCGACGACGACTTCATCGCGAAGATGGCGCGGTCGCTGATGCTGCCCACCCTCAAGCTCACGCCCGACCGCGTGCTCTCGGCGCGCTACGTCTCGGACAGGTTCGAGGGCGATGACGGCCGGCTCGTCGGCTACCTCTCGTGGGAGACCCGCCGGCCCGGCCATGTGCTGCTCAGCGTGATCCTTCCGCTGGTGGCTTGCGGCGTGCTGGCGACGGGCGTGTTCTGCAACGTCATGTTCGGCCGTCTCCAGTCGGCGTCCGAGGAGCTGACGCAGCGCGAGGCGCGCGCCCGGCATGCGGCGAAGCACGACGCGCTCTCGGGGCTGCCCAACCGTCAGTACATGGTCGAGAAGGTCGACGAGTGGTTGCGCGCGTCCGAGGTCGGGCGCTCGGGGCAGCATGCGGTCGCGGCCTACGTCGACATCGACCGCTTCAAGGACATCAACGACACGCTCGGCCACGAGGCGGGCGACACGCTGATCAAGGCCGTGGCCAAGCGCTTGCGCTCGCGGCTGCGCGAGGACGATTTCCTGGCCCGTTTCGGCGGCGACGAGTTCGCCGTGATCTGCCAGACGGCCGATGCCGAAGCGGGCTCGGCGCGCCTCGCGGAACGCATTGCGCGCGCGTTCGACAGTCCGTTCGCCATCAATGGCCAGAACATCGGCGTCTCGGCGTCCGTCGGGCTCGCGATCGCGCCGGAGCACGGAGACACGGCCGACCAGCTCATGCGGCATGCCGACATCGCGCTCTACGAGGCCAAGAAACAGGGGCGCGACCGCGCCGTGGCATTCTCGGCCGAAATGGCCCAGGAGGTGGAGCTGCGCCGGGCCATCGAGCTCGACCTGCGCGATGCCATCGATCGCGGCGAGCTGCGGCTCCTCTATCAGCCGATCGTCTCGTGCCGCAATGGCCAGATCGTGGGCGCGGAGGCTCTGCTGCGCTGGCGCCATCCGATGCGCGGAGACATCTCGCCCGCCACCTTCATTCCGATTGCCGAGGTTTCGGGGCTGATGCCGGCGCTCGGCAACTGGATCGTCGAGCGGGCCATTGCGGATGCGAAGCTCTGGCCGAACCTCGAGATCGCCATCAACCTTTCGCCGGCGCAGCTCTCGCAGGGCGATTTCGCCGCGCGCCTCGAGCGCCTGACGGAGGAGCACGGCGTCGTGCCGCAGCGTCTCGTGCTTGAAATCACCGAGGGCGTGCTGCTCGAAGCCACCGACGAGACCAAGGCGGCGCTGCAGTCGATCCAGCGGCTGGGCTTCAAGACCGCGCTGGACGATTTCGGCACCGGCTATTCGAGCCTTTCGTACCTCTGCAATTTCAAGTTCGACAAGATCAAGATCGATCGCTCGTTCGTGAGCAACGTCGCCAACGTGTTCGCGTCGCGCACGATCGTGCAGTCGGTCGTCTCGCTCGGGCGCGGCCTGGGGCTCAGCATCGTCGCGGAAGGCGTCGAGTCCGAGTACGACTCGCTGATGATGATCCATCTCGGCTGCACGGAGATGCAGGGCTTCCACTTCTCGAAGCCGATCGAAGCGGCGCAGCTCACCGCGCTGCTGGAGAAGTTCGTGCCGCACATCTCGGCCGTGACCGAGACGCTGGCGATCGATCCGCCGAACGAGGTCGCCTCGGCTTGATTTTGCCGCCGCGTTGCGATTTGTCTTGCGCCGGAGCGGACACTCGGTGAGGGCAAGGCATGGGCGACGACACGGCGGATCACGGTGCGGACGGCGCGCGAGAGAGCGGGCAGGGGAACGCGGACTTTCAGTGGGCCAAGTTCGATTCCGAGGCCTACTTCCAGCATTACTACGGCGAGCCGCATCCGGACGACGATCTGGTCATCCGGGTTGCCGTCGACGCCTTGAAACGGGCGGCGCCGAAGGATGCCGCGCTCGATCTCGTCGACGTCGGCACGGGACCCAATCTCATCCCGTTCTTCTGTGCGCTGCCGAAGGCGCGCAAGCTCACGGCCTGGGAATATGCCGAGACGAACGTCGCCTGGCTCGAGGCGGAGCTGGCGCGCGACGAGATGCGGCCGCAGTGGCAGCACTTCTGGCGCGTGACGCGCGAAGCCTACGGCGCGGACGCGGGGCTGCCTGAAAATCCGATGCCGGTGCTGCGCGACAAGTGCGCGGTCACGCAGGGCTCGATCTTCGACCTCCCGGCGCGGACCTGGGACGCGGCCACGATGTTCTTCTGCGCCGAGTCGATCACTGGGCTCATGGAGGAGTTCGAGGCGGCCTGCGCGGCCTACGCGCGCTCGGTGCGTCCGGGCGGGCTGCTCGCGGCCGCTTTCCTCGTGCGGTCCGAGGGCTACGTCGTCGGCGACCGGCCGTTCCCGGTGCTCAAGCTCTCGCCGGAGACGATCGAGCGCGTGTTCAAGCACCACGCGAGCGACGTGCGCGCGGAGCAGATCGGCATCGTCGATCGCGAGATCCGCAGCGGCTATTCGGGCTTCGTATTCCTGACCGGGACGGCGCGCTAGAGCATTTTCCGATCCGATAGGATCGGACGCTCTAGCTTCTTGTTTGGTCGCATTTTCTTACGACGAACCGGTCTCCACTTCGTCGGAAAATGCTCTAGGGAACCGGTTGGACGTGCGCGCGGCGCAGAAGGCCGGCCTTGGGCGCGAACAGGAACGCCATGAGGAAGATCGCGGCCTGGGTCAGCACGATGCAGGGGCCAGTCGCGCCGTCGATGTGAAAGCTCGCCAGCGTGCCGGCGATGCTCGATCCGATCGCGACGGCGGCGGAGATCGCGAGCATGCGGTCGAAGCGGCTCGTCAGCAGGTAGGCGGTCGCGCCCGGCGTGATGAGCATCGCGACGACGAGGATCACGCCGACGGCCTTGATCGCTGCCACGATGGTCAGCGCGAGCAGCGCCAGCAGGCCGTAGTGCATGGTCCGCACCGGCAGGCCGATGGCGCGGGCGTGCTGGGGATCGAAGCAATAGAGCAGGAGGTCGCGCCGGCGCGCGAGCATGATCGCGAGCACGCTGCCGGCAATCAGCGCGATTTCCGCGACGTCGCGCCAGGTGACGCCCAGCATGTTGCCGAACAGGATGTGGATCAGGTGCTGGTCCGTCTCGATCTTGGTCATCAGCACGAGGCCGAGGCCGAACATGCCCGAGAACACGATGCCCATGACCGTGTCCTCCTTGATGCGGCTGTTCTCCTTCAGGTAGCCGGTCAGGACGGCCGAGGAGAGACCGGCGGCGAAGGCGCCGAGCGCGAGCGGCAGGCCGGTGACGAACGCCAGGACGATTCCCGGGAGCACGGCGTGCGAGATGGCGTCGCCCATCAGCGACCAGCCGCGCAGCACGAGATAGCAGGACAAGACGGCGCAGACGGCGCCGATCAGAACGGCGGCCAGCAGGGCGCGCTGCATGAACTCGAAGGCGAGCGGCGCCGTCACGAACTCCAACGCGTGAGCCATCACCGCGGGCCTCCGGGCGTGACGGCGCGGCGCGAGGCCAGCAGGCCGTGCTTCGGCGCGAAGACGAACGCGGTGAGGAACACCAGCGTCTGCAGCGTGACGATGACGCCGCCGGTCGCGCCGTCGAGGAAGTAGCTGAGATAGGCGCCGAGCGCGCTCGTGCCGGCTCCGATGGCGATGCTCAGGACCAGAAGACGGCCGAAACGGTCGGTCAGCAGGTAGGCCGTGGCGCCGGGCGTGACCACCATCGCGATGACGAGGCAGGCGCCGACGGTCTGCAGGGCGGCGACGGTGCAGGCGCTCAGGAGCGTAAAGAAGAGGACCTTGAGCGCCATCGGGTTGAGGCCGATGGTCTTGGCGTGGCTCTCGTCGAAGAAGACGACCATCAGGTCCTTCCACTTGAGGCCGAGGATCGTCAGCGACACGGCGGCGATGACGACGACCTGGAGCGCGTCGCCGTCGGAGATGCCGAGGATGTTGCCGAGCACGATCGACTGGATGCTCACGGCGGTCGGGTAGATCGACACCATCAGCAGTCCGGCCGCGAAAAAGGTCGTGAAGACGATGCCGATGACGGCGTCCTCGCGCAGCTTCGAGGTCTGGCGGACGAACCACATGCCGAGGGCGGCGAGGAAGCCCGCGACGAAGGCGCCGGCCGCGAAGGGGATCTGCAACAGGTAGGCGCCCGCGACGCCGGGAACGATCGCATGGGCGAGGGCGTCGCCCATCAGCGACCAGCCGCGCAGCATCAGGTAAGCCGAGAGGAACGCGCACGTGGCACCGACGAGGCCGCTGACCCACATGGCCTTGACCATGTAGCCGTATTCGAAGGGGACGAGCAGCTCGCTCATCGGCCCTCCTTCGGCGCGTCCGGCTTCGGCCGTGCGGAGGCGGCATTCTCGTAGAACACCAGCGGGCGCTCGTCGTCGGTGAGCACGGTGACGGTGCGCTGATCGTCGTCGGTATGGAGCGCCGCGCCGCCCAGCCGGAACTGGCGCAGCACGCCGCCGAACGCTTTTTCGAGGTTCGCTTGCGTGAACGTCTCGCGCGTCGGGCCCGCGGCGAGAAGCTTGCGGTTGATCAGTACGACCTGGTCGCAGAAGTCCGGCACGCTGCCGAGATTGTGGGTCGAGACGAGCATCAGGTGGCCGCGGTCGCGCAGGTCGCGCATCAGCGCGATGATCGCCGTCTCGGTCTTGACGTCGACGCCGGTGAACGGCTCGTCGAGCAGGATGATGCGGCTCTCCTGGGCGAGGGCGCGGGCGAGGAAGACGCGTTTCTTCTGTCCGCCGGAGAGCTCGCCGATCTGGCGTGTGCGGAAGGCCGTGAGGCCGACGCGCTCCAGCGCTTCGGCGACCTTCTCGCGATCTTTCTTCGAGGCGATGCGCAGAACGCCCATGTGGCCGTAGCGGCCCATCATGACGACGTCCTCGACCAGGACGGGGAAGTTCCAGTCCACGTCCTCGCTCTGCGGCACGTAGGCGACGAAATTGCGCTTCAGGGCGGCGTTTACGGGCAGACCGGCGATGCGCACCTCGCCGCGCGTCGGCCGGACGAACCCCATGATGGATTTGAAGAGCGTGGACTTGCCGCTGCCGTTCACGCCGACGAGGCCGCAGATGGTGCCGTCCGTCAGCTCGAAGGAAATGTCCTCGAGGGCGGTGTGACCGTTGGGGTAGGTGACGGTGAGGTTGCGCGCGCTGATGGACGGCAGGCTCAAGAGGTGAATCCCGCCGCGATGGTTTCGACCGTCACCTTGAGGAGATCCAGATACGTCGGCACCGGGCCGTTCTCCGCGCTCAGGCTGTCCACGTAGAGGACGCCACCGTAGCGCGCGCCCGCCTCGCTGGCGACCTGTTTCGCGGGCTTGTCGGACACGGTGCTCTCGGAGAAGACGACCGGAATGGCGTTGGCGCGCACGAGGTCGATGACCTTGCGGACCTGCTGGGGCGTGCCCTGCTCGTCGGCGTTGATGGGCCAGAGGAAGGCTTCGCGCATGGCGTAGTCGCGGGCGAGGTAGCTGAAGGCGCCCTCGCTCGTCACGAGCCAGCGCTGGGCATCGGGGATGGCGGCGATGCGGGCGCGCAGAGGCGCGTCGAGGGCCTTGATCCTGGCGGCATAGTCGGCGGCGTTGCGATCGTAGGTCTCGGCGTTGGCCGGGTCATGCTCGGCGAGGGCCTTACGGATGTTCTCGACGTAGACGAGGGCGTTCGTGGGCGACATCCAGGCATGCGGATTGGGCTTGCCGGTGTAGGGGCCCTCGGCGATGCCCATGGGCTCGATGCCGGCGCTGACGACGGCGCTCGGCACATCCTTCACGTTCTCGAAGAACTTCTCGAACCAGCGCTCGAGGTTCATGCCGTTCCACAGCACGAGGTCGGCCTCCTGCGCCTTGACGATATCGTGGGGCGTCGGCTGGTAGTCGTGAATCTCGGCGCCCGGCTTGGTGATCGACTGGACGTCGGCGGCGGTGCCGGCGACGTTGCGGGCGATGTCCTGAATGACCGTGAAGGTCGTCACGACGCGGAAGCGCTTCGGCTCGGCGGCGGGCGTGGGGGCGCCGGGGTCGGGTTTTCCGAGGAAGGACGTGAGGCCCCAGGCCAGCGCCAGCAAAAGCACGCTCGCGGCGATCATGCGGCGTGGGAAGCGAGAATTGGACGGCATCTTCGGATCATCCCCGGACAGTGTTGTCCTAGATGCTTATGCGAATGATTTGCAACTGTCAATCGGCGGCGCGGACGCACCCAGCGTCGCGCGGTCGCAGACGGCGAACTGTCGCGCGGCAGGGACGGGATCAGGCCGAGGGATTGATGCTCCGGAAAGCGGGACGCGGTCCTGGCTTGGTCATGCGGACAGGCCGGGACGGAGCCGGGCAGGCAACGTCATGGCAGAGCCGTGCCGGAAGAGAGCGCCCGGCAAGACGCGCGGCAAAAGATGGCGCTAGCGGAAGTGGAACGGCACGGCGAAGCGCGTTCCGGCGCCGGGTGGCGGAGCGGGGAACGAGGCGCCGCGCACGGCCGCAAGCACGCTGCGGTCGAGCCCCGGATTGCCGGAGGATCGGGCGATGCTGGCGTATCCGAGCGATCCCGAGCGGGTGACGCCGAAGGCGATCACGACGGTGCCGCGGCGGCCCTGGCCGGCGGGCTTGCGGGCGGCGACGCGGGCGCGGACCATCGCGGCATAGTTGACGGCGGAGCCGGAGCTGGCCGAGGCGCGCGCCTTGGCTGCGTCCGAGCCCTTGTTCGCCTTGGATGCGGCGCCGCCTTTTTTGCTTGGCGCCGTCTCCGATTTTCCGGTCTCGCGCGGATCCGTGAGCTTGGCCGTCTTTTGCGGACGCTTCGGCTCCTTGGGTTTCTCGTCCCGGCGCTGCTCCGCTTTCTTTCGCGTGGGCGCGGGCTTTTCGCGGCCGGCGGCCTCCTCGGAGACGGCTGCACCCTCGATGAGCTCGAGGCCTTTGGGGGCGTCCTCGGCGGTTTCCGGCTCGGGTGGCGCGACGGTTGCGATTTCCTGCTCCGGCGTCGGCTCGGCGATGTCGCGGGCTGCGGGAGCCGGCATGGCTTCGTGTGTCGCGCCGCTCTCGGCTGCGAGGGAGGCGGGCGATGCGGCCGCGACCGCGTCCGCCTGCTCGATCGCTTCCAGCACCTCCGTCTGGATCAGCTCGATCGTGACGGCTTCGGTCGGGGCGGGCGCGGCGCCGGGCGTGTCCTCCAGCCAGACGATGGCGGCGGCCAATACCGTGCCATGCAGCGCGAGCGAGAAGACGGCGCTCAGCGCCGTCGCGGCCGTGCGGCTCAGGGTGGGCTCGACAGAGGTGCGCTCAGCAGGGACTGAGGTCGTCATCGCACGCAGATCTTCGGTCTTTCGTTCGGCGTTGGCTCAGGTCTTACGTATCCCAGATTTGACGCGAAATCCGATGTGGGATCAAGGAAGCCCGGACGGTCGTGCGATGCAGCGCACGACACGGCCCGGGCCCCCTTGCCCGTTCGTGTGTCAGTCGCTCGGCAGCGCCATGGTGATGCCGCCGTAGACGGAGGCGCCGGCCGTGCCGAAGCCGCGCGTCGTCTGGTAATCCTCGTCGAGCAGGTTCTCGCCGCGGACGTAGGCCTTCCAGCCGGGCGTGAACTCGTAGGACGCCTTGGCGCTGAGCAGGAAGTAGTCGTCGAGCGGCGTGTTGGTCGGGAAGTCGGTGTCGAGCACGTCGGCCACGTACTTCGCGGTGACGTTCAGCTCCACCTTGTCCATTGGCTGCATGTCGAAGCCGAGCACGAGGTTGTGGCGCGGCACGCGCACGAGGCGCTGGCCGTTGGCCTGCTCGGTATCGACGTACGTGTAGGCGGCCGTGACGGCGAAGCCGTCGGTCACGAGTGCGGCGGCCGAGATCTCGACGCCCTGGCGCTGGGTCACGCCAGGAGCGTTGACGAGGCACAGCGCGCCGGGCGCTCCGCACGCGAAATTGTAGGTGATGAGGTTCTCGGTATCGAGCGTGAAGTACGTCGCGCCGATCTTGTAGCGGCCGTTCGCGAAGCCTTGCTCGATGCCGGCGTCCCAGCTTTCGCTCTCTTCCGGCGCGAGGTTCGGGTTGCCGTAGTCGGGTGCGAACGCATAGGAGCCGAACAGCTCGTCGAGGCTCGGCGCGCGGAAGCCCGTCGAGCGGCTGGCGTGGAGCTTGGTCTCGGTGCCCGGGATCAGATAGGCCGCCGTCAGGCGATACGTCTTGAACTCGCCGAAGTTGCTGTGATCGTCGATGCGGCCGCCGCCCGTCAGGACGAGGCCGTCGATCGGCTCCATCATGAGCTGGGCGTAGGCGCCGGTAACATCGGCGGTCTGGCGCGAGGCGAGGTTCTGGTTGTCGGCGCCGGTCTCTTCCCAGTCCGCGCCCGCGAGCAGCGTGAGCTTGTCGTTGAACGACAGCACGCCCTTGTATTCGCCCTTGATGCGGTCGCCTTCGAACCAACCGCTCGAAACGCCACCCGAGAAGTTGTCGCGGTCGATCTTCGTACCCTGCAGCGCGAAGGTGTTCACGAATGCGCCGTCGAGCAGCGTGAACTCAGCGCCGACGCGGCCGGCATGCTGGGTCGTCTCGCCGTAATCGTTCGTGTCGCCGAGCGTATAGAAGGGCGGCGGGTAGCCGTCGAAGTTGTGCGTCGCGTCGAGCGTGCGCGCGGCGAAGAACACCTTGGCGTTCGGCGTGATGAAGTATTCGCCGCGGCCCGAGAACGTGATGTTGTCGTAGCCGTCGTCCTCGGTGCCCACGGCGGCGGAGGAGAAGCCGTCCGTGTCCACGCCCTGGAACGTGAACGAGATGTTGCTGCCGTCGCTCGCGGCATAGCCCGCCTGATAGGCGCCGCGGAAGGTGTTGTAGGCTCCGTACTCGGCGCCGCCGCTCTGCGAGAAGCCGGGTTTGGTCGCGCCCTTGGTCTCGATCGAGATGACGCCCGCGACGGCGTCGCCGCCGTAGAGCGTGCTCTGCGAGCCCTTCAGAACCTCGATGCGCGAGACGTCGCCGACGAGCAGGTGCTCGAAGGCGGCCTGCGTGGTCGAGGAGGACGGGTCGGAGATGTCGATGCCGTCGACGAGCACCTTGACGTACGAGCCGTTGGCGCCACGCAGGCTGATGGAGGTCGTGGAGCCGGGCGCGCCGTTCTGGCTGAAGTTCACGCCCGGCAACTGCTCCAGGTAGTCCTTCACGTAGGCGCGGGACTGCTTCTCGAAATCCTTCTCCGTCAGAACCTCGACCGAGGAGCCGACCTTGGCCGCTTCCGTCGGCGTCCGGTTGGCCGAGTAGATCGTGATGCCTTCGAGCTGCGTGACGCCCTGGGCGGATGCGGAGGCCGCGCAGGCCGCCATCGCGACGCCGGCGACGGACGTCAGCAGCAGTGCGCGTAGCGGCAGCGATGGCCGTAGCGATCGTTGTGTTGGCTGGTTTGAATAAGACAAAGTTTTCCCCGTCGCGAATGATGGACGGGAGCGCGGAAGGTGCGGCCGATGCCGATGGCTCATCGGGTCGGACAATGCAGGGTTGGAGCCGCGAGGCCCGTATCCGCATCGCCCGCATCCGCGAGCATCTCGTGTATCAAAGGGTGATCGTAACCCCGGCCATGCCTGACGTAGCTCCCAATCGGTTGCACATCAGCCGCCACTACGGGTAACCGTTCCACCGAGCGCACCGCACGGAGGATGGGCGACTCGTGCCGGCAGGTCTCCTGGCTCGCGGCTCGAACGTCTCTCTCCAGCCTTCCCGGCGCTCCAAGTGGAGCGTCAGTGGCGTCGTTGGAGAGGACTTGCCGCTTACAGTTGCGGGCGCAGCCACGGATTTTGCGCTGATGCGCATCACCGTGTTCCCTCTTCGTCATCCACCCACTCGCGTGTGTGGTAACACCGTCACGCCTCTAAAGCGCCGCAAGACGGGCGATCTGTCAAGATGCCTTCGATGGGCGACGCGCCGTGTGTTTCAATTCTGATACAGACGTGGCACAGCTAGCCGCGCCCCTCAGGGCGGCCGGCAAGACACAAAGGCGACGCGCTAGTGCTCGACAATTCCGAACAGATTTCGTGCTCATCCGCGGCGCGCGATGCGGTGGGGCCGCTGCCGTTCGCGATCTCGTGCCGCCCTCCGTTTCTGACCGCCTCGTTCGAAGTGCCGCAGGCGATGCTGAGCTGGTCGCTGACGAAACCGGGGTTTCAGACGGCGACGCAGGTGGCGTGGCTCGAAGTCCGCAACCGGGATCTGCCGCCGGGACAGGATCCGATGGCGTTCATCGAACGGGCCGTGAGCGGCGCCGGGCTTTCGGACGCGGTGCTGCTCGTCACGTCGCGGACGCTCGCGCGCCATCACGTCGCGGCCGCGACCGTCGACGGGGTTCGCGCCGTCTGCCTCGCCACCGTCGGGCTCTCGAACGGTGAGCGGGTGGGGGAGCGCTCGCTGGCGCCCGTGCCGGTGCCGGGCACGATCAACCTCCTCGTGCACGTCTCGCAGGCGCTGGCCCCCGCGGCGATGGTCGAGACGATCTCGATCGCGACGCAGGCACGGACGCTGGCCGTGATCGAGGCGAACGTGGAGCGGGGCGGCGTGCCCGTGACCGGAACGGGAACCGATTGCATCGTCGTCGCCGCGCCCGCCGAGGGTCCGGCCGAAACCTTCGCAGGGCTGCATACGGCCATCGGCGAAGCGGTCGGCAAGGCCGTTTACCAAGCCATGGCGGACGGGATCGCCGTCTGGCGGCGCGATTTCTACGGCGAGACGGGGCCCGGCTCGGCTCAGCGCCCTTGAGGGCGCGGCGCGAGGCGCGCGATACTGCAAACGATTTGATGGGAACGAGAGGCTCTTCATGGCCGAGCGCGTCGTGCTGGTTACGGGATCGCTGGCGGAGCCGCGCGTCAAGCGCGTGGCCGAGCAGGTGGCGAGCGATGCGCTCGAGCCGGTCGTCGCGAACGTCGGCGTCAAGGTGGCCGCGCTCATGACGACGGACATCGTCGAGCGGCGCCTCACGCTGCCCGAGGGCGCGGACCGCGTCGTCATGCCGGGGCGCTTCCGCGGCGACCTCGACCGCTTGTCGGACCATTTCGGCACGCGCTTCGAGCGCGGCCCGGACGAGGTGGCGGACCTGCCCGAGTATCTCGGCCACGCGAAGGAGAAGGTGGACCTCTCCCAGCACAACATGACGATCTTCGCCGAGATCGTCGATGCAACGCTGATGACGCCGGCGCAGATCGTCGAGAAGTCGCGGGCGCTGCGCGCCGATGGGGCCGACGTCATCGACCTCGGGTGCCTGCCGGATAGCCCGTTTCCGCACCTCGAAGAGGCCATCGCCGCGCTGCATGCGGACGGCGTGCGCGTCAGCGTCGACAGCTTCAACTCCGAGGAGCTTTCGCGCGCGACCAAGGCGGGGGCGGATTTCCTGCTCTCTCTGTCGGAGAAGAACATCGCGATTGCGGACGAGGGGCCGGCGGTGCCGATCCTCGTGTCGGCGGGCGCGGCGGACATGGATTCGCTCGACCGCGTCATCGACATCATGATCGCGAAGGGCAAGCCGTTCTATGCCGATCCGATCCTCGATCCGATCCACTACGGCTTCGCGGCGTCGGTCGCGCGCTACGTGGATCTGCGCAAACGCCGGCCGGACGTTCCGATCCTGATGGGCATCGGCAACGTGACGGAGCTGACGGACGCCGACACCACCGGCATCAACGCGCTGCTCATGGGGCTCTGCTCGGAGCTCGACATCACGGCGGTGCTGGCGGTGCAGGTGAGCCCCCATTGCCGCACGGCGGTGCGCGAGTTCGACCGCGCGCGGCGCGAGTTCTATGCGGCCAAGAAGGCCGGCTCGCTGCCGCAAGGCTTCGGCGGCGGTCTCATGGCGCTGCGCGACCGCCGGGGCTTCGCGACGACGTCCGACGAGATCAAGACTCTGGCGGGCCAGATCCGCGACCAGAACTACCGCATTGAAGTCGCCGAGGACGGCATCCACATCTACAACAAGGCCGGGCATCACGTGGCGGAGGATCCATTCCAGCTCTTTCCGCATCTCGATACGCGGGCGGATGCGGGCCACGCCTTCTATCTCGGCGTCGAGACGGCGCGGGCCGAGATCGCCTATCGGCTGGGCAAGCGCTACGCGCAGGACGAGGCGCTCGAATTCGGTGTCGTCGCGGAGACCAAGGGCTCGGCGGACGACGCGCATCTCATGAAGTTCAAGGACGCCGGCTCGACGCTGAGCAAAGACAAGGACAAGAAAGAGAAAGAGGGAAGCTGAGCGGCGACCGCATCGCTCAGATCCCCGAGGAGGAGACGCGATGGCTATCATGAAAGCTTGGGCCGCGGCGCTTGTGCTCCTGCTGGCCGCGGCGCCCGCGCTTCTGTTTGCGGCGGCGCCGGCCGTGGCCAATCCCGCCGTGACGGGCTCGAAGCGGACGGTGCTCGGGAAGTATCTCACCGCGGCGGAGGCTTACGAGACGGTCAAGGCCGAGCGCGACCGGCTGCTGTTCGTCGACGTGCGCACGGGCGCGGAGCTCGTGCTCGTCGGTGCCACGTCCGAGATCGACGTGCAGGTGCCGTTTTCCGAGTTTGCCGAGCCGCGCACGTGGGACTCCAAGGCCGGGCGCATGGCGATGACGCCGAACGCCTCGTTCGTGCAGGACGTGGAGGCGGCACTGGCGCGCAAGGGTCTCGACAAGACGAGCAAGGTTCTCATCATCTGCCGCTCGGGCGAGCGCAGCGCGCGGGCCGTGGATACGCTGGCCAAGGCGGGCTTCACGGACGTCTGGAGCGTCTATGACGGCTTCGAGGGCGATCTCTCGCCGGACGGTCATCGCACCGTCAACGGCTGGAAGAATGCCAAGCTGCCGTGGTCGTTCAAGGTCGATGCGGCGAAGCTCTCGCCGCGGTCGGCGCAGGTGCGGTAATCGGACGTGCGGTGATCCCGAGCGGGCGTTGACCTGCGTGCGCCGAACCTGGGCGCGGCGACGGCTCAGTCCTCGCAGGGCACGGGATACTCGATGTCGGGCTCGACGCAGCTTTCCTCCTGAATGGTCGCTCGTGCGGGCGGCGCCACGGCGGCGACAGCCAAAACGGCGGCCAGGCCCGTCGCGACGAGCAGCCGTCGAAGCGCGTTGATCCTCGCGGGAAGCATGGGTCGGCCCATCAGCATGAACGTCGTGGTGGGCCATTTTATCCCGGGGCAGGCGCGAGCGGTAGCGGGTCCGTCGGCCGTTCCTTGCCGCCGTTCAGGCCAGAGTGTGCCGGAAATAGGCGATCGTCTCGCGCAATCCATCCTCCAGGGCCGTGCGCGGCGCCCAGCCGATGGTCTCCCGGGCGAGCGTAAGGTTTGGCTGGCGCTGGCGCGGGTCGTCCTCAGGCAGGGCCATGAAGACGAGCTTCGATTTCGAGCCCGTCAGCGCCAGCACGTGCTCCGCCAGCTCGCGCACGGTGAATTGACCATCGTTTCCGAGGTTCACGGGGCCGGTGCAGTCCTCGGGCGTCTGCATGATGCGCACGAGGCCCTCGACCAGGTCGTCGACGTAGCAGAACGAGCGCGACTGCGCGCCGTCGCCGTAGATGGTGATCGGCTCGCCCTTGAGCGCCTGGACGATGAACGTCGAGACGACGCGGCCGTCGTTCGGCTGCATGCGGGGGCCATAGGTGTTGAAGATGCGGCAGACTTTGATGGGCAGCCGATGCTGGCGCCAGTAGTCGAAGAACAGCGTCTCGGCGCAGCGCTTGCCCTCGTCGTAGCAGGCGCGCACGCCGATCGGATTGACGTTGCCCCAGTAGCCTTCGGGCTGCGGGTGGACGAGGGGGTCGCCATACACCTCGCTGGTGGAGGCCTGCAGGATGCGCGCCCGCAGGCGTTTGGCGAGGCCGAGCATGTTGATCGCGCCGTGCACGCTGGTCTTCGTCGTCTGCACGGGATCGCGTTGATAGTGGAGGGGGGACGCGGGGCAGGCGAGGTTGAAGATCGCGTCCACCTCGACATAGAGCGGGAACGTCACGTCGTGGCGCAGGGCTTCGAATCTGGGGTTGGCGAGGAGGCCTGCAATGTTGCTGCGCCGTCCCGTGAAGTAGTTGTCGACGCAGAGCACGTCCGCGCCTTCGGCCAGGAGGCGCTCGCAGAGAAACGAGCCGATGAAGCCGGCGCCGCCCGTCACCAGCACGCGCGCATTCCTGTAGCCCCAGTCCAATGTCACCGCCGTCCCGCGCCTCTCGTCGTGCTCCCTCGCGACGAGCAGAAGCAACGGCGGAGTGAGCGCGTCAAGGGCCTGGCGGCCACGTCGCGAGGACGGTGACTGCCGGTCGGAGGCTGCGGGCGGGAGCTGCGGCGGCACGGAGCCGGCAGAATCAGACTGCGGAGCGATAAAGGCCGCAGAATGCGGCACGTGCGCGTTATCCCCAGCTATCTCGGAGCCTCGCAGCAGCAGGGCCGCCCCGTGTTTGACAGCCCGCCTGATTCCACTTGAGGGTTCAACGCAATGGTTCCGCCGGGCTGGCGACGGCCGCCCCGGCTCGTCATGCGCGCATGTGGGGATGCCCTCGGTGGCAGCGAGGCAATGACATCGATCTTTTCCGGGTTGCCGGCGGCGCTGATTGCGAAGCTCTCGCAGTCTGCGTTTCGCGATGCGCAGACCTCCGACATGGAGGCCCTCACGTCGACCCAGGCGGCGGCGATCAAGTCGACCCAGCTCAACAGCCTCAGCACGACCAACATCGAAGCGATGACGGCGACGGCGGTGTCGGCGCTCTCGCCGGTGAGCCTCAACAAGCTCAGCCTGGCGCTGTTCGAGGTGCTCGCCGCCGACGACCTCGAGGCGTTCACGGCGAAGCAGATGTCGGCGCTGTCGGCGGCGCAGCTCAACGCGCTGTCGGCGACGGACATTCAGCAGCTTTCGCCCGAGCAGGTCCGGGCGTTGACGGCTACGCAGATCGCCGGGCTGTCGAGCGAGACGCTCGACAAGTTCACGACGAGCCAGCTTTCGCAGTTGACGTCCAGCCAGGTGCGCAGCCTGCCGTCGCATCGCCTGAACGCGCTTTCGACGGACCGGCTGCAGGCGCTCGACGTGTCGGGGCTCACGTTCTCGCAGCTCACGCGGCTCACGACGGACGCGTTCGACAGCTTCTCGACGGCGCAGATCGCGACGCTTTCGGCTTCGCAGATCTCGGCGCTGCCGTCGACGCTGCTCGGCACGTTGTCGGCCGAGGAGGTGCAGGGGCTGTCGCTCGCGCAGGTCAGCGGGCTCAACGGGCGGCAGCTTTCGGGCGCGTCCACCGACTTCCTCGGGAGTCTGACGGCAAGCCAGATCGGGGTGCTGTCGTCCACGCAGATCCGCAGCCTCTCGGCGAGCCAGCTCGAAGCGTTGCCCGCCTCGTCGATCGCGGCGTTCGACGCGGCCAACTTCACGACGACGCAGCTCGCGCGCCTCTCCGCGACGGGCGTCGAGAGCCTGACGGCGACGCAGTTCGCGGCGTTGTCCTCGGCGCAGATCTCGGCGCTGTCGACGACGGCGATCAACAACCTGCCGGTCTCCATACTTCAGTCGCTCTCGGCGACGCAGGTCTCGGGCCTGACGGCGCGCCAGATCGGCAGTGCCACCGCGGCGACGCTCTCGAATTTCACGGCGACACAGCTTTCGCAGCTCACGGCCAAGCAGACGGCGAACCTCAAGCCCGCTCAATTCGCGGAGCTGCCGGCGTCGACCCTGCAGGCGCTCTCGTCGGCCAGCTTCTCGGCGGCGCAGCTCGCGGGGCTTTCGGCCGCGACGTTCGATGCGCTGTCGTCCGCGCAGATCCTGGGCTTCAGCGCGAGCCAGCTCGGCGCCCTGTCGTCCACCTCGATCAACAGCCTGACGCCAGGCGAGATCGGGTCGCTCACGACGACGCAGATCCAGGGCCTCAAGACGACGCAGATCGCGGCGGCCAGCACGACGCTGATCACGGCGTTGGACAGCACGCAGCTCGGCAGCCTGACGTCGTTGCAGGTCAAGGCCCTGACCTCCACGCAGATCGACGCGCTGACGGCGGGCGGCGTCGCGGCGTTCAACGTCCAGGACCTGTCGTCCGGCCAGATCGCGCGCATGTCGGCCACGACGTTCCGAAACCTGGGGGCGACGCAGATCGGCACGCTGACGGGGACGCAGCTCGCGAACCTCAGCACGACGTTGCTCGCGGATCTTTCGCCATCGGAGATCGCCGCGCTGACGCCGGCCCAACTGGCCGGGCTCGCGAGCGCGAAGATCGGCTCGTTCTCCACCGAGCAGGTGGCCGCGCTCACGACCGAGCAGATCGGCGCGCTGGGCTCCAAGGCGATCGCGGCGCTGCGCGATACGCAGCTCGCCTCGCTTTCGCCGAGCCAGCTCGGCGCGCTCTCGCAGGCGCAGTTGGCCAGCCTCTCCGGGGCCGCCGTGGGCGGGCTCGGCTCGGACGGCATCGCCGCGCTGACGCCGGCGCAAATCGGCGGGCTCAACTCGGCGCAGGTGCGCGGGCTGACGGCGCAGCAGCTCGAAGGTTTCACGAGCGAGCAGATCGCGGCGTTCTCGACGTCGGGGCTGGCCAGCCTCTCGTCGAGCCAGGTCGCGGCGCTCTCGGTGGCGCAGCTCGCGAGTCTCTCGTCGACGCAGATGGGCGCGCTCTCGGCCAACGGCCTGCTCGGCATCTCGCCGGCGTCGTTCGCCGCGCTGTCGTCCGATCAGATCGGCGCGCTCACGGCGACCCAGTTGCGCGTGCTGACCGAGGAGCAGGCCGAGGCGCTGACGGCGCAGCAGATCGGCGCGTTGTCCGCGACGCAGATCGCGGCGCTCTCGAAGAACGCCATCTCGGGGCTCACGGCCACGAGCATGTCGTATCTCAGCACCACGCAGATCGCGAGCCTGACGGCCGTACAGGCGGCCGCGCTGCACGATACGCAGATCGAGGCGCTCTCGACCGCGCAGATCGCGGCGCTTTCGACGCGCGCGATCTCCGGTCTCGGCAATACGCAGATTGCCGCGCTTTCGCCGGGTCAGCTCGGCGCCATGTCGCTCACGCAGATCGGCGCGCTGTCGGCGGACGGCATCAGCGGCCTCGGCGTGGACGAGTTGATGCAACTCTCGCAGAGCTTCTTCACCGGGCTCAGCACGACGCAGGTGAAGGCGCTCTCGGAGTATCAGGTCGTCTCGTTGAGCTCGGAGCAGCTCGCAGGACTGACGTCGACGCAGATCTCGGCGCTCTCCTCCGTTGCGGTCGCGGGGCTTTCGGTCACCGTGCTCCAGTCGCTGACGACGACGCAGCTCGCCGGCCTCACGGCCGCGCAGATCGGCGCGCTGGATGCGACGCAGCTCGCCGCGTTCCCGCCCGAGCAGATGGCGCGGTGGACCTCGCAGCAGATCGGCGGACTGTCGCCGGCGGTCATCGCCTCGCTCAGCACGGAGCAGGTGGCCTCTCTCACGACCGCGCAGTTGCGCGGCTTGAAGACGAGCCAGGTCGCGGCGCTGGATACGCTGCAGATCGCCGGCCTTTCCGCGACGCAGTTCGCCGCGCTCACGACATCGCAGCTCGGCGCGCTGACCTCGACGCAGATCGCGGGGCTGCCGGCCGAGCATTTCGCGGCGCTCGAGCCCTCGCAGATCGGCGCGCTTTCGACCACGGGCCTCGCGGGGCTGACCGAAACGCAGATCGATCTCCTGACGACGCGCCAGGCGGACGGGCTCACGGCGGCGCAGCTCGGCGCGCTCAACGAGGGGCAGGTCACGCGGTTCTCCACGACGCTGCTCGCGAGCCTCAATTCGACGCAGCTCGCCGGCCTCACGCCGAGCGCGATCGCCGCGCTCGACACGGCCAGCCTCGCCGTGCTCGAGGACAAGCATCTGCGCGGCTTGACCTCGGCGCAGATCGGCGCGCTGACCAATACGCAGCTCGACTCGCTCAGCGCGGAAAAGCTGGCGCTGCTGTCGCCGGAGCAGATGGCGGGCTTCACGGCCGGGCAGATCTCGAGCCTGGACGCCGCGCAGCTCGCGGCCCTCAGCTCGCGGCAGATCTCGGGCCTGTCGACCGCGGCGGTCTCCGGTCTCTCGACGGATACGCTCGGACTGCTTTCAACGACGCAATTGCGCGGACTCACGGCCGCGCAGATCGGCTCGCTCAGCGAGCTTCAGATCGTCGCCGTGACCAACGGCCAGCTCGAGACGCTCTCGTCCACGCAGATCGGCGGGCTGTCGTCGGCGGCCGTCTCGGCGCTCACGACGGCGCAGCTCTCCTCGCTTTCGACCACGCAGTTGCGCGGGCTCACCGCGTCGCAGGTCGCCGCGCTCACGACGGCCCAGCTCGCCAGCCAGTCGGCCGACCGCCTCGCCGCGCTCTCGACGGCCGCGCTCGGCGGTCTCACCGATGTGCAGAGTTCGTCGTTGACGGCGACGCAGCTCGCAGCGCTTGCGCCGACGCAGATCGCCGCGCTCAAGCCGAGCGCGATCGCCGGCCTCACGACGGAGCAACTCGCGGGGCTCTCGACCACGCAGTTCGCAGCCCTCACCGCGTCGCAGATCCAGGGGCTGACGACGGACCAGGTGGCAAGCCTCACCACTACCCAGGTCGCCCGCCTCAGCACGACCCAGCTTGCGGGGCTGACGGCCGATCATGTGTCCGATCTCTCGGCCACGCAGCTCGCAGCGCTTTCGACCACCGGGTTGCGCGCGCTCTCCACGACAGCCATCGGCGGACTTTCCGCGACCCAGCTCGGATCGCTCTCCACGGCGCAGTTGACGAGCCTGACGCCGACGCAGATCGGCGCGCTGGCGCCGTCCGCGTTCTCGGGCCTGTCGTCGGCGGAGCTGGCGGCGCTGACGACGACGCAGTTCAGCGCGCTTTCGACCACGGGCATCGCGGCGCTCTCCGTCACGCAGCTCGCCAGCCTGACGACGGATCAGATCCGCGTTCTGAGCGCGACCGCGCTCAACGGGCTCACCTCGACGCAGGTCGCGAGCCTGACGACGACGCAGCTCGGGGCGCTGGCGGCGTCGCAGGTGAGGTCGCTGTCGCCGACCGGCCTTGCGGGCCTCAGCGCGGCGCAGCTCGATGCCCTCTCGGCCTCGCAGTTCGCTTCGCTCGACGCCTACCAGATCAGCGGGCTCTCGACCTCGGCCCTCGCCGGATTGTCGGCGACGCGGCTCGCGTCCCTCACCTCGACGCAGGTGGCGGGGCTCGGTGCGGCGCAGATCGGCGCGCTCGGCGCCTCGCAGCTCAGCGCGCTCTCGACACGGCAGCTTCAAGCGCTCTCGCCCGAGTCGCTGGCAGGGCTCTCTTCGAGCGGGATCTCGGCGCTCGGAACCGCGCAGCTTCGCGCGCTCACCGTGACACAGATCGCGGCGCTTTCGACGAGCGCGATCTCGGGGCTCAGCAACGCGCAGATCTCGGCGCTGACGACCGAGCAGATGGCCAACATCCGCGCGACGCAGATCGGGGCGATCTCCACCACCGCGATCGCCGGCTTCACCAGCACGCAGCTCGCCTCGCTGACGAACACGCAGCTCGCGGGCTTCTCGGCCACCGGCATCGCGGCGCTGACGCCGAGCCAGGTCGAAAGCCTGACGACGAACCAGATCTCGCACCTTTCGCGGACGGGCATCGGCGGGTTGACGGCGACGCAGCTCGCCAGCCTGACCTCGACGCAGTTCGGCGCGCTCTCGTCCACCCAGATCGGCGCCATCGCGACCACGGCGCTCGCCGGTCTCTCGTCGACCCAGATCGACGCGCTGACGGAGACGCAGTTCAGCGGCCTCCGGGCGACGCAGATCGCGGCGATGGATTCGACGCAGATCCACGCCATGAGCGCGGACGACATCGCTTCGCTGACGCCGGCGCAGATCGCGGGCCTGCTGCGCGTGCAGATCCGCGCCCTGACGGCGCCGCAGATCGCCGCGCTGACCGAGACGCAGATCGCCGCGTTCGACGCCTCGCAGATCGTCAACATGACGACCTCGATGCTGGCCTCGCTCAGTGCGTCGCAGCTCGGCGCGTTCTCGCCGGGGCAGATCGGCGCGCTCTCGACGCAGCAGCTCAACAGCATGGCGCCGAGCGTCATCGCCTCGCTTTCGACCAACCAGGTCGCCGGCCTCACGACCACGCAGATCTCCGCGCTCACCGTCACGGCCATCAGCGGGTTGACGACGACGACCATCGAATCCCTCAACGGCGTGCAGGCCTCCGCGTTCACCGAGACGCAGATCGCCAGCATGAGCCCGGCGCAGCTCGCCGCGCTGCAGGCCGCCGTGTCCTAAGCGAAGTGTCCGGTTTCCGTAGTCTGGGAGTTGTCCGTCATGAACCATCCCCTTCCGTTCCCGGCTCAGGCCTCCGGCCTGCCGGCGCAGGCGCTGGCGGGGCTCAGCATCGCGGATCTCTTCACGCTGGCGGAAACGCACGAGGGGCGCGGCGACACGGCGCTGGCGGCCGCGACCTACCGCGATTGGATCGCGCGCAACCCGGCGCATCCGCTGCTGCATGCGGTCTATTTCAACTACGGCGTCGTGCTCAACAAGGCGGGCGACCGGTGCGGGGCGATGAATGCGCTGCGGGCAAGCCTGGCGCTCAAGTCCGATTTCATGCCGTCGCACATCAACCTGGGGCGGCTGCTGGAGGACGACGGGCAGGCGGGGGCGGCCGTTTCGCAGTGGCTGCAACTCGTGACGCAGACAGCCGCCATCGACGGCAATGCGGTCAAGCACAAGCTCATCGCGCTGCAGCAGCTCGGCCGCGTGCTGGAAGCGTTCCAGCAGGACGAGCCGGCGGAGGATGCGCTGCGCCAGTCGCTCGAGATCAATCCCCATCAGCCGGAGGTCGCGCAGCACTGGATCGCGTTGCGTCAGCGCCAATGCAAATGGCCGGCGGTCGTGGGCAGCGAGCACGTGGACATCCGCACGCTCTATGCAGCGATCTCGCCGCTGTCGCTGGCGGCGCTGAGCCACGACCCCATGTTCGCGCTGGCGCGGGCGCACAAGTACAGCCGCGAGCTGACAGGCGGGCCGCGCGCGCCGCTGTGCGGGCCTGGCGAGGCCACGGCGCGCGGCGGCGAAGGGCGGAAGCTCAAGATCGGCTACGTCTCCTCCGACCTTCGCGAGCATGCGGTGGGTTTCGCCATGGCCGACGTGCTCGAATGCCATGATCGCGATGTGTTCGAGATCACGGCGTACTATTGCGGCATCGACCGCACGGATCCGACGCGCGAGCGGGCGGAGAACGCCGTCGACCGCTGGGTGGACATCACGCGCCTCGGCGATGCGGAGGCGGCGCAGCGCATTCATGCGGACGGTATCGACATTCTCATCGACCTCAACGGCTATACCAAGGATGCGCGCTCGCGCATCTTCTCCTACCGGCCCGCGCCGGTCGCGGTGAACTGGTTCGGTTTTCCGGGCACGATGGGCAGCACGCATCACGATTACATCGTGGCGGATGCGATCGTGCTGCCGGAGGACGACGAGGTCTTCTTCTCGGAGAAGGTGCTGCGGCTTGCCTGCTATCAGCCGAACGATCGCAAGCGCGCGATCGCCAAGACGGCGCCGACGCGGGCGGCGGCGGGGCTGCCCGAGCAGGCCTTCGTCTATTGCTGCCTCAACGGTTCGCAGAAGCTCACGCCCGATGTTCTCGCTCAATGGCTCACCATCTTGCGCGAGGTGCCGGACAGCGTGCTGTGGCTCCTGAGCGGCGGCGCGGCGGTGGACGACCGTCTGCGTCAGGCGGCGACGGCGGGCGGTGTCGATGCGGCGCGACTCGTGTTTGCCGAGCGCCAGCCCAATCCGGAGCATCTGGCCCGCTACGGCCTTGCCGATCTGTTCCTCGACAATATGCCCTACGGCGCCCACACCACGGCTTCCGACGCCATGTGGATGGGCGTTCCGGTGCTGACCTACGCTGGGGCGACGTTCGCGGCCCGCGTATGCGCGAGCGTGGTGGACGCGGCCGGGCTCGGCGACCTGGTCTGTGCGGACGCGGACGCGTATCTCGTGCGCGCCATCGCGCTCGGGCGGGATCGGGATGAGGTCGCGCGGCTCAAGGCGCGGCTCAGCGACAATCGCGCGACGTCGACGCTGTTCGATACGCCGCGTCTCGTGCGCGGCCTCGAAGATCTCTTCCGGCAGATGTGGGGGGACGCCGTCGCGGGCCGCATCACAAAGCCCGACTTCACCAACATGCCGGCGTACTTCGAGATCGGCCTCGATCTTGCGGTCTCGGGGTTCGCGCCGACAAGCCGTGAAGACGTGGCGGCGGCCTATCGCGCGCGCCTCGCCGAGCGGGCGGCCTGGGAGCGCATGCCGCCCGACACGCGCCTCTGGCGCGACTGAGTAAGGCACGCGCCTCCGCGGCTGAGCGAAAGCTCTCGTCATCCTCCTGTTGGTTTCGACGCGCCTCTCTCCGGAGCTGGCGTGCGACGGCGCGTGCGCGCAGGGAACCGGGCTCCGTTCTGGCGGTTGGGTCACAAAGGCCGCTCGCCCGATACGTGCCGGCGCCGTCGCACTCGCGCTGTCCGACACAAGCGCCAGATGAGCCGGTGACGCACACACAGCATTCGGCTTCGCGCGACGCCCGAGGCAAGACGCCCCCACGCAGAGGTTCCACGCATGGCATTTCTCAGAAAGAAACACGACGCGCGCGCCCGCGAAACGGCGGAGGAGGGCCGCATCATCCAGGCGCGCATCGACTCCAAAGACAAGAAGGATAAGGCGCGCGGCAAGGAGTCCAAAGACGACGCGAAGCCCGTTCAGGTCGGGCAGCGGCGCTATCCGGCCGAGCTGGACGAGATCCATCTCGAAAAGCCCGGCCTCGAAAGCGATCTCGACACCGCGCCGATGTACGAAGCGCCGGCTTATCTGGGCTCGGAGAAGCTCAAGGGCATGGTGGCGCTGGTCTCCGGAGGCGACTCCGGCATCGGGCGCGCGGTGGCGGTGCTGTTTGCGCGGGAAGGCGCGGATGTGGCGATCTCCTACCTCGAAGAGCACGAGGATGCGGCCGAGACGCAGCGGGCCGTGGAGGCCGAAGGCCGCCGCTGCCTTCTGCTTCCGGGCGATGTGTCGGATGCCGGGTACTGCCGGGACGCGCTCGCCAAGACCGTCGAGGTCCTGGGTGCGCTCGACATCCTGGTCAACAACGCCGCCTTCCAGGAGCACGCGGAACGCATCGACGACATCACGGACGAGCATTTCGACCGCACGATCAAGACCAACCTCTACGGCTACTTCTATCTCGCCCGCGCCGCCGTTCCGCATATGAAGCCGGGCGGCTCCATCATCATGACCGGGTCTGTCACGGGCATCTCCGGCAGCAAGGAGCTGTTGGATTACTCGATGACCAAGGGTGGCATCCACGCCTTCACGCGCTCGCTCTCGGCGAGCCTGTTGGGCAAAGGCATTCGCGTCAACTGCGTGGCCCCGGGGCCCGTGTGGACGCCGCTCAATCCGGCCGATCGTCCTGCCGAGGACGTGCGCGAATTCGGGAGCCAGACGCCGATGGGCCGGGCGGCGCAGCCGGAGGAGATCGCGCCTGCGTTCGTGTTCTTCGCAGCACCCTCGTGCGCGAGCTACATCACCGGCGAGGTTCTCCCGATCATCGGCGGCTACGACTGACGCCATCACGCACGACCGGGCTCAGGCTCGGTTCAACGGGGCCACCTGCCGCCCGAGGGAGCGGCGCAGACAGAACCATGGAGAGAAACGCAAATGGGTCTTTTTTCCTACGACATCAAAACGATGGACGACCTGTTCGTGCATACGCTGCGCGACATCTATTACGCCGAGAACCAGATCCTCAAAGCCTTGCCGACGATGATCGAGAAGGCGACGTCGGAGCAGCTCCGGGCCGGCTTTGAAACGCATCTGCGCGAAACCAAGGGGCAGGTCGCGCGGCTCGAGCAGGTGTTCAAGCTGCATGGCGTGTCGATCAGCGGCGTCAACTGCCCGGCCATCGACGGCATCCTGACCGAGGCGGACGAGATCACGGGCGAAGTCGAGGACAAGGCCGTGCTCGACGCGGCGCTGGTCGCTGCAGCGCAGGCCGTGGAGCATTACGAGATCACGCGTTACGGCACGCTCGTCGCCTGGGCGAAGCAACTCGGACGCAACGATTGCGCGGCGCTCCTGCAGCAGAACCTCGAAGAGGAGAAGGCGACGGACGTCAAGCTCACGGCCCTGGCCGAGCGTTCGTTGAACCGCCGCGCGGCGTAGCTCTGGAACCACGTCATGTTCCGGCGTTCTAAACTCGTCCTGCCCGGCGGTGCTCCGCCGGGCATTTTTCGTCGCGGGGAGGGCGTCAGCGCAAGGCGGCGCGAATTCGAGCCTCGGTCACGGCCGGGGCGCACATCTCGATGAAGCGGTAGGCGTAGCCGCGCAGGAACCGGCCGCGGCGCACCGCGATGCTCGACGTGTTGCTTTCGAACAGGCCCGGCGTTTCCAGGCATCGCAGCCCGCCGTCGCGTTCGGCGTCGAACGCCATGGACGCGATGATGCCGACGCCCATGCCGAGCTCGACGTAGGCCTTGATGACGTCGGCGTCGAGGGCCGCCATCGCAACCTCGGGCGTCAATCCCGCCTTGTGGAACGCATGGTCGATGCGTGGCCGTCCCGTCAGGCCGTCGTCGTAGGTGATGATCGGGTAGCGGGCGATGGCGTCGAGGGTCACGGTCTTGAGGCGCGTCAGCGCGTGCCCTTTGGGCACGATCGCCGCGTGCTCCCAGGTGTAGAACGGAAACGTCAGAATGTCGGGATGGTGGTCCAGGGTGTCGGTGGCGATGCCGACGTCGGCGCGTCCTTCGTGCAGGGCGCTCGCGATGTCCTTCGGGCTCAATTGCCGCAGCGTCAGGCGGACGTCCGGGTGCGCGCGCTTGAAGGCGGCGATGACGCCGGGCAGCGAATAGCGCGCCTGCGTGTGCGTGGTGGCGATCACCAGGGGGCCGGCTTCGCGCCGCGAAAGGTTGGCCGAGAGCTGCTCCAGGTTTTGCGTTTCGAGCAGAATGCGCTCGACCACCGCAACGACCTCGCGCCCGGCGTCCGTGAGACCGAGCAGGCGCTTGCCGCGGCGGATGAAGATCTCGAACCCCAGCTCGTCCTCGAGGTCGCGGATGTGCTTGCTGACGCCCGACTGCGACGTCAAGAGCACGTTGGCGGCCTCGGTCAAGTTGAACTGCTGGCGGACCGTTTCCCGGATGATGCGCAACTGCTGAAAGTTCATAGGCGAACGATCCTGTCGCGCAGCCTGAGGTGCGTGCGCGTCCTGCCCCGGGACCAAGCGTCTGGATCGGGCCACGTTAGGAGGACGCGGCGAGGCGCGGAAAGATCAATTCCTTCTATGCTTATGCGTTTTGGTGATGAAGGCGGCGCGAACGCCGTTCGATGGGGGGCGCGTTTAGGACCCGCCCACAATCCAGGAGCGCGCCATAAGCTCATCACTTATTCTTCGTTCACGGGGCGCGCGTTTGCCGCGAAGAGTGGGGCACGAACCTCACAACCAAGGGCCTCCCATGACGACCTTCCGCGCTTCCTCCTGGATCGGCACGCTCGCGGCTGTTCCGCTCCTGACGTCGGTTGCCGCCTTCGCGGACACGGCGCCGTCGACCATTCTCAACGTCTCCTATGACGTCTCGCGCGAGCTCTACAAGGAGATCAACCCCGCGTTCTCGGCCGCGTGGAAGAAGGCGCACGGCGCGGACATCGAGGTCAAGCAGGCGCACGGCGGCTCGACCAAGCAGGCGCTCGCCGTCTCGCAGGGCCTCGAAGCGGACGTCGTGACGCTGAACCAGCCGACGGACCTCGATTTCCTGGCGAGCAAGGGCGTCATCTCGGCGGAGTGGCGCACGGCGTTCCCGAACGGGGCTTCGCCGTATACGACGACGAGCATCTTTCTCGTCCGCAAAGGCAACCCCAAGGGCATCAAGGATTGGGACGACCTCGTGAAGTCGGGCGTCTCCGTCGTCATTCCGAACCCCAAGACCTCCGGCAACGGCCGCTATACCTACCTCGCGGCCTGGGGGTTCGCGCAGGACAAGCTCGGCAGCGCGGAGAAGGCGCGCGAGTTCGTCACGTCGCTCTTCGCCAACGTTCCCGTGTTCGACGGCGGCGGGCGCGGCGCGACCACGACGTTCACGCAGCGCGCCATCGGCGACGTGCTCGTGACGTTCGAGAACGAGGCCGCGCTCATCAACACCGAGGTCGACGGCCAGAACTTCGACGTGGTCTATCCGTCCATCAGCATCGAGGCGGCACCGCCCGTCGCGCTCGTGAGCAGCGTCACCGCCAAGCGCCACTCCGAGAGCGCCGCAAAGGCCTACCTCGATTTCCTCTTCTCGGAGGAAGCCCAGGCCATCATCGCCAAGCATGCGTTCCGCCCGCGCAGCGAGGCCGTTCTCAAGGCGAACGCGAGCCGCTTTCCGAGCATCGTGACGTTCGACGTCGAGAAGAAGCTCGGCCCCTGGGCGGAGCTGCAGAAGACGCACTTCGCCGACGGCGGCATCTACGACCAGATCACGGCCAAGCAGAACTGACGTTTCCCACGGGGGGAGGCCGGCGGCGGGATACCGGAAAGTCTCCCCTTTCCGCCCGCCGGCGGTCTTTCCCCGTGGCGCCCGACTTTTCTCGTCCACGACCGCAGGCACCGCGCAGATGTCCATTCTCGAAAACCCGCCCGCCGTACCGTCTCTGGCCAGCCTGGCCGTTCCGCTCGATCGGATCGTCGCCGAGCTCAAAGCCTCGCGGGCCCGGGCGCGCAAGGCGACGACGAAAAGCGCCTACGCGCGCGACCTGCCGAGCCCGGAGGTTGCGCGGCGCGTTTTCAAGGACCTGTTCGCGGCGCTCTTTCCGCGGCACGGCGGCGGGCAGGACGGCACCGACGACGGCATCGACTATTTCGTGGGGCATACGCTCAACACGGCGCTGCGGAGCCTGCGCGCGCTGCTCAGCCAGGAGCTGCGCTTCACGTTCGCGCTGGAGGAGCGCGACGACGCGGCCATCGACGGCGCGGTCGCGAGCATCCTGCGCGACTTCGCCGACCGGCTGCCGGACATCCGCGAAAGCGTGCTCCTCGATGCGCGCGCCGCCTTCGACGGCGACCCTTCGGCGCAGAGTATCGAGGAGATCCTGCTCAGCTATCCCGGCATCAAGGCGGTCTATCACCACCGCATCGCGCATCAGCTCTACCGGCTCGGCGCACCGATCGTCGCGCGCATCATCAGCGAGCTCGCGCATTCGGCCACGGGGATCGACATTCACCCGGGCGCGCAGATCGGCACCAGCTTCTTCATAGACCACGGCACCGGCGTCGTCATCGGCGAGACGGCGGTGATCGGCGAGCGGGTGCGTCTCTATCAGGCCGTCACGCTCGGCGCGAAGCGCTTCTCGATCGACGAGAGCGGGGCGCTCGTCAAAGGCGCGCCGCGCCATCCGATCGTCGAGGACGATGTCGTGATCTACGCCGGCGCGACGATCCTCGGCCGCATCACGATCGGGCGCGGCTCGATCATCGGCGGCAACGTCTGGCTGACGCGCAGCGTGCCGCCCGGCAGCCACGTGGTGCAGGCGCAGGCGAGGGCGGAGTCCTTCGAATCCGGCTCGGGAATTTAATTCCAATATGTTGGCATTGACCGCCAATCCGTGCCTGTGAATAAGCATATTCACAGCATTGATATTCGCTTTTATCGCAGAAATGGGAAACACTATGGCAGACGAAACGCAAACGGCCTTGGGCGACATTGCAGCCCGGCAACTCGCCAACGCGACCAAGACCGTCCCGCAGATGTCGAGCATCACGCCGCGCTGGCTGGTGCACTTCCTCAACTGGGTTCCGGTCGAAGCCGGCATCTATCGCGTCAACAAGGTCAAGGACGCCGACAGCGTCGAGGTCGCCTGCTCGCTGCGCGACGAGCGCGTGCTGCCGCAGACTTACGTCGACTACATCGACAATCCGCGCGAGTACCTGCTCAGCGCCGTGCAGACCGTTCTCGACGTGCACACGCGCGTGTCGGACCTCTACAGCGTTCCGCACAACCAGATCAAAGAGCAGCTTCGCCTGACGATCGAGACGGTCAAGGAGCGCCAGGAGAGCGAGCTCATCAACAACAAGGAGTACGGGCTTCTCGCGCATGCCGCCGCGTCGCAGAAGATCAAGACGCGCTCCGGCCCGCCGACGCCCGACGATCTCGACGAGCTGATCACCAAGGTCTGGAAAGAGCCCGCGTTCTTCCTGGCCCACCCGACCGCCATCGCGGCCTTCGGGCGCGAATGCACGCGCCGCGGCGTTCCCCCGCCCACGGTCACGCTGTTCGGCTCGCCGTTCCTCACCTGGCGCGGCATTCCGCTCATTCCCTCCGACAAGCTCGAGGTGAAGGCGGGCAAGACGAACATCCTGCTGATCCGCACGGGCGAAGCCAAGCAGGGCGTCGTCGGCCTCTATCAGCCGGGTCTGCCGGGCGAGCTTTCGAAGGGGCTCTCCGTTCGCTTCATGGGCATCAACGATCAGGCGATCGCCTCCTACCTCGTCTCGCTCTACTGCTCGCTCGCGGTGCTGACCGACGATGCGCTCGGTGTTCTCGAAGGCGTCGAGGTGGGCAAGTATCATGTCTATAGCTGATCTCGGATTGCCGCACGGCCCTGCCGACCTCGATGCGCTGGCCGCGGCGGCGGGCAGCCAGTCCGGAGGCGGCCTGCCGCCTCCCGGCCTGCCCGATCCCGACCTTCTGACGAAGATGGCGAATGCCTTCTTCGCCGCCCTTCCGGGCGCGCCGCTGCCGTCGGTTCCCTCGGTGGATGCGCCGTCCGTCGCGGGGCCGTCGCTGGCCGGCTTCGGCGCGGCGCCGACGGGGCTTGCGGGCGCGGTTCCCAACCCGGCGGCGGGGCCTTCGACGGCGCCTTCCGTGCCTGCGCCCACGCCGCCGCCCGCCGCAGGATCGTTCTCCGTGTTCGATCTCTCGAACCTGCTGAGCGCTGCCGCGCCGTCGTTGCCGTTGGCGCCGTCGTCATCCGGGCCCTCGCTCTCCGGAGCCGGGGTCTCGCCCGCGGTCAGCCCGGCTCCCACGCCGTCGCTTGTTGCGGACGCGTCTCCCGCCGTTCCCTCGGGGCTCGGTTTCGGCGTGCCTTCGACGGCACCGACTGCCGCGCCGGGCGGCGCCGATGCGTTCGACGGACTCGCCTTGCAGGCTCTCATCAACGGCGCGCATCCGTCGTTGCCGCAGAGCCTCGATGCGGCGGACGTCTCGAACCACGCCGGCACGATCCACACGCCCGCCTCGCACGCGAGCGGCGCGCGCGTCGAGGGTCCGCAGCGCGGCACGTCGGAAGCGTCCGCGCCGCAGCCGCCGCCGGCCAATCCGCCGCCGCCGGTGCTGGTCGACAGCTCGGGGATCTCGACGCCGCCGTCCACCGGCAGCAAGCTGCTCGGCAGTCCGATCGCGTTGCCCTATGAGCACGAGCTGAGCGCGCTTCTGAGCCCGCTGTTCGGAGCGTCGGCGCCGGCCGCTGCGCCGCCGCCTTCTCTGCCGCCTTCGACCGGGCTCTACTTCGTGGGCGCGCCGCACGCTCCGGGCCAGGAGCACGCATCCGGCGCGGGGGGCGCGCCGTTCCATGCGTCGGAGCTACAGTCCGCCCATCCGGCCTTCGACATCCACGCCATCCGCCGCGACTTTCCGATCCTGTCGGAAACCGTCAACGGACGGCCGCTGATCTGGTTCGACAATGCGGCGACGACGCAGAAGCCGAAGTCCGTCATCGACCGCCTGACCTACTTCTACGAGCACGAGAACTCGAACATTCACCGCGCGGCGCACGAGCTCGCGGCCCGTTCGACGGACGCTTACGAAGGGGCCCGGCAGAAGGTGGCGCGCTTCCTCGGCGCGAGCGGGCCGGAGGACATCATCTTCACGCGCGGGGCGACGGAGGCCATCAACCTCGTGGCCGCCACCTTCGGCCAGCAGCACATCGGCGCGGGCGACGAGATCGTCATCACGAACCTCGAGCATCACGCCAACATCGTGCCGTGGCAGCTCCTGTGCCTCGCCAAGGGCGCGAAGCTGCGCGTCGCTCCCGTCGACAACAACGGCGCGCTGCTGCTCGACGAGTTCAACAAGCTGCTCACCAACCGCACGAAGCTCGTCGCGTTCACGCAGGTGTCGAATGCGCTGGGCACCATCACGCCGGCCAAGACCATCGTCGAGATGGCGCGGCGCGTCGGCGCGAAGGTGCTGATCGACGGCGCGCAGTCCGTCTCGCACATGAAAGTCAACGTCCAGGACCTGGATGCGGACTTCTTCGTGCTGTCGGGCCACAAGCTGTTCGCGCCGACGGGCATCGGCGTGCTGTACGGCCGCAAGGCGCTGATGGACAGCCTGCCGCCCTACCAGTCCGGCGGCAACATGATCCGCGACGTCACGTTCGAGCGGACCGAGATCCACGGCTCGCCGCAGCGTTTCGAGGCGGGCACGGGCAACATCGCCGATGCGGTGGGCCTCGGCGCGGCGATCGACTACGTCGAGCGGATCGGGCTCGAGACCATCGCGCGCTACGAGCATTCGCTGCTCGTGTACGCGACGGAGCGGCTGAAGCAGATCCCGAACCTCACGATCATCGGCACGGCGCCGGAGAAGGCGAGCGTCATCTCGCTCGTCATCAAAGGCGTGCCGAGCGAGGAGGTGGGCGCGCGGCTCAACAAATACGGTATCGCCGTCCGTTCGGGGCACCACTGCGCCCAGCCGATCCTGCGCCGCTTCGGGCAGGAGACGACGGTGCGTCCCTCGTTTGCGTTCTACAACACGTGCGGGGAGATCGACGTACTGGTGGCGGCGCTCAAGGACATCCAGGCGGAAACGGGACTGACGCGCATGTGAGGCGTGCCTGTTCGCATGCCAAGAGGGGCGGCGCATGCAGCGCCGCCCCTTTTCGTGTGCAGCAGGTGAAAACGGATCAGGCGAACAGGTCACTCGAAAAATAGCGCTCGGCCGACGACGGCGCGAAGGTGACGATCGTCTTGCCGGCGAAGGCTTCGCGGGAAGCGACCACGAGCGCGGCATAGACGTTGGCGCCGGTGGAGATGCCGCCCGGAATGCCTTCGACGTTGGCGAGATGGCGCGCATATTCGAATGCCGTGTCGTTCGGAACGGTGATGACCTCGTCGATCAGGCTGCGGTCGAGCACGGCAGGGATGAAGCCCGCGCCGATGCCCTGGATCTTGTGCGGGCCCTTCTCGCCGCCGGAGAGAACCGGGCTCGCCTCGGGCTCGACAGCGATGATGCGGACCTCGGGCTTGCGGGCCTTGAGCACGCGGCCCACGCCGGTCAGCGTGCCGCCGGTGCCGACGCCGACGACGATGGCGTCCACGTTGCCGCCGGTGTCGCGCCAGATCTCCTCGGCGGTCGTGCGCTCGTGCACCAGAGGGTTCGCGGGGTTCTCGAACTGGCTCGGGCTCAGCGAATTCGGGATGGTCTCGAGCAGCTCGGCCGTTTTGGCGAGCGCGCCGCCCATGCCGGCGGTGGCCGGCGTCAGCTCGAGCTCGGCGCCCAGGTGCTTCAGGATCTTGCGGCGCTCGAGCGACATGGATTCCGGCATCACGAGAATCAGGCGGTAGCCGCGCGCGGCCGCGACGAACGCGAGGCCGATGCCGGTGTTGCCGGAGGTCGGCTCGATCAGCGTCGTCTCGGACGGCGTGATCTTGCCGCGCGCTTCCAGCGCGTCGATCATGGCGACGCCGATGCGATCCTTCACCGACGACAGCGGATTGAAGAATTCGAGCTTCAACAGCACGTTCGCGAGCGTATCGGCGCGCTTCTGGAGCCGCCCGAGGCGCACGAGCGGCGTGTGGCCGATCGTTTCGGTGATGCTGTCATAGACGCGGCCGCGCCCCCACGAGCCGGTGGCCGCGAGCGTTTTCAGGTCGATGATCTCGTTCATGGAGGAACCTCGCATTGGGCGTGACGGCCTGCGCGCGACGGCGCACGCGCCGGGCGACGCGGGAGCTGAATCTCCCGAAGCGTTACACCCCGTCCCGGGCCCCGAGAACGAAGGAGTTCCGATTAGCTTATTCCTTCGCGGCGGGGGCCACCCTTGCAGCCTATGCAAGTTTGCGGCGGTTCATGGAGGCGCTCGGCAAAGTGGGCGATTTTCTGCGATCGGAGAGTCTCTCGGCGACGCGGGATCAATTGCGCGCCCGCTTGCCACCTCTCACGCCTTGCATTCTTTCAATAAGTATACTTTTCGAGTATTGAATATGCGATCGGCGGTTTGCTCTCGCGCGCTGACTCGCGCAGTATCGCAGCAAGGAACGTCATCGCCCGGACCCACGGCGCGGGAAGGGCGCGTGGCTCGGTTGTGAAAGGCTCGTGTGTCGGCGGCTCGGTGGGCGACGGAAGCCCGCCGGTCGGAGCGTTTGTCGTCCATCATCGCGCAAAAGGAATATCTCATGATCGACTCCCTCCCCGCGTGGCGCCCGTACGTCCTCAGCATCCTCCGGATCGTCGCGGCTATTCTCTTCTTCGAGCATGGCACCCAGAAGATCCTGGGCATTCCCGAGCCCAAGTACGTGCCGGAGATGTTCTCGCTGACGTGGGTCGCGGGCATCATGGAAATCGTCGGCGGCGCGCTCCTGATCCTCGGCCTTTTCACGCGCCCCGTGGCGTTCCTGCTGTCGGGCCAGATGGCCGTGGCCTACTGGATGGCGCATGCGCCGAACAGCATATTCCCCGTCCTGAACGGCGGCGATGCCGCCATCCTGTTCTGCTTCGTGTTCCTCTACCTGGTCTTCGCCGGTCCCGGTCCGTGGAGCCTCGATGCGCGGCGCGGCGCCGAGTGAGCGCTCGGAGCCGTCCCGCCTGTCGAAGCGGGTGAAGGACATGCATGGGGCGCGTGCGGATTGAGGCCAATCCGCCGGTGGGCGGAGGGTCCCTTTCGCGGCGCGCCCCAGCACGGAGACCGTTGGCGGGAAGGGCGCGTCTGCCCCCGCATGCGGACGGCCGGCTCCGTGCCAGGCGGCACGAGAGCTTGACCAAACTCGGGGAATGCGCAGAAGGTCATGCCAGTGAAGGCGACGGACACGCCGCCTGGCCACGCCGCTGCGAACAAACGAGCAATGATTCTCCGACCGCGTAGTCCGCTCACATCTGCGTTGTCGACGGCCCTGCCGAAGCTTTCGATCCAGCGGAAGGGCGCGGTGAACGTCGGCTTCCTGGGGCCGCTGAGCGGGCATTTGCAATCCTGGGGCGAGCCAGGCCTTCGGGGTTGCGAGATCTGGCAGGACCGGCTGAACGAGAGCGGCGGGCTTCGCGTCGGCGACCGCAGCTATCTGGTGAATATCGTCGCGCATGACACGGGCTACACGCCTCACGGCGCGTTCTCGGGCGCCCGCAAGCTGGTGCTGGAAGACGACGTCCGCATCCTTCTCATGGTCGGCGGCAACGACTTCTCGCGCGAAGTGCGCGACTTCGTGAACGAGCACCGCGTCCTGACGACGACGTTGCTTCCCTCCGACCTTTCGCCCGACACGCGCTCGCTGTTCGCGCCCAGCGAGGTTCATCCAATCTACAACGTGACGGGGGTAGACTGGCTGAAGCGCAGCGATCCCTCGCTCAAAACCGCCGTTCTCTGCACCCAGGACGACGAGCACGGGCTGCCCTCCATCGCGACTTACCGCGCGGCTTTCGAGGCCGCCGACATCGAGCTCGTGGGCGAGAAGCTGTTCCCCAACACCACCACGGACTTCTCTCAGATCGTGGAGGACTTGTTGAAGCTCAATCCCGACATCCTGTGTTGGGACACGGCGTACGAGCCGTTCGTGCATGCCATGACGATCGAAGCGTACAAGCGCGGGTACAAGGGCCGCATTCTTTCGTGCACGTGCGACGCCTATCAGCGGCTCGTCGAGCACACGAGCGTGGCGTTCATGGAAGGCTTCGTTTTTCAGTTTCCCGACTTCGACGATCCCGCGCTTCTGAGACCGCAGATCAACTTCTCCGAGCCGCATGCCTTTTACGAGGAGTTCTGCAAGAGATTCCCGGAAACCTGGAGCGCCGTCTCATGGGAGTACGTCTCGGCGCTCGAGTTCTGGAAGGATGCGGTTCAGCGCGCCAGGACATTCCATCCCGCGGCCGTCCTCGCGGCCATCAAGATCGGCGGCAAGGGCCAGCACGTGTTCGGCGAAGCCGAGTGGTGGGGGCGAGAGCTCTTCGGCATCGATAATGCGCTCGTCGGCTCTTGGCCGGTCGTCACCATTCAGAGCGGCAAGGCCCGCATCGTCGAGTTCGGGTCCATCCTGGACTGGTGGGGGCGGCACGGCGATATCCTGATCAAACACATGCGCAGCATGAACCTCATGTGGGATCAACGCGAGAGGCTGGCCGCGCGGCTCTGAGGTCAGGCGCGCGCGACGATGGCATCGTTCTCGTCGGCAATGATGAGCTTCATGAATTCGACGGCCGTCTCGACGTCGCGGGCCGCCAACGCATCGTAGAGCGATTTGAGCTTGTTGCGCTCGTCGGTCAGCCGTGACGGCGTCAAGGTCTGCGCGCGGATCCGGAGCCACTCGGGCTGGCGACGTATGGCGTCGACGACGCTGTACATCGAGATCAGGACGGGATTGTGCGTTCCTACGGACACCGCGAGCAGGAACTCGCGCTCCAGCTCGGCGAACTCGGCCGCCTCCGTGACGATCTCGACCAGACGCTCCGCGAGCCGCGCGAGCGTCCTCATGTCGTTGGCGGACATGTACATCGCGGCCAGCCTCACCATCTCCGGCTCGACGATGGAGCGCACGATGGTGAACTCGAATGGAGAGGCCGCATCCACGATCGAGGAGATGTCGAGGAGACCGTCCGCCGTCAGCCGCGCTACCCCGGGTCGTTGCGCCGGCTTCGCGCGGAAGGTGACGAAGGTGCCGCTGTTCGCGCGGCGCCGAACCACCTCATAGGATTCCAGAAATTCGATGACCTGGCGCGTCGCATCCCGCGTCAGCCCCAGCGTGCTCGCGAGGTCGCGCTCCGACGGCAGGCGCGAGCCGTAGGAGATCGCGCCCGACGCGATCTGCTCGAACAGGGTCTTCGCCGCCTGCTTGATCTTGTCTTTGACGCACGCCGGGCTCGCTGACGCGTCCTCCCAAGGCGCTACCGCTCCGCGGCCGGCTGCCATCCGTCCCTCCCTGTCGTTGTGCAGTGCCGAAGAATATGCATCAACATAGTGCAACCAATTACAACCATTGTCAACGATGTGGCGATGACTGACTGATTTGGATCAATTTAACGTCCATAGCTCAGAAAATGCCCAAAATGCTTTGCTTTTATGCACCGCAACACACGCGGCCAGTTTTCTTTGCATGAATTATTTTTTCTTGCCACGTCGTTTTTCGTTCGCTACGGATTGAACCCGTCGCAACATTTTGTCGCATTTGGACGAAAATGGTTGTTTTTGGTTGCCTTAACGGGAGGCGAGACGATGGTGGCGCTCGACACGAATGCGAGAACGGGTCCGGCCGGAAGTGAGCTGGTCCGGTCGATTGACTGGCGTGGTGCGTTTTGGGTGGCCAGTGGCGTTCCAGCCCTGGTTCTTTTTTCGATAGGCGGCATTGCCGGCACGAGCGGCAACGTCGCCTTTCTCGTCTGGATGGCCAGCATGTGCATGGGCTTCATCCAGTCGTTCACCTACGCAGAAATTGCCGGGCTGTTTCCCAACAAATCCGGAGGCGCGTCCGTCTATGGCGCGTCGGCCTGGGTCCGTTATTCGAAGCTTATCGCGCCCCTGTCGGTGTGGTGCAACTGGCTCGCCTGGACGCCCGTCCTCTCGCTCGGCTGCTCGATCGCGGCGGCCTACATTCTGAACGCGCTCGGCCCGATCCCGGGTGCCGCCTCGCCTGACGTCGTGGCTTGGGTCCAGGCCAACGCCAGCTCCATCGCAGCCGACAGCCCGCGCGTCGCGGAATGGCTTGCGGCGAACGGCGGGAAGACGTCGAGCGACGCCATCGCGGCTTTGCTCACGCAGGACGGCATTGCGGCCATGACGCCGGCCTTCCGCACCTGGACGCTCGCGCAGGGCGCGATCGGCCCGGTCTCGTTCTCTCTCAACTGGACCTTCTTCATCGGCGTCGCGCTGATGCTGCTCACCTTCGCGATCCAGCACCGGGGCATCCTCGGCACCGCGAACGTGCAGAAGGTCATCGGCCTCCTCGTCATCATTCCGATGCTGATCGTCGGCATCGCGCCGATCCTGACGGGCCAGATCAACTGGGACAACTATACGCCGCTGGTGCCGCTCAAGGAGGCTTACGTTCCTGTCAACGGTGAGTGGAACATCAGTGGCTGGACGCTGGTGCTGGGCGGCATGTTCATCGCCGCGTGGTCGACCTACGCGTTCGAGACGGCCATCTGCTACACGAGCGAGTTCAAGGATCCGAAGACCGATACGTTCCGGGCGATCTTCTACTCGGGCCTTCTCTGCCTCGTCCTCTACACGCTGGTGCCGTTCACGTTCCAGGGCGTGCTGGGGCTCAACGGCATGCTCGAGTCGTCCATCGTCGACGGATCGGGCGTCGCCGCCGCGATGGGCAACATGGTCGGAGGCGGAGGCTTCCTCACGTCGATCATGGTGATGATGATGATCTTCGCCCTGATGCTCGCGATCATGACGGCGATGGCGGGATCTGCTCGCACGCTCTATCAGGGATCGGTGGACGGCTGGCTGCCGCGCTACCTGTCGCGGGTGAACCATCATGGTGCGCCGACGGCGGCGATGTGGACGGACCTCGTTTTCAACGTCGGGCTTCTGGCCATCGCGGCCGCCGACGCGACGAGCTACTTCTTCATCCTCGCGGTGTCGAACTGCTGCTACATCATCTTCAACTTCCTGAACCTCAACTCGGGCTGGATCCACCGGATCGACAACGCGCACATCCAGCGCCCGTGGAAGGCGCCGACCTTCCTGCTGGCGCTCGGCACTCTGTTCGCGTTCGTCAACGCGGTGTTCCTCGGAGCGGGCGCGAAGGTGTGGAACCCGGTTGCCCTTTGGGCGGGCCTCATTGCGGCCGGCCTGATCATTCCGGTGTTCATCTTCCGGCACTACGTGCAGGACGGCGGCAAGTTCCCGCCGAACATGCTGGCAGACCTGAACCTCACCCATGAGGAGCTGAAGGTTCGCAAGGCGGGCATTCTTCCCTACCTGACGCTGATCGCCGGCATCGCCGTCGTTCTTGCCGCGAACTGGTTCTTCCAGTTGCCCGGCTAACGGACCGAGGAGCGGCCGGCGCTCGTCGGCCGCTCCCTTCCTTTCACATCGGGCGCGCGTCTTTTCATTCTCTGCGTCGCTACGATCGAGAACCGACAGATTTCCTCTCACGGAGGATCATTCATGCTTGTCGATGGGATAAAAAGTCGACCCAAGTATCCCGGGCTCTCCGCGGACACGTTCGCAAAGCAGCACGTGTTTGCTGCAGACGGCGATGGCGCTCAGGCGATCATCGATCTCTACGGCCGCCAGGCGGCAGACATCAAAGGCCACGTCGTCATCGTCTATGCGGAGACAGGCCCCGATAGCGCGGATTACGCGCGTCGCCTCGGCGCGTTGCCGACCGACCTCGTGCATCGTCTGCCGACCATCGCGACGGCGATCACCCGCCTTTCAGGCGTGCTTCATCTGGCCCGCATGGGAACGCGCATCTATGCCGCCGGCTCCGAGACGATGATCGGGCTCACGGTTCAGCTTGCGCAAGAGCTGGGCATGGATCCCGCGACGGTCATTACCGAGCATCGCGGCACGCTCGCGCGCCGGGTGCAGTGCGTGCATTGCAAGGGCATGACGGAGAACGTGACGACGAACATCGTGACATGCGCTCACTGCGGCTTGAGCCTTCTCGTGCGCGATCACTACTCCAAGCGCCATGCGGCCTTCCAGGGGGTGTGCGTCGACGCCGAGGCTCCCGGAGAGCTGCCCGAGATCACGGAGATATTCAAATGAGTGGGGCCGATATTCCCGTTCGTGTCTCGCGTGTCGAGACGGTCGCCGAGCGCATCAAGCGCATCCGCTTCGTCCCGGTGGACGGCCAGCCGCTTCCGACGTTCTCTGCCGGCGCGCACACGGTGGTGACGATGCGCGACGGCGCGCGAACCATCAAGAACCCGTACTCGCTGATGGGGCCGCTCAACGACACCAGCGGCTACGAAATCAGCGTCCTGCGCACCAGCAACTCGCACGGAGGATCCCAGTTCGTTCACGAGAAGCTGTTCGAGGGCGCGTTCGTCACCATCAGCCACCCGTCGAACCTCTTCGCGCTCGATCTCCGCGCCCGCAAGCATCTGCTGATCGCCGGCGGCATCGGCATCACGCCGATCATGGCGATGGCGGACCAGCTTTCGGAGATGGGGGCGCCGTTCGAGCTCCATTACTCGACGCGCACGCCGAGCTCGGGCGCGTACGTCGACGAGCTGAAGCAGCGCTACGGCCGCAAGGTGCATCACTACCAGACGGTCTCCGCGCGGCGGATCGACCTTGCCAATCTGCTGAGCCAGCAGCCGCTCGGCACGCATCTCTACGTTTGCGGCCCGGACGTCATGATCGAGGACGTGCTGCGTCTCGCCCGCGAGGCGGGCTGGCCCGATCAGCACCTCCACGCCGAGCACTTTACGTCACCGCGCGGCGGACTTCCGTTCGACGTCGAGCTGTCGAAGTCGGCGAAGACGGTCCGTGTGAAAGAGGACGAGAGCATCCTGCAGGCGCTCGAAGCCGCGGGGCTCGAGCCTCCCTATCTGTGCCGCGGCGGCGCGTGCGGCCAATGCGAGACCGCGATCCTCGGCTGTGACGGAAGCATCCAGCACTACGACCACTATCTGACCGAAGAAGAAAAGGCGTCGGGCCGCAAGATCATGATCTGCGTGTCCCGCATCAAGGGTCAACGGATCACGCTCGACCTCTGAGCGAGGCGTGCGCGCGGAAAGGAGGAGTACGCAATGAATCAGGAATTCAGGAAAACGACCTTCCGGGACGACTACACGTTCTTCAACAGCCCCGAGTCCATTCGCCGGTTTCCCTTCCCGTTCTGGGAAGACAAGTACATGTACTCGGTCAACATCGAGCCGCACACCAAGGGCGCGCCGGGATCCGTGTTCGAGTTCCCGATCGACATCAACGAGCACTACGTCTCGGAGATGGAGGACCGGGCCATCGTGCTCAAGGAAGATCCGCTGCGCTGCCAGGCGCTGCCGCACATGATGCTGGCGCAATGGGATTTCCTCGAGCTTCTGATGACGAGCATGGCGCGGGATTATCCGCAGTGGTTCTCGCTCACGACCGAGGGCAACCGCTGGCACTGGATCAACAAGCCGCTCGGCATCGACCAGACGTTCACGTTCGGCGACCCCTCGACGCTTCCGTATGAGCCCATGGAATACATGGGCCGGCAATGCCAGGGCGACTTCTCGATCCAGGATCAGCGCGACGGCCAGCTCTGGATGGACGCCGGCATCATCACCACGCAGGCCGATTGGTCGCTCGATTTCGACGTCGGCATGAACTTCATGGAGTGGCATGGGCCGGTGCCCTTGGCGCACGACATGAAGGTCTTCGATCGCGCGCTCAAGTTCCTGCTCAACCTGCAGCTCGGGCAGCCCGTCCGCCGCTTGAACTGGACGATGACCATCAATCCGCGGCTCGATACGAGCCCGGAGAACTATCACAAATGGGGCAGCGATCGCGCCACGGTCACGCCTGAGAACGTGGGCGACAAGGTGCATCTGCGCGTGGAGCTGCAAGCGCTCTTCCGCCTGCCGCGCTCGAACGCCATCCTGTTCTCGATCCGCGGATACCTCATCAAGATGCGCGAGCTGGTCACGGTTCCCAAATGGGGTCGGCGCATGCATCGCGTGCTGAAGACGCTTCCGCAAGAGCTCGTCGATTACAAGGGCATCACGCGCTACCGCGACACCACGCTTGCGTGGCTCTCCCAATACGACGACAGACTGCCGACCTCGCCGGGCGGCGGGCCAGACTAGTCCGCCGTCCATCGCGCGCATTCCCCACTTCGCCACATCGCCTATTCGGAAGAACCTGGAGGAGACGTTCATGTCCACCATTACTCGTACGACGGCCCTCGAGAGCCGGCATCGAGCGCTTGGCTCCGACCTCGCTCAGTCGTGGAACGGCCTGCCGATCCCGCAAACCTACAGCAGCGACCCCTATGAGGAAGTGACCGCCACGCGCTGCCGCGCCGGCCTCATCGAGGTGACGGGCCTCAATATCTTCAACGTGTCCGGACCCGATGCCACGGCCTTCCTCAACTACCTGCTGACGACGGACGTCGCCAAGGCTGCGCCGGGCGACTCTCACATTTCCAACACGGTCAACGATGCCGGCGCGCTGATCGACGACGTGCTCGTGTACGTCGATGGACCGAACGAATTCCGCATCTCGCACGGCGGCGGCACGTTCGGCGATGCGCTCAAGACGTATGCGCCGAAGTACAACGTGAAGGTCGAGCGGGACGACGATGTGCACATCCTGTCGCTGCAGGGTCCGGCGGCCCTCGATGTGCTGAGCCCGCACACGCCGGCGAACCTCGCGGACCTCGGCTATTTCAAACATCTGAAAACCACGCTGTTCGGGCGTCCCGTCTCCATCGCCCGTGGCGGCTACTCGGGCGAGCGCGGCTACGAGGTGTTTACGAGCCGCGCCGATACGGGCTTCATGTGGGATTCGATCCTGGAAGCCGGCAAGTCCAAAGGCGTTGTGCCGGCGTCGTGGACCTGCCTCGACATCGTGCGCGTCGAGGCGAGCCTCTTGTTCTTCCCCTTCGACATGCCTCACGGGGATACGACTCCCTGGGAAGTGCGCGCGGATTGGACCGTCGATCTCGGCAAGCCCGATTTTCGCGGGAAGGCCGCTCTGGTTGCCAGCAAAGGCAAGGAGCGCTCGCTCATCACCGGGCTCGAAGTCGAAAGCTCCGAGGCCGTCACTCCGGGCGCAAAGGTCTTGGCCGGCGGAAAGGAAGTCGGCGTCGTGACGAGCACCGTTTTCAGCCAGCACCTCATGAAGTCTCTGGCGATGGCGCAAATCGCGCCGGACCAGACGGCGCTCGGAACCGCGCTCGAAATCAAGGACGGCGGCAAGACCCTCAAGGCCCACGTCGTGCAGATGCCGTTCTACGATCCGCTGCGGCTGAGAACCCATCCCCAGGCGCGCACATAACCCGGCGCGCTTCTTGACTGGGCCGGAAGCATGTCGGGGTTTCCGGCCCTTTTTTCCCGCTTCAGGTTTCCCCGACGACGAGCCTTTCAAAACGCGTTCCGGATCCCCGTGGGGATGCCGATCCCAGCAAGATAGAGAGTGGAATAATTTCGCATCAGAAGAGAGAACGACCATGCACCGGAGTGGAAAATCCATCACGGGTGCCGACGCCGCCAGATCGACGACAGCGGTAACCCTTTACGACCAGATCGGCGGCGAAGACGCCCTTCGACGGTTGATTGAAACGTTCTACGACATCGTCGAATTCGAGTGGGACGGGCGCGAGCTGCTCGCCCTCCATCTCCGCGGGCACGGCGTTGCGCATTCCCGCATCGAGCAATTCAACTTCCTCTCGGGATTTCTGGGCGGGCCCCATCTCTACGTGCAGAAGCACGGCCATTCCGATGTGCGCTACATGCATGAGCATGTCGAGATTACCGCTGAGACGCGGGACGCGTGGCTGCGCTGCATGTCGGAAGCGATCGACCGCGTCGGCCTGACGTTCGCCAAAGACCAGCTCATGCAGCCGTTCACCAAGGTCGCGAATATGCTGCACGAGGAAAGCGTGCAACGGCGCGGGATGCTCTAGGAGCGTCCTGACTTGGCTCAGAGGCCGCGTCTGGCCCTGAGCCATCGCTTCTCACGCGCTCACAGCAGGGTGCGGAGGGTGCCGGAATTGGGGCAGTAGCTTTCCCAGCCCGGCGGATTGGCACTTTCCATCATGTCTTCGAGGCAGCGTTGCTTGACCGGGCACGCGCGGCACGTGGTCTTCAAATCGCGGTAGACATCGGGGTACGCGCACCCGATGCGCTTGGGATTGAGGCCAAGGGCCGTCATGCGCCACCCAAGCAGAACCGGCGTGGGGCTTTCTGTCGACCGGCGATGCTGTGCGTTGTCGAGCCGCAGAAGAGATTGGAGCAAGCTTTTCGTGAGGTCCATGCGCGCCTCCTACCTGTTGCCGATTGTAATTTATCGGGCGACGCGCATCAGTCCTTGCGTTCGGTCAAGCGTCCGACGCTTTCTTTTCAGGGCGCCTGCTCTCGCGGAGCGAGCGTTCCCAGCCGATAGATCGCCCGCTCTGCCAGCTCCTGAGCGACACCCAGCACATGCGCATCTTGCGAGGTCTCTGCGAGCCGCAGGTAGGCCTCGGTCAGATACTCGGCGAGGGCGGCGACGTCGTCGTCGCGGCCGGCTGGAAGGATGGGGGCGGCAAACTCCGCGGGACTTGTCGTGTCGAGCGCCTCGAGCTTCGAGGCCGTATCTCGCGCCGATTTTGCGAGAGACACCGCGAGCGCGCGCTCGCACGATGGATCCTCCTCGATAAGATCCGCCAGACGGCGCTCGTGCGCCGTCAGCGTGGCGAGCGTCACTGGCACTTCGCCCGCAGGCTGTCCGCCGCTCAGGCGGTCGGCGTGGAAAGCTTTGCGGCGCTCGCGCCGGAGCAGTGCGGTGTGCTCGAGCTCCTCCAGGGCCATCCGCTCCGCCGCCGCCTTGACCTCGTCGGCCTCGGCGTGCGCCGCAACGTAGCTCCAGAACGCGAACGAGCGCTGCTCATGACGCACGGCGGACGCGAGCGCCTGATACGGCGTCACGAGCCTCGAGCGCGCCACTTCGCTCGGCGGCGCGTCGAAGGTATCGGGAATGGGCCAGGGAAGGGCCGCATCCGCACCAGAGCCTTCATGATCCGCCCAGGTGTCGACCTCGCGGATATGCCCGCGCTCCGTCTCGGCCAGCGTCTCGAAGAGATCGGCCAGCGCCGTCTCGTCCTGCGCGCGAAGCTGGCGCGCGATCTCGGCGTATCGGGTCGCCGCATCCAGCTCCATGGCGCGCGCGATCGCAAAGAACTCGGTCATGGACCTGATGCGGCCCGCGGGCTCCGCTTTCAATGAGGGCATGGCATCTCGCTTTATTTCACGAGGCAGAGGGTAACAGACAAACGTTGCGGCTCCGGTTGAGCAAGGTCAAGACGCACCGAATGCATACGATGCAAAAGTGATCAGGTTAGGCGCGTGACCTGATGAGGTGTGTTTTGACGGTGGACCGAGCGCGTCGGGCTCTGCGAGCGATGGCCGGAATGGTCATGACCGCCGTCGCCGTTCTGATCTCGGTCACACCTGCCTCTGCGCAATCGCGGCTCTCGGAATTCGTGGCGCACGTCAAGCCGCAGGACTTCTTTCCATCGGCGACGCGCTTCGGGCCGCCGCAGGGCGAGCCGCCCGTGCTGCCCGTCTATGCGGGGAACTCTCAGCTTGGCTTCGTTTATCTGAACTCCGATTTCACAGGCTCCATCGGCTATTCCGGCAAGCCCGTGCACATTCTCGTCGGGATCGATCCGCACGGCGTCATCACCGGCTTCAAGCTGGTCGAGCACAAGGAGCCCATCGTCCTCGTGGGCGTGCCGGAGCCGCGCGTCGTCGCGGCGCTGAACAAGCTCATCGGTCTCAAGATCGCGCCGATTGCATCGGGAACGGCGCGGGCGCCGCAGCCGGACATCGTCAGCGGCGCCACCGTCACCGTGCTGGTGATGGCCGACAGCATCGTGCGCTCGGCCGTGCGGCTGGTGCGCAGCGGACGCATCTCGGCGGATGCTGTGGCGGGCGCACACGAGGTGGCTGCGGGGCGGATCCTCGATATGGACGCGACGGGTGCGCGCGACTGGATGGGCTTGCTCGGCGATGGATCGGTGCGCCGGCTTCGGCTGTCCGTCGGCGACATCAACGCCGCGTTCGAGCGCTCGAGCAACGCGGAGGCTGCCGCCCATCCGGAGGCGGGAGACCCGAACGAGACCTTCATCGATCTCTATGCGGCGCTCGTGAGCGTGCCGGCCATCGGCAAGAGCCTGCTCGGCGAGGCCGGCTACGAGCGCCTGCGCAGCCGCCTCAAGCCCGGGCAGCAGGCGATCCTGGTTGCCGGTGAGGGGCGCTACTCCTTCAAAGGGTCCGGCTATGTGCGCGGCGGCATCTTCGACCGCATCGAGATCGAGCAGGACGGCAACGGCGCGCGGTTCCGCGATCGCAATCACGAGCGGCTCGGCGCCATCGAGGCCGAGGGCGCGCCGGCGCTGCGCGAGATCAGCCTGTTCACCGTGCCCGAGGATCTGACGCTCGAGCCGGCAGAGCCGTGGATGCTCCAGCTCATGGTGCAGCGTCCGATCGGGCCGCGCGACAAAGCGTTCCTGACGGTCGACCTCACCTACGTGCTGCCGGAGCGCTTGACAAAAAGCAAGCCGGCCGCGGCCGCGCCAAGCGATGCTGCGCCCGTCGCCAAGGCCGCGACACCGGCCCCCGCCTCGGCAGCGCACGCATGGGACGAGGATCCCTTATGGAAGCAGATGTGGCAGCGCAACGCGGCGTCCGTCGTCATCACGGGCCTCGCCATCGTCGTGCTGACGGGGATCTTCTTCTTCCAGAACGCGCTGGTCCGGCGCCCGGCTGTCTACACCTGGGTGCGGCGCGCGTTCCTCGCCTTCACGCTGGTCTGGCTCGGCTGGTACGCCAACGCGCAGCTCTCCGTCGTCAACGTGCTGACCTTCACCAACGCGCTGCTCACCGGCTTCAGTTGGGAGTATTTTCTCGCCGCGCCGCTGATTTTCATCCTGTGGTCGTCGGTTGCGGTGTCGCTGCTGTTCTGGGGACGCGGTCCGTTCTGCGGCTGGCTCTGTCCGTTCGGAGCCTTGCAGGAGCTGACCAACTCCGCCGCGAAAGCGCTCGGCGTGCCGCAGCTTCGCGTCGCCTGGGATCTGCACGAGCGCCTGTGGCCGATCAAGTACGTGATCTTCCTCGGCCTGTTCGGGCTCTCGCTCTATTCGCTGGGGGCGGCCGAGCGGCTGGCGGAGGTCGAGCCGTTCAAGACGGCGATCATCCTCAAATTCCTGCGCGACTGGCCGTTCGTGGTGTTCGCGCTGGCGCTGCTCACCGCCGGCCTCTTCGTCGAGCGTTTCTACTGCCGCTACCTGTGCCCGCTCGGCGCGGCGCTCGCCATCCCGGGGCGCCTGCGCATGTTCGAATGGCTCCGGCGCTGGCCGGAATGCGGCTCGCCGTGCCAGCGCTGCGCGAACGAATGCCCGGTGCAGTCGATCCATCCCAACGGCCGGATCAACGTCAACGAGTGCATCTACTGCATGCATTGCCAGGAGCTCTACTGGGACGACCACCGCTGCCCACACATGATCCAGGTGCGGCTCAAGCGCGAGAAGCGCGACGCGGTCGGCTCGCCGTCGCAGGCCGGGCTGCCGGAGCCGCGACGCCCGCTCATCACCTATGTCGGCAAGATCATCCATCAGCCGGGACGAACTCTCGGAGCGAAGAAGTCCAAGACAGGAGGAGGTTCCCATGCGGAATGACGAGAAGAAGAACACCACTCTGACCCGTCGCGACGTGCTCAATCGGACGACCGTGGCTGCGGCGGCGGCCGGCGTGGTCGGAACCGCCGGCGGCTTGAGCCTCGGCGGCTTCGGCGCCGATCCGGTGAGCAAGGCCGAGGCGGCCCCGAAGGACGCGGCGAGCCATGCCACGGTCGCCCCGGGCGAGCTCGACGAATACTATGTGTTCTCGTCGAGCGGTCAGAGCGGCGAGGTGCGCATCATCGGCCTTCCCTCGATGCGCGAGCTGATGCGCGTTCCCGTGTTCAACCGCTGCAGCGCCACCGGCTGGGGCCAGACCAACGAAAGCCTCAAGGTGCTGACGGAGGGACTGACGCCCAGCTCGCGCGAGTTCCTGAAGAACCGCGGCGGCACGTACTTGAACGGCGACCTGCACCATCCGCATCCGTCTTTCACCGACGGCACCTATGACGGGCGCTACCTGTTCGCCAACGACAAGGCCAACACGCGCGTGTGCGGGATCCGCCTCGACATCATGAAGTGCGACAAGATCATCCAGCTTCCGAACCAGTCGACGGTGCATGGCCTGCGCGTGCAGAAGTATCCGAAGACCGGCTACGTCTTCTGCAACGGCGAGGACCGCGTGCCGGTGCCCAACGACGGCAAGATCCTCGACGATTCCAAGCAGTACATGTCGCTGTTCACGGCCGTGGACGGAGAGACCATGACGGTCGCCTGGCAGGTCCGTGTCGACGGCAACCTCGACAACGTGGACGCCGACTATCAGGGCAAGTACGCCTGGTCCACCTGCTACAACTCGGAGGAGGGCGTCACGCTCGCCGAGACGATGGCCAAGGAGCAGGACTGGGTGGTCATCTTCGACCTCAAGCGGATCGAGGAGGCCGTCAAGAAAGGCGACTTCCAGACGATCGGCGGCGTGCCGGTGCTCGATGGCCGCCACGGCTCGCCCTATACGCGGTACGTGCCGGTCGGGAACAGCCCGCACGGCATGAACACCGCGCCCGACGGCATCCATTTCGTGGCCAACGGCAAGCTTTCGCCCACGTGCACCGTTTTCGACGCGCGCCGGCTCCCGGATCTCTTCGACGACAAGATCAAGCCGCGCGACGTGGTTGTGGCGGAGCCGGAGCTCGGCCTTGGCCCGCTGCACACGGCCTTCGACGGCAAGGGCAACTGCTTTACGACGCTGTTCCTCGACAGCCAGGTGGTGAAGTGGAACCTGGATCTCGCCATCCGCGCCTTCAAGGGCGAGAAGGTAAACCCGATCCTGCAGAAGCTCGATGTGCACTATCAGCCCGGCCACAACCACACGTCCATGGGGCAGACCAAGGAAGCGGACGGAAAGTGGCTGATCTCGCTCAACAAGTTCTCGAAGGACCGGTTCCTCAATGTCGGGCCCCTGAAACCCGAGAACGATCAGCTCATCGACATCTCGGGCGAGGAGATGGTGATCGTCCACGACGGCCCGACGTTCGCCGAGCCGCACGACGCCACCATCGTGCACCGCTCGAAGATCAATCCGCTGCACGTCTGGAAGCGCGACGACCCGTTCTTCGCGGATGCCGTGAAGCAGGCCGCGGCCGACGGCGTCAAGCTCGAGACGGACGAAAAGGTCATCCGCGACGGTGACAAGGTGCGCGTCTACATGACGTCGGCGGCGCCCGCGTTCGGCCTCGAAAAGTTCACGGTGAAGCAGGGCGACGAGGTGACGGTCTACGTCACGAATGTCGACGACGTGGAGGATCTCACACACGGCTTCTGCATCGTGAACTACGGCGTCAACATGGAGATCGGCCCGCAGCAGACCTCGTCCGTGACGTTCACGGCCGATAAGGCCGGCGTCTACTGGTACTATTGCAGCTGGTTCTGCCACGCCATGCACATGGAGATGCAGGGGCGGATGCTCGTCGAGCCGCGCAACGTGTGAGGCCGCCCGTGACGTGCTTTCGCGCACAGATGATCGGGGGCGCGGCTTTGGCCGCTCTCCTCGCCGGGCCGGCCTCCGCCGGGCGCGAGACGGTCGCGCCCGGGGAGAGCGTTCAGGCGGCGCTCGACCGTGCGCGCGCCGGAGACGCGGTGGTGCTTCAGCCCGGCGTGCATCGCGGGCCGGTGGAGATCCGGAGCGCGGCGACTCTCGAAGGCTTGCCGGGCGCCGTTCTCGAAGGCCCGGGCCGCGGCAGCGTCGTGAGCATCGCCGCTCCGCAGGCCGTGGTGCGCGGCCTTGTCGTGCGCGGATCCGGCCGCGATCTCGAAGCGATGGATGCGGGGATTTTCGTCAAGCAGAGTGCGACGGGCGCGCTCGTCGAGCGCAATCGCCTCGAAGGTAATCTCTACGGTATCTATCTCCATGGCGCCGAAAATTCCGTTGCGCGCGGCAACGTCGTCATCGGCATCGAGGAAGGCCGCGTCAACGAGTCCGGCAACGGCGTGTCGGTGTGGAACGCTCCGGGCGCGCGCGTCGAGGACAACGACTTCCGCTTCGGCCGCGACGGGATCTTCGCCGTCGCCAGCAAGAGCAACGTGTTCCGCAACAACCGCTTCCGCGATCTCCGCTTCGCCGTGCACTACATGTATACCAACGACGGCGAGGTGGTGGGCAACGTCTCGACCGGCAACACCGTAGGCTTCGCCATCATGTACTCGCACCGCCTCGTCGTGCGGGACAACATTTCGGACGGCGATCTCAATCACGCCTTCCTGTTCAACTTCGCCAACAGCTCGGAGATCTCGGGCAACACGGTGCATGGCCGGCTGCTGCCCGCGAGCCGTTGGGCGAGCCCGGGCCTGCGCGGCAAGGACGCGCGCGAGCACGGTCTTCCCACCGCCGACGAGGCCGCGTCGGCGCTTGTCGGCGGCGTGCGCAACGGGCCGGAAAAATGCGTCTTCATCTACAACGCCAACAAGAACAAATTCCGCGGCAACTGGTTCGAGGGCTGCGAGATCGGTGTGCATTTCACCGCCGGCTCCGAAGGCAACGACATCGCCGGAAATGCGTTCGTGCGCAATCGCAACCAGGTGAAATACGTCGGCACCCGCTATCTCGACTGGTCGAAGGACGGGCGTGGCAACTTCTGGAGCGACAACCCGGCCTTCGATCTCGACGGCGACGGGGTCGGCGACACGGCCTACCGTCCGAACGACATCATCGACAAGGTGCTGTGGACCTCTCCGCACGCCAAAGTCTTGGTCAACAGCCCGGCGGTTCAGATGATCCGCTGGGCGCAGGCGCAGTTTCCAGCCCTGCTGCCGGGGGGAGTCATCGACAGCCGCCCGCTGATGGCGCCGACCGCCGTTGCGCGCTCCGATCACAGAGGGGCGGGACCATGACGGCCTTGGTCGAGATCTCGCGCGCGACGAAGCGCTATGGCGCCATCGAAGCCGTGCGCGACGTCTCGTTTGCGCTTCCCCCGGGCCAGACGGTGGCGCTGGTGGGGCATAACGGGGCGGGTAAGACGACGCTCATCAAGCTCATGCTCGGTCTCGTGCGGCCGACGGAGGGCTCCATTCGCATTCTGGGCGACGATCCCGCGGCTGGCGGCATCGAGGCCCGGTGCTGCCTCGGCTACCTTCCCGAAAGCGTCTCCTTCAACACCGCGCTGACGGGGCGCGAGGTGCTGGCGTTCTATGCACGCCTCAAGTCCGAGCCGGTGGACGGAACCCGCGCGCTGCTCGACCGGGTGGGTCTGGCCGCGGCCGCCGACCGGCGCATCGGCACTTATTCCAAGGGCATGCGCCAGCGGCTCGGCCTCGCGCAAGCGCTGATCGGCACGCCGCGGCTGCTGCTTCTCGACGAGCCGACGACCGGGCTCGATCCCGGCTTGCGCATGGAGTTCTACGAGATCGTGGGCGAGCTGCGCGACCGCGGCGCCACTGTCGTGCTCTCCTCGCATGTGCTGACGGAGCTCGAGGAGCGGACGGAGCGCGTGATCATCGTCAGCCGCGGCCGGCTGGTGGCCGACGGGACCATCGATGCGCTGCGGCGCGTCGCCGATCTGCCGGCGAAAGTGCGTGTCTCGGTCGTGGACGGCGCGGTGGAAACGCTGCGGAGTCTGATGGGCGGCATGGCGGCCGGCCGAACGTTCAACGGGCATCGCTTCGAGTTCGACGCCACGCCGTCGCAGAAAATCGAGCTTCTGCGCCGGGCGGCCGGCGCGGGCGATCTCATCCAGGACATCGACGTCATTCCACCCTCGCTCGACGAGCTTTATGCGCACTTCCTGCGCAAGGAGGCGCCATGAGAACCGTGCTTCTGGTGGCGGCGAAGGAGATCCAGGAGAGCCTGCGCAACCGCTGGGTGCTGGCGATGACGGCGCTGCTGGCCGCGCTTGCGCTTTCGCTGACGTTCCTCGGCAGTGCGCCGACCGGCACCGTCGGCGCGCGCGCCCTCGACGTGGTGATCGTCAGCCTGTCGAGCCTCACCATCTTCCTGGTGCCGCTGGTTGCGCTCCTCATCTCGCACGATGCCATCGTCGGCGAGACGGAGCGCGGGACCATGCTTCTGCTGCTCAGCTATCCGGTCAGCTGCGGGCAGGTGCTTCTCGGCAAGTTCATCGGCCATCTCGCCATCCTCGCCTTCGCCACCGTGCTGGGCTACGGCACCGCCGCCGTAACGCTCGCGGCGACCGGGGCCGCCATCGACTCGGCGAGCTGGCTCGCGTTCGCGACCATGATCGGCACCTCGATCCTGCTCGGGGCGGTCTTCCTCGCCCTCGGCTACCTCGTGAGCGTGCTCGTACGCGAGCGGGCGACGGCGGCCGGCATCGCCATCGGCGTCTGGCTGCTGCTCGTCGTCGTGTTCGACATGGCGCTTCTCGGCGTGCTGGTCATGGACCAGGGCCGGTCGATCTCGTCCGCCGCGCTGAGTGGGCTTCTGCTTCTCAATCCGACCGACGTCTACCGCATCCTGAACCTCGCTGGCGCCAGCAATGTCAGCGCCTTCTCCGGCATGTCCGGCCTCGCCGGCACGGTGACGCTCGGCCCGGGGCTTCTGCTGTCTGCGCTCGCCGCCTGGACGCTGGTTCCTCTTGCGCTGGCGGCGATGATTTTCTCCAGGAGAGAGCTATGAACAAGACGCCGTCGCTCGTCGTCCTCCTCCTTGCGGCGCTCGCTGTCGCCGGCTGCGGCGAGCAGCCGAGCGCGGCGTTGCCCGCTCCCCACACGCTGACCGCCGACGCCGTGGGTCATTACTGCGGCATGGATCTCATGGAGCACACGGGTCCGAAAGGACAGATCATCCTGGCGAGCCAGAGCACGCCGATCTGGTTCTCCTCCGCGCGCGATGCGTTCTCCTATACGATGCTCGACGAGGAGGCGAAGGACGTGCGCGCCGTCTACGTGTCCGACATGGGCAAGGCGCCGAGCTGGGAGAAGCCCGGCGCCGACAACTGGATCGATGCCCGCAAGGCCCTGTTCGTCATCGAGAGCCGCAAGCAGGGCGGAATGGGCGCGCCGGAGACGATCCCCTTCTCGGATCGCGCCGCGGCCGAGAGGTTCGTGTCCGAGAACGGCGGACGTGTCGTTGCCTTCGCCGAGGTTCCGCACGACTACGTGCTGAGCTCGGAGCCTGCCGCCGAGAGCGCGCCACCTGCGCACGATCACGGCGGGCACCCCTAGGAGACGCCATGCGCACACCCCTCAGTCGCCGCAAGGTCATCGCGCTCTGCGCCGCTGCGGGCGGGGCGGCCCTGGTACCGCTCGGTGCGTCCCGGAGGGCCGGGGCCGAGCCGCTGATCGAATGGATCGGCGTTTCGCTCGGCGCCGTTGCAACGCTCCGCCTCTCCCATCCCGACCGCCACAGGGGCGAGGCGCTTCTCCGCCGCGCCGTTGCGGAAGCGCGTCGGCTCGAAGCGATCTTCAGCCTTTACCGCGAGGACACGGCGCTGTCCGAGCTCAACCGCAGCGGTGTCCTCGCCGCGCCGCCCGCGGAGCTCGTCCATCTTCTCGGTCTCTGCGACGAGGTCTGGCGCCTGACCGATGGCGCGTTCGATCCTACCGTCCAACCCCTCTGGCGGTGCTATGCGGATCACTTCGCCACGGCGGGCGCGGATCCTGCGGGGCCCTCGCCGCGGAGGCTTGCGGCGGCGGTCGGGCTGGTCGGCTGGTCCAAGGTCCATTTCAGCCGCGATCGCATCGTGCTCGGGGAACGCGGCATGGGGCTGACGCTCAACGGCATTGCGCAGGGCTACATCACCGACCGCGTCATCGATCTCCTGCGCCAGGAGGGCCTTGTCAGCTCGCTGGTCGATATGGGCGAGATCCGCACGCTCGGCCGACGTCCGGACGGGCGGGCGTGGCAGGCGGCGGTCGTGGGCTCCGGGACTGCGCCCTCGCTGCGGACGCTCGATCTCGTCGACAAGGCCGTGGCCACGACCGGCGCCGACGGCTTCCGGTTCGATGCGGCCGGGCGCTGCAATCACCTGTTCAACCCCGCGACGGGCGGCTGTGCCCCTCCCGCGACGAACCTCAGCGTCGTTGCTTCCACGGCGGCTACGGCGGACGCGCTCTCGACCGCGTTCGCCTTCATGGAGCACGGGGCGATCGACCGCGTCCTTCAGGGCGCGTCCGACGTCCGGCTCTACGTCAATGGTGCGACGAGCTGAAGGGTACGCGCGTCGTCTCCGGCATACCGCGGAGCCGCTCCGTTACATCGTCTCGTGCACCGGATCGTGATTCCGCTCTCCGGCCATTGAGCGCCGTCGAGACTGCGGATGCAGATCGTCGGACGCGCGGCACGGCGTTGCGACCTCCGCCCCTCCGCTCGTCAGCCTGCGGCCCAGGGCGGTCCTTTATGCGGTCTTTATACCTGCAGCTGCACTTCCCCATCGAGTCTTGATGCGGCGCGTCCTATGTCTCGCCCGTGAGCAACAGGAGTGAAGGCCATGCTCGACGTGATCTATCTCGCCCTCGGCCTCGGAGGCTTTGGCTTGATGGCCGGGTACGTCACGCTCTGCAATCGCCTGTGAGGCTGCCGTGACCGATCCGATCCTCGCACTTGCCGTTGCCATCGGCCTCGGCGTCTACCTCGTCTACACGCTGATCCGGCCGGAACGGTTCTGAGAGCGGCGTTCTGAGAGCCTGGGAGGGCTCACCCCATGACCTTTCAAGGTTGGTTGGAGATCGCGCTCGTGCTGGGTGCGGTCCTTGCGGCGGCATGGCCGCTCGGAACCTACATGGCCCGCGTCTTCACCGGAGAGCGGACGCTGCTCTCGCCCGTGCTCGCGCCCGTCGAACGGGCGATCTACGCGGCCGCGGGCCTCCGACGCGAGAAGGAGCAGACCTGGGTCGGCTACACGCTCGCCATGCTCGCGCTCAACGCGGCGGGATTTCTGGTCCTCTATGCGTTGATGCGGCTGCAGGGCGGCCTGCCCCTGAACCCGCAGGGATTTCCCGGTGTGGCGCCCGATCTCGCCTACAACACGGCGGTGAGCTTCGTGTCCAACACGAACTGGCAGTCCTATGGCGGTGAGACGACCATGAGCCATCTCACGCAGATGGCGGGCCTTGCCGTGCAGAACTTCCTGTCGGCCGCCACCGGCCTCGCGCTGGCGATCGCGGTGACGCGCGCCTTCGCGCGCAGTGGCGCCCGGGAAATCGGCAACTTCTGGGTCGATGTCACGCGCGCCACGCTTTACGTGTTGCTGCCGCTCTCGATCGTTCTCGCCATCGCGTTCGTCGCCACCGGCATGCCCCAGACCTTCGCCGCCCATTTCGAGGCCGCGACCCTCGAGGGTGCCAAACAGACGATCGCCGTCGGTCCCGTCGCCAGCCAGGAAGCCATCAAGCAGCTCGGCACCAACGGCGGCGGCTTCTTCAACGCGAACGCGGCGCACCCGTTCGAGAACCCGAGCGCGTTGTCCAACGTGCTCTCCATCTGGAGCATGCTCCTGATCTCGACTGCGATGACCTTCACCTTCGGGCGCATGGTCGGCGACCGCCGGCAGGGCTTCGCGCTGCTGGCGGCCATGGGCCTGTTGCTCGTCGCGGGAACCGCCATCGTCTACGCTTCGGAAACGGCCGGCAATCCGCTGCTCGCGGCGGCGGGCGTCGATCCCTCCCAGGGCAACATGGAGGGCAAGGAGATCCGCTTCGGCCCGGCGCTGACGGCGCTCTATATCGTGGCGACCACCGGACTCTCGTGCGGCGCCGTCAACGCGATGCACGCCTCCCTCACACCCCTCGGCGGGCTCGTCCCGCTGTTCATGATGCAGCTCGGCGAAATTCTGCCGGGCGGCGTCGGATCGGGTCTCTACGGCATGATCGTCATGGCGGTTCTCGCCGTCTTCGTGGCGGGGCTGATGGTCGGCCGGACGCCGGAGTACCTCGGCAAGAAGATCGAGGCGCGCGAGATGAAGCTCGCCGTTCTGGCCCTCCTCATCCTGCCGCTCTTCATTCTCGGCTTCACGGCCGTGGCCGCCGCGCGGCCGTCCGCACTGTCGAGCCTCGCCAACGCCGGCCCGCACGGATTGACGGAGCTTCTCTATGCGTACACGTCGGCCGCCGGCAACAACGGCTCGGCGTTCGCGGGGCTCAGCGCCAACACGCCCTGGTTCAACACCACGCTCGGGCTCGCCATGATGTTCGGCCGCTTCGCCTATGTCGTGCCCGTCATGGCCATGGCCGGCGCCATCGCCGCCAAGACGAGAGCAGGAGCGTCATCCGGAACGTTCCCGACGCACGGCGCGCTCTTCATCGGCCTCCTCGTCGGCGTGATCCTGATCCTCGGCGGCTTGCAGTACTTCCCGGCGCTCGCGCTCGGACCCCTCGTCGAGCACGTCCTGATGCTGGCCGGCAAGACGTTCTGAGGAGACAGCCATGAGCAAGTCAGAAGCAATCGGCATGCTGGATCGCACGATCCTGCGTCGCGCCGCCATCGACGCCATCAAAAAACTCGCGCCGCAAAAGCTGGTGCGCAATCCGGTCATGTTCGTCACCGGCGTCGTGGCGGCGCTCGTGACGCTGATCTACATCCGCGACGCCGTGACCGGACAGGACGGACTGGCCTTCACCGGCCAGATCGCCGCCTGGCTCTGGTTCACGGTGCTGTTCGCCAACTTCGCCGAGGCCGTGGCCGAAGGGCGCGGCAAGGCGCAGGCTGACGCGCTGCGCCGTACGCGCAGCGATACGATCGCCAAGCTGATGCTGCACGCCGACGATCCCGAGGACGCGCCTTGGGAGCCGCGCGAGGCCTACGATCTGAAGGAAGGCGATGTCGTCCTGGTGGAGGCGGGCGATACGATCCCGGCCGACGGCGAGGTCATCGAGGGCATCGCGTCCGTCAACGAAAGCGCCATCACGGGCGAATCCGCGCCGGTCATCCGCGAATCCGGCGGCGACCGCTCGGCGGTCACGGGCGGCACGGTCGTGCTGTCCGACTGGATCAAAGTCCGGGTCACCGCCGCGCCCGGCTCCTCGTTCCTGGACCGGATGATTGCGCTGGTCGAAGGCGCGGAGCGGCAGAAGACGCCGAACGAGCTGGCCCTCTCGATCCTGCTCTCCGGCATGACGCTGATCCTGCTGATCACCGTCGTGACGCTGTGGGGAATCGCGGGCTACTCGGGTACGGTCCTCTCGGTGACGGTGCTGGTCGCGCTTCTCGTCACGCTCATTCCGACCACGATCGGCGGGCTTCTTTCCGCCATCGGCATCGCCGGCATGGACCGCTTGATCCGTTTCAATGTCGTTGCCACCTCCGGACGTGCCGTCGAAGCCGCGGGCGACGTCGATACGCTGCTTCTCGACAAGACGGGCACGATCACGTTCGGCAACCGCCTTGCCACGGCCTTCGTGCCGGTGCCCGGGACGAGCGAGCGCGATGTGGCCGAGGCCGCGCATCTTGCCTCGTTGGCCGACGAAACGCCGGAGGGTCGCTCCGTCGTTGCGCTCGCACGCGGACGCTATGGCGTCGGCGCTGGGACGCGCGAGCCTACGGCCGTAATCCCGTTCTCGGCACAGACCCGTCTCTCGGGTGTCGACATCGACGGCCGCCGTCTTCGCAAGGGTGCTGTCGACGCCGTGCTCGCCAGCATCGGTCTCACCCTGGACCATGCGCCCGCCGTCTTTCGCGACGCGGTGCTGGCCATCTCGAACACGGGCGGCACGCCGCTGGCCGTGGCCGATGGGGCGGATCTCGTCGGCGTCATCCACCTCAAGGATGTGGTGAAACCCGATGTGAAGGCGCGCTTCGCGGCGCTGCGGCAGATGAGCATCAAGACGGTGATGGTCACCGGCGACAACCCCGTGACGGCGGCCGCCATCGCCTCGGAGGCCGGCGTCGACGACTACATCGCCGAAGCCACGCCGCAGGACAAGCTCGCCTACATCAAGTCCGAGCAGGCGAGGGGGCGTCTCATTGCCATGTGCGGCGACGGCACCAACGACGCGCCCGCTCTCGCCCAGGCCGACGTCGGCGTTGCGATGCAGACCGGTACGCAGGCGGCGCGCGAGGCCGGCAACATGGTGGATCTCGACAGCGATCCGACCAAGCTCATCGAGATCACAGAGATCGGCAAGCAGCTCCTGATGACGCGCGGCTCCCTCACCACATTCTCGATCGCCAACGACGTCGCCAAGTACTTCGCCATCATCCCCGCGCTGTTCGTCGCCACGTACCCGGAGCTCGATGCGCTGAACATCATGGGGCTTGCCTCGCCCGAGAGCGCGATCCTGTCGGCCGTCATCTTCAATGCGCTGATCATCATCGCGCTGATCCCGCTGGCGCTGAAAGGCGTGACGTACCGGCCGTCGGGGGCGAGCGCGCTCTTGCGGCGCAATCTTCTCATTTATGGCCTGGGCGGGCTCGTTGTTCCGTTCATCGGGATCAAGCTGGTCGACCTGGCTGTCTCGGCCCTCGGCCTCGCATAAGGAGCAGGTCCATGCCCACCATCGTTCGTCCCGCGGTCGTCGTCATGCTCGCCTTCACCTTGCTGACGGGCATTGTCTATCCGCTCGCCATCACCGGAATTGCGCAGGTTGTGTTTCCGAATGAATCCGCCGGGAGCCCGGTGCTGAGGGCCGGCCAGATCGTCGGGTCGTCGCTGGTCGGTCAGGCGTTTACATCCGATCGCTATTTCCATGGCCGGCCGTCGGCGGCAGGATCGGCGGGCTACGATGCCTCCGCGTCGTCCGGCTCGAACCTCGGGCCGTTGTCGGCGAAGCTGATGGGCCGCGTGACGGCCGACATCGAAACATTGCGGCGCGACGGCATGGCGCGGATCCCGGCCGACGCCGTCACCGCGTCGGGCAGCGGCCTCGATCCGCACATCAGTCCGGACTATGCTGCCGCCCAGGTCCGGCGCGTCGCCAGGGCACGTGGCCTGCCGGAGGACCGCGTCCGGGCCGTCGTTGCCGCGAGCATCGAGCAGCCCGCGTGGGGAGTCCTCGGCGCGCCGCGCGTTAACGTTATCCGTCTCAATCTGATCCTCGACGAGACCTTGCCCCGCAGCCCCAACTAAATTGGCTCGCATGCCCGAGACACCCCGCAGCGGAGAGGCGCGTCAGCCTTCACCCAAGGCCCTGCTCGAGCTTGCCGCAAAGGACACGCGCGGCAAGCTCAAGGTCTTTCTCGGCATGGCGCCTGGTGTCGGCAAGACCTACGCCATGCTCTCGGCCGCGCGTGCGCTGAAGTCCCAGGGTGTCGACGTGGTCGTGGGCGTCGTCGAGACGCACGGCCGGTCGGAGACGGCGGCGCTTCTCGACGGGCTCGAGATCCTTCCGCGCCGGACGGTGCCGTACCGCAAGCGGACGCTCATGGAGTTCGACGTCGATGCCGCCATCGCGCGGCGTCCGAAGCTGCTGCTGATCGACGAGTTCGCCCACTCGAATGCGCCGAGCCTCGTTCACCCGAAGCGCTACCAGGACGTGGACGGCGTGCTGCAGGCCGGCATCGACGTCTGGACCACGCTCAACATCCAGCACCTCGAGAGCTTGACCGACGTCGTCCAGCGCATTTCCGGCGTCACCGTGCGCGAGACCGTGCCCGACAAGGTGCTCGACCGCGCCGATGAAATCGTCGTCGTCGATCTTCCGCCGGAAGAGCTGCTGCAGCGCCTTCGCGATGGAAAAGTCTACGTCCCGGAAAACGTGCGGCGTGCGCTCGATCGCTTCTTCCAACTCAGCACGCTCACGGCCCTGCGCGAGCTGGCGCTGCGGCGCGCCGCGGACCGCGTGGACGAGCAAATGCTCACGCAGTTGCGTCAGCGCGGCATCGACGGCCCCTGGCCGACTGCCGAGCGGCTTCTCGTCTGTGTCGGCAGCGATGCGCATTCGGAGAGGATTGTGCGTTCGGCCGCCCGCATGGCGGCCGCGTTGAAATCGGATTGGATCGCCATTCATCTGTCCCAGGGCGAGCGGGAGAGCATGGACCGGGCCGCGTTGCGCCGCGTGGAGAAGGCCATGCGGCTCGCGGAGCGGCTGGGTGCTACGACGGTTCGCGTCAATGCGCGGGACCTCGCGGCTGAAGTGCTGACCTATGCGAAGCGCAACAACATCACGCAGATCGTCATTGGCCGCGGCCGTCCTGGCCTTTTCGATCGCCTGTTCCGCCCTGCGCTTTCCGACGCGCTCATCGCGGACGCCAAGGGCCTCTCGATCACGGTTATCGCGCCGGATCAGCCGCCTGCACCGCGTCGCTGGCTGCCGCGCCTGCCGGAGACGAGCCGGCTCTGGAGGGGCGGACTTGGCGCGGTGGGGGCTGTCGCGGTTGGCGTGATCGCCGGCAAGCTGCTCGAGCGCGCGACCGAGCTGCCGAACCTTTCGATGATCTTTCTGTTCGCCGTGCTGATCTGCGCCTTGCGGTTCGGCATCTCGTCCGCGATCGCCGCGGCCACCCTCTCGTTCCTGGCGTTCAACTTCTTCTTTATCGCGCCGCGCTTCACGCTGACGATCGCGTCGCCTCATGAGCTCTTCGGGCTCATCATATTCCTCGTCGTCGCCATCGCGACAGGCAGCCTCGCCGGACGCCTGCGCGAGCAGGCGTCGGCCACACGAGACCGCGCCGAGGCGACACAGGCGCTCTATGAATTCTCACGCAAGCTCGCGGGAGCCTCGAAGATCGACGACGTGCTGTGGCTGCTGGCCGCCCAGTCGGCCGCCGTCGCCAAAGGCAAGTCGATCATCCTCCTGGAAACGGCCGGCGAGCTTGCCATCGAAGGCGGCTGGCCGCCCGAGGATGCGCTGGGCACGGCGGATTGGGCGGCGGCCCGCTGGGCGCTGCGCAAGGGCGAGCCGGCCGGACGGCACACCGAAACCATGCCATCCGCAACGTTTCATTTCCGCCCCCTGATGTCCTCGGCGGGTCCGATCGGCGTGCTCGGTGTCACGGCGGACGAGCCGGACGATATGATGCCGACCGCAACGGCCAGCGCGTTACAGTCGTTCGCCAATCAGGCCGCCATCGCCATCGAGCGAACACGTCTCGTCGCGGAGGCCGCCAAGGCCGCCACCGCTGCGGAAAGCGAACGGCTGCGCAATGCGCTGCTGACGTCGGTCTCGCACGACCTGCGCACGCCGCTGGCGTCGATCCTGGGCTCCGCCACGAGCTTGCGGCAACTCGGCGATCGCATGGACGCGAAGGACCGCGCCGATCTGCTGCTCACGATCGAGGAGGAGGCGACGCGCCTCTCGGCATTCGTCGCGAATCTGCTCGACATGACGCGTCTCGAATCCGGAGTTCTGGATATTCGCCGCGATTGGGTCGACCTGCACGACGTCGTGAGCGGCGCCGCCGCTCGCGCGGCCAGGCTTTTTCCCGATCGCCGGACGGAGATGCAACTCGATGCGGATCTTCCGCTCGTCCGCGGCGATGCGGCCCTGCTGGAGCAGGTGGTGTTCAACCTGCTCGACAACGCGCATAAATACAGTCCCGCGTCCTCGGTCACCACGGTCGCTGTGCGCCGGTCGGCGGGGGGCGTCGACCTCATCGTCTCTGACCAGGGCAGCGGAATTCCGGCCGACGAGCTCAGCAAGGTGTTCGACAAGTTCCATCGTGTCGCGGTCAGCGACGGCCGGGCGCCCGGAACCGGTCTCGGCCTCTCGATCGCAGCGGCGATCGTCACGGCCCTGGGCGGAACGATCTCAGCGCAAAGCCCGGTCGTCGACGGGAAAGGCACGGCGATCACGATCACGCTGCCGGCGGGCGAAGGCGGCGCGCCGGCGGGTGGCAAGGCAGGTGACACATGAGCGGCGCGCGCATCCTGGTGGTCGACGACGAGCCGCAGATTCTCCGGTTTCTGAAGCCCAGCCTCACCGCCGCCGGCTATGACGTCATCTCGGCAGCGAACGGCAAGGAGGCCCTCGCTGCGGCCGCGACCCGCTCTCCCGACGTCATCCTGCTCGATCTGGGCCTGCCGGACATGGATGGAAAGGAGGTCATCCGCGCGCTCCGGACATGGTGCAAGATCCCGATCCTCGTCCTCTCGGCACGCGACCGCGAGTCCGAGAAGATCGCCGCCCTCGACCTCGGTGCGGACGACTACGTCAACAAGCCTTTCGGGATCGGCGAGTTGACGGCGCGCCTCCGGACGGCATTGCGGCATGCGGCGCAGCAGGCCGCCGAGAGAACCACCATCCAGGCCGGGTCCCTCGACGTCGACATCCTGGCCCACCGTGTCATGCGCGGCGGCGAGCCCGTGAAGCTCACGCCGAAGGAATTCGATCTGCTCGCGGTGCTCGTCCGCAATGCGGGGCGTGTCTTGACCCATCGCCAGATCCTGACCGCGGTCTGGGGACCGGCGCACACGGAGGACCTGCAATATTTGCGCGTCTTCATCGGCCAGCTTCGTCAGAAGCTGGAGCCCGCTCCCGACACGCCGGAGCTGATCCTGACCGAACCCGGCATCGGCTACCGCTTGAATGTGTAGAGCGTCGGGATGCGTTCGCCCTCGGTGTCCGTTTTAATGGAGTTCCGGGTGGTAAGCGTCCCCCTTGCTCGGCGCGGCCGTGCTGCTCTGTGGCTCATCGCTCGGCTTGGCATTTTAGCCTAAAGGGATGCTAGGTCCGTATGTCCACCAGCACCGCGTGGACGTACTTGCAGGCCAGGGCGTTCGCGTTCACGCCTTGCACACGCGAGCAATTCGTGAGCAAGGAAGCTCAAAACGCCTGATGGCCGGCGGGGACAGACGCGAATGCGAGCATGCTCGCGTTCGATGCTTTTGAACGACGTAAGGAAATCCGTGCAATCTCAATCGCATAGGTTCTGTGTGGCGCCGATGATGGATGAGGGCGATTTGCGCGCTTAATCAGCGCGTTGCAGACCACCGTGAGTAAAATCTGCATACTGAAATCAAAAAAAGTTGATAGTTGCTGCGTGTAAAGAACGTGGGTTTTTCGTGCTCACGTGAGCATGGGCGAGGGTGGCGTGTGCAGCTTTGCTCAATTGCATTCGTTACATGAATTTTCGGCGGCGAAAAGCGGCTACGTCCGTTGAAGTAAGGTCAAACCATTCGCCGTTCTTACGTTTAGACGCGAAGCGCCGGTGCCAATAGGCTTCGATACCCTCGGGATCATCGGTCTTGATGGAATGTACGGTCTGCGTTCGCTCTGGGAGCTGCAATCCAACCTCTCGCTCGCGTCGCCCAAGCGAGTTCGTCTTACCTATTTTGTAGTAGCGGCCGCTCCTGATGAGGTAGACGAACCCATCAGACATTTGGTCTGGTGCGGGGGTGCGAACTGGCTGCGGGATTGCCTGACAGTAAGCCAGTACGTCTGCCAATTCGGGCCTGGATGAGCAGTAGTCTGCTATCAGTTTGACCATATCAGCTTTAGTGCCAAGGCGCTTGTCGAACACTCTGTGGCTTGGCCAACTGCCGCGTCCGCTCCGAACTCTGATCTCGGCGTGGGTAGGGAAATGGCCAAGTTCACGTGCCAAATCGACCAACAAGGCGATTAGAACATCTCTGTCCAGTGGTGTTGTCTTGTTGTTCGGTTCCAAACCTGCCGCGCGGACCGCGTCGCTAAATCTTGGCCAGTATTTTTTCCAATGATGTTCCTTTATGCCTGCTTCGCTCTCTAGCTTGAGCCTGCCAAGCGGAATGCCACCGTTATCGGCGGCAGTGCGTTGGATCTCGGAAATTATAGTTTCGCGTTCCATGGAGATTTTGGGCTGGTTAGCTTGGACTGCATTGTCACTAGTCTGGCTGACAACTGCAAGGGATGGAAGCCCGAAGGGCCGAGACGCTCGCAGCGGCTCGGCGCGCGACAGCCCAGCCCGCGCTTTAAGCGCGGGTGCAGCCGAACCTCCCTGCATCACTCTCCGCGACCGGCGCTGCGTTTCTTGGCCTTCTCCGGCATGCCGCGCGAAACCACGCCCTGCGCTTCCAGTTCGGCAATCGTCGGCGTGGCATCCTGCTGCTCTACCTCGCTCTTGCCCGGCAGCGGATAGCTTGTCGCGCCGGTCAGCATGGCGCGACCGTAGCGGTCTTTGCGCATCCATGCGCTGATGCGGACAACAGCTTGACCGTTGCCGGGATTGTAGGCGCCCCAATAGTCGGGCCGTTCTTTCTCCGGTGCTTCGTCTTTGAAGCGGTTGGGGAACAGCACGACCTGGCGCGAGCGCAGTTCGACATTGCTGAAGGAGGCGGGTGCGGCGGCGCCGTCATTCTTGAGCAGAGCGGCAACCTGATCCTTCGGCGCGTCTGCTGGTGATACGGCATCTGTGCTGCCGTTGAACATGGTCATGATCTCGCCGGTCTTGGGGTCGGCGTACTCGTGGCCCCACAGCGGGAAATGCAACTCCGCTTCGGTTTCGGGAAGGCTCAACCTGCCTTCGAACACCGGGCGCTTGTCTCCGGGTTCCTTGTCGCGCGCCAGGAAGGCGATGAAGTTGCCGTGTGCTTGGGTGTCGGCCGTGGTGGTCATTGCAGCATGCTTTCGTTCGTTCACGAAAAGGCTGCGGGCGGTTGGATACAAAGTCCATACGGGCTGCCCACGGCGAGGGCATAAATGTGGTATACGGACGGCCATGGACAGGCCGTGGGCCGCCGTCAGCGTGAAAAGCGCGCTGCGTGGTTTTTTCCGGAACGAAGGCCGGGAATTCTGGCGCGCGTTCGACAACGACCCCGACGCAGCGTTGTGCACGTTTGCCGACCGGCCGAAGGATTTCGGCGACGTGCAGATTTTATACGATTTCGCGCCTGGCATCATGCAGCGCGAACACCAGCGCATCATCGGCCTGTTGGAACTCTACCTAGCGCGGCTGCGCGCGAACGGCTGGGCGAACGCTTCGCTGCCGAAAGTGGAGTGAGGCCGGTCGTTGCCATCAAATCGGTAGCGACCGACGGCCTTCGGCGCGCTTGCCGTTCTGCCTTCACATCGTCGATGGCCTGGCGCACGTCCTCCTCGGTGAGCAGCCCGAGGGTTTGGATGGCGCGCGCGATGTCCACGGCGTCCACGTCGAAGACGGTGCGGCCGTGCTGGTGTGAAGGCATGATGCTGTGAAGATTTGAGGGCGTGGCAGCAACCGTGCGAGCGAGGTTCTTTGCGGATGCTGTCAGGCCGAGGCTTGATAGCTTGGCATAGCCATTTGTGTTGCCGACGACGTGGCCTTTGCCTTTGGCCTCAACCGCCAAGCCGTCTTGCGCGAGAATGTCCAACACATCATCAGGCGTGGCCTCCATGGTGAGGTCTTCGGAAATCCGCTCGCCCATTGCGCGGGCCTGGGCCTTTGACCATTGCGGCCGGAGCGTCGGTGCGCCGCGCTTCCCGGCATAGGTCGCCGGTGAGTCCGGAAACTTGGCGAACGTGTCAGTCTGTTCGGGGTTGAACGCATGCGCCGGAACGAACGTGAAGCCGTGCGCGTCGGCCAGGTCGCGCATAATGCGGTCGAAGCGGGAGAAGTCGTGGTTGGTTTTCCAGGCCCGGCCGGTGTCGGGATGCACGCGGTTGAGCAAGATGTGAAGGTGCGGATGTGGCTTGTCGCCGTGTCCCATCACAAGCGCCTGGTGCTCGGCGAGGCCCCCGAGCCGCAACGTCTGCCGCGCCACGTCCTGCATCGCCTCCGGCGTCGGGCGTTCGTTGGCGTGCCAGGCGATCATAAGATGATAGGCGGCCTTACGGGTGCGTGCCGAGAGCCGCGCGGTGGCCTGCATGTACTTGGCGGCCAGCTGTGGATCGTCGGTCGGCAGGTTCTGGGTGAACAGCCACGCAACGCGCTTCGGATCAGGCTTTCCTGACTTGCCGCGCACGAGATAGCGGGCCAACGCTTGGAAGTCGTTGGACGGCGGCGCGACCTTGGCCAGCATCGTTCACAGCGTTCGGGCCGCGGCGTTGATGCGGTCGAGGCAGGCGCGCAGCTCGTCCGCGCCAACCGGAACCAATCCGGCGTTCGCCTGGCGGGCAAGCTGGTTCAGGTTGTTGCCTATGCGGACGAACTGGCGAAGCAACGCCGCGTCCGTTTCATGCCGCTGGGGCAGCTTGGCGCGTTGGGCCTTGAGATGGGCGGTTGTGATCAGGCGTGCCAGCGCGGAAATCGTCACGCCTCGCGCCGATGCCTCGGCCGCCAATGCCTGGAAGCTAGGCTCGGACAGTCGTGTGCGGACGTGGCGCGGCAGCGGCTCCTTCCCGTCGTTCAATCCTTTGCGGTATCCGCGCCGTGGCATGCGCTTGCTTTCCTTGGGACGGGGAGGGCGGGGCTGTGGCCCCGCTGCTGCACGCGGCATCGCCGCGCCTTTGGCCGCATTTTGTGGTCAAAGGTATACCTCGCCCCGTCCCTCTTACCCTTCCCGAACTGCCCTGCTGCATACAAGTCGGCTGCCTCCGGCGTGTGCACTGCTCCGGCTTCACGTTGCCGAATCCGCTCATGTGCAATTCATCACCGGGGGGCTTCACGCCCCCCGAACCCCCCGTGGGATATTTGGAGCAGGTGACGAGGTTGTGCAAATTGAGTGCAGAGGCCTCGGGCAACGTCGTTTCGCGTATATGCTCTCAATGCGGAACAGCCGGGGACGGCGATGGCCGTGCAGGTGAGAGTGCGCCTGTATGGGCGCACTAATTGCGGCGAGGGCACGATGACCGGCCTAATTCAGGAAATTCAAAGAGACGCCTTGGACCCGAATGTTCCAACAGACGCACTGCTGCGGCGAGTCAAGCTCGCGGCTGCTAAGTTGAACCTCGAAAATTTGGAAAAATGGGTTGAGCAGGAGCTGAATGGATACAGCGGCGAATTACCAAGCTACCGAAAGCTGTTTGGGCAACCTGCCGGTTGGAACCCTTACAACGGTTGGATACCAATCTATTCATCAGATCCGGAGTTTATGAGCATCATAAGCCAGGCTCCGATAAGCCAATCAATCGCTAGTCTAAGAGATCTGCTGGATAATCATTCCGGCGGATCGCTGCACTTCCCCGTTGCGCCCAGCTTGGTCGCCACGCTGAACGAGATAATGAGCGCGCGAACGGCAAGAGTGGTGGTTCAAATTGGGCGAAGTAGCATCGCTGGAATTCTAGATTCTGTCAGAAATCTTGTTTTAGATTGGGCCATTGAAATGGAAAGGAAGGGTGTGCTTGGACAGGGAATGACCTTCGAACCCGGAGAGCGTAAGCAAGCGCAGAGTGCCATGACGACTTTCAATATTGGGAACATTGGTAGTTTCATCGGAAATATGGGTAATGAGGCGTCGTCCGGCGACATTGCTGTTTCAGTCTCTGTAGCCGGCCAGATTGCCGACATCGCAAGTAAGATCAAAGCCGCGATGCCTATACTTGTTCAAGAAGGTGCAGATGAGGAAAAGCTTCGGGGGGCGCTTGATTCAATCGCGACTGAACTTGAAAAGCCAAAGGCGGGGTCTGGTGCACTGAAAGCATTTCTCGTTGATGCGCGTGCCGCTTTGGCAGGTGCCGCCGGGAGCATGATGGCCGAAGGAGCACTGGCGCTTATAGCGAATGCTATGGCTTTGTTAGGCGGTTAGTGAGTCGTTCTTGCAACGTTTGTTAGCGGCGTCTCGGGTTTTGTGCGGAGTGCGCTCCCATGAAATCTGAAATTGGCCGCGTGATGTTCGGCGGCGTTGTGATGAACGCATGCGTGTAGGCTTGGCGGCGCGGTGCTGCTGCGCGGCCGTAGTCGGCCGGGTTGGCGGTGTGAAGCGCGGCGATGCGTTCGAATGGCACGGCCCTGAGGTTGTCAGGTTCGGCGCCGACTTCGGCGGCGAGGTCGAGCAGCACTTGCTTTGCCCATGCGCGCATGGTGTCAGCGGGCAGTAGATATGTCGTCGGCGCGGTGTCCATATGGAACGACCACGCTACGCCATCGGCCGCCGGTTCAATCCAGCACTCCACACTTGCTTTGCCGCCGAGATAGATTCGGCGGTGGCCTTGGGCGTTCAACGTGTGCGTGACGATCATGCGGCAATGATCAAACAACGAAGGCGCGGTAGGCAACCTGGGTTGATGATGCCTTGAGCGTTGCGAGACCGCCGGACGCCGTTCAGGCAATGGGCTGTGGCAAGGTTGCACGTCTGGCTGAGACCCGCGCCTGTCCGGGCTGTTTCTTCGGAGCCGAGCCGTCGCGGGGGCCATACCCACCGGGGCGCGTCAGCGCGGCCCCCGCGAGGGAACGGCGGAGGATTTAGCCCGAAGGGGTGTTTCTTTGGTGGGAGCAGGAGCAGCTATTGGCCGATGGTCTTGAACGTGAGTTGGCGCAGCACAGCTTCAATTGTCACCATCAGCTTGAAGGGTGAGATGGGCGAGGAGACGAAGCCATACTGCTCGTAGAAGGTTTTTGCCTGCTCATCGAGCGCATCGACGACGATGGCGCGCATGCCGATGACGTCTGATGCTTGGGCGACCCTGATCACCGCATCCTGCAGCAAGTGCTTGCCGATCCCTTGGCCCTGAACAGAAGCGTCCACGGCAAGGCGGCCGAGCAGGGCGACCGGAACCGGTTCAGGCATGTTGCGTCTGACACCGCCAATGGCATCGGCATGGGCAATGGAACCAGCGGCTATGGCGTAGTAGGCAACAACCACTCTGCTTTTTGCGCACACGACATAAGTCCGTGAGGCACCGCGTTCTTGGTTCGCGAGGGCGTGCCGTTTGATCCATGTGTTGAGCGTTGCTTGTCCGCAGTCGAAAGCATCGGTGCGATGTTCTGCGGTTAGGAGTGCGGGCGCGGTGAATGTCATTTCGCCCAAGGTGCGCGGGTGGCGAACAGCTTTTTGAGGCCGGGGTTGTCGGCCGGAGACTTGTCCAATGCAGTGGCGAACGCGCGCCATGCCGCGTCGTCAAGGTAGAACACGCTTTGATCGCGCAGGACATCCTCAGCCCGTTGCCGGGCGGTTTCCATGACGAACTCCGAGCGCGATTTGCCGAGCCGGTCTGCGGCGGCGTCGATCACGTCAAGGTCGAGCGGCCTGGCACGGATTTGGAATTTGGCATCGCGGCTCATGTCCGATCTGTCCATTTGGTTAGCTTTCCTTGTACCTAGCATTATAGGGCGACGTATGGACATTGTCCATACCTAGACAGCGCCGTGAATCTTGGTGGTCAAACACCACAGCGCGGGGCGGCCGACGTGGCCGGGCTTCCAAACAGCCCAACAATAGCGGTGTTCTGCGGCAAAGCCGCGTTCGACGCCGTTCGGCCAGCGCGTCAGTTCATCCAGGATGTAGACATTTCTTGCCCCGTCCCTCTTACCCTTCCCGAACTGCCCTGCTGCATACAAGTCGGCTGCCTCCGGCGTGTGCAATCTATTGCCGCCACGTTGCCGAAACCGCCCATCGTGAAAACAGCCACCGGGGGGCTTCACGCCCCCCGAACCCCCCGTGGGATATTTGGAGAAGGTGAGGAGGTGGAATGTATACAGTGCAAGGGGCGAGCGAGGAGGGCTTCGCAACCGGTCATGATGCTGCGATACTGGCGGTGCGGTACAGCCGGGGACGGCGATGACCGTGAAGGCGAGGTGCCTGACAATCAGTCGGGCACTGCCGTTAAGGCGATGTTCTTACAGGTCCCTTGCCACACGGAATCCGTTAACGCTTGATCCTTCGCCGGCGATACATTGGGCGCGTCTGGCAGAACCAAGTCTTGTGGGTTTGTCATCTGTCCAAGCTCCGTCACGGCACACCCGGTATTTGCAGTTTCCAGATGGTTGCGCTTGCTTATTTGAAGGGGAATTGTAGCAGTCCTCGACCCACTCCATGACGTTACCGTGCATGTCGTGCAAGCCGAAGGCGTTGGGTGGATAGGAGCCGACGTCTACTGTGCCGGTAAACTGATTGTAGCCTCGGGCATAGTTGGCTTGATGGTGGCCGATGCTCCAGCCCGTTGAGAACGGGGTTGTCGTTCCTGCGCGGGCGGCGTACTCCCATTCCGCCTCCGAAAGAAGCCGATAGGGTTTGCCGGTCTTGGCGGAGAGCCAGGTGATGTATTGCTTCGCCTCGTGCCAGGTGATGTTGATCACCGGGCGCTTGTAGCGCCCCCACCCTCTGTCAGCAGGGCTTCGGCTGCAACCTCCGACCGCAACGCAAGCATCCCATTCCTCGAACGTCACCTCAAACTTACCGACAGCAAAGGGCTTGGCGATTGTTACGCTGTGCGGCGGTCCTTCATTTTGCGCGCGTCCCTGCTCATCCGGCGGTGACCCCATGAGAAAACTGCCAGCGGGTGCGACCACCACTTCCGGGCACTGCGGACAATCGCGGAACGCCGTCCCAGGCTTCAGCGCATCGGCAGGCGGATTCTGATGTTGCGCAGTGATGGTTGAACCTGCGGGACAATGTTTCTGAATGCTGCGAAGCGTGCTGTGAAGTTTGGCCGGTGGCGCAAGCGCGGGATCGAAGGAATAGAGAGTGCCCGGTTGGTCGGTGCTGCAGTCGCCGAGTGTTCCATCGTCCTTGATACTGCAGACGGCACCGGCGCCAATATAGGACACGCGGGTGATGCGCCGGGGATTGCGGATGCCGATGATGGCATCTTCTGCATCAACGCCTGCCTCGGCGCTTATTGCTGTAAGTTTTGTGAGATCGATGCGCTGTTTCGCTACCCACGCTTTTTCTTTCCATTGATCGGTGTAGAGATCGCGCTCGCGGCGAGTATAGGCGATGCTCAGCTCGTATTTGCAAGGGGTCAGTACCTTGTAGTCGTACATGCGGCTCAACACCGAGCGAATGCCGCTCCCGCCATCGCTGCCGGCACTTTCATCCTGATAGGGAGCGCCAGGCAGGCCCGTCAGCAGGAAAAGCACGTCCTTGACGGGCGGCCCTGCCGCTGATGCGGGGTGTGGCGTATCGTTTGCCGCGGCTGTGCCACCCTCCGGTGTCGTCGTCCTCAATAGGACCGGATTGTAAACCCAGCCAATGGAGTCACCAGCGAAGGAAATATAGGACCATGTGCTGTCGGGCGATTGTTCTTCGACGGTGATGAGCGAGCCGGGCGTCAGCTGCGTGACAATCTTAGCTGCGGTGGAAGGTTCGGCGCGAACGTTTGCAACATCTATGACCTTGCGGTCGCCCCGAGGAATGGGACCAGGAGGCGCGGCAGGGGTGCTCTGCCCCCAACTCGGTGGAGATCCGTTTGTCAGCACTGCACACAGAACAGTGACGGCTAATAAGCGCCATGTAGAGATGCGCATGCGAAGAACCTCATTAGGCGTGGTTTGGTGGTCTGGTGGCTTTCGATTTACAGGCCGAGCAACTGGCGCTTCTTGGCGTCGAACTCGGCTTGTGTGATGAGGCCGGCATGCACGAGCCCTGACAGCTTCTGAATTTCGTCGGCCACGCTCAAGGCGCCGTTAGACCTCAGCGCGCTTTTCGCGGCGGCGACCCTTCGCTCAATTTCGGCCTTCATTGCCCTGAAGTCCGGTAGCAGCTCTTTCTTGAAGACAAAGCAGGAGGGGCTGGCCATCGCGGCGGCATCGTCGGCGACCACCCGTTCGCCCGTGGAAACGATTTGAACGAATGGCCGCGATCCCCATCCGCCCTCGGAGAGGTTCACGGAAGAGATGGCGTCATAGGGAACGGTGTGACCCGTCGAGCTGGCTGAAGCGGCATTGAGCGCCATGCCCACCACGCCACCGGCGGCAGAAACGTCTGCGCTCTTTTTCGCGATGACGACGGCATCCCCCGTCAGCTCAATTGAACCGCCGCCGACGCCAAACAAGCCGAACCCTTTGCTTTCGATACGCATTGAAATGTCCCCAATAGATTATATGTGGTTTGGTACGCGGGCGATGGCTGCGCTGGCGCACCGATTTCTTGTCTGGCCGCCTAGTGCTTGACGGTCTTGGAAACTGCGCGCGCAGTTTTGAAACCGAACTCGCCGAAGCCCGCTGCCCACAATCCGAACGCGGTGGTGAAGAGCGGCAGCGCGAAGATGATGCCGATGATGGTGAAGCTCAAGACAACGGCGAACAAAAATACAAATGTTCCCGCAATGATTTTGCCGATGCCGGCCATGTGGCCCCCCTGGGATGAAGTTCGACACCTGATGCTGGGCCAACTTCAAATTGGTGGAAATCGTATGATCTGAAAGCCCCTGTTCTTGATACGGATGTCCCTGTTAGTCTTCAGCGCCTGTTGCTGTTCGGCTTGAGGGCGCTTTGTTCGATGTGGCCCCGTCGGTATTCCGAAGGGGAACAGAAGTACTGTTCTGTAAAGAGCTCCGAGAAGTAGCGTTCGTCATTGAACCCGGCGCGGACGGCGACGTCGCGGATGAGAAGGCGCGTGTGCGTGAGCAGATGGGCGCCGAACTCGAGGCGGGTTTGGCGGATTAGAACGGCCGGTGGTGGCGCGTTGAGCTTGCGCAACTCCCTGAACAGTTTGGCGCGGCTGATGTTGTCGAGTCGCTTCGCCAGATTGTCCGGTGTAAGGCGTGCGTCCTTGATGGCTTGTTCGAGCTTTGCCTTGTTGCTGCGCCCGATAGTGTGTTTGAGGGCCCCAATCGCCAGCCATTCTTCCTGCACCCAAACCTGGGCCAGCGCATGCACCCTAGTGAGAAAAGGGGAGTGGTGCGGCGGCTTGGCCTCCATGGGAGGAAACGGCGGAAAGTCTGACGCCGGCAATTTGGAGGAAGGTGGCGCCATGGCTTGATCATTTGGGACATGCTGTATGCAATTGGCGGCATCCTTCGGAAACGGTGGGCGCGGCGCAAGGCATGCGAGGTGAATTGATTTGAACATCACGTCCATTGATACGGGTTTCGGTGTTGGCGACGCCTCGGACAGCTAATGCGTGAGGCTAAGGGGGGAGATGGCTCCCACGAATGGTCGCTCGGCGGCGGCAGGTTGGCGGGAATGCGTCAAATCTGAGGTGCGGTAATTTGGGTGTACACTCTCGCTGCTACCGTCGGCGTGCGATCTCGGGAAGTACGGCTTCCGGCTCAAGCGGCTCAGGCAATGCCGAAACAATCCTCAGTGCCTGCTGATAGGTGAGCACCGTTGCGCGCCTGCCGGCGATGGATCGGCAGACAATCCACGGATGCACTTCCATAACCTTGGCGGCTTGCCGGAGCGAAAGGCCGCTCCGGTTCCAAAGGTACTGCGCGCTTCTCCATACCTCGGTTCGATGTTGCGCGCTCGTGCGATAGAAGGCCCATTCGCGCGCTTCGTCTTCGGTAAGGTCGCGTATCAGTTCGCCGGCAGGTACGTTGAGAGATTCGGCAATGTCGGCGACACGAGTCTGTGTCGGCTTACGGGTCTGCGTGAGCCGATAAAGGTCGGCGACAATCTGCGCCTTGAGCATGTGGGCGTTGGCGTCCGGCAGCTTGAGGTCGGCGAACACATTGCCGCTGGACTGGTGGACCTTGATTTTGGTGCGGCTCATTTTTCGGTGGCCTTAGGCTTTTTACGTGGCTTGGGGAGTGCTTTGGCCTCCCGTTCAAGCGCCGCTAGTTCGTCAAGAGCTTCCTGCTCAGCTTGAGCCGCCTCAGCAGCATGGCGCTTTTGGTCAAAGGCATCATACCGCTGGTGCGCTATTTCTTCCATCTTAGCGTGCGAGATGCGTCCGGCGCCTTGGAGCACAGGCCTTTCGTTAAACGAAACGAAGCGGTCAGTTTGCGCAACCCAATCTGCCATGGTTGTTTGTTGGCGGTTGCGCGCGCGCAGTTCCGCGAAATCCAGAAACGCGGTGGTGAGCAGATTCAGCTCGCCGATTTCATCGGCCGTGAGATAGTTTTTCGCGGTGGAGACATCACCCTTGCGAACGCGTTCACCTTTCCAACTGGTGAGGGCCATGTTGGGTTTGTCCGGGTCGGCTCGCTGGACGATGAGTTCCGCCGCCGTGCTTCCGGCGATGGCATAGACAAGTTTGTTTTGAATGGTGGCGAAGAAGGTCTTCGCGGTCTCGCTGGCCTTGTCGTAGTCGGCGCTGGTTTGCGCGAACAAATCCCTGACCTTCTGATAAAATCGTTTCTCGGAAGCCCGGATGTCGCGGATGCGTTCCAGCAGCTCGTCGAAGTAATCGATCCCGCCGGGTTCCTTCAGGCGCTCGTCGTTCATGACGAAGCCCTTGATGAGATATTCCTCCAGTGCCGTTGATGCCCAACGGCGGAACTGTGCGCCGCGCGGGCTGCGTACGCGGTAACCGACGGCTAGTATGGCTTTGAGGTTGTAGAGTTTTGTCCTGTAGCGTTTGCCGTCTGCGGCAGTGGTCAAGGATTCCTTGACAACTGCACCCTCCGCCAATTCCTCGGCGGCGAAAATCTCCTTGAGATGCAGGCTGACATTTTGTTTTGTGGTTTCGAACAGTCCGGCAATTTCGGCTTGCGTGAGCCAAACGGAGCCATCCTCAAGGCGCAACTGAATCTGGTCTCGACCGTCGTCGGTCTTGTAAATGACGAGTTCGCCGAGGCCTTTACCATCCTCTGGTACATCGTCTTCTTGGCGGGGTGATTTTGCCATGGGGGTAGGCTTTCTTTGAGTGGATTCGGGCTTATACCATGCCGCGAACATAAGGGGAACGGCTTGCCGTGGACAACCACCAGAGCGTCGGGCGGCCGACGTGTCCCGGCTTCCAAACGGCCCAACAATAGCGGTGTTCTGCGGCGAAGCCGCGTTCGATGCCGTTCGGCCAGCAAGTCAGTTCATCCAGGATGTAGACGTTGCTTGGCGGGCGGCGCGTCCATTGGTGGTGGCGCATAGGATGGGCGAGTGACGCCAGGTTCAACAACATGGCGACGCTTCCCGCGACGGGCGAGACGAGATGCAAAGCGTGTCGCACAAACGCATCGGCAAGGCCGCTGCCGTAGGGCGGATTGGTGACGATATTGCGGGCGCGCGTTTGGGTTTGTGCGAGGAAGTTGATGCCGCCCGTTCCGTAGCCCCGGTGAATGAGGTCGGTCGAGATAACCGTGTATCCCCGCGCCACGAGCACCTTGCTGATGGCGCCATCGCCGCATGCCGGTTCCCATATGGTGCCGGTGAAGCCTTCGACCGACAGCAGCGCGCGTGTTCCCTCCGGCGGTGTCGGGTAGAAATCATGTTGAGCGCGAAACCGTGAGGGTTCCATCAAGGGCGTCCCAATACCGGAAACTGCACGTGGCGCACCTCGCCGGAAAGGCCGTTCTTGAACAGGGCGCGGCCGCGCAACAGGCGCCGAGGGTCGGCGGGTAATCCGTCAAGCTGGCCGAACATCGCGGTGGCGTGCGCATCCACGGGTAGCCGGAAGGATAGGCTGGTCAGGCAATTGGCGCGCACACTGGCCGGAATCTGTTCCGCCACGGGCTCCTGCGCAGAAAGAATGAGCCGCAGCCCGGTAGAACGGCCGCGCCGGGCGAGCATGGTCAGGTCGTCGATAAACTTGGCGTGCAGCTTGTTGTCGGGATGCTTGGGGTCCACGGAAGGCTTCGCGGTAAACGTGGCCATCTCGTCAATCACCACGGCAATGAAATCCCGCGTGGCGTTGTCGATGCCGCGCTCGCGTTGTTCTTCGTTGCGTTGGCGCATGAGCGCCGTCAGGTCGCTGGCCAGCTTCCACACCTCGGCATCCTGCCACAGCACATGCACCTTGCCCGGCGCCGCGTTGCGGTAGCGGTTGAAGGCCACGCCGTCCTTGCCGTCGATGAGGTAGACGGCCTGGAACAGGTGCAGGTTGCTCAACAGTGACTGGATGATGATGTGAAGCGCGTTGCTCTTGCCGGTGCCTGAGGCGCCGGGGATGAACGTGCCGGATGTCATCTCCGCGAAGGGTAGCGTGGCGGGCTGGTGCGTTTCGGCGTCGATGCCGAGGAACAGGGTTCCCGGTTTGAGATGGCTGCGCACGAACGGCAGCGTATCCGGGAGCGGCGTGCGCCGGATGAGGGTCAGCGTGTTGGCGGTGGTGCGGCCCAGCGTCCAGTTGTGGCCGAGCCAGGCGGAGATGTCCGGCAGCCTTTGGCGCCAGGCAATGGCGTCGGCCGGGCCTCCTGGGAACACGTAGGTCAGCGTGCCCTTGGCGATGTCGGAGGTGTCCCAGCACAGGCGCGGGAACACCCCTCCGACCAGATTGCCGAGATAGGGGCCGAGAAGATGCGGCCGGGCGCCATGAGGCAGTGCGTGGAAATCAACACGGTGGATGGGCGATGGTTCGGCGAGGTCGCGCAACAGCCGCGCGTAGGAATCATGCAGCAAGGCGCGGTTCCGTGCGTTCGTCATGGCGCGGTAGGCTTCAATGGCGCCGTCGAGACCTTTGCCGTTCCACATCTCGATGTGCCGGTCGCGGGCGTCGTTGTACTCCCGTACGGTCGCGGGCGGCTGCGCGTTCGGGTCGAAGCGAGCGGCCGTCAGCAGCTTTGGAACAGGCGGTGTAGGTTTCGGCGCGGGACGCGATGGCAAGAGGCGCGGCAGCGCATGCCGCCGGGGCAAGGGTTGTTCATCCTCGGTCTTTGGTGTCCGCCATCTTTTCAGCCACGCGCGAAACATGCCAGCTACTTCGCCGTGTAGTGGCCGAAGGTGATGCCGGTGTCGCGGCCGGGCGTCACCCGGAACACCAGCCGCATCTCGGTCGTGTCGTCTTCTTGCGGCGCCTCTTGGGTGAGGCCGTACTTCTGGCAAATTTCGGCAACGCTCGCGTGCTCGGGGCAGTGGAACGTGTACTGGATGCGCAACCGCTGCTGCCGCATGAGATGAATGCTTGCGGCAACGGCGTGGGCCAGTTTGCGGCTTAAGGCTTCGACCATGCTGCGGCCGTCGCGCACGTCCATCGTCATGTTGTCGTTGTCCTTGAGGTCGTCGAAAGACAGCGTTGCCCGTTCGCGCGGGGCGCCGCTTGGCGCGAAGCCGGTGAACGTCATGCCGGTGAAGTCGTTTGCCATCAGGCCGGTCTGGGCGACATGGATCACATCATCGGGAATGCCATAGTTTTTCATGACATCGCCAAGGACGGTGGCGCGCACCACCGCACGCGGGAACACGCTCGGGACGAGTTTGGGAACGGGTTTCATTGGGTTCACCTCGATGAGAGGAAGGAAAGGCGGCGGCGCGCGGCATGCTTGCGGGCGAGGCCGAGCAGCTTGCCGGGTTCGAGTGGACGCGGCCGGTGCAGTTCCACCTTGATGGCGGCAGGGTCGGTGATGCCCGCCGCCATCAGCGCGTCGATGAGGTCGTTGTTGAGGCTGGTGCGCAGCGCCGACCAGAACGCCACGCTTTCATGCCGGTAGCGGCGAGCCAGCTTGACTACCAGCCTGCGGTCGTCGTCGGTGCGCGGCTTGAGGAGGTTGAAGGCGATGGCGACAGTCTCGTCAGGCGACGGGGCATGTTCGTACCAGGTGGCGCGGCCATCGCGGAACAGGGATGGTCTGATGTGGCTCCAGTCGTTGCCGGTGACGATCAGTGCGATGCGCGTGCCGTCGGGGTTTCGGATGTCGTCGCCATCGGCCAGGCTTTGCAGCCGTTGGATCAGGAGATTGGAATTGATGGTGCGGCCGGTGTCGGCCTCGGCGGAGATAATGCCGAGGTCCAGGTCGTCGGCGATGATGGCGACCGGTTCCTTGTGCGTGCGGGCATGGTGTTCCGCATCGGCAAGATAGCTGTCGAGGACGGCTGTGGCGCCGCCCTCGTTCTCGCTGGCCAGGTACGCGGCCGGAAGGTGTAGCACCGCATGGTTCATGCGGAGCGCGGCGTCGGTTGCCGCCACGGTCTTGCCGGTGCCGGGCTTCCCGGCAATGACCAGGAAGCGCGGCGGCCGGGGATGCTCCCCGTCGACGGCGTGCAGTTGGAACAGGTGGCGGTGCACCGCGCGTTCCAAGCCGTCGAAGATGATGCCATCCGGGCAGAGCAGCTTGCCGGGGCGGCGCAGGGCCGACGCGGTTGCCGGAGCCGGTTGTGTGTTGCGGTATGGCGCAAGAATGGATGTCATGGCGTCTCCCCGGACAGGTCTGAGGGCGCCTCAGCGGCGTTTTGGTGCAGTTCAGTGGTGGTGCCCGCATCGTCCTCGTCATCTGGAGCTGAAAACGCTTCCAGGAGGTTCTGGAGCGTGTCCCGCAGCAACGCTTCGCGCTCGGAAGGCGTGATGTCTTGTTCGGGCGGCGGATCGAGCGCGGTGGCTTGGTTGGGTTCGGTACTCATGTCACGCTCCCAGATCGAAGTCGGACTGGATGTCCGGCACGAGGAAGGGCATCAGGTCGGCGCGGGCATCCCAGTTGACCTGCATGCGCTTCTTGTTGAGGCGCGCCGTTACCGGGAAGCCGTAGGTCTCGCCGGGCGTGAGGTTTGGCGGGCGGTACTGGTTGGGCAGCGTGATGGATTCGCGCGTGACCGTGCCGTCTCCCTGGGCGACGAGCACCTTGAACGACACGATGGGCTTCTGCGTGCCGTTGGTGGGATCAGTCCAGGTGAAGGTGTCGGTCTTCTCGTAGCGGCCGATCAGGATGTGGCCTTGGGGCTTGGTCATTAGATGGTCTCCTTTCTGGGTTGGGTCGTTTTTGCCTTCATCGCCTTGGCGGCGAGGTGGCGTTTGGTGAGTGCGAACACGCCGCCGCATCGCGTCAGGCGGCGCTTGTAAAGCGTGTCGGCGAGGTGCAGGGCGACGAGGGGATCGACGGCGAACGCCTTGTTGCGCTGGAACAGCTTGTGTGGCGCGACGGCGTACTTCACGCATTCGCGCAGGCTGTTGCGCACGTCGCTTCCGGCAGGCACGGCGGTGACGTGACAGATCGGGTTGTAATCTGCGCGCAGAGCGCCGCGCCACAGGGCGACCAGGCGCGCCTGTGACAGGTAACGGTCGGCCTTGCGGTCGAAATAATCCGGGTGGAGCGCCACAAGCGAATGGCTGTGCACGCCTGCCTCCCACGCGCCGGTTCCATTCCTCAGCGCAATCTCGATGCCGGTGACGTGGCCGGTGATGCCCCGCATGATGGCCTTGTTGCGCCAGAAGCGGGCGAGGGCCTTTTCATGGTCAGAGAGCATGCGGGCCACCTCCGCGATGGGCCGGTTGCGCGATGTAAGCGTGAGGAACGCGAACCGCGTTCTGGGAGCTTCGGCCACGATGGCGTCCAGGCGCAGCGCGATGCGCTGATTGGTTTCCTTGGCGCGGACGCGGGCGCACGGCATGCAAAGCCCGCTGCGGCAGCGGCGCTTGTTGCGGTAGATGATGCGCGTGGCGTCGCCCGGCGGCGTTTGCAGCTTGATGATCGTGCTGGCAGCGCAGGCGGCGATGCGCCGAGCAAGAACCTGGACGCGGCGATGCTTCGCCATGCCGAGAATGTTCGGCGCGCGTTTGAGCGCGTCGGCGAGAGCGGCGGATGCGGCGCATTGCATCCTGTAGCGCCGGTAACGGCGCGTAATGGGCGAGGCGGTCATTCATGGGGGCCTCGCTGGCTGGTGCTGTCGCGGCGCTGCCCGTGCAGCCAGGCGTCCAGATCGGCGCGCCGGTAGACAACGCGGCAGCGTTTGCCGGAGCCGAGTTTGATGAATGTCGGGCCGTCGCCGGTTACGCGCAGGCGTTCCATCGTGGGGACCGAGAGGCGGAGAAAGCGCGCGGCCTCAACGGTTGTGAGGAGTTCGGCAGTGTCTGAAGGCGGGTGATTGCTCAGGGATGACATCGGCAGTCCTCGAATGTTTCGAAGACTTTCCTACCTCGTCGGCTGCGTGACGGGCTGTGCAAGATGTGCCAGCATGTGCCATCACGGACATGCACATGAGCGATTTTGCACAGAACCTCACCCACCTCATCTTGCGATGGCGGCCGCGCAAGATGGAACAGATCGCCGAAGAGATCGGCATTGACCGCTCAACGCTGTCTCGGCTCAAGACCGGTGCGCGTGAACCTTCAGCTGACCATCTATCCTTGATTGCCAACTATGCGGGGCTGTCTGAGCCGGAGCAGCTGCATTTGCCGCACGAAGATTTCAAGGACGTGCTGCGGAAAGGGAAGGCCACCGCCAACTCGCCGCTGCATGGACTTCGCATCATCTCCGCCAACCTAGGGGAATGCAAAAAGGCCGAGGAGGTCTACTCCGGGCAGTACGTGCTCTACACGCCCTCGACGCGGCCGGGAAAGGTGGTGGCGTCGCTGCTCGAAATCGGCACGACCACATCCAACGGCATCGCCGTGCACCTGGTCAATCCGTACAATGGCCATGAAGGCGAGTACCTAGCCTTCGAGTATCGCGGGTTCATGGTGCCGATTGCAGAATTGGTCTGCCCCTATGAGGTGGTCCGGTTTCAATCTTAGTGCGTGATCGGCTTTGC
>CAYLSI010000005.1:0-146790 GCA_964386545.1 uncultured Hyphomicrobium sp.
TCCAGTCGCGACGCCAGAGGCTGCCCGACTGCTCGTCGACGATCTCGCCGAGCAGTTCCTGGCGGCCCAACGCCGTGCCCGCATAGCGCCGCTCCATCTCGGCGATGAACGACGGCGCGAGGTTGGCCGCATTGGCCGTCGTCGCCGCGCGCGTCACGGCGGTCGAGGCGTCGGCCATGATGGCCTTGAGCAGCGGCAACGGCCGCGGCGTCGTCGTCACCGCGACCGCGGGGCTCGTGCCGAGGCGCATGCCGAACTGCAGCATGTCCCACGTCTCCTCGGCGCGCCGCCACTTCGCGATCTCGTCGCACCAGGCAGCATCGAACTGCGGCCCGCGCAGGCTGTCGGGATCCTCCGCGGAGAACATCTGCGCGATCGTTCCGTTGGGCCAGACGAGCTGGCCTTTCGAGGCTTCGAGCAGCGGCCGCTCGTGCGCCTCGTGAATGGCGAGCAGGCCGGACACGCCGTCGACCATCACGCGGCGCACGTCCGCCAGCGTCTCGCCGACGAGCGCGATGCGCTCCGCGCGAACGGCGCCGAGCGGGGGGATGCCGAGCGCTTTCGCCCGCACCCATTCCGCACCCGCGCGCGTCTTGCCCGCACCGCGGCCGCCGAGAATGAGCCAGACGCGCCAGTCGCCGCCTCCGTCCGCCGCGTGCGGGGGAAGCTGGTCGTCGCGCGCCCAGATCAGCCAGTCGGCGAGAACGAACGCGAGCGTCGCGTCATCGAGGCTCGCCAGATCCGCTTCCAGACGGCCGGCCGCCGCCGAGGCGCTCAAGGCGCTCCGCAATCTCGCGGCGCATGCGCTCCGCATCGGTGCCGGCCCGGCCCGCGGCGCGGACGGCATCCCGTTCCCGGTCGAGTCCAGCGACGGCCTCCGTGACCTTCTCGAAGTTGCTGATCAACGTGGCGAGGGCGCGGCTCTCGCGCTCCTCGTCCTGGGCCGAACGGGCTTCACCGCTCGCCATTCTCATCTCCATATGCTCGAGCTTCAGCGTGATGGCCCGGTAGAGCCGGGCGATGACCGCCTTCTGGGCGCTGCGCGACGGCAGGGCGCCGCGCGGGCCGCGGGATGCCGTCCGCCGCGAGGGGCCTTGGCCTTGCGCTGCGTCCGCGCGTTTCGCCGCGGCCGATGCGGCGGGGGCGAAACGCGTCCAGCCCTCGCGCTTGGCCTTGATGCCGATGCGCTGCGGCGTCAGGCCGAAGCGCGCCGCGATCGCTTTCAGAGGCTCGGCGCTGCCGGTGTAGGCCAGCCGCACCTCGGTCCACGTCGCTTCGTCGACCTGCATGCCGCCGCCGCGCCTTCCGTGCCGAATTGTCGAGGATTGAGCGGGTCGGAAGTGTTCGTGGCCCTCTCTGCGGGCGACACATTTCCGACCATACAAAAATACTACAGAATGACCGTTGCGCTGTCAACGACAGATTGCAATTCGACTTCGATTTATTTTGTCTTCCTTGGCTATACTTGTTATCGCAAAACATTCCATTGTATTGAGGCGCGCCCACCCGGGGATAACTTCGCGGGGCGTCTCCAGGATTGTTCAGGGATTTCAGCTCGGGATCCCTCGTCCGGCGCACGGCGCGCCTTTCGGCGGCCGCATAAATAACCATAATGGCCTGGCTGACATCTGAGTCCGCCGGGCGCCGTTCGCCGCCTGGCGTTGCATTGCCATGGGGCGCTTCGCTCCGGCATGGGTATTGCGGCAGGGTTACTGCGGGACGGCACCATTGAGCGACTGGTTCTTCAAACGCGGACGGCGCGACGGCATCGACTGGATGGCGCTCGACTCGCGCATCGATTCCTCCGTTTCCGAGGGCTGGTCGCGCCTCAAGGACGTCTGGGATGCGGGCTCGAGCTTCTTCGCGCGCTTCAAGCTGACCGGATGGCGCCGCCTCATGAGCGAAGCGGGCTCGGAAGCGTTCACGCTCGCGCTCGGCGGCCTCTTCGTGCTCTACGCGCTGGCGCTGCCCGCGTTCCTCGACTTCGACGAGGGCCGCTTCCTCACGGGCCAGTACAGCGTCAAGTTCCTCGACGCGGCCGGCAACGAGATCGGCCAGCGCGGCATCCTGCACAACGACGCGGTGCCGCTCGAAGAGATCCCCGACGCCGTGATCAAGGCGACGCTCGCCACCGAGGACCGGCGCTTCTTCGAGCACTTCGGCATCGACGTGCTCGGCACGGCGCGCGCGCTCGTCGAGAACCTGCGCGCCAATGACGTCGTGCAGGGCGGCTCGTCGCTGTCGCAGCAGCTCGCCAAGAACCTGTTCCTCTCGTCCGAGCGCTCGCTCGACCGCAAGATCAAGGAAGCCTTCCTCGCCCTCCTTCTCGAAACGCGCTTCACGAAGCGCGAGATCCTGAAGCTCTATCTCGACCGCGCCTATCTCGGCGGCGGCGCGTTCGGCGTGGAAGCCGCCGCGCAGTTCTATTTCGGCAAGTCCGTGCGCGAGGTGAACCTCGCGGAAGCCGCGCTGATGGCGGGCCTCTACAAAGCGCCGACGAAATACGCCCCGCACATCAACCTGCCCGCCTCGCGGGCGCGCACCAACGAGGTTCTTCAGAACCTCGTCGAAGCCGGCTTTTATACGCCCGCGCAGGTGCACGAAGCGCGGCTTCATCCCGCGCAGATCGTCGAGACGCGCGCGACGACCAGCCCCGACTGGTTCCTCGACTGGGCCTTCGAGGAGGTCCAGCGGCTGACCGAAGGCAAGAACCAGTACGTGCTGACCGCGCGCACGACGGTGGACCTCTCCCTGCAGAAGCAGGCCGACGAAGCCCTCGTCACCTTCCTGAAGCAGCGCGGGCGCGGACTGCGCATGAACTCGGGGGCGCTCGTCGCCATGGAGACGGACGGCGCGGTACGCGCGCTCGTCGGCGGGCCGGACTACGGCGAAAGCCAGTTCAACCGCGCCACGCACGCCCGCCGCCAGCCGGGCTCCTCGTTCAAGGTCTACGTCTACGCCACGGCGCTCGAGCGCGGCTACAAGCCCGAGACGAGCGTGCGCGACAGCTCGCGCTCGTGCGGGCGCTGGAGTCCGTCGAACTACGGCGGCGGCGGCGGCTCGGGCGCGCGCATGCCGCTGTGGCTGGCGCTCGCCAAGTCGCTCAACACGGTCGCCGCCGAGCTCTCCTTCGCCGTCGGCCGCGAGAACGTGATCGAGATGACGCGCCGCCTCGGCATCAAGGGCATCCGCAAGACCTGCTCGATGGCGCTCGGCGACTACGGCATCACGCCGCTCGAGCACACGGGCGGCCTCGCCACTTTCGTCAACGGCGGCAAGAGCGCGCGGCCCTACGGCATCCTCGATGTCGTGAACTCGCGCGGCGAGCTCGTCTACAGCCGCGAACGGGACGAGCCGGAGCCGGCGCAGATCGTGCCGCCCGAGGTCGCGGCCGGCATGAACCAGATGATGCGCCGCGTCGTGACGGACGGCACCGCGCAGCGCGCGTCCCTCGACTTCACCAACGTCATCGGCAAGACCGGCACCAGCACGGGGCCCAAGGATGTCTGGTTCGTCGGCGCGACGGGCAAGTACGTCGCGTCCGTCTGGCTCGGCAACGACGACAACCGCGCCATGGCGCACGGCAACACCGGCGGCCAGCTCGCCGCGCCGCTGTGGCATTCGTTCATGTCGGTCGCCCATCGCGACATGAACATCGCGAACATCCCGGGCCTCGATCCGCATCCGGTGCAGGTGGCGGAGGCGCAGCGCATCGCCGAGTTCAAGCGCGCTAACCCGACCATCGACCCCGGCGGCCCGAAGGCGGTCTCGCCCATCATGTCGACGCCGGCGCGCGATGCCGTCAAACGCATCACGGCGGCGTTGCGCAAGGCCGCCGGCGTCACCGAGCCCACAGGTTCTGGGCCCGCAGGCTCCGACCCCTCCGGCCCCGAGCCCACCGGCGGCGGAGACCCGCAGGCGCCCGGCGCGCCGCGCGGCGACCGCGCCGACGCACCGGATGCTGCAACAGACGCTCCGACCTCCACGTTCGCCGAAACCGGCGGGCGCCCCTCTCCTTCCGCCTCCGTCCGCTGATCCATGGCCATCACCGCACTCCGATCGCGCATCTCGCTCAATGGCCTCGCTTTCGCGCTGCATCGGCTGCGCCAGCGGATCGCCGCGCTGATCGCCTACACGACGGACTGGGCGCTCTTCATCGGCATGGTGCTGATCCTCGGCCTCGGCTCGAGCTGGTACATGATCGAGCGCGGCTCCTCGCTCACCACCGTCACCGTCGGCCCCTGGGTTTCCTGGACCTCGGCGGGGCGGCCCGACGCCGATCCCTATACGCGCGCGCACGAGGCGCGGCTCGGCATCCTGCCGCTCAGCAGCGCCATCGCGCAGACGTTCATGGCGACCGCCGACTTCGAGGGGCGTCCGCTGCACTCCTCGTGCGAGTATCTCGTCGAGGGGCACGAGCTTCCCGGCTACTGGTGGAGCCTCGCGGTGTACGACGCGGGCGGGCGCCTGATCCCGAATACGCTCAACCGCTATTCGTTCACGAGCGACACCATCGCGATCAAGCCGAACGGCAGCTACGTGACGATCCTTTCGCGCGACGCGACGCCCGGCAACTGGATTCCCATCGGCGGCGCGGGCCGGCTCACGCTCGTGCTCACGGTCATCGACCTCGACACGCGCACGGTGACGCAGGACGGCGAGATCGAGGGCATGGTGCCCACCATCACGCGGCAGGGGTGCTGACATGCTGAAGTGGCTCTGGGCGCGCGTCTCCTCGTTCAACATCCCGCTCGCCGCGGCGGCGCTGTTCGCGAGCGGCATCCTGCATATCATCGCGACCTTCGCGACGCCGGTGCTGGCGCCGAGCTCGGCCTATGGCTCGCTGGCGGGCGACCTGCCGGAGAACGAGATGCGGCTTCTGGCGGACATCACGCCGGAGTCGCAGCCGCTGCCGTTCCTGTCGTCGGATGCGAGCTATGCGCTCTGCCGCTTCGATGCGACCGACGGCGCCGTCATCGTCTCGGCGCTGCTGCCGGATCCGGGCTGGGTGGTGGCGCTCTACTCGCCCGCCGGCGACAACTTCTTCACGTGGGTTTCAGGTCCGGGACGGCGGCCGGACGTGTCGCTGCGCATCGTGCCCGGGCACGACGCGGGAACGGCAGGCTCGCCGGAGATGCCGGCGGCGGCGCCCAGCGTCGCGCTGACGGTGCGGGCCAACGAGGGGCTGGCGCTCATTCGCGCACCCGACCGGGGCGATGCCTATCGCGCGCGTGCGACCGCAGAGCTCAAGCGCGCCAAATGCAAGTATCAACGCTCGCCGGTGCTTTAATCCATCAATCGTCGAAATCGAGACGGTCGCGGCGGCGGGTGCGGCGGCGCGTTTTCGCCGGCTGCTCCTCGGCCATGCGCTCGTAGCGCACGCCGGGGAAAATGACGATCTCGGCGGATCCCCGCGGCGCCGAGCCTAAGGGCCGGGCGTAGAGCCCCACCCGCTTGAATTCCACGATGCTGGCCATGTGTGCGGCTCCCTCAAGCCTGCGCTCCCAAACGACACGATCAATCCGGCAAACACTGGATGCAAAACGCCAACAACTGCGTTCAGTTCACCGCTGCTTTGGTTAATCCGTAATTAACGGCCGAGGCTGGCGCTGAGCTTGGGGCGCGGGGCGTGACGTGGGGAGCACGGTCCGCTCGCCTCAGAGCGTGGTGAGCCAGCCTTCGAGGCCGTGGCCGCCGTCGCGGGATTCGACCTCGATGATCCAGAGGTCGGGATCGTTGCGGCCTTCCCGCTCGAGGTAGGCGTCGACCTCGCCATCGGGGCGCGCCTCGCCCTTGAAGAAGGCGATCCAGCGCCGGTCGGTTTCCATTCCCGAAAGGCTCGCGGGCGCGGGGCCGAAGAGATCCGACGTGCCGTCGAGACGGTTGATGCGGATGTAAATGGCGCCCGCGTCGTCGTCGCCGTGGCGCACGACGTAGGCCATGCGCCCGCTGCCGGACAGGCGGCGCACGTAGGCCTTGACCCAGATTTCGGACTTGAGCCGCATGCCCCTCGTTTCGGTTCGGGAGATCCGGCTCCGGTATCCCACGCGGCGCCGGCCCGTGGCGGCGGCTCGCTCCTGCCGTCCGGCTATTGCACCGTGCGCAAGGCGTCGCTGGCGAGGCTCGTCAGCTTGGCGAGCAGCTCTCCGGAGATCCGGCCCGTTTCTTTCAACTTCCGGTCAACTTCGAACTTCCGGATGGCACGTCTCGTCGTGTCGTTCAAGCGTCCATCGGGCACCGTCGTCATGTAGCCGAGCTGGCGGAAGGCGCTCTGCACGGCCCGGATGATGGCCTCGGCCTCGGCGTCGACCTCCTGGCCCTTGCCGCCGGCCTTGATGTCGGCGGATCCCAGCACGAGATGCTGCAGCAGCGCCTGGCGCGGCTTGCCCGTCAGCGGCAGGCCCGCGTCGGCCTCGTAGGCCATGATGGCGCCGCGCGTGACGAGGCCGGCTACGCCGTCGACGGCGCCCGTCTCATACCCTTTCGCCTTCAGCTCCCGCTGGATGGCGCGCGTCAGGTCGGCCTGGTCGGCGGTCTCGGGCAGCGCCTTGACGGCGCCCGTCTCGATGGGAGGCACGATGGCCGGGCGGACCTCGGCGGTCTCACGGCCGGTCGCGGACGCGCCGCCCGGCACGGCCTGCCCGCCGCCCGCATTGTATTTCGCAAGGCGCGCGCTCGGCGGCTGGAGGACGAACAGGTTCGTCAGCATCGCCCCCGTCAGCACCGCGAACAGCAGAAACGAGAACCTTACGGTCAGCGGTGTCATCTCCGGTCCGGTCTTACTCTGCCTCTGAGCCACGCGGGACGAAGTATCGGGGGACGGCTGTTAACATCGCGTTAACCGGCGGGACGAGGCCGGAAACAACGCGGTCCGATCGATAAAATTTTAGGCGCATTTAGCTCTAAGTCGCTTCAATCATGTCTTAAATTGTCACTCTCGGGGCCGGGCTTCCTCAAATCTTCTCCGGTACGGTCGCTGCATTCGGGGCCTTCGTGGGCCCGTCATGCTTCGACTGGAGTTGCACCATCATGTCCTTGTTCAGGATCGCCGTGGTCCTTTCGCTCGGCGTTGCGGTCATGCCGTCCGACCAGGAGCAGCAGGAGGCTCTCTACGAGCGGGCGGCGACGGCCGCGCATTGGACGATCACCTATTGCGACCGCAACACACGACAATGCGAGGTTGCGGGCGACCTTTGGGATGCGTTCCTCAAGAAGGCCGAGTTCGCCGGAAAGCTCGCCTACGACGTGGCGATCCGCAGCGCCATGGATTCCGTGCCCGAGAGCGGAACGCAGCAGGCGTCCGACAAGGGCCGGGGCACGCTCGAGCCGGCGGATCTGGCGCCCGGCTGGCGCGGGCTCGATCGCCCGAACGGCGCCTAAGCGCCACGTCGTGTTGTAAGTCGCGCCTGCGCTGCAGGTCTTGCAGGTCTTAACGTGTCTCGCGGCGCGCGTCTGGGCGATGCGGCCATACGCACAGGACAATCCTGGCGAGAGTCCCTATATGTCCCTCGTGTTGGATTGCATTTTCTTGCGACGAAGCGGGTGCCCCGCTCGTCGGAAAATGCGCGCCGCCACAACGCGAGGACGCTCTCCATGACGCTTGCGCAGCTCCAGTCGGACTTCGAGCTTCTCGACGACTGGGAGGACCGCTACCGCTACATCATCGAGCTCGGGCGCACGCTCGAGCCGCTGCCGGACGCGCTGCGGACGGAGGCCACCAAAGTGCGCGGCTGCACGAGCCAGGTCTGGCTCGCGAGCCGGACGCAGCCCGCCGACAACGGGAGCGGGCCGATCCTGACGTTCCAGGGCGACAGCGACGCGCACATCGTGCGCGGGCTCGTGGCCATCCTCTTCTCGCTCTACAACGGAAAGCCCGCGCGCGAGATCCTCGCCATCGAGCCGGAGACGGTGTTCGCCGCGCTCGGCCTCAAGGAGCATCTCTCGCCGCAGCGCTCGAACGGGCTCGCCTCCATGGTGGAGCGCATCCGCGCCGACGCCCGCGCCGCGCTCGGCTAGGCAGCGAGCACGGACGACCTCTCGCCTTCATTCGTCCTCGGCGGGCTCGTCGGCATCCATTTGGGGGCGGTAGCCGGCGGCGCCCCAATGGCGCACGGCGACGGCGCGCCGACGCTCCGAGGTGACGAAACCGTAGTGCCGCGCCAGTGCGGACAGCGCGTAGCCGAGGATGACCTTGCCCGAGCGCTGCGGCAGTCCCGCTTTGCGCTCGGCGTCCTCCAGGCCCTTCAGGTGGCAGCAGACGTCGATGAGCACGCCGGAGAGCTCCGGGCCGACGGCCTCGAGCGCGCGCCGGACGCGGTCGGCCGCCTCGATGATGCTGTCGGCGAGGTCGGCTCCGGCGCGGGGCGCACCGCGCCGGCCTTGCGTCTGGCCGACGGCGCTCCAGTTCTGCGTGACGTTGGGCGACATCTGCGCGAACCAGAAGTCGGCGCGCAGCCGCTCCCCGGCGTTGAACTGCGCTTCCGTGATCAGCGGATTGCCGGCGCTGTCGCGGCGGCTGAACAGCCATGCGATCGGGCTCTCGGCGAGATTGCGTTGCGGGCGCGCGGGGGTCTCGCGCGCGGCGTTCGGCTTGCGGCGGGGCGCACGCGGGCGCGCCGCGCGCCGGGCCTCGGCGTTCGTTTTGGACATCGGTTTCTCCGGAGTTCAGGCGGTCAGGTGAAGAGCTCGTCGCGCATGGCGCGGGATCCCACGAGCACGGGCACGGCCCATTCCAGCAGCTCCAGCGCGCGGTCGAAAACGGGGTCGTCGCGCCGGTCCTCGATCACCGCGCAGGCATGCGCGACGGTCGTGCGATCGCGCGCGAAAACGTGGCCGACGTCGGTGAGGCTCATGCCGCACGACACATGGGCGAGATACATGGCCGTCTGGCGGGCGAGCGCAATCGGCGCCTTGCCCCGGGACGGGCGCGAGAGGTCGGCGCACGTGACGCCGAACACTTCCGAAATGGCCGATTGGATGACGGCGCGGATGCGGGCGGCTTCCCGATCGGAGAGCGCCGGCTCCAGGGCGGCCGCGCCCGGCCCGGCGCCGGTCTGCCGAGGCCCGCGCCGCTCGAACGCCGGGTAGGGCCACGACGCCGCGATGTCGCTTTCTCTTCCCGGATCCAAGCTCATCGCTTCTCCCCCTCGCTGGTCGACGGTGTGGCGCTGATCATAGGCCGGGATCGTACGCCCCATGCGCCGAAACTAGCGGGTCAGTGAACGGCGAGGATAAGTCGGGACGGCGCGCGCGGTGCAAACTAATCCCCGGCCGCCGCCTGCGCAGGACACTCCCGCCACCCCGGGGAGATCCTGCCCATGCCGTCGCCATCCGATCTCGCGTCCCGACCTCTCCGCGAAGATCCCGCCGCGCAGGACAAGCGCAACCGGGAGCTGGCGCGCCTCCTTCCGCTCTGGCCATCGGAGATCGCCGACACGTCGCTCGAAGGACGCCGCCGGCTCGTCGCGAAGCTCGAGCGCGCGCTCAAGGCGGAGCGGCGGCGCGGACGCGCAGGGCATTGGACCTACGACCTCGCCCGCCACGCGGCGCTGCTCGCGGCCTGGAAGCGCGAGCATACGGACGTAATGATCCTCACGGGCCACCGTGCCGCGAGCCCGCGTGATTGATGACAACGGGCGTAATGAAAACGGGCGCGAGCCCGAAGCCCACGCCCGTCCTGTCTCTCAGTGTACGCCTGTCGATCGGCGCATCCCAACGCGCGTTTACTTTTCGCGGCGCGTGCCCAGTCCCATCTTCTTGGCGAGATCCGAGCGGGCGCGCGCATAGTTCGGCGCGACCATCGGATAGTCGTGCGCCAGGCCCCACTTCTCGCGATACTCCTCCGGCGAGAGGTTGTAGTGCGTGCGCAGGTGGCGCTTCAGCGACTTGAACTTCTTGCCGTCCTCGAGACACACGATGTGGTCCGGCATGACGGACTTCTTGACCGGCACCTTCGGCTTCAGCTCCTCACGCTCCGGCGGCGGAGACGATCCCGTGGCGCGGCTCAAGGCGGCATGCGTATCCGCGATGAGCTGAGGCAGGCTCTCCGCGCCGATGGCATTCTTGCTCACGAAAGCCGAAACGATCCTGGCCGTCAGCTCAACGAGTTCCGGCTGGGCGCCTTCATCCATGCTCTACATCCCTTCACGCTTCATGCGGGCAGCGGCCAAGATCTTATCCTGGCCAAGTCAAACACAAGCCTCTCCTAGATAAGGACCTGCGCTTCGAAGCTCAGGTCAATATCCTGCGGCGGCAACGATGGAGTTGTGTTCTCATCCGTGAAATGTATCACTTCGAGGTCTTTGGACATGATCGGATGGAAGTTGTCAACTCCGCCGGATCAGATCTTCCCAAAACCCCTAATTGCAACACGGCGTTTATTGCGACCGCCGAAGCCTTCAAAACTGACCGAATTATAGACTATCTGAAGCAAAACTGACGTTTCATTGCAGAATGCCTCATCAAGCCTTCCTCGGGGCTGCGGCACATCACCCGTGGATGAGCATTCGTTGGTTAAATTCTAGACTTGCGCCCGGCCCTTCTCCGCCCCCTCGCCGCATCGCGCGTTTGACAAACCGGGCGTCGTTTGCCGTCATGGTTCGCCGTCATGGCCCGCTCCCCGCGCTTCGGCGCGATCCCGCTTTTCTCGCCTCCGGAAGGTTGCCCAACGATGCAAGGCCCGAACGCGCGCGCTCGTCTCCCAGCGCCGCCCGTGGCGCCCAAGCGCCCCGTCATCACGACCCGCCACGCCGTCAAGCTGGTGGACGACTACGCCTGGCTCCGGGCCGAGAACTGGCAGGACGTGATGCGCGATCCGAGCGTGCTCGCGCCCGAGATCCGGGACTATCTCCAAGCCGAGAACGCCTACACCGAAGCCGCGCTCGCTTCCACTGCTGCGCTGCAGCAGACATTGTTCGAGGAGATGAAGGCGCGCCTCAAGCCGGATGACAGCAGCGTGCCCACTCCGGACGGCCCGTTCGCCTACTACTCCACGTTCGTCTCCGGCGGACAGTATCCCCGCCTCTGCCGTCAGCCGCGCGACGGCGGGGCCGAGCAGGTCCTGCTCGACGGCAACGCGGAAGCCGCGGGCCACGCCTACTGGGATCTCGGCGCCCAGACGCACAGCCCCGACCACCGGCTCCTGGCCTATGCGGTCGACGACAAGGGCTCGGAACTCTACACGATCCGCATCCGCGATCTTACGACGGGGCAGGACCTGCCGGACGTGCTGCCGGATACCCGCGGCGAAATCGTCTGGGCCAACGACAGCCAGACGCTGTTCTACATCCGCCTCGACGAGCATCACCGGCCGCTCAGCGTCTACCGGCACCGGCTCGGCACGCCCGCGGGCGAGGACGTGCTCGTGTTCCAGGAGCAGGACATCGGCTACTACGTCTCGCTCAACAAGACGCTCTCCTCGAAGCTGATCGTCATCGACGTGCACGATCACCAGACGAGCGAGGTCCACCTGATCGACGCCGACGACCCGCTCGCAGCACCCGTCCTCGTCGCGGCGCGCGCGATCGGCCATGAGTACCAGGTCGGCCATCACGGCGACCACCTGATCATCACGACCAACTCGGGCGGAGCCGAGGACTTCCGCATCTGCGAGGCGCCCGTCACCGCGCCCGGTCCGGAGACCTGGACGGAGATCGTGCCGCACAAGCCGGGGCGGCTCATTCTCGACACGGCCGTCTTCGCCGGCCATCTCGTCCGCCTCGAGCGCGAGGACAGCCTGCCGCGCATAGTCGTGCGCGCGTTCGCGGACGGATCGGAGCACGAGATCGCCTTCGCCGAGGAGGCGTATGCGCTCGGCATGTCGGAGGGCTACGAGTACGAAACGACCACGTTGCGGTTCACGTACTCCTCCATGACGACGCCGGCCGAGACGTACGACTACGACATGGCCGAGCGCACGCGCGTGCTGCGCAAGCGGCAGGAGGTCCCCTCCGGCCACGAGCCGAGCCGGTACGTCACGCGCCGGCTGTTCGCGCCCGCCGCAGACGGCGAGACGGTGCCGGTCTCCCTCCTCTACCGCAGCGACACGAAGCTCGACGGCTCCGCGCCGCTGTTCCTCTACGGCTACGGCTCCTACGGCATCTCGATCCCCGCCTCGTTCTCGACGGCGCGGCTGTCGCTGGTCGATCGCGGCTTCATCTTCGCCATCGCGCACGTGCGCGGCGGCAAGGACAAGGGCTACCGCTGGTACAAGGACGGCAAGCACCAGAAGAAGCTCAACACGTTCACCGACTTCATCGCGGCGGGCGAGCATCTCGCGCGCGTCGGCCTCACGCAGCGTGGCCGCATCGTCGCCAACGGCGGCTCGGCCGGCGGCATGCTGATGGGCGTCGTCGCCAACCTCGCGCCGGACCTGTTCCTCGGCATCATCGCCGACGTGCCGTTCGTCGACGTGCTCAATACGATGCTCGACAAGGACCTGCCGCTGACGCCGCCCGAATGGCCGGAGTGGGGCAACCCGATCGAGAGCGCCAACGATTTCGCGATCATCCGCTCCTACAGCCCCTACGACAACGTGGAGGCGAAAGCCTATCCGCACATCTTCGCCTACGGCGGCCTCACCGACCCGCGCGTGACCTACTGGGAGCCGGCGAAATGGATCGCGCGGCTGCGCGCGCTCAACACGAGCGACAACCTCGTGCTTCTCAAAACGAACATGGAAGCCGGTCATGGCGGCGCATCGGGGCGTTACGAGCGGCTGCGGGAGGTGGCGCTCGACTATGCGTTCGCGCTCGACATCGCGGGGCTAGCCGGCGCGCCGGACGCCCCGGCGGCGGGCGCCTGAGGCGCGCGCTCTCAGCACGCAACGGCAGAAAGGGTTGGCATGTTCGGTAGCAAGTCCATGACGTCGGCCGCGGCGGAAAAGCGCAACGAGGAGCTCGAGCTGCTGCTCGCCGACGCCAATGCCGCGAGCGCATCGGCGCGCAGCTCCTGGATCTTCCTGATCGCGCTCGAAGCCTATTTCTTCATCGCGCTCGCCGGTATCAGCCATCGCGACCTCCTGCTCAACACGCCGGTCGCGCAGCCGATCCTGCAGGTGTCGGTGCCGCTGCGCTCGTTCATCCTGTTCGGCCCGATCGTGCTGCTCGTGATGCATGCCGGCGTGCTGCAGCAGCACATCATCCTCGCGCGCAAGCTCCGGGCGCTGGACGCGGGCTTCGCCGGTCTCGAATTTCCGGCGCTCTCGCATCCGGGGCGGCTGCGCCTTCACACCTACTACTTCACGCAGTACGTCGCAGGCCCCGAGACGAGCCACGTGTTGCGGGTCGCATTCCTGGTGATGGACTGGCTCTTCCTGCGGCTACTGCCGATCGGGCTCCTGCTCGCCTTCCAGATCACGTACCTGCCCGCCCACGACGCCGACACCACGTGGTGGCACCGCGCCTACGTGCTCGCCGGGCTCCTGATCGTGGCGGCCAGCTCGATCCTGCTCGGCCGTCTCGACAGCCTCTATCCGCCGCGCCATCCGATCACGCCCTGGGCGGCGCTACGCCTCTTCTGCGCATGGCTCACGGCGGCGGCGGTCGCCGTCTTCTCGCTCGCCGTGGCGACCATTCCCGGCGAATGGATCGACCGCGTACTCGGGTCGATCGAAGCCGTCGCGGCGCCGGTGCCCTACCAGGGGCTCGGCAATGTCTCGCGCAAGCTGCCGCCCGGCGCGCGCGGGCGCACCGCATTCGCTCCGACCGCCATGCTGTTCGAAGGCGAGGTGGACGACTGGACGCGGCGGCCGACGAGCCTCTTCACGCGCAACCTCATCGTCATGGACGAGGATCTCGTGCCGGACGGATCGACGGGCGGCAGCGAAACGAGCTTCTCGCTGCGCGGGCGCGATCTCAACTACGCGACGTTCGACCGGTCCGACATGCACCGGGCCGACCTCACCGACACGTCGCTCAAGGGCGCGAGCCTGATCGAGACCAATCTGCAGGGGGCGAAGCTCGTGCGCGTCCGCATGCAGGGGGCGGACCTGTCGCTCGCGCGCCTCGCCGGCATCGAGGCGCATGCGGTGCTGCTCGACGGCGCGCGGCTGTGCGAGGGCGACACGCCGCTGCCGCTCGACACCAGCTCGGACGTCGAGCGGATCTCCTGCCGGCAGCCTTAGCGCATCGGCCAGGCGCTCGACGCTCACGCGCCGAGCAGCGTCGCGACGTAGGCGGGCACCACGACTGTGGCGGGGCCGTGGATGGCTTCGGCGAACAGCGAGCGGCCTTCGGACGGCTCGAGGTTCAGCTCCACCGTGTGCGCGCCGTTCGCACGCGCCTCGGCCACGAAGCCGGCTGCCGGATAGACGTTTCCGCTCGTTCCGATCGAGATGAAGAGATCGGCGCTCTCCAGAAGCGCGCGGATGCGCTCCATGTGGTAGGGGACCTCGCCGAACCACACGACGTCGGGGCGCATGCCGCCGGCGCGATCGCACGCGGGGCACGCGGTCTCCTCGCTCAGGTCATCGCGCCAGGCGCGGCGCGCTCCGCAGGCGGCGCACAGGGCCTTGTAGATCTCGCCGTGCATGTGGATGAGCTGGCGGCAGCCGGCCTGCTCCTGCAGCTCGTCGACGTTCTGCGTGACGATCCAGACCTCGCCCGGAAATTCGCGCTCGAGACGGGCGAGCGCGGCGTGCGCCGCATTGGGCTTCACGGCGGCATGTGCCCGACGACGCATGTTGTAGAACTCGTGCACGCGGGCGGGATTGCGCGCGAACCCCTCCGGCGTCGCGACCTCGCGATAGTCGTACTGCGCCCAGATGCCGGAGCGATCGCGGAACGTCGGCACGCCGCTCTCGGCCGAGAGACCCGCGCCGGTCAGGACGACGATCCGCCGATAGGCCATGTGCCGGATGCTCCTCACCGTTCCGCATCCTCGTCACAGCACGAAAAACAAACGGCCGCCAGTGCATGGCGGCCGTTTGCATCCGGTCCGGAGCGAGGGCCGGCGGAATCCTCGGATCGTTTTTCTTCTTACTTCTTGACCGTGACGGTGAAGGAGATCGTCGCCTTCTTCTTCTCGCTGCCGGCCCGCGTGATCGTCTGGCCGCACTTGTAGGTCTCCGCGAAGCCCTCGATGCGGCAGGTCTTCGTGTTCACCGTGAAGTCGAGATCGCGCTTGTTGGCGACGCGGTTGATGTCGATCGGATCGTCGACGCTCACGTCCTTGTCGATGAGCGAGAGGTTGACCTCGTTCACGCCGGATTTCGCCGGCAGCGTCAGCTTCCAGTTCGGCGTATACTCCGCCTGGCCCGTCAGCACCGGCGAGAAGGCGGCCTTGCCGTTGATCCTCATGCGAGCGAAGAAGTCGCCGTCCGAGAGGTCGTCGGCGCGGTCGAGCGCCTTGAACTTGGTGACCGTGATGACGATCTCGGCAGCCGAGGCGCTCGTGGCGTGCCCGGCGGCAGCGGCAAAGATCGCGAGTGCCGCGGCGGCCCCCGCGAGCGGCTTCCTGCAAATCACTCCAAACATCGTGCTACTCCCCTAGAAATTTGTGCGCGCAGCGGATTGACTGCGAACCGGCCCACATCCGCACCTATCCGTACGCGTACCGGCAGTCGCGGCGGATGCTATCAGCAAATTATCGGGGATGTCGTGGGCGGCAGGCCGCCGAGCCGAGGTTCGCCAGAGGGCGTTGCTCAACTGCGACATAAATGTGGCGACAGGAGAGATTTTATCTCAGCTCTCCCGTTCATCCTGTTGAAATCACGATGTTCAACCGGGGCGCGCGGGTATCCCCTACTGATTGCGCCGGGAAAACGATATTGCGTACGCCGGGGAGCGGATCTGGAAGACCGCGTCATTGTCCGGGCCCTCGATGCCGTCCGTGACGTTGGTGGGGTCGAACACGGTCTTGTCGCAGACCGCGTCGTCCTCGAAGCCCGTGATCGTGAGGTCGCCCATCTTCACCGACTTGCGATCCTCCGGCCAGAGGACGGTCGGGTCGTCCATCTCGTCGTTCTCCAGGCCCAGGATCGCCGTGAGGTCGAACTCGACCGGGCCCTTGGCGAACCGCTCGGTCATCTCGGGCTTGTAGAAGTCCGGCGCTTTCGCGGCCGCCTCCTCGTCCGTCAGCCCCACCTCGCCGCCCTCGGGCACGAGCTTCCATTTGGCGATGCGGATCTGGCCTTCGCTGTTGGTGAGCTTGAAGGTGTGCACGCCGTGATAGCTGGCCGTCGCGTAGCTCGACGGAACGGGGCGCGCCATGAGCCACTCCTTCTGCCGCTTCGATTCCGGGTGCGCGGCGAAGAACGCGTCGATCTTGGCCTTGTCCTTCGTGGCCACCGTCTGCAGCAGCTCCAGGAAGACCTCCGGCGATTTCGCGGCGAACACCGGCGCGGTGATCATCACCATGTCGGTCTGGCTGCCGCCGCCGAGATCGAAGTGCAGCGCCAGCCCGCGCGTGTTGTCCTTCTGGCCGTTGGGGGCTGCGGGGTTGCCGCCGCCCATGGAAAAGCGGCCGGTGAAGGGCCAGGGGCCCGGGCCTGCGAGGTGCTGGGCGCGCGAGAACGTGGCCGCCTCGGTCGTGGGCGTGAACGAGCCCTTCACGCAAAGCCCGTGCGCGTGTGCGGCGCGCTTGCCTTCGTGCTTGCCGAAGATCGCGTTCAATGCGTCGACGAGCGCTGCGGGATCGGTGTCCGCGTGCGCGATGGCCGACGCCCCCAAGAGCGTCAGCGCAGCCAGTCCTGTGCGCACGATGCGCCGCGTGATTTTCATGGTCGCCTCCCAAGACGTCCCGCCACGCGCAAGAGTAGAGCAGAACTCCGGCGGACCATAGGGCCAGTTCGGGAGGCCCGCTTCGGGGAGGCCTCGCCGCGGGCCAAGGCCGCGTTCAGTCGGCGGGCCTCAGGATGCGGCTCAGCGTGCCGTCGCGGTCGATGACGTGATGCTTGAGGGCGGCGGCGGCATGGAGCAGCACCAGCGCCGCCAACAGGTAGCCCGCCACCATGTGCGTCGATGACACCACCTCGTTCAGCGGAACGTTTTTCTCCTCCAGGAGCTGGGGGATGAACGGCATGCCGAAGACCTGGATCGGGCGCGCGTAGGTCACCGACTTCAGGATGCCGGTCACGGGCATCAGCACCGTGAGGACGAGCAGGAGCTCATGCGTGCGCCGGCCGGCCAGCCGCTCCCATCTCGGCAGCCCCGGCAGGGGCTGCGGGAAGCCTTCGCGCGCGCGCCAGACGAGACGGGCGAGCGCCAAGAGGCCGACGACAAGCCCGAACGACTTGTGGACCTGAATGGCCTCCGTCTTCTCGCGGCCGCTCTCCATCGCGCCGATCACCATGCCGAAGGCGAGCATGCCGATGATGCCGGCCGCGACCAGCCAATGCAGCGCGATGCTCATTCGCCCAAAGGCCTGCGGCCGGGTCATCGCTCAGTCTCCTTTCGGGCGCAGCAGCTCCAGGCTGTCGAAGGATTTCGCTTCCGTGTCGATCTTGCAGTGACGGTCGTCGTGAGGGTCCGTGCAGGTTACGAAGATGCCGTGCGGATAATGGGTCACGTCGCGGCACTCGGCCTTGAAGCGCTGCCGCTCGGGCTCGTGCGGCTCCAACCGCTCCAGCTTCTCCACGCCGCAGGACGTGCCGAGGTAGAGCAGGCGCAAGATCATGTAGTCGGCGATCTCGGCCCGGACCGTGCCGGCTTGCGCCAGCGCGATCCCGGCCGCGGCAAGGAGGCCGCCCCACCGCATCGGCGAGCCCGTCAATCGGGCTGCGCGTCGATGTAGGTGCGGATCGCCCAGATCGCTTCCTGGCTCAAAAGGCCCTGAAACGGAGGCATCTTCTGGCGGTCGCCGACGGTGGCGCCGGCCAGTACGCGGGAGAGATACCAGGCATCCTCGCTTTCGCCTTCGCCCAGCTCGCGCAGGTCCGGCGCCATGCCGCCCGATTTCGCTTCGAGGCCATGGCAGCGGGCGCAGTTGGAGTTGTAGCCGCGCGAACCGACTTCAATCGCCACGTCGCGCAGCTTCTCGTCCTTGCGGAACGGATTTTCCACGGCCCAGTCCTCACCGAGCTCGGGAAGGCCCGTCGTGTCGACCGGCTGGGGCGCACCGTCGCCGTGGGCGAAGGCGGCGCCTGCGGGCACGCCGAGCGCGAAGGTGACGGCCAATAACATCGTGCGCAACGTCATAGGAAGTGCCTCTTCTCTAGTTGGTTTTGAAATCTCTCTGGGGCTCGACCTGGGGCTCGACCCAGATGCGCCAGCTCTCGCTGCCGCTGACATCGAGGAAGTACGTGCCCGTCCGTTCGATGAGATACGTGTCCTCGCCGCCGCCGCCGATGTGCAGGTTCTGGACGACGGCGTTGTCTGCCGCGGACTTGAGATAGAGAACGAAGATCGGACCATCGCTCTGGAAGCGCAGCAGCGTCGGCCCGTCGACATGGAAGCGATCGGTGGTCTTGCTCAGGCGGCCGGAGAACGTCGGCTCGACGAAATTGCGCACCTCCCGGTCGTAACAGGCGAGGCGCGCGTCGTCGGGCTTAACGCTCAGGCAGCCGCGTACGCCCTCACGCGCGCCCGCGGCCGCCCGTCCCTCCTGAGTCGTCGCGGCCATGAGAGCTGCAGCGGTCAGGAACGCCGCCAGGGCGGCGTCGCGCGCCGCCGTCACTGTGCGGGTGCAGGCTCCCACCGTTCCTTGTCCTCTTCCCAGACCCGTTTGCCGTGCTGCCAGTCCATGGGGCAGCCTTTGCAGCCTTCCATGAACGCGTCCTGGAAGATGGCGAAGCGGATCTTCACGCCTTCGAAGACCGCGTTGGAGAGATCGGCCTCGTAGAACTTGGTTTCCTGGACATCGGTGTTGATGAACTTCGTGCCGATGAACTTGACGCCCTTCGCCTGGGCTTTCTCGAGCGTGGCGGCGGTGAGGTCGGCGTTCGTCAGGTCGGCTTTCGCCATGCGCACGAACGAGAGGTCGGCGCCCTTCAGCGTGGCCCCCGGCATCTTCACGCCCTGCATGAACGCGATGGTGAGGCGGGCGCCGTCGAGGTTGGCGCCGGTGAGGTCGGCGCCCTGCAGGTTGGCGTGGCGCAGATCGGCGCGCGCCAGGATCGCTCCCTTGAGGTTGGCGCCCTGCAGGTTGGCATCCTTCAGATCGGCGTGGCGCAGATCGGCGCCTTCGCACGTCGTCTTGGGGGCAATGGTGCATCCATTGATGACCCAGGGATCGGGACGCGGCTCCTTGTTGACGATGACGGGATAGTCCTGCGCGGCGGCGCGGACGGGCATGCCGTCACAGAGCGCGATCGTCGCCAGAGCCATGAGAAGACGGGTCGTCAGCGGCGTCAGGCCGCGTGCAATGAGGCTCACGGTCATGCCGTTCCTCCAGGAGTGGTGCAGTTCCGATGCGATGCGGGCCGCCAGCGCGGCGTGGTCGCGCTGGCGGCCGTCGTTTCTCGAGCGGCTAGGAGAGGAAGGGATCCGGCCGCTCAAGCCCGCGTTACTCGTTCGCGGCCGTCGTGCGCGGCACCTCGAACACCCAGAACGAACCGCCCTGGCTGACCTGCTTCGTCTGGTCGGCCATGTCGCCGCCCCAGAGCGGAACCGCGCCGCCGTAGCCGGACGAGATGCCGATGTACTGCTTGCCGTCGGCTTCCCAGGTGACGGGCTGGGAGACGACGCCCGAACCGGTCTGGAACTTCCAGAGCTCCTTGCCGTCCTTCGCGTCGAACGCCTTGACGTAGCCGTCGCTGGTGCCGGTCAGGACGAAGCCGCCCTTGGTGGCGAGAACGCCGCCCCAAAGAGGCATCTCTTCCTTGTGCTCCCAGACGATCTTGCCGCTCGTGGGATCCATCGCGCGCAGCACGCCGACGTGCGTCTCGAACTGACGCTTGATGCGGAAGCCCTGGCCGAGGTAGGCGGCGCCCTTCTTGTAGGTGACGTTCTCGGTCCAGTAGTCTTCCGACCAGTCGTTGGTCGGGATGTAGAACAGCTTGGTGTCCTGGCTGTAGGCCATCGGCATCCAGTTCGTGCCGCCGAGGAAGTTCGGCGTGACCTGAATGACCTTGCCCTTCTGCTCGCCCGCAGCCGGGGCCGGCGGACGCTGACCTTCGACCTCGTTCGGACGGCCGGTCGCGAGATCCCAGCTCGTGGCCCAGGAGATGTTCGGGACCATCGGATAGATGCCGAGCGCGGAGCCCGCCTGCTTCGAGATCTTGCCGTCGCGGGCGGTCAGCTTGTCGAGGTCGGTGATGAACAGGTAGCCGTTGCGGTCGGCGTGGGCGCCGGCGCGAACGGTCTTGCCGTCCTTCTCCATTTCGAACAGCGTGATCGGGTTGTTGCCCGAGTAGTCCCACGCGTCGTTGGGGGTGTGCTGGAAGAAGCCGACCGGCTCGCCCGTCGACGGCTCGATGTAGACCTGGCCCGACGTGTAGAGGCTGTCGTAGGGCTTCCAGTCGCCGTTCGGGCCGGAGCGGTAGTGATAGTTCCAGGGCGCCGGGTTGCCGGTGCCGATGACGATCGTGTTCGTCTTCTCGTCATAGGTCGCCGACTGCCAGGGGGCGCCGCCGCCATGGTTCCAGGCTTCGACCTTCTTGCCGTCCTTGGCGTTCGGCCACGACGGGGCCTTCGGATCGCCGGTCGGGCTCGACTCCTTGCCGTTCAAGCGGCCGACGTGGCCCTCGACGAGCGGACGCATCCAGATTTCCTCGCCGGTGTCGGGATCGCGCGCATAGAGGCGGCCGACAACGCCGAATTCGTCACCGGACGAGCCGTGGATGAGGAGGACCTTGCCGGTCTTCTGATCCTTCACGAGCGTCGGAGCGCCGGTCATCGTGTAGCCGGCGGTGTGGTCCTCGAACTTCTTGCTCCAGACCACCTTGCCGGTCTTGCGATCGAGCGCCACGATGCCCGCGTCCAGCGTGCCCATGTAGAACTTGTCGCCGTAGAGAGCGCCGCCGCGGTTGACGACGTCGCAGCAGGGGCGGATGTCGTCGGGCAGGCGGTGGGCGTAGGACCAGATCTTCTTGCCGGTCTTCATGTCGAGCGCGAACGCGCGCGAATAAGACGCCGTGACGTAGATCACGCCGTCGTGGATGAGGGCCTGCGTTTCCTGGCCGCGCTGCTTCTCATCACCGAACGAGAACGACCAGGTCGGCTTCATCTGGCCGATGTTGTTGACGTTGATCTGCTCGAGCGTGCTGTAACGGTGGTTGCGGACACCCATGCCCCAGCTGACGACGTCGCCCGTCGTCTTTTCGTCGTTGAGGATGTCTTCCCACGTCACCGGCTTGGCGCCGGTTTCAGCCTGAGCCGTGAAAGCGCCGGTAAAAGCGGCAATTGCGAGTGTCGAAGCTGCCGCAAAAAGCGTCGCGTTGACGCCCCGAAGGGGGTGTCTACGTTGCATGGCGTTTCTCCCAAATAAGTTTTGTCAGAGGCGATTGGTTCGCCGCCTCGGGAGCAGTGACCAGACTTCGAGCGGCAGTGTCTATTCGCCTTTCGGCGAAACACTATAACGTTTATTGGGTGCTCTAGACGAACGTCTAAGGACGAATTTCCTATTACTCCTCAAGATGCCTAGATTGTTTCCCGACTTGCCGTAGGAATGCGGAATATCTTGGGGTTTTTCTTCCCCGCAATTAGGGATTTCATCCCGATCCCGTGCGGCAACGCAAAAAAGAGGGGTGGGCATCCGGTCGGATCCCCACCCCTCAAAAGACGAAGGGCTCCCTTTCGGGAGCCCTTTTTGAATTCTCTGTTTAGGCGGCTTCAGCGCGCAAGGCCGGCAACTTCTTATCCTCCTCGTATTCGAGATCGGATTTGAGTGCAATTCCTACGTACCGAACACCGTCCTTCTTTTTGACTTTCTGGATGCCGAACTCTGCAATTTCTCGACCGAACGTCGGTAGTGCAAGAGGCTCCTTCTGTCGTTCCTCACACCAGACACAGTAAGCTTCGTAGAGTGATGTTGCGGAGACCGTGTGGCCATCCTGGCTGTCGACACTCTCCTTGTAGAAGCGCTGGACGTCCGTCTCGGGGACCAGCAGCTTTGTCGGGGGCAACGAGCGATTGTCGTTGGCGCCGAAACGCGGCTTCTTGATCGCCACGGCTGCAATCGCTGGTGCTGCAGGAACTGCAGGAACAGCTTGCGGGGCCGCCACCGCTGCCGCAGCGGTGCTCTGTACCGACGCCATGCTCGGCGCGGCAGGGGCTTCGCGGTCGTAAAGGCGCCACTGGCTGAACGCAACGTACATGCCGAAGGCGGAACCGACCTCGAGAAGCAGAGCGATGAAGATCGTCATCGCCATCTGCACTTGTTCGACGCTGAGCCCGGAGAGGTTCGCAAGCACGGTCGCCTGCGGATCGGCCTCACCCATGGCGGTCATGGCGTCGGTCTTGCCCAGCTTGCCCTGGATCTCCGCGATGCGGCTTTCGAGGGCCTGAGCCTGCTGACCCGATGCCATCTCGGCAGTCAGGCCATGGTACTGCTGGCAGAACGTGCGGCTCTGCGGACGCGTGGCGTCCGTGCAGCCGTTCGTGGCACTCCAGGCGCGCTGGCTCTTCAGAGCTTCGATCTCACCATGAACGGTGGCGGCCGGGCGGTGCTGCGGAATCCAGGAGAGCTGATCCTGGGCCCGCTTCAGGTCGCCGCGGAGGTCCTTGTAGGCCTGAGCCTCAACGGCGCGGGCGCCGGTCGTATCGAACCGGTTCAGCGCGGCGTGGCCCAGTGCGGACGTCAGCGAGTAGGCCGTCACGACGACGCCAACGACGGCGGCGGCGGCGGCTTGCGACCACATGCGGCTTTTAAGTGCGGCGAAAAAGAAAAACGGAATCAGCGCTTTCAAACAGTCCGCTGCAACGGACGCAGACCCATAGATGAAGCCGTCGAACTCCGTTCGACCCAAGCTGTACCCGAAACGCCAGTTCATGGCTGCTGACACGGCGAGTAGTACGCCGGCCGCCATGATCCCGAACACGCCTAGAGCATGTCGTATCTTCATTGCCCTCTCCATTGCCGACCCGCGCGTCCTACCCGAATGGCAGACGTGACAGGCCCGTTCATTTTGGGTCTTGGAGGTCAAGACCGGTCAGCTTCGACACTTGTGACCGTGTGGAACGCACCCCGATGCCCGTTGAGCAGATCCGCCCCCCAAGGCGAACCATCAGGCATTTGGTGCCGCCCCCCGGCGGACACACAAAGCTGGACCCGCTCATGTCAGGCGCTCGTTTTGCACAGACGGCATCGCCGCTCGATTCCGATGTGCACAAGGAGCCCAGTCATGAGCGAAGTACGCAGAACACATCCCTCGGGGCCGAGGCTAATGCGATTCGAACGAAAGGCATCTACCTTTTGTTAAGAGAATCAGTTTGCTAGGGTTTATTGGCTACAGTCGCGCGCCAAATTGCACCATGTGTGGCCGTTTTGCATGGCTCCGTCATCCACACGGCATGCCCTGCTTTTGCACCGGTTATCCCCCGTCAGACGGCCCGATCCGCCGCCGCGCCCCGCGCTTCCGTCTGCCGGCTCCGGCGCGTGCAGCGGCCGATGCAGCGCCCGTGCGCCCCCCGACGGCGGGCCGCTCCGCGCGGGCTTGAGCCTCGCGTCTCAAAACGGCTAGGCGCTTATCGATTTTGCGTTGAAGAGCACGTGATCCGCGTGGCCCCTGCATTCAGAATTTGGTAATCTTTGGCCATTGCGTGGGGACTGGGCGCGTCTCTAGGAGTATTTTTTCATGCGGTGGTATTTCGGCTATCCCATTCTCGCCGCGGGTCTTGCATTCGGCGGCCACACCTACCTGCCCAAGGATCACAGCCTTTCGCGCGCGCCCGAGCCCGTCGCCGCGCCTCCGGCCGCCACGGTCGTCGAATACGCCGCGCTGGACGAAGCGCAGCCGTCGCGCCTCGCGGCGTTCCTGCCCGGCTCCCCGCATTTCCCGGCCGCTGTCGCCACGGTCGAGGACATTCCTCCGCACACGTCGGTGCTCGACTATCTCGCCCGCACGCTGACGACCGGGTTGATCTCGGCGGATACGGCCGCGTTCCGCCCGGCGCGCGCGGTGCCGGCGCACGAGGCCGTGACCGCCTCCGAGTGGAAGAGCGCCGTGGTGCTCGACGTGCGCGCGCAGGCCGACGACGCCAAGGACGCGACCAGGGCGGGCACGCGAGACGGCCGCACCGCGCCCTCGCCGCGCGCCTCGCTCACGCGCGACATCCAGCAGGAGCTGCGCCGCGTCGGCTGCTACATGGGCGAGATCGACGGCGTGTGGGGCAGCGGCTCCCGGCGCGGGATCGCGCTCTTCCTCGATCGCGTGAACGCGCTGCTGCCGGCGCAGGAGCCGGACGTGTTCATGCTTTCCCTGCTGCGCGCCGAGGATGACGAGGTGTGCGGCACCGCCTGCCCGTCCGGCCAGAGCCTGACCGGCAACGGCCGCTGCCTGCCGAGCACTCTCATGGCCCAGAACGGGATCCAGAACGGCCGCGCCGAGCGGCGCACGACGGCCCGCGTCGCGGCGACGCAGCGTGTCGCGCTCGATCCGGCACCGGACCGTTCGTTCGAGACGGCGGTGGCGTGGGAAGCGGTCGAGCCGCCGCGCGCCGTTCCGCCGGCACCGCTCTATGGACGGATGAGCATCGGCGGGCCGCGTCCGGAGGACGTCGCGGCGGTTCCGGTGGACCGCATGGCCAACACCGCGACGCTGGAGCCGACATCGACAACCGACCGGCGCATTCCGATGGAGCGCGAGGTCGTCGTGCGCGAAAGCTCGTTCGACCGTCCCGCGCCGAGCCGCGCCGCCACAAAGGCCGCCGCGCGCGAGCGAGCCGCAAACCGTCCGCAGCAACGGCGCGTCAGCAATTACCGGCACGTGCAGCGCCTCTTCGAGCATCCGCTCGGCCGGATGTAGAGCCGCCGGGCTGGGGCGAGGCAAACGGGGCCGTCATGCGAGCTGGGCTGCGGCGATCCTAGGCCGCGGGCGCGCCCGGATGGGCGGTCTGAGCCGCGATCCAGGCCAGGTAATCCGCGGAGCCTCCCTCGACGGGAAGGACGAGAAGGGCCGGCGTCTTGTAAGGATGGCGGGCCTTGATCTCGGCCATGACGCGATTGGCCAGAGCGCTCCGGGTCTTGACGATCATGACCGCTTCGGAATCGCGATTGCGCTCGCCTTTCCAGATGTAGATCGACGTCATCACGGGCAGGATGTTGACGCACGCGGCGATGCCCGCCTCGACGAGGATGCCGCCAACGGCCTCCGCCTCGTCCGCCGACGGAAAGGTCGTGTAGACCAGAACAGCCTTGTCGTTTTCCTGCAAGTAGGCGAGCCTCCCTGTCCGAACGGTCGAGTCCCACGCTCGTCAGCGCTGCGGGCTGCCAGGATCAAACGCCAGCTTCGCGGCACTCAATCCCGCTATCCATATCACCCATGGCCAAACTCAAGAGCAAATTCGACACCATCGCCTTCGTCGCCAGCGAGGTGGCCGAGGCGCAAGAGGCGCTCACGCGGCTCACGGAGCGCTATGGCTCGGCCGAGCCGCGCAGTGCCGATGCGATCGTCGCGCTCGGCGGCGACGGCCTCATGCTGCAGACGCTGCACCGGTTCATGAACGACCGCATTCCGATCTACGGCATGAACCGCGGCTCCGTCGGCTTCCTCATGAACGAGTACCGCGAGGACGGCCTGATCGAGCGGCTCAAGGCGGCCGAGACGAGCCGGGTGCATCCGCTGTCGATGGTCGCCTACGACGCGCAGGGCAAGGCCAGCAAGGCGCTCGCCATCAACGAGGTCTCGCTCTTCCGCGAGACGTTCCAGGCGGCCAAGCTGCGCATCACCATCGACGGCACGGTGCGCATGGAGGAGTTGATCTGCGACGGCGTTCTGGTCGCGACGCCCGCCGGGTCGACCGCCTACAATCTCTCGGCGCACGGCCCCATTCTGCCGATCAACGCGCCGCTGCTGGCGCTGACGCCCATCAGCCCCTTCCGCCCGCGCCGCTGGCGCGGTGCGCTGTTGCCGAACAAGGCGCGCATCAGCGTCACGGCGCTCGAATACGAGAAGCGTCCGGTCAGCGCCGTGGCCGACGCGTCGGAAATCCGCAACGTCGTGAAAGTCGAGATCGAGCAGGCGCGCACCATCGACCTCTTCATGATGTTCGATCCCGGCCACAGCCTGGACGAGCGCATCCTGGCCGAGCAGTTCCGCTTCTGACGGCTACGGGCGTCCGAGAGACTACGGCTTCCAGTAGGACACGATGGCGTCGAGGCTCGGGCGCTCGCGCTCCTCGGGCTTCTCGGCGGGCGTGCCGATATGGATGAAGCCGACGATGCGCTCGTTCTCGGCCAGCCCCAGCTTCTCGCGCACGAACGGGCTATAGGCGACCCACTCCGTGAGCCACGACGTGCCGTAGCCCATCGCGTTGGCGGCAAGGCAGAGATTGAACGCGGCCGCGCCCGCCGACAGGATCTGCTCCCATTCGGGGGCGCCGGGACGCTTGGCGATCCGCGAGACCACGGCGATCACGAGGGGGGCGCGCAGGAAGCGGTTGCGCTCCGTTTCGAGGCGGATCGGCGACGGCTCGCTCTCCTCGGCGCGGCAGGCGTCGGCGAAGATCGCGCCCGCGGCCGCGCGCGCCTCGCCCTCGAAGACCATGAACCGCCAGGGCACGAGCTTCTTGTGATCGGGCACGCGGGCGGCGATCGTCAGGATGGTGTTGAGCTCGTCGGCGGACGGGGCGGGCGCGACGAGCTTGTCGGGCTTGACCGAGCGGCGGGTCGAAAGGGCCTCGATCAGGGCTGAGTTCATTGTAAAAACGTCCATCATTGCCTAGAGTTAGGGTGTGCCGGAGCGTGGCCGGGAGATCACCGAGACGGAGGGTCCGGGTGACACCGGGACATCGCTCCGAAGTCCGATGGCGCGAGTCAGTCGCCGGAGTGTTAGGATCCGCGCGGCCGCCGAGAGTCACCGCACGGGGGGCGTCACACGGGGTCACCGCACAGGTTCGTGGGGGCCTCGCTAACGCAAGAGCGTGCGCGAGGCAATGCTTACGTCGAAAATCCGGAATTACGATAACGCGCTCATGCCGAATTCCCGCTCTCTGCTTCTCGCCCTCGTTCCGCTGACGGCTGCCCTTCTCGCGCCCGGGGCGGCCCGTGCCGTCGACGCGCCGGCGGACGGTCCGGCAGTGATCGTGCTCGACGGCTCGGGGTCCATGTGGGGCAACGTCGGCGCGGAGAAGCCCGCGAAGTTCGATCTCGCCCGCGCGGCGCTGCGCCAGGAGCTTTCGACCCTCTCGCCGCGCGTCAAGCTCGGGCTCATGTCGTTCGGCCATCGCCGCCGCGCCGATTGCAGCGACGTCGAGGTGCTCGCCGCGCCCGAGGCCGGACCGCCCGAGCGCATCCTCGCGCTCGCCGACCGGCTGAGCCCCAAGGGCAAGGGCCCGCTCGCGCTCACGCTGCGCGAGGCGGCCAAGCAGATCCCGGCGGGCGAAGCCGGCAGCATCATCGTCTTGCACGACGGCGTCGACAATTGCTGGCAGGATCCGTGCGCGGCGGCCGCCGACATCGCCAAAGCCAACGGCAACGTCCGCATCTTCCTCGTCAGCTTCGGGCTCGAGCGCGGCGAGGCCCAGCGCCTCCAGTGCGTGGCCGAGGCCACGAACGGCCGCGTGGTCGAGGCGCAGGATTCGACGGGCCTCGCGGACGCGATCTCGAACGTGCTGATGCTCGCCAACCTCGAGCGCGCCGATGCCGTGCCTGCGGCGCAGGCGCCGCAAGCCGCGGCTCCCCCCGCGCCCGCCGGCGCGCCGGGCGTGCGGCTCTCCATCTCGCTGAGCGACGGCGGGCCGCCGCTGGCCGCACCCGTGGCCTGGAGCCTGTTCAAGGCGGCCGATCCGGCGACGCCGCTCAAGACGCTGCGCAGCAAGGAATTCTCCGCCGATCTCGATCCCGGCTCCTATGTGGTGGAAGCCCGCTTCGGCCAGGCGTCCGCGCGCAAGACGATCGACGTGTCGTCGTCGGGGCCGACGGCGCAGCAGCTCTCGCTCGATGCCGGCTATCTCAAGCTCAACGCGCTCTCCGACAAGAACGGCGCGGCGCTGGCCGATCCGCTCATCTCGGTCGTCGCCCAGGACGGCCCGAGCGCGGGCGTGCCGCGCTGGATCGGCCGCGACGCCGCCGCCAAGCTCGTCGTGCCGGCGGGCGCCTACCGCGTGACGATCCGCGACGGGCTCGCCCAGCAGGTGGCCGACGTGACGGTCGCGGCGGGCGCCACCGCGGACGTCGCGCCCGTTCTCGGAACCGGGCGGCTCGAGCTCTCGGCGCTGACCGCCGCGACCGGCGAGCCGCTGTCCGAGGTCGTCTACGTCATCGAGGAGGACGATCCGGATGCGCCGCAGGGCCGGCGCGAGGTGATCCGGTCGGCCGCCGCGACGGCGGCCTTCACGCTGCCGGCCGGCACGTACTATCTCATCGCGAGGGCCGGCGTGGGCGAGGTGCACGAGCGCATCGCCCTCGGCAGCGGCGACGTGGTCAAGCATGTCGCGCGCTTCAACCTCGTTCCGATCACCATCTCCGCCGTCGCCGCGGACGGCTCGGTCGCGACGTCGACCGCCTCGCACCCGCTGATGATCCGCGTGCTCAAGGAGGACGCCAACGCGCGCGAGGTCGCCCGCGCCTACGGGGCGTCCGGAACCTTCCAGCTCCCGCCCGCCCGCTATCGGGTGGAAGCGAGCATCAGCGGGCTCAACATCGTGGCGCGGGGCATCATCGACCTTTTGAGCGGACGCGGCGGGCGCACGCAGCTCAAGCTGGAACAGGGCGAGATCGCAGTCTCGGGGCCGACGGGCGCGTACTGGCGCATCAAGGACGCGAGCGGCCGCACCGTCATGCATTCGGGGCCGGGCCGCCCCTCGCGCGAGCGGCTGGCGCCGGGCCGGTACATTCTCCTGACGGAAGCGGACGGAACGAGCGCCGAGCGCGCCATCGACCTCAAGGCCGGCGAGCAGCAGGCGGTTTCGGTGACGGGAACGCCGTAAGGCGGCAGCGGAGCGAGCCTGGCGCAGGCCGGCCGCGCCATACTTCAACCACGGTTCGGGCGACACTCGCCCGGACGATTCAGCACGGATTTCCGGCCCCGGGACGGCATTTGATGACCACGGCCAGCACCATCCTCCGAGACCTGCTGCGAAGCTCGCGCGCGCTGCGGCCGGCGCGCGCGTTCGCCTTGGCGATCGTGATGGCGTCCGCGCTTTTCAGCGTGGAGGGTGCGCGCGCGCAATCGGCTACCGACTGGCTCACGGGACTGCAGCAGCAGGTCGCTCCGCCGTCGGACGCAAAGAAGGAGGCCGAGCCCGGCGCCATCGTCCTCGTTCCCATGACCGCCCGCCTCACCGCGGACGGCGATGTCATCGACGAGGGCCTCGTGTGGCGCGTGTACGGGCATTCGCCCGGCCAGCACGGCACCGCGCTGCTCTATACGCAGCAGGAGGCGCGCCCCACGTTCCGCCTCAAGACCGGCGACTACGTCGTCAACGCCGCATTCGGGCGCGCGCACATCACGCGGCGGATCTCCGTCAAGCCGGGCCAGGCCGACAACGTGGTCGAGGACTTCGTGCTCAACGCGGGCGGCCTCCGCGTGAAGGCGCTCGTGGGCGGTGCCGAAGCGCAAAGCAACGCCGTGAGCTACGCGATCTATTCGGACCGCGACCAGACCGACAACCGCAAGCTCGTGCTCTCCTCGGCGCGGCCCAACATCGTCGTGCGGCTCAACGCCGGCATCTATCACATCGTCTCGACGTATGGAGACTGCAACGCGGTGGTCCGCAGCGACGTGACGGTGGAAGCGGGCAAGCTGACGGAAGCCGTCGTGACGCATACGGCGGCGAAGGCGACGCTCAAGCTCGTTCACCGGGCCGGCGGCGAGGCGCTGCCCGATACGCAGTGGACGATCCAGACGCCCGAAGGCGAAGAGGTGAAGGAGAGCGTCGGCGCGCTGCCCACGCACATCCTCGCGCCCGGGCAGTACCTCATCGTCGCGAAATCGCAGGGGCGGACGTTCCAGCGCGAGGTGACGCTGACGAGCGGCGAGACGACCCAGGTCGAAGTCGTCATGAACTGAGCCGCGAAGCGGTTTGCGTCAGAAGTCGGTCAGCACCCAATCGGTCGGACACCCGTGCGTGCGCATGCGCGTCTCGACGTCCGCCAGCTCCGGCTTGCTCGCGAGCGTATGGAACAGCGAGCGGGCGATCTGCCAGTGCTCGCAGGCCGTCGTCAGGTCGTCGTCGGCGCGGGCGAGCTCGGCCAGCTCCATGCGGGCGTGCGCCTCCATCGGCGCGTTGCGCGCCTGCGCGGCGACGCGGAGGCAGGCGCGCAGATGATCGGCGGCGATGTCGCGGCGGCCGGCCGCGATTTCCTCTTTCGCGTAGGCCAGGTGATGGTTGGCCAGCAGCACCTTGTCGTCGGCGGCCGTGGCATCCTCGATCCGCTTCGCCCAGGCGCGCTCGCGGCCGGCGAAATCAACGGCGAGCGGGGCCAAGCTTTCGGACGGCGGCGCGACTTCCGGTTCTTTCAATGTCACGGGCGGGGCTGGGGCTGCTTCGATGGCGGGCGCGCGTTCGGGCTCGTGGTCGTCCACCCGTTTCGGGGACGGTGGCGTCAGGATGCCGAGCGGCGTGGTGGCCGCCGCGTCGGTGGCGCTCGGCTGTGAGCCTTGCCCGGGCGGGGCGCCGCCGGCCGGCAGCTCATGGCGGCGCTTGCGGAGCAACCGCAAGAGACCGAAGGCGATGAGAATGCCCAGCGCGGCTACTGCCGCTTTCTCAATCCATCCCGCCCCCTCAAGCATGGCCCGATCTCACCTCAATGGCGGGGCGGACAACAGCCCGCCTTTCGTCCAGATGTTGTTCTCGCGACGATCGAGCTTGAGCGCGGACCCCTGACCGACGTTGCGATCGAAAATCTCGCCGTAGTTGCCCGCCTGCTTGACGATCTGATAGCTCCAGTCGCGCGGCACGCCCATGGCGCGCCCGAGATCGGCTTCGAGGCCGATGAAGCGGCGGACGTCCACGCTGGGCGCGTTGCGCAGGCTGTCGATGTTCTGGCGCGAGATGCCGAGCTCCTCGGCGGCGATCAGCGCTTCGATCGTCCAGCGCACGATCGAGAACCATTGCTCGTCGCCCTTGCGGACGACGGGGCCGATCTTCTCCTTGGTGATCAGCTCGGGCAGGATGACGTGATCGGCCGGAGCCTGCAGGCGGCTGCGCGCGGCCGCGAGCGCGGTGATGTCGCCCGTGAGAAGCGTGCAGGCGCCGCCGGCGTAGCCCTTCACGGCCTCGTCCCACTGCTCGCTCGTCAGAACCTGATAGCGCATGCCGCGCGCCTGGAAATAGGTGTCGAGCCCCTGGGCCGCGCTGCTCGCACCCATGACGCACACCGACGCGCCGGACAGCTCGAGCACGCTCGCGACGGCATACCCGCGGCGCACCATGAAGCCCTGGCCGTCATGGAACAGCGTATCGACGTAGCGCACGCCGTATTCGGTATCGCGCGAGATCGTGCGCGCGTGGGCGCGCGGCAGGATGTCGACCTCTTTCGCCATCAAGGCCTGGAAGCCGTTGGCGGGCGTCACGATCCGGTATTTGACGGCGTCCCGGCGGCCGAGCGTGGCGGCCGCGACCGCCCCGCACACGTCGATGTCGAAGCCCGTCCACGTGCCGGTGCCGTTGACCGCGGCGAAGCCGGGCATGCCTTCGCTCACGCCGCACACGAGATGGCCGCGCGCGCGCACGTCGTCGAGCGTCGTCGCCTGTGCGGACGCCGGGGCGAAAGCGAGGGCGAGCGCCGGGATCGACGCCGAAAGCGCGCCGCCCACCGCGATCGCCCGTCCGAACGCTGCAAACTTGGATCTACGACGAGCTGCGGTCACGCCGCGAAGTCTCCGATGGCCAGTCTTCGTCCGTACGGCATCCGGCGCCGGAACAGCTTTTCTGGCAAGCCGGGATGCATTTCGTGTACCGTCTCAGGATCGTGGAGGGCGCCCGTTCCGCGCCGATCCTCCGTGCCACACATCCCGCGTTGCGGCCCCGTGGTCAAGCCCTTGACCAATTGGGGAAGTTGCGCCAAAGGGCGGTCGGCGGCCGGCCACCGATCCCCGGCAGCGCGGACACCGTTTCCAAGGATCCGTTTCATGACCAAACGCCCTCCGGCCGGACAGCCGCCACGCCACGCGGACACGGAGATCGTGCATCTCGGCCGCGACCCCGCCGGCCAGTACGGGTTCGTCAATCCACCGGCCTACCGCGGGTCGACGGTGCTGTTCCCCACGCTCGACGCGCTCGAGGATTACGACAACCAGGTCTTCAAATACGGCCGGCACGGAACGCCGACCACGGCGGCGCTGGAGGAGGCCCTCTGCGCGCTCGAAGGCGGGGCGCGCACACTGCTCACCGCGTCCGGCTATCAAGCCGTCACCACGGCCATCCTGGCGCTGGTCAAGGCGGGCGACCACGTGCTGATGGTCGACAGCGTCTACCAGCCAACGCGCAAATTCTGCGACAGCCTGCTCGCCAAGCTCGGCGTCGAGACGACGTACTACGATCCGCTGATCGGCGCGGGCATTGCGGAGCTGATGCGGCCGAACACGCGTGTCGTCTTTACCGAAAGCCCCGGCTCGCTCACGTTCGAGATGCAGGACATCGCCGCGATCGCGGCCGCCGCGCATGCGCGCGACGCGTTCGTCGTCATGGACAACACGTGGGCGACGCCTTACTTCTTCCGCGCGCTCGACCACGGCGTGGACGTCTCGGTCCTCGCCTGCACGAAGTACATCGTCGGCCATGCGGACGCGATGCTCGGCGCCATCACGGCGAACACGCGCACGGCCAAGCTGATCGAGGAGACACGCGCGACGCTCGGCGGCTGCCCGGGCTCGGAGGAAGCCTATCTGGGCCTGCGCGGCCTGCGTACGCTCGCGGTGCGCCTCGAGCGTCACCAGCGCTCGGGCCTCGAGGTGGCGCGCTGGCTCCTCAACCGGCCCGAGGTCGAGCGCGTGCTGCATCCGGCGCTCCCTTCCGATCCGGGGCATGCGCTGTGGGCGGCGCAGTACGGCGGCGCATCGGGGCTCTTCTCGATCATCCTGAAGCCCGCGCCGCGCGCCGCGGTCGCGCAGATGCTCGACGGGCTCGCGCTGTTCGGCATGGGCTACTCGTGGGGCGGCTTCGAAAGCCTGATCATTCCGTTCAACCCGAAGCGCTATCGCACGGCCACGCGCTGGACGGCGGAGGGACCGGCCTTCCGGTTGCATATCGGGCTCGACGATCCGCGCGATCTCATCGCCGATCTCGACGCGGGCTTCGCGCGTCTCAACGCGGCGCGCTGAGGCAGACGGTTCGCTTCCCAACAGGCGCGTCTGGACCCCGACCTCCGTCGGGGTGACGTTGGTTTCTGATCTCCGCGAGTCGTCCCAGTCTCCCCGTCATCCCGGCGCAGGCCGGGATCCAGATACGTATAGGGAGCGTGCCGACGGGGACTTAACGAACGTCGCCCATCAGGCGCTTGATCCAGGGCGTCAGAACCAGGAACCCGAGGCCCGCGAGCGCGGCGACGCCGGCCTGCCATCCGAAGCTCGCGGCCAGCGCCTCAGGGTCCGTCGCAGTGAACGCGCTGCCCAGAACGCCGGCGAGCTTGCTGCCGAGCGCGAAGCCCAGGAACCAGATGCCGAGCACGAAGCCCACGGCGCGCGCGGGCGCGAGCTTCGTCATGGTGCTGAGGCCGACGGGGCTCAACAGCAGCTCGCCCGACGTCTGCAGGAAGAAGAGCGCCACGAGCCAGAACGGGCTGATGCGCCCCTCCGCCGTCAGAAGCGCGGCCGGCACCATCAGGAGAAACGAGAGCGCGAGCAGCAGCAGGGCGAACGCGAACTTGACCGGGCTCGACGGCTGGCGCGCGCCGAGCTTCATCCAGAGCGCGGCGAAGAGCGGCGCGAGCAAAATCACGAACAGCGGGTTCAGCGACTGGAACCACGCCGAGGGGAACGACCAGCCGGCGATTTCCGCCCGCGTCAGCCGATCGGCGAACATCGCGATCGTCACGCCGGCCTGCTCGAAGATCGCCCAGAACAGGATGGAGCCGATCAGCAGCACGGCCATGGCGCCGAAACGCCGGCGCTCGCCGTCGGGTGAAAATCCGAGCCAGACGGCGGCCGCCGCCGGCAGCAGCACGTAGGCCCAGCGCAGCGCCTCGAAGCCCGGCCGGTCGGACAGCAGGATCAGCCCCATCAGCACCAGCGTGCCGGCGAGAACGACGGGCACGGAGAGCGCAAGGCCGCCCTCCCCCGACGCTTGCGCCGGCCCCTCGCCGGCACCGGTTGTGGTTGCCGCCGCCGTCGCCGGCCTCTCGGGGAGATCGCGCCCCAGCACCAGCAGGATCGCGAGCCCGATCACCATGCCGACGCCGGCCGCGGCGAAGCCCCAGTGCCAGCTCATCAGCGGATCGAACCCGCGCGCGGCGAGCCAGGCTTTCATGACGGGGCTCTGGGCCAGAAAGCCCGTCACGAGGGGCGCGAAAAATCCGCCAACGTTGATGCCCATGTAGAAAAGCGAGAACCCCGCGTCGCGGCGCGTGTCTCCCGCCCCATAGAGATTGCCGACCAGCGCGCTCACGGCGGGCTTGAAGAAGCCTGTGCCGATGGCAATGAGCGCAAGCCCCGCGACGAGGCCCGCTTGATCGGCCAGCGCGAGCGTAAAATGGCCCGCCGCGATGAGGGCGCCGCCGCCGAGCACCGCCTTGCGGTTGCCGAGCCACTGGTCGGCGGCCGCCCCGCCCGGGATCGCCAGGAGGTAAACGGCCATCGTATAGTTGCCATAGACGAGGGCCGCTTCGGCGGGCGTGAACCCCAGGCCGCCGCCGGCCAGCGGCGTGATCATGTAGAGCACGAGCAGGGCGCGCATCCCGTAGTACGAGAAGCGCTCCCACATCTCGGCAAAAAACAGGACGGAAAGCCCGGGAGGATGCCCCGCGAGGCCCGTTCGGGCCCCCCAGGATCGGCTACGGATTTGCCCTGGCGGATCGCTCATCCTCAACCTATGTTCGAGTATGCAGCGGCGCTCAAGGCCATGATATTGTCATCATTGGCCAAGTTTATTGCAGCTCTGCGGGTCAATCCCGCGGGCCTGGATACTTTTACAGCTCGTGGATCTATTCGAATTTCAAATAATGGGAACGGAGGTTGCCAGATCCGCGAAGAGGTGAAACGGTAGTTGCGGGCGGATCTAGGACCTTTGGCGTATAGACGCGCCACCCCCGCCTTACTAATTAAGCTGCACTTTAGTGCGAACAAAAAGAACCCAGGCGCCGCCAAGCGCGCCCTCGGAACAAGCCGGCCCCCCAAGGAGGAAACCCATGATTCAACAGGCTTTAAACGAGCTTTCTCAGCAGATCCGCATCCGTCCCCGGTACGATAACTTCATCGGCGGCGAATGGGTTGCGCCCGTCAAGGGCCAGTACTTCACCAACTTGACGCCCGTGACCGGCAAGCCGCTGTGCGACATCGCCCGCTCGTCGGCCGAGGACATCGAGCTCGCGCTCGACGCCGCGCACAAGGCCCGCGCCGCGTGGGCCAACACCGCTCCGGCCGCACGTGCCCAAATCCTGCTCAAGATCGCCGATCGCATGGAGGCCAACCTCAAGCTGATCGCCATGGTCGAGACGCTCGACAACGGCAAGCCGATCCGCGAGACGACCGCCGCCGACATTCCGCTCGCCCTCGACCATTTCCGCTACTTCGCAGGCTGCCTGCGCGCCCAGGAAGGCTCGATCTCGGAAATCGACCACGACACCGTCGCCTATCACTTCCACGAGCCGCTCGGCGTCGTCGGCCAGATCATTCCCTGGAACTTCCCGCTGCTGATGGCCTGCTGGAAGCTGGCTCCGGCGCTTGCCGCCGGCAACTGCATCGTGCTGAAGCCCGCCGAGCAGACGCCCATGAGCATCATGGTGCTGATGGACCTCATCGGCGACCTGCTGCCGCCGGGCGTGCTCAACGTCGTCAACGGCTTCGGCGTCGAGGCGGGCAAGCCGCTCGCCCAGAACAAGCGCATCGCCAAGATCGCCTTTACCGGCGAGACGACGACCGGCCGCCTCATCATGCAGTACGCGTCGGAGAACATCATCCCGAGCACGGTCGAGCTCGGCGGCAAGAGCCCGAACATCTTCTTCGCCGACGTCGCCGATCACGACGACGACTTCTTCGACAAGGCGCTCGAAGGCTTCGCCTTGTTCGCGCTCAACCAGGGTGAGGTCTGCACCTGCCCCTCGCGCGCGCTCGTGCACGAGAGCATCTACGATCGCTTCATGGAGCGCGCCGTGAAGCGCGTCGAGGCCATCAAGCAGGGCCATCCGCTCGATTTCTCGACCATGATCGGCGCCCAGGCCTCGAACGACCAGATGGAGAAGATCCTCGCCTACGTCAAAATCGGCCAGGACGAAGGCGCCCAGCTGCTCACGGGCGGCGAGCGCAACATCCTCTCGGGCGAAGCGGCCGAGGGCTACTACGTGAAGCCGACGATCCTCGCCGGCCACAACAAGATGCGCGTGTTCCAGGAAGAGATCTTCGGACCGGTCGTCTCGGTCACGAAGTTCAAGGACGACGACGAGGCGCTCGCCATCGCCAACGACACGCTGTACGGCCTCGGCTCGGGCGTGTGGACGCGCAACGGCACGCGTGCGTATCGCTTCGGCCGCGCCATCCAGGCTGGCCGCGTGTGGACCAACTGCTACCACCTCTATCCGGCGCACGCCGCGTTCGGTGGCTACAAGCAGTCGGGCATCGGCCGCGAAACGCACAAGATGATGCTCGACCACTACCAGCAGACCAAGAACATGCTGGTGAGCTACAGCCCGAAGGCGCTCGGCTTCTTCTAAGATCCTCACGAGGAAAGGCCGGACCCGAGGTCCGGCCTTTTTTCTTCGGCGCTTCGCGAAGGCGGCCTCCCACAGGCCGGCTTCGCATTTCACGGGCGAGACACCGCCGATGGGATGACCCACGTCACCGCCACGGATGCGGGCCGCGAGCTGCTCGTCCGGCTCAAGGCCGAGCACGGCGCCATCAGCCTGCACGTTTCCGGCAGCTACGGCGTTTCGGTGGTCTGCCTCGCGCACGCCGAGCTCATGCTCGGATCGCGCGATGTGCTGACGGGCCACCTCGACGGCGTGCCCGTCTATTTCATGACGAGCGAAGCCGACTACTGGCGCGGCAGCACGCTGATCGTCGATGTTGCGCGCGGCGTCGCGGCCGGGTTCTCGCTCGAAGGCACGCTCGGCGTCCATTTCACGTTGCGCAAGCGGGCCGATCCGGCCAAACGGATCTGGGACGCGAACGCGATCCTGGCGGCCGGGCCGCCACCTCCTCACGACACACCTCCTCACGACACAAGGACCTCTCTCGATGACTGATGCCCGCCCCACGCTCCGCTCGCTGCTGGCCCTGCCCGACACGCCCGCGAGCCTTGCGAAGTCCGCCCTCGTCCTCATCGACTGCCAGAACACCTATCGCGAGGGCATCATGCAGCTCGAAGGCGTGGAGCCCGCGCTGCAGCAGTGCGCGACGCTTCTCAAACGCGCGCGCGACGCGGGCGCGCCCGTCATCCACATCCAGCACGACGCCGGCGCCGGCTCGCCCTACGACACGAAGGCCCACATCGGCTCCATCGCCGACATCGTGGCGCCGGCCGCGGGCGAGAAGGTCATCACCAAGGCCTATCCGAGCTCGTTCGAGGGGACGGACCTCGACGCCGAGCTCAAGCGTCTCGGCATCACGGACCTTGTGCTCGCCGGCTTCATGACCCACGTGTGTGTGAACTCGACGGCGCGGGCCGCCTTCAACCACGGCTACCGGACCACGGTGGTCGGCAACGCGACGGCGACGCGGGCGCTGCCGAACCCGCTCGGCGGCACCGTTCCCGCGGAGACGCTCCACAACGGCGCGCTGGCGGCATTGGCCGACATCTTCGCAATCGTGGTACCGTCCGAGGACAAGGTGCCGGCGTAATCGCGGCGACGACAGGGAGGACCAGCATGGTCGAGCGTGTAACGGCGACACCCGAGGCGATCGCCATGATCGAGAAGCTGCAGGCGCAGAACGGGCCGCTGCTGTTTCACCAGTCCGGCGGCTGCTGCGACGGCAGCGCACCCATGTGCTACCCGCGGGGCGAGTTCCGCGTCGGCGCGCAGGACGTGTTCATGGGCGAGATCGGCGGGCAGCCGTTCTACATGGGCCGCTCGCAGTTCGAATACTGGGAGCACACGCACCTCATCATCGACCTCGTCACCGGCCGCGGCTCGGGCTTCTCGCTGGAGGCGCCGGAGGGCGTCCGCTTCCTGACGCGCTCGCGCATCTACACGGACGCCGAGTACGAGGAGCTGGAAAAGCTCGGCCCTCCCCCGACGGGCGAGGAACGCCCCGCAGCGGCTTGACCGGGACGCGCCGCATCCGCATTTTTTAGGGCTCGAGGTGGTGCGAGGGGGCAGCGGACGCCATGACGTGGTTGTCATGACATTGATTGCCATGACATGGACGCCATGACGTCGGCGACGCTTCTCGGGTTCGCGGCGACCTGCCTCGTCATCGAGCTGACGCCGGGGCCGAACATGGCCTATCTGGCCGTGCTCAGCGCCGACCGGGGACGGCGGGCCGGGCTCGCCGCGACGTTCGGCATCGCGCTCGGGCTGCTCGCGGTCGGCCTCGCCGCCGCGCTCGGACTGGCGGCCGCCGTCTCGAGCTCGCGGCTGCTCTACGAAGGGCTCCGGTGGGCCGGCACGCTCTATCTCCTCTATCTCGCCTGGGAGGCGTGGCGCGGCGAGGACGATGGGACGCCGGAGCAGGCCGATCCCTCCCTGCAGGATGCCCGCTACTTCGCGCGCGGGCTCGTCACCAATCTCCTGAACCCGAAGGCCGCGCTGTTCTACGTCGCGGTGCTGCCGACGTTTCTCGACGACACGCAGCCGCTCGCTTCGCAGGCCGTGACGCTGTCGCTCGTCTACGTCGCGATCGCAACGGCGGTGCACACGTCGATCGTGCTGCTCGCGGATAGGGCGCGCGGCTGGCTCCTCGACGAGCGCCGGAGCAGCAGCGTGCGCCGGGCCATGGCCGTGCTGCTCGCCGCCATCGCGCTCTGGCTGTTCGCGACGACGCGGCAAGCGGGGTAGCGCCGTGCGGCGAGCTTCTTACTTCTTCGGATTGACGATCAGCTCGGAGACCATGGTCGGCAGGTGCGTCGCGCAGACGATGCTGTAGCGCCCCGGCTTGTCCGCAACGAACGTCACCTTGTTCATGTGACCGCGCTTCAGCTCGAACGTCTGGCCGTAGGCTTCGATGGTGATCGGGTGGCTGGCGCCGTTGATGCCGACGAACTCGAGCGTCACCTCGTCGCCCTCGTCGACGGTGATCTGGCGCGGATCGAACACGTACACCGCGATCTCCCAGCGGCCTTCGTCGTTCGGCTTCTTCAGCACGTAGCCGCCGCCTTCGGGCAGCGCCGTGTCCGGAAACGGCTCCTTTTCGACGTTGGCGCCGCCCTTCGGCTCGACGGCCGTCACGACGATGTGGCGCTTGGCGGCTTCGGCCGCTCCGGCCGCGCTGAGCAGGCAGAGACCGGCGGCCGCCGCATAGACGGCACGCAAGGGCAACGACATCGAAAGCATTCCAAGCTCCGTGATGGCTTCTCGCGCCCTACCGCAGCGGAATGGATGCCGGGTGTCAATTCGAACGGATTACGGAGGGGTTCGGCGGGCTCGGAGGCCGGTTGGCTCAGGCCTTGCCGCGCTTGCCGCCCTTCTTAGTCGCCGCGGCCGGAGAGGCCGCGCCGTTTGCGGCCGAAGCCTTCACAATCGCAAGGGAGGCGGTCGCGTTGTCATCGACCACGAAATCGGGGCCGACGTCGGCCAGCTCCTTCAGAGCCTCCTCCGCCTCTGCCGCCGTCGACTTGCCGCGCATGTCGGCCTTGAGCTTCTGCAGCGCCTTGAGCGTCAGCGGCTTCAGGCCCTCGCCGCCGTGGTCGATATGCTCGAAGATCTGCTTTTTCATGCGCGGCTCCCAGAAGAGGCGCACGTGATTGGCGATGCCCGAGATCGCGCGCTCCTCGCCCTGGGCGCGGAAGAAGTTGGCGATGTCGTTGGCCATACGGACAAGGGTATCAGACGTGGAGTGCATGTTTCTCGTTCTCCTGGCGGCCGCCGTCGCCAGGCTGGGCGGCTAGCTTGATACGTTCGGGGTGGGTGAAAATCTCGAAGGCATCGGGACGCGCGATCGCGATCAGCGTGATGCCCGCTTCCTCGGCCACGCGCAGCGCGAGCGCCGTCGGCGCGGATACGGCAACGATGATCTCGGCGCCGAGCATGGCCGTCTTCTGGACCATCTCGACGGAGACGCGGCTCGTCAGAACCACGAAGCCCTTGGCGGGATCGAGGCTCGCCTTGGCGACGGCGCCGACCAGCTTGTCGAGCGCGTTGTGACGGCCGACGTCCTCGCGCACGAAGGCGATGGCGCCGGCGCCCGCGTCCCAGAACGCGGCGGCATGCACCGCGCGCGTCGCGACGTTCAGCGTCTGCGCGGGTGGCAGCGCGGCGAGCGCCTTCTGGATGTCTTCGGCCGTCGCCGTTGCGGACGCGCCGACGCGGGGCGCAGCGGGCACGGCCGCATCCAGGCTCTCGACGCCGCACAGGCCGCACGCGGTCGGCCCCGTGATGCGGCGACGACGCTCCACATGCTTGCGGCCGGTCTCGGCCGTAAGCCACATGCGCGCCTCGAGGCCCTTCTCGTGCGGCACGATCTCGATCTCGCGGATCTCGGATGCGCCGGCGACGATACCTTCCGTCAGCGAGAAGCCGGCCGCGAAATCCTCGAGGTCGGCCGGTGTCGCCATCATGACGGCATGCGTCGAGCCGTCATAGACGAGCGCAACCGGCACCTCCTCGGGGATGAGGCGAGCGGTGTCCTCGACGCCGGTCCTGGAGACCCGGCGCGAGGGAACGCGCGCTGAGGCCTCCTTCATGCGCCTACTCCGCAGCTTCCGCCGGCACGATGCGACGCGTGAGGTCCGAGAACTCCTCGTACTCCTGCTGATACGTCGACGGGCCGTTCGAGGGCGAGACCTCGACCGCGGTCACCTTGTACTCGGGGCAGTTGGTCGCCCAGTCCGAGAAGTCGGTCGTGATGACGTTGGCCTGCGTGAGCGGATGGTGGAACGTGGTGTAGACCACGCCCGTCGCCACGCGGTCGGTGATGAGCGCGCGCAACGCCGTCTCGCCGGCACGGCTGCGGACCATGACCCAGTTGCCGTCCTTGATGCCGCGATGCTCGGCATCGAACGGGTTGATCTCGAGCACGTCCTCCGGATGCCAGGCCACGTTATCCGTACGACGCGTCTGAGCGCCGACGTTGTACTGCGAAAGAATGCGGCCCGTGGTCAGGATCAGCGGGAAGCGCGGGCCGGTCCGTTCATCCGTCGGGATGTACTCCGTCATCATGAACTTGCCCTTGCCGCGGTCGAACTCGCCCACGTGCATGATCGGCGTGCCCTCGGGGTGCTCCTCGTTGCACGGCCACTGGACCGAGCCCATGCGGCGGATCTTCTCGTACGAGACGCCGGTGAAGGACGGCGTCAGGCGCGCGATCTCGTCCATGATCTCGCTCGGATCGGTGTAGTTCCAGTTCAGGCCGAGCTTCTTGGCGATGAGCTGGGTGATCTCCCAGTCGCCGTAGCCGTTCTTCGGACGCATCACCTTGGTGACCATCTGGATGCGCCGCTCGGCGTTCGTGAACGTGCCGTCCTTCTCGAGGAAGGTGCAGCCCGGCAGGAACACGTGCGCATAGCGCGCTGTCTCGTTCAGGAAGAGATCCTGCACGACGACGCATTCCATGTGCTCGAGGCCGGCCGCCACGTGGTGCGTGTTCGGATCGGACTGAAGGATGTCCTCGCCCTGGATGTAGAGGGCCTTGAACGTGCCCTCGACCGCGGCATCGAGCATGTTGTTGATGCGCAGGCCGGGCTCGGGATCGAGCGTGCAGTTCCACTCGCGCTCGAACACCGAGCGCACGTTGGCGTCCGACACGTGGCGGTAGCCCGTCAGCTCGTGCGGGAACGAGGCCATGTCGCAGGAGCCCTGCACGTTGTTCTGGCCGCGCAGCGGGTTCACGCCGACGCCGGTGCGGCCCATGTTGCCGGTGGCCATCGCGAGGTTGGCGATCGCCATGACGGTCGTGGAGCCCTGCGAGTGCTCGGTCACGCCGAGGCCGTAGTAGATCGACGCATTGCCGCCCGTCGCGTAGAGGCGCGCGGCCGCGCGGACGAGCTCGGCCTTGACGCCGGTGTACTTCTCCATCGCCTCGGGAGAATTGCGCTCCTCGGCGACGAACGCCTTCCACTCGGCGAAGTCCTCGATCTCGCAGCGCTCGCGGACGAACTCCTCGTCGACGAGCCCTTCCGTCACGATCACGTGGCCCATCGCGGTCACCACGGCGACGTTGGTGCCGGGCTTCAGCGGCAGATGGTAGTCCGCCTTGATGTGCGCCGACTTGACGAGGTCCGTGCGGCGCGGGTCGATGACGATGAGCTTCGCGCCCTCACGGATGCGCTTCTTCATGCGGCTCGCGAACACGGGATGCGCGTCGGGCGGGTTGGCGCCGATGACGAGGATCACGTCCGTGTTCTCGATCGAGTCGAAATCCTGCGTGCCCGAGCTTTCGCCGAACGCCGTCTTCAAGCCGTAGCCGGTCGGCGAGTGGCAGACGCGGGCGCAGGTGTCGACGTTGTTCACGCCGAAGCCGGCGCGGATGATCTTCTGGACGAGATAGGCTTCCTCGTTGGTGCAGCGCGACGAGGTGATGCCGCCGACGGCCGTGCGGCCGTACGTGTCCTGGATGCGGCGGAACTCGGAGGCGACGCGATCGATCGCCTCTTCCCACGACACTTCCTTCCAGGGATCGGTGATCTTGTCGCGCACCATCGGCTTCAGGATGCGGTCCTGATGCGTGGCATAGCCGTAAGCGAAGCGGCCCTTGACGCAGGAGTGGCCGCGGTTGGCCTTGCCGTCCTTCCAGGGCACCATGCGCACGACTTCCTCGCCGCGCATCTCGGCCTTGAAGGCGCAGCCGACGCCGCAGTAGGCGCAGGTCGTGATCTCGGAATGCTCGGGCTGGCCGATCTCGATGACGGCCTTCTCCGTCAGCGTCGCCGTCGGGCAGGCCTGCACGCAGGCGCCGCAGGAGACGCACTCGCTCTCAAGGAAGTCCTCGTTCATGCCGGGCGACACGCGGCTGTCGAAGCCGCGGCCCGAGATCGTCAGTGCGAACGTGCCCTGCACTTCCTCGCAAGCACGGACGCAGCGGTTGCAGACGATGCACTTCGAGGGGTCGTAGCTGAAATAGGGGTTGGTCTCGTCCTTCGAGAGCCAGAGATCATTGGCGGCGCCGTCCGTGCGGCTCTTGGCGAACACGTGGTTCGCGCCGTCATAGCCATAGCGCACGTCGCGCAGGCCCACGGCGCCGGCCATGTCCTGCAGCTCGCAGTCGCCGTTGGCCGCGCAGGTCAGGCAGTCGAGCGGGTGGTCGGAGATGTAGAGCTCCATCACGCCCTTGCGGATGGCGGCGAGGCGCGGCGTCTGCGTCTTGACGGAGATGCCGGGGGCGACCGGCGTCGTGCACGACGCGGGCGTGCCGTTGCGGCCCTCGATCTCGACGAGGCAGAGCCGGCACGAGCCGAAGCTCTCCAGCATGTCGGTGGCGCAGAGCTTGGGGATCGTGGTGCCCATGTCCATCGCGGCGCGCATGATGGACGTGCCTTCCGGCACGGTCACCTCGACGCCGTCGATGCTCAGTGTCACCAGCTTCTCGGATTTGGAAGCCGGGGTCCCGTAGTCGGTTTCTTTGATTAGGGCCATGGTCCTACTCCGCTGCCTCGGCCAGCTTCCGCGCCGGCCGGCCAAAATCTTCAGGGAAATGCGTCAACGCGCTCATAACGGGATATGGGGTGAACCCACCCAAAGCGCAAAGCGAGCCGAACTTCATCGTATTGCAAAGATCCTCGATCACCACGAGATTCTGCTCGCGGTTCTCGCCGGCCATGACCTTGTCCATGGTCTCGCGGCCGCGGGTCGAGCCGATCCGGCAGGGCGTGCACTTGCCGCAGCTCTCGACCGAGCAGAACTCGAAGGCGAAGCGCGCCATCTTGGCCATGTCGGCCGTATCGTCGAACACGACCACGCCGGCGTGGCCGATGAGGCCGTCCCGCGCCGCGAAGGCCTCGTAATCGAACGGCGTATCGAAGTAGCCGCGGGGGAAATAGGCGCCGAGCGGGCCGCCGACCTGGACGGCCTTGACCGGGCGACCCGAGATGGTGCCGCCGCCGATGTCGTCCACCAATTCACCCAGGGTGATGCCGAAGGCCGTCTCGAACAGGCCGCCGTGCTTCAGGTTGCCGGCGAGTTGGATCGGCATCGTGCCGCGCGAGCGGCCCATGCCGTAGTCGGCGTAAGCTTTTGCGCCTTCTGAGAGAATATACGGCACCGCGCAGAGCGAGAGCACGTTGTTGATGACGGTAGGCTGGCCGAAGAGGCCCTTGTGGGCCGGCAGCGGGGGCTTGGCGCGCACGAGGCCGCGCTTGCCTTCCAGGCTCTCCAGCAGCGAGGTCTCCTCGCCGCAGACGTAGGCGCCGGCGCCGATGCGGACCTCGAGCTCGAAGGCGTGATCGGTGCCGCAGATTTTGGGACCCAGGAAGCCGGCCTTCTTGGCCGCCGCGATGGCCGCGTTCAGCGCCACGGCCGCGTGCGGGTATTCCGAGCGCAGGTAGATGTAGCCGCGCGTGGCGCCGACCGCGACGCCCGCGATCGTCATGCCCTCGACCAGCAGGAAGGGATCGCCTTCCATGATCATGCGGTCGGCGAAGGTGCCGCTATCGCCCTCGTCGGCGTTGCAGACGATGTATTTCTGCTGGCCCATCGGGGTGTCGTGGACCGTCTTCCACTTGATGCCGGTGGGGAAGCCGGCGCCGCCGCGGCCGCGCAGGCCCGACTTGGCGACTTCATCGACAATCTCTATCGGCTTCATGGCGAGGGCGCGGGCCAGGCCCTTGTAGCCGTCGTGCGCGCGGTAATCCTCGAGGGACACCGGATCGGTGATGCCGCAGCGCGCGAACGTCAGGCGCGTCTGGCGCGTCATGTAGGGGTGCTCGTCGACCACGCCGATCGCCTGGTCGTTCTTGATCGCGGCGGCCTTGCCGCTCAGCAGGCCCTCTTTCACCAGACCCGCCACGTCTTCCGGGGCTACGGGACCGAAGCCATACCGCTTGCCGTCCTGCTCGACCTCGACCAGCGGCTCCAGCCAGAGCATGCCGCGCGAGCCGTTGCGGACGATCTCGACGGCGGCGCCGGCCTTCCGGGCCGCAGCGGCGATCTGGCCGGCGACCTCGTCGGCTCCGCAGGCCACGGCGGCGGCGTCACGAGGGATGTAGATGCGCACGCTCATGCCTGGGCCTCTTTCAGAAGGGCGTCGAGCCGCTTTTCGTCGAGGCGCCCGACGATGCGGCCGTCGATCATGGCCGAGGGTGCCGTCGCGCACAGGCCGAGGCAATAGACGGCTTCGAGGGTCACGCGGCCGTCGGCGCTCGTGCTGCCGCATTCGACGCCGAGCTTCGATTCGGCCCGCGCAACGAGACTTTCGCAGCCCATGGACTGGCAGGCCTCGGCGCGGCACAACTTCAGGACGTGCTTGCCGGGCAGCTCGGGGCGGAAGTCGTGGTAGAACGTGACCACGCCATGCACCTCGGCGCGCGACAGGTTAAGCTCCTGAGCAAGAACAGGAACCGCCTCCTGCGGCACATGGCCGAAGGCGTGCTGCAATGCGTGCAGAATGGGCATCAACGGGCCTTCCAAACCCGCGTGCTCTGCAACGATCTCGATCGTGCGCTCCTCGCTCCATGGCTCAAAACGGCTCATGGGGGCCCTCCCAGCTCTTTATAGTTATTCAAACTTAGATCGCCATTCCTGCCCAAAAGATCAATAGTTCTGTTTCGTGCAACAATAGAAAGTGTCTATCGTCATATCCTCTTGATCTAGATCCACAATCTTCATCATGCGACCGGACGGACCGCCTGCGGGCGAACGTGCCCGCCGACGCGCTTTGCATGCGCGATGAACGCTGCGACGAGGGGTGAATGGGGCTCCCGCCTCGTCACCACCACGCCGATCTTGTGCGTCACGGTGGGCTTCACGAGAGTGATCGTTTTGAGCCGGCTCGGGCGGTCCAGCGTTTCCGCGAGCCGCGAGGGCAGGATGCTGGCCCAGGCGCCCGAGCGCACATGGGCGTAAAGCACCAGCATGGAATTGCTTTCGAGCGTCGGCGTTTGCTGCGCGCCCGCCTCCTCCAGGTGCCGGTCGATCAGGCGGCGGTTCTGCATGTCGGGGGTCAAGAGGCAGAGCGGCAATTCGCCCGCTTCGGCCCAGGTGACCTGCTCGCGCTTGGCGAGCGGGCTTTCGGGCGCGACCAGCAGCACATAATGCTCGTCATAGATGCGGACCGTCTCGAACCGCGGCGGCGGCTCCGTGTCGACGTAGGAGATGCCGATGTCGACCTCGAGATTTTCGAGCCGGGCGAGGATGGCGTCCGAGGTCATCGACAAAACCGTCAGCCGGATGTCGGGATAGCGCCGGCAGATCGGGATCGTGAGCTCCGTCAGGAACGGCAGCGAGGTGGGAATGACGGCCAGCTTCAAATGGCCGGAGAGGCCCTTTTTCAGCGCCTCGATCTCCTGGCGCATGGCGCGGGCGTCGCCGACGATGCGGCGTGCCCAGTCGAGGATGCGCTCGCCCTCCGGCGTGAAGCAATGAAACCGCGAGCCGCGCTCGACGATCAGGACACCGAATTGATCTTCAAGGCTTTTCAGCGCCGAGGACAGCGTGGGCTGCGTCACGCCCATGGTGTCGGCCGCGCGCCCGAAATGGCGTTCGCGCGCAAGGGCCAGGAGCAATTCGAGTTTGTCGATCATGGTGTGCCGTCGCAGCCGTACCTTGTACTATAGCCCAATGCCACGGCCTGCACACCGCCGAGCCGCCCCTCACGAAAATTTTTTGATCGCCGTATTTTTCGCCCCGCGGCCGCTCGCGGCCGGCGCATCGGTCGGATTTTTGCGGTCCGATTCAAGCGGACTTAACTAAATGACAAACAAGATAATCTTCCGACGTCCATCCGATAGCGGAATTAACCTGTTCTAAGATGTTCCGGCTCGACAGTGCGAACTTCGGTTCGAGGAGCATTGTCATGTTCATGCGTCTGTCCCAGTTGCGTGGGGCCTATAAGACCGCCGCAAATCGTTTCGCCAAGGACGCCTCCGGCGCGGTCACCATCATCTTTGCGTTTCTGCTCGTGATCCTCTGCCTCTTCGTCGGGGCCGCGGTCGACATCGGCCGGTGGGCGCACGCGCGTCACCAGACCATCCAGGCGATGGACGCAGCGGTGCTCGCCGGCGGCAGCATCATCCAGGCCGCCGAGAACCCGGCCGCCGCCCTCGCGGAGGCCCAGGCTGCCGCGAACCGGTACTATCAGGAGAACACGAAGAGCCGCGCGCCTGTCCTCGAGGACACCGTGGCGTTCACCGCCACGAACAACTACACGTCGTTCGTTGCGACGGGAAATGCCTACATCCAGACGGTTTTCCTGAACTTTGCGCACATTCCGAAACTGCCACTGCTCGACAAGTCGGAGGCCAGCTACTCGCAGGCGGAGCTCTCCGGCGGCGGCCAGGGCGGAGGTGGCGGCAACTCCAAGATCGAAGTCGAAATCTCGATGATGCTCGACGTCACCGGCTCGATGGCCGGCAGCAAGATCGTCGACCTGCGCGCCGCGGCCAAGGATCTCGTGAACATCGTCATCTCGGAAGGCGCCTACGCCCGCAAGGTGCGCGTCGCGCTCGTGCCGTTCTCCGAAGGCGTGCGCCTGCCGTCGACGGCCAATGCGGCCGCACGCGGCTCGCCGGCCTCGTCGCAGACCGTCACGTATACGTCCGGCCGCAACACCTACAACGCGACCTATTACAGAACGGACTGCGTCGTCGAGCGCGCGGGCACCGAGAAGTACACGGAAGCCGCACCCGGCTCGGGCAAGTACGTCATGACGATGTACAAAACCAACGGCTCCTGCGCGCTGTCCTCGGATGAAGAGCTCGTGCCGCTCACCAGCAACAAGACGCTTCTTAACACGCGCATCGGCAAGCTCGGAGCGTCGGGAATGACGGCCGGTCAGCTCGGCACCGCCTGGGCCTGGTACACGCTCTCGCCCAACTGGAACGCGCTCTGGTCGTCCGACGCGAACAAGGCCGCGGCCTACGGTCCGAACGCCGAGAAGATCGCGATCCTCATGACGGACGGCGAGTATAACCTGCAGTACGATTCCAAGGGTATCAGCACCGGCAGCTCCGGCGCAGGCTCGGCCGCCAACGGCAACTCGACGGATCAGGCCAAGGCTCTCTGCACGGCCATGAAGCAGAAGGGCATCAAGATCTACACGGTCGGCTTCGCGCTCGGCGGCAACCAGACGGCGATCAACACGCTGAAGCACTGCGCCAGCTCGACCTCGACCAACTACACCGCCGACAACGGCACCGAGCTCAAGCAGGCGTTCCGCGACATCGCCCGCAAGATCTCGCCGCTCTACCTCTCGCACTAACTCCCGCGCCACCCCCGCGCGGACGATCCTGGCAGCGGGCCGGCCCAGCCGGTCCGCTGCTTTTTTGCGGGCTCAGCGCGGCGAGACCTTCCGACGCCTGACCGACGGCCCGTGTCCTCTCTCCACAACGGTGTCCACAGGGGGCCTGCTCCCCCGTGATCGGGCGCCGCGATCGTGCCAGAATGGCGGGGCACACGGGGGTGTGCTTTTCTAGGGGGTCTCACGTGACGAGGACGGTTGCGTTGCTGGCGGCAGGGCTCGCCTGCCTCATGACGCTCGCGGGTTGCTCATCGTCGGACCCCGACGCCAAGCCCGAGGCGGCGGCGGGGGACGGCGTCCGCCACAATCCCGTGGTCGCCGGACGGCGCTCGCGCGTGTTCGTCATGGCCGGATTTGGCGAGAAATGCGAAAGCCTTGCCGCGCCCAACCTCGCCGTCACGCAGCCGCCGCAGAAGGGCGACGTCTCCTTCGAGCCGGGCCAGGAAACGACCGTCACCACGAGCGCCAGCGGCACCTGCATCGGCAGCCGCGTCGCGGGCACCGGCATCTATTACACCGCCCGGCCGGGGCAGACCGGCTCGGACACCTTCTCGGTGGAAGCCGAACTCGGCGGCTCCGTCACCCAGCGCACGTTCACCGTCGAGATCGTCGAATAGGTCGCGCCCTGCGCGGGCGGGGTGGGCCCAAAGTCGCAGGACCGAAGGGTTGTCGCCCCCTGCCGCGCCCCGTAGGGTCCTTGCCCCGGTCCGGAAGGCCGCAACCGTCGGCCCTCCGCGCCTTCACCCCTCGCCCCCGCTGATCCCATGACCAACAAGCTTCCGCGCACGCGCATCACCGCCCAAGAGGCGTTGCAGTTCCACAGCCAGGGCAAGCCGGGCAAGCTCGAGATCACGCCCACCAAGCCGCTGGTCACGCAGCGCGATCTGGCGCTCGCCTATTCGCCGGGCGTGGCGGTGCCGGTCGAGGAGATCGCGGAAAACCCGGCGCTCGCCTACGACTACACGAACAAGGGCAACCTCGTGGCCGTGGTCTCCAACGGCACGGCGATCCTGGGCCTCGGCAATCTCGGCGCGCTCGCCTCGAAGCCCGTGATGGAGGGCAAGGGCGCGCTCTTCAAGCGCTTCGCCGACATCGACGCCATGGACCTGCTCGTCGACACCGAGGACGTGGACCAGTTCGTCAACTGCGTGCGCTACCTGGGGCCGACGTTCGGCGGCATCAACCTCGAGGACATCAAGGCGCCGGACTGCTTCATCATCGAGGAGCGGCTCAAGGAGCTGCTCGATATCCCCGTCTTCCACGACGACCAGCACGGCACGGCGATCATCGCGGCGGCCGGCCTCATCAACGCGCTCGAGCTGACGGGACGCGACATCGACGACTTCCGCCTCGTCGTGAACGGGGCGGGCGCGGCCGGCATCGCGTGCATCGAGCTCATGTGCGCGCTCGGCATGCCGAAAAAGAACGTCATCCTCTGCGACACCAAAGGCGTCATCTACCAGGGCCGCAAGGAGGGCATGAACCAGTGGAAGTCGACGTACGCCTCGCGCACCAAGGCGCGCACGCTGGCTGAGGCGCTCGACGGGGCCGACGCGTTCTTCGGCCTCTCGGCCAAAGGCGCGGTGACGGCCGAGATGGTCGCCTCCATGGCCGCCAAGCCGATCATCTTCGCGATGGCCAATCCCGATCCCGAGATCACGCCCGAGGAGGTGGCCACCGTGCGCGACGACGCCATCGTGGCGACGGGCCGCTCCGACTATCCGAACCAGGTCAACAACGTCCTCGGCTTTCCGTTCATCTTCCGCGGCGCGCTCGACGTGCAGGCGCGCACGATCAACGACGCCATGAAGATCGCGGCCGCCCGCGCGCTGGCCGCGCTCGCGCGCGAGGAGGTGCCGGACGCGGTCACGACCGCGTTCCTCGGCCGCCGCCTCACGTTCGGACCGGAATACATCATTCCCGCGCCCTTCGATCCGCGCCTCATCAGCCGCATCCCGCCGGCGGTGGCGCTCGCCGCCATGGAGTCCGGCGTCGCGCGCCGTCCGATCGTCGACATGGACGGCTACGTCTCGCGCCTCAAGGGCCGCCTCGATCCCGTCTCGGACTGGCTGCATTCGATCTTCGAGCGCGTCCGCGCCGAGCCGAAGCGCGTCGTCTTCGCGGACGGCGAGGAGCTGGCCGTCATCCGCGCCGCCAACTCCTACTTCGCGCAAGGGTTCGGCACGCCGATCCTCATCGGCCAGGAGGCCATCGTCCGCGAGCGCTTCCAGGAGGCGGGCATCCGTCTGCGTCCCGAGTTCGAGATCGTCGACACGCGCCGCTCGGCCGTCACCGAGGAGTTCACCGATTTCCTCTATGCGCGCCTGCAGCGCCGCGGCTTCCTGCGCCGCGACTGCAACCGCATGGTGCGCAACGAGCGCAACGTGTTCGCCGCGCTGATGGTGGCGCACGGCTATGCGGACGGCATGGTCACGGGCGTCACGCGCAACTGGGCCAACGCGTTCCAGGACGTGCGGCGCGTCATCGACCCGCAACCGGGCCGTCACGCCATCGGCGTCACCCTCGCCCTCTGCCGCGGGCGCGGCGTGCTGGTCGCGGACACCAACGTGCACGACATGCCGACGGCCGAGGAGCTGGCCAACATCGCCATCGAAGCGGCGAGCGCGGCGCGCAAGTTCGGCATCGAGCCGCGCGTGGCGATGCTCGCCTACTCGAACTTCGGCCAGCCGCAGAGCGAACGGACGGACACGGTGCGGCGCGCCGTGGAGCTTCTGGACGAGCGGCAGGTGGATTTCGAGTTCGACGGCGACATGGCGGCCGACGTCGCGCTGTCGCCGGACCTCATGAAGCTCTATCCGTTCTGCCGGCTGTCCGGCCCGGCCAACGTCCTCGTCATGCCCGCGTTCCATGCCGCCTCGATCTCGATCAAGATGCTGCACGAGCTGGGCGGGGCGACCGTCATCGGGCCTCTGCTCGTCGGCCTCGACAAGAGCGTGCAGATCTCCGCGCTCGGCGCCAAGGATGCGGATCTCGTGAACCTTGCGGCGCTGGCGGCGTATAATCTCGGCAAGTGAGCGCGCCTGCGCGCTCCAATGGTTTATGAGCGCACCGATGTCCTCGCCGCACACGCACTCCCACGGCCCCGAGACGGCCCATGGCCATGCCCACGGCCACGGCCATCGTCATGACCATCGTCACGGCCATTCGCACGGGCCCGGTGCGGGCACGAGCGAGCGGCGGCTGGCGGTGGCCGCGCTCGTCACGGTCGCGTTCATGGTGGCGGAGTTCGCGGGCGGGCTGATTTCCGGATCGCTCGCGCTCATTGCCGACGCCGGCCACATGCTGACCGACGCGGCGGGCCTCGCCCTCGCCTGGCTGGGCCTCCGGCTGTCGCGCCGCCCCGCCGACTGGGCGCGGTCCTATGGATACGACCGCTTCGGCGTCCTCATTGCGTACTCGAACGGACTGCTGCTGTTTCTCGTGGCGGGCTGGATCGTCTACGAGGCCGTGCACCGCATCTCGGCGCCCTCCCCGATCCTCGGCGGCGTGATGCTCTGGGTGGCGGTGGCCGGATTGGCCGTCAACGGAGCCGTGCTGTGGACGCTGCACGGCGGCGACCACGACAACCTCAACATGCGCGCCGCTATTCTGCATGTGATCGGCGACCTGCTCGGCTCGGCGGGCGCGATCGTGGCGGCCGTCGTCATCCTGCTCACGGGCTGGACGATCGTCGACCCGCTGCTCTCCGTGCTCGTCTCGCTGCTGATCCTGGCATCGGCCTGGCGCGTCGTGCGGGAGAGCGCGCACATCCTGCTCGAAGGCACGCCGGCCGGGCTCGATCCCCGCGTCATCGCGGACGATCTCATCGCGACCGTTCCCGGCGTCGTCGGCGTGCACCACGTGCACCTCTGGTCGCTCAGCCAGGAGCGGCCGCTGATCACGCTCGAAGCGCGCGTCGCCGATGCGCAGGCGGCGCGGGCCGCGGTCGACGCCATCAAGGCGCGCCTCGCCGACACGTTCGGCATCGGGCACGCGACCGTCGAAATCGAGATCGCGGACGCCGCGGGCGGCCCCATGTCCTCTCCGGCCGATCCGTCCTGCCACGCGCCGCGGCCTTCCTGATCCTACGCAGCGTTCCCTATTGCCTTGCCCCGGATCCGCCCGCAATACTCGGCCGAAAGCCGGTCCGAGGCCGGCGCGGTCTCGGGCGGGGGTTTACGGATGGCTGACACGGGTACGTTGACACGGCGAACCGCGCTCAAGCTCGGTCTCGCCGGAGCGGCGTCGGCAGCCGGTCTCGACGCGCAGAAGGTCGCCGCGGGCGACGCCGCCGGCAAGGCCCCCTCCACCAAGCCCAACATCCTGTTCCTGCTCGTCGACGAGCAACGCTATCCGACGGTGTACGAGAGCGAGGCGCTGGCCCAGTTCCGGGCGACGCACATGCCCGCCCAAGGCGCGCTCGCCCAGCGCGGCATCACGTTCGAGCGCCATTACGTGGCGTCGGTGGCCTGCGTTCCGAGCCGGACGTCTCTGTACACCGGTCACTATCCGTCGCTGCACGGCGTGGCGAATACGGACGGAGCGGCCAAGGCCGCCGAGGATCCCGACATGCACTGGCTGCTGCCGGGGTCGGTTCCGACGCTGGGCCACTATCTGCGGCATGGCGGCTACCGCACCTTCTGGAAAGGGAAGTGGCACGCGCACGAGGCGGACCTGCGCGTGCCCGGCACGAGCAAGGTCGTCACGAGCTACGACGCCAACGGCGTGACGGACCCGGCCAAGGAGAACGTCTACCTCACCGCCGACGTGCTCGACCCGTACGGTTTCTCGGGCTGGGTCGGCCCCGAGCCGCATGGATCGGATCCGCTGCGCTCGGGCTCGTCCGCGGCGGCCGGCAAGCAGGGGCGCGATCCCGCCATCGCCGCCCAGGTCGTGCGGCAACTGCAAGAGCTGGACGCATCCGACGATGCGTCTCCGTGGTTCCTGATGGCCTCGTTCACGAACCCGCACGACATCGCGCTGTGGGGCTTCTTCGCGAACCTCGCCGCCAACCGGCAGGCGCAATACGACTTCAGCGTGCCGGACACCGTGCCGTCGGAGCCGTTCGACCGCAGCCTGTTCGGCCGCACGCGCCTCGAAAAGCTCGACGACAAGCCGTCGTGCCAGAAGTCCTATCGCGACGCTTACAGCCAGTTCATGCAGCCGAGCTTCGCGACCCGCGAGTACTACCGGTTCTACTATCGCCTGCACGCGGACGTGGACCGCCATCTCGGCGAGGTGGTGGCGGCGCTCGACGCCACGCGCTTCCGCGACAACACCATCATCGTGTTCACCTCCGACCACGGCGACATCCTCGGCGCGCACGGCGGCCTGCATCAGAAGTGGTACATGGCCTACGAGGAGGCGCTGCGCGTGCCGCTCGTCGTCGCCCTGCCGGGCGGTCCTGCGGAGCCGCGCAAGGTGTCCATCCCGACCAGCCACATCGACATCGTGCCGACGCTGCTCGGCCTCGCGGGCGTCGATGCCGAGGCGGCGCGCAAGGCGATCGCGGGCGGCTTCACCGATGCCATGCCGCTCGTGGGCCGCAACCTCGCGCCCCTCATCACCGGCGAGAGCCCGCCCGAGAAACTCGCCGAGCCGATCTACTTCATGAGCGACGACGACCCGAGCCGGGGGCTCGACCAGAAGAACTTCATCGGCATCACGTACGATTCCGTCGCGCAGCCCAACCATGTGGAGACGGTGATCGCGACGCTCGACGGCGACGTCTGGAAGTATTCGCGCTACTTCGATCATCCGCGCTATTGGAGCGCCCCCGGCACACCCGGCGCGGACGGCGTGCGCGACGTCGTCAACGTTCCCAAGGGCCGCGAGGGGGACGAGGCCGGCAAGTCGCGGCGCATCTACGAAGAGCGCGTCAAGACCCAGCCGCTGCCGGCCGAGTACGAAATGTACAATGTCACCCAGGATCCGATGGAGCTCGAGAACCTCGCCGGCAAGGCGGAGTGGAAAGAGCGCGAAAGCATGCTGCGCGTGCTGCTCGTCGAGCAGTGCACGCTGAAGCGTCTCGTGCCGCAAAGCGGCTCCGTGCCCGGCGAAACGGGCTGCCGCGCCGGCTCGTCCGAAACGCCCTGAGTTGCAGGGGCTCGGGAACTCGATGGCTGCTATGCCGTTATGTTCGCATAGGAAAGCGAGCGTGATGGCAAATGATTTTCTGAAAAACATGCCGCCCGCGCTGAAGTCGCTGTGGCAGCTCGAGAACGAGTTGCGCCGGTCGCTTCAGAATGCCGTGCTGCTGCGGCGGGCCGATGCGAACGAGAACCTCGAACGGGCGCGCACCTATATGGCGGCCGCCCTCAAGGCCATTCACGGCGAGCAGACGCAGGTCGAGGCCGGCACGCAGCGCAAGCGGTCGAAACCCGTTTAACGTTCCTAAAGTCTTTCCCCTCACCCCTTCCATCGAGACCCGAGCGGCGCTTGCCACAGCCGCGTGCTCTGTTATTCAGGGTGCGCTGGCCGGGTCCCGTAGCTCAGTCGGATAGAGCACCTGCCTTCTAAGCAGGGGGTCGCAGGTTCGAATCCTGCCGGGATCGCCACTGTTTTCTTGCCTCCGCTGCTGGTCCGGGTTCGGTCCCCCCAAGATTCACCCAGCTTTGAACGACGCGCGGCCTACGATTTCGGACAGGCGGCGCCGGCATCGGCCCAGGCTTTGATCAACGCGCCGAACTCCTTCTGCGTGCCCGGCGCCGGCTCGCGGCCTTTGCCCGGTGTCCAGCCCCAGCCGACGAGCGAGTCCTCGGCCATGTGATGCACCAGCTCCGCCATGGACTTGCCGCCGTTGCGCTGCGGGTCCTTGATCTGCTCGCAGATCTCACCGAGCGACTTGCCCTGCCAGGCCATCTCGATGGGGGCGACGTGCCATTGCGGGTGCCCCGGGACTTCGCCCGGATCGAAATTCGCCGGACCGTGACACGTCGTGCAGCGCATGCCGATGGCGCCCATGCCATCGGGGCCGCGCGTCACCATGGGCTGATGGGGATGGCTGTCCTCGCCCTGGGCGGGACGATCGCCGCGCGGATGACAATTGATGCAGCGGGGATGCTGGATCACGCGGCCGGCTTCGGTGAAGAGCGCGACCGCGCGCGCGTCGTTGCTCTCGATCGCCGCGAAGCTGGACGCCGGTTTCAGCGCTCGCGTCGGGACGGGCTGCCCGGCGGAGACGGACCAGCCGACCGCGCACGCCGCCACGGCGATCGCGCTTCCGAGCGCCAACGCCAGATGATCCACCCGCATTCTCGCTCCTCCTGCCACGCGGACGCTGAGCCGTTCCGTGCCGCGGCCAACCGCTGTGGAACGCGCCGACGCGAAAATCGTTCACCGGGGGGCTTACGCCGGTCTCCCTGCGACGCGGGATGAAATCCGCGGCGCGCCGGCTCGTTCCGCTTGGGTGCGCGCAGCGCGCCCTCTACGCTCGGTCCCATGAGCGATTCGACCCTCGAGCCCGGAACGGGATGGACGTCGCACGGCGCCCTCTCCTTCCTCATGGACCACGATCCGCGGTCTTCGACGCGCCCGCTCGTCGTCGTCCTGCACGGCGCGTTGCGCAATTCCGAGACCACGCGGGCCTGGCATCCGCTGCTCGCCGAGCGGTTCGACGTGCTGTTCGTGGATCTGCCGGGGCACGGGTATTCGCCCGCGGACGGCGAACCCTCGATCCCAGCGTTCATCCTGCGCTTCCGCGAGTTCATCCGGCGGCATCTCGCGCACCGGGCGTTCGTGATCGTCGGGGAATCGGTCGGCGGGCTCGTCGGCCTCGGCGTCGCCGATGGCAGCCTGCCGTGCGTCAAGGGCGTCATCGCCGCCGATCCGCCGATGTCGACCGCCAAGCAGTGGCCGATCTACAGCAACTTCCTGCATCGCGCGAAGACGCGTCCCATCGGCGACTACCTGATGACGTTCTTCCGCAACGCGTTCGGCTTCACGCTCGACGGCGTGATGACGGACCGGCTCTACTATCCGCTCGTGGCGCGCGTCAAAGTCCCGGCGCTCATCCTGACCGGCGACCTGCCGCTCTTTCCGGTGCGGTCGCTGCCCGGCATTCCCTGCCTGATCGACGATGTGGACCGCACGATCATCGCCGCCTTCGCGAACCCGAACGTCGCCATGAAGACGATCAAGGACGCGGGGCACCTGTGCCTCGATGCGTCGAAGGCCGACGCGCGCACGTTCGTCTCGGAGTTCTGCGCGGCGCGGCTTCTCGCGCCGGAGGCGCAGCGCGCGGCGGGCTAGCGTCTCGGCTAGGCTAGCGTTCCAACGAGGCTCGCGGTTCTTCCAAGGCTGCGGATGTGCGCTTTCTCTTCACCCTCCCCGTCATGGCGAGGCCATGGCCCGCAGGGCTTCGCCATGACGCCGGGATGACGTCAGTCCGCGACGCGGATCCGAAAACCAACGTCAGCGTCTCAGGGAGGCTCAGTGCGTCCAGGCGCCGATGCGGCCGAACTTGAAGTTGTCGGCGTAGGACTTGCGCACCAGGCCGCGGGGATTCGGCTCTTCCAGGCGATAGGCGAGACCGTTGCGCTCGGCGTAGGCGATGGCCTCTTCCTTGGTGTCGAACTCGAGGCGGACCTGCGTGCGGGTGTCGGACGAGCTGGTCCAGCCCATCAGAGGGTCGATCTCGCGCGGCACGGTCTGCTCGTGCTCCACCACCCACTCCTTGGTGCGGGCGGTTCCCGACTGCATTGCGGTCTTGGCCGGCTTGTAGATGCGTGCCGTCACGGCGTCCCTCGCTCGTTCCGTATCCGGTCCTGATGTAGCGCCGCCCGCCGCTTCGGGCAAGGGCGCGTCACCTGACGAACAGCAGCTCGCTCAGATCCGCCCGCTCCTGCCAGCCGGCGCGCTCGAGCTCCGGATCCAGGTGCTCCTCGACGGGCCGGCCGAGGCAGAGATAGGCCACCAGCGTCCAGTCGGCCGGGACGTCGAGTGCCTCCACGACGACGTGCGGCTCGAGAATCGAGATCCAGCCGAGGCCGATGCCCTCGGCACGCGCCGCGAGCCACAGCGTATGGACCGCGCCGACGACGGAATACCGCAGTGCTTCCGGCATCGTCTGGCGGCCGAGCCCGGCGCCGCGGCCGGTGGTCTCGTCCGCGAACACCGCGAGCTGCACCGGCGCCTTGTCCAGGCCTTCGAGCTTCAGGCGCGCATAAAGCGCTTTCGCCTCTCCGTCATAGCCGTCGAGCGCGCGCTGGTTGGCGCGCCGGAACGACGCCCGCACCGCCGCGCGCCGATCCTCCGTCTCGACGCGCACGAAGCGCCACGGCTGGCAGTTGCCGACCGAGGGCGCGCGGCAGGCCAGCGCGATCAGGCGTTCGAGGCACCCGTCTTCGAGGGGATCGGGGCGGAAGCGGCGCACATCGCGGCGCCAGAGGACGAGGTCGCGGAACTCCGCCGCGAAGCGCTCGGAGAACTCAGGAGGCGTGGCGTCCCCGCCCCCGCTCATGGCTTCACCATGCCGGGCGCGAGGGTCGCGCGCAGGGCGGCGTTGCGGCCGATGACGATGACGGCGGGCGACGTGATGCCGTGGGCCTCCACGTCGCGCACCAGATCGCCGAGGCACGTCTCCAGAATGCGCTCCTCGTCGCTCGTTGCGTGCGAGATCACGGCGGCGGGCGTGTCGGGCGCGAGCCCGCCGCGGAGGCAGGCGGCCACGATCTCCGACAACTGCGCGAGCGCCATGTAGAGCACGATCGGCTGGCCGGTGGCCGCCAGTGCCTCCCAGGCGCGCGCGGCGGTCGCGTCGTCGGCCCGATGCCCAGCGGCCAGGATGACGGCGTGATTGGTCTCGCGCGTGGTCGCGGGAATGCCGGCCAGCGCCGGCGCCGCGAGGCCCGCCGTGATGCCGGGCACGATGCGATAGGGCACGCCCGCGCTCACGAGCGCGCCCGCCTCCTCGCCGCCGCGCCCGAACACGAACGGATCGCCGCCCTTGAGGCGCAGCACGCGCCGCCCCTTCTTCGCTTCGGCGATCACCAGCTCGTTGATGTCGCGCTGATGCGGCGACGGGCGCCCGCCGCGCTTGCCCGCGAAATGGATTTCCGCCTCCGGCTGCGCCAGCCGCAGGATGCGGCGGTCGACCAGGGCGTCGTGGACGATGGTATCGGCGGAGCGCAAGGCGTGGATCGCCATCACCGTCAGCAGGCGCGGGTCGCCCGGCCCCGCGCCGACGAGCCAGACCTCGCCGGGCGCCATGGCCGGAAATTCCGGAAAGATATCAGACGGGAAATCCATGGGACGGATGGGGACCGCTTGCGGGACGTCGATCGGGGCCGCGCTGGCCTTGTTCGCGATTGGAGGTAGCCTTTGGCGGCGCGGACTGTCAAACAGGGCCTCGTCGTAAGCCTAGGGATCTCGCAGCATGGTTTCCCCGCTTCCCCGTCTCACGCTGGTTCTCGGCGGCGCGCGCTCGGGCAAGAGCCGGTACGCCGAACGGCTCGTGACGGGCCTGCCCGCGCCCTGGCTCTACGTGGCGACGGCCGAAGCCCTCGACGACGAGATGGCCGAGCGTATCGCCCACCACCGCGCCCGCCGCGGCGAGGGATGGACCACCGTGGATGCGCCGCGGGATCTCGCCTCCGCGCTGCGCTCCGCCTCCGCGTCCGCCGTCCTCATCGACTGCCTGACGCTGTGGCTCACCAATGTCATGCTCGGCGGCGGCGACGTCGCGCGCGAGCAGGACGTGCTGCTCGACGCGCTCGGGCAGGCGCGCGTGCCCGTCGTCGCTGTGTCTAACGAGGTCGGCCTCGGCATCGTGCCGGAGAATGCGCTCGCGCGCGCCTTCCGCGACGCGCAGGGGCGCCTTAACGCCGCCGTCGCCGAGCGTGCCGACCGCGTCGTGCTCATGGCGGCGGGGCTTGCGCTGCCCCTCAAGGGTTCATGATGCCATGGCGGCGCGTGCGCTCATGCTCGCGGGAACGGGCTCGGACGTCGGCAAATCGCTGATCGTGGCAGGGCTCTGCCGCCATTTCCACCGGCGCGGACTCCGCGTCCGGCCGTTCAAGCCGCAGAACATGTCCAACAACGCGGCGGTGACAGCCGACGGCGGCGAGATCGGGCGTGCACAGGCGCTGCAGGCGCGGGCGGCGAGCGTTGCGCCCAGCGTGCACATGAACCCGGTGCTGCTCAAGCCGCAGAGCGAGACGGGCGCGCAGGTCATCGTGCAGGGACGCATGGCCGGCACGCTCGAAGCGCACCGCTACGTCGACCTCAAGGCCGCTCTGATGGCGCCGGTGCGCGACAGCTTCCGGCGTCTCGCGGCCGAAGCCGATCTCGTGATCGTCGAAGGCGCCGGCGCGATCTCCGAGATCAACCTGCGCGTAAACGACATCGCCAACCTCGGTTTCGCGCGCGCGGCCCGGGTGCCGGTCGTCGTGATCGGCGACATCGAGCGCGGCGGCGTCATCGCGAGCCTCGCGGGCACGCGCCTCGTGCTGCCCGACGACGACGCGGCCATGGTGCGCGGCTTCCTCGTCAACAAGTTCCGCGGCGATCCGGCCCTGTTCGCGGACGGCATGGGCGAGATCGCGCGGCGCACGGGGTGGCCCGCGCTCGGGCTCATCCCCTACTTTCGCGACGCGGCGCGGCTGCCCGCCGAGGATGCGCTGGCGCTCGATGCTGCCGGGCGTGCGGAGGCTGCGGGCGCGGCGGGCGGCAAGCCGCTGATCGCGGTGCTCGCCTATCCGCATCTCTCGAACTTCGACGATTTCGATCCGCTGCGGCTCGAGCCGGGTGTCGACCTCGTTTTCGTGCGGCCGGGCGAAACCATCCCGGCCGCGGCGCGGCTCGTCATCCTGCCGGGCTCGAAGGCGACGCTGGCCGATCTCGCCCTGCTGCGCGCGACCGGCTGGGACGTCGATCTCGCCGCCCACGTGCGCCGCGGCGGGCACGTGCTCGGCATCTGCGGCGGCTATCAGATGCTCGGCACGCACGTGTCCGATCCGGAGGGCATCGAGGGTGCGCCCGCCACCGCCGCCGGTCTCGGGTATCACGACGTCGCGACGACGCTCACGGGCACGAAGGCGCTGCGGCAGGTCTCGGGCGTGTCTGTTGCCGACGGCGCGGCCTTCACCGGCTACGAGATGCATGTGGGCGTCACGTCCGGCAATGGAGCGTCGCGCCCGCTCGTGCGTCTCGCAGACGGGCGCAGCGATGGCGCGGTCTCCGCCGACGGGCGCGTCGCCGGCTGCTACGTCCACGGCTTCTTCAGCGCGGAGGCGCAACGGGCGGCCTGGCTCACGCGCATCGGCGCCGCGCCCTCGGCCCTCGATTATGAGGCCGATGTCGATGCGACGCTCGACAGGCTCGCTGACCACCTCGCCGCGCATGCGGACTGCGAGCGCCTGCTCGCGCTGGCGGCCGAGCCTTTGCTGTGAGCTAGAAGACCAGCAGCGCGACGATCGCGAGCAGGCCCACGACGGCGGCCTGGATCACGTAGGCGATGCGGTAGAGGCGCAGCGCGCGATGGATGTCCGCGGCATTCGCGTCGCGGCGTCCGTGGCCCATCCAGGCGTCGTCGACGCGCTTGCCCGCGTAGCTGCGCGGGCCGGCAAGCGCGAGCCCCAGCGCACCCGCCATCGCCGCTTCCGGCCAGCCCGCGTTGGGCGAGCGGTGGCGCGGCGCATCGCTCAGCGCGCTTTCGAAGGCGCCGCGCCAATTGGCGCCGGGCGCAATCCGCGCGGCGAGCACGATCCACAGCGCCGCGAGGCGCGAGGCCGGCAGGTTGACGAGATCGTCGAAGCGCGCGGAGGCCCAGCCGAAGGCGAAATAGCGTTCGGACTTGTGGCCGATCATGCTGTCGGCCGTGTTCACCGCCTTGTAGGCAGCGCATCCCGGAAGCCCGCCGACGATCAGCCAGAACAGCGGCGCGACGACGCCATCGGAGAAATTCTCGGCGAGGCTTTCGATGGCGGCGCGCGATACGCCCGCTTCATCGAGGGTTTCGGGGTCGCGTCCGACGATTTGAGCGACCGCCTTGCGGCCCGCGACCAAGCCGCCGCTTTCGAGCGCGACGGCGACCTCCGTCACATGCTCGTCCAGGCTGCGTCCCGCCAGCAGCGTGCTCGCGAGGAGCGCCTTCACGATCAGCGCGACGACGACCGGCAGCGCCAGATCGAGCCCGGCGTCCAAGAGGTAGACGATCGACACCGTGACGAGCAGCACCGTCGCCAATGCCAGGATGCCGCGCAGGCGCGCGCGCGGCGGCGAGAGATGGCCCTCGTTCCAGACCGTCTCGGCGCGCGCGATCAGCGCCCCCATCCACGTCACGGGGTGGCCGATGCGCGCGAGAACGGCTGCGGGATAGCCGGCGAGAGCCTCGATGAAGAGCGCAAGAAAGGCCAGCGCGAACGTCATGTCTGCTCCCCTCAACGCCCCAAGGCGAGCGTGCCCGGGTCATGTTCTTTGCACGGCTTCGCCATGACCTCCTTGCATGGCTCCGCCATGCCCCCGCGCAGGACGACGCCATGACCGGTTCCCCCGCTGTTCCGGACGCACTTTAGCTAGCACACGCGCGCCCTCTGCGGAACTGCGCCTACACCATCACGAGCAGAAGCAGCAGCGCCGATTCCATGATCTCGATGCTGGCTCCGTGCGCGTCGCCGTTCACGCCGCCGATCCGGAGGCGCCAATAGAGCGCGAGACCGAGCGCCAGCGGGACGGCCGCGACGAGGATCGGCGCGGCGAACAGCGACACGATCGTGAGTGCGATGCCGAGGACGCCGGCGATCCGCCCCTCCACGCCCGCCGCGAGACGGCTCGCGAGCCCCTGGCCGAGCGGCGGCACCGCCGATGCGATCACGAGCACGCCCCAACGCGCCCACGCGCCCACGAGCGCCAGCACCACGACGAGCGAGGCGAGATCCGCCTCCGCCGTGGCCGCCATGGTCGCGAGCAGGATCAGCTTGGCGGCGATCTGCAGCACGATGGCCATCACGCCGAACGAGCCGGTGTGCGGATCGCGCGCGACCTCGAGGAAGCGCTCCGCGTTGCCGTGGGCCGCGCCGATCCCGTCCGCCACGTCGCCGAGGCCGTCGAGGTGGAGGCCGCCCGTCACGAGCACCCAGGCGAGCACGCCGAGCAGCGCGCCGACCCACGGGCTCACGCCCGCGCCCAGGGCCACGGCAAGCGCCACGAGCGCGCCCACGACCGCGCCGACCGCCGGCAGCCATGGCGCGGCGGCGCCGATGTCGGCGGCACGCTCGTCCGTCACCGGCGGCGTCGGCAGGCGCGTCATGAACCTCAGCGCCACGAAGAAATCCGTCATGCGTTCTCCTTGCCGGTTGCCGGAATGGATTGCGGTTGCGCGATCTCGACGATCTCGCCCCACAGCCCGTGGGTGGCGGATCGCCCCATCTCGACCGTGATGCGCGTCGCGCAGCCGATGCGAACCGCCCACAGCCGCTCGAACGGAATGGCGAGCAGCACCGAGAGCGCAACGCGGATCGTTCCGCCGTGGGCGACGACGAGCACACGCCCGCTATCGCGCGTTGCGAGGGCCTCCAGTGCCGGCGTGATGCGCGCGCGCACGGCGTGCATGGGCTCGCCGCCCGGCGGCGCATTCGTTTCTGCGTCGGCCTGAAAGGCGGCGAAACGAGGGTCGCGCGCAAGAGTGGCGAGCGGCTCGCCATCCCAGGCGCCGAAGTCGATCTCCTGCCAGGCGGGCGCGATCTCGACCGGCGCGCCCGAGATCCTCGCCGCGATGGCTGCCGTCTCGCGGGCGCGGCTCAAGGGCGAGGCCACGATGGCCGACCACGCGCGGCCCCTCACCTGCCGCTCGACCACCGCGCGTCCGTCTTCCGAGAGCGGCGCATCGGTCCGGCCGAGCAGGCGGCCCGTGGCCTCGGTGCTGCCATGGCGCAGGAAATCGACCGCGATCATGGCGCGGGCCGGTTCGAGACGGCGGCCTCGGCGAATGTGGCCATGCCGTTGTGAAGCGCGCAGGCGAGACGCAATACCGCGAGCGCGGACGCCGCGCCCGAGCCCTCGCCGAGGCGCAGGCCGAGATCGAGGATCGGCTCGGCCGACAGCGCGTCGAGCACGGTGCCGTGGCCGCGCTCGGCGGAGCGGTGCGCGAACAGCAGCCACGGGCGGACGCCCGGGTTCAAACGCGTCGCGGCGAGCGCGGCCACCGTCACGATGAAGCCATCGACGAGGATCGGCGTGCGCCGTTGCGCAGCGGCGATCATCGCGCCCGTCAGCGCGGCGATCTCGAGCCCGCCGACGGCCTCCAGCACCCTGCGCGGCGCGGCATCTCCCAACGTGAGCCCGTGACGCGCCAGCGCGCTTTCGATGACGCGCACCTTGTGCTCGATCCCGGCCGGATCGAGGCCGGTGCCTGCACCCGCGATCTCGGCAACCGGGCGCCCCAGCATGGCGGCCGCGATGGCCGCCGCTGCCGTCGTGTTGCCGATCCCCATCTCGCCGAAGAGGATGAGATCGGCATCGCCCGCGGCCTCGACGGCGCGGCGGCCCGCGGCCAGCGCCGCGTCCAGCTCGGCGGCGGTCATCGCCGCCTCGACGGAGAAGTCACGCGTGCCGTTGCGCGGCTTGTCGGTCACGACGCCCGGCATCGGCGTCTCTGCAAGCGTGCCCGCGTCGATCACCGTCAGCGGAACGCCGAGCTCGCGTGCCAGCACCGCGATGGCCGCGCCGCCGGCCGTGAAGTTGCGCAGCATCTCGACCGTGACCGACGCCGGAAAGGCCGAGATGCCCTGCGCCGTCACGCCATGGTCACCCGCGAAGAGGACGATCGGCGCGCGCGCCGCACGCGGGCGTTCCGTGGCCTGCAGCGCTGCGAGCGCCACGGCCAGCGTTTCCAGGCGGCCGAGCGAGCCGGGCGGCTTCGTCAGCACGGACTGGCGGGCGCGCGCATGCTCCGCATGGGCCGCGGAGGGAGCGGGGCACGCCGTTTCGATCCAGTCGGTCATGGCGCCTTACGATCCCTGCCCATTGCCTCGGCCGCTGCATGACACGATCCCGCCATGGGAGGCAACTGCCGCGGCGGCGTTCACGATGGCGCTAACCCTGGCAGGCGGCTCAGGGATTGATGCGGGCGCGCGGATGTGGGAGCACGGAGCTTCACTCTTTTCCGGGATGCGGGATGAAGCTCAGGCGTGTCATGGAGCGTGGCGGCGAGCATGGCGGGGACGGCGCGCGGCCGGTCGTGCAGATCGCCGTCGACGGCGGCTGGATCGACGTCGCGCGCGCCCTCGCGGCGCTGAAACGCGCGCCCCAAGAGGCGGCGCTCTGGTCCCGTGACACCATCGCGCTGCTCGGGGCGCCGGCGGACGTTCGCGCCAGCGTTGCGGAGACCGCGCGCGGGCTCACGCCGGAGACCGAGGCCGGGCGCGTGCCGCTGCTGCCGTTCGCGCCGCTCTCGTTCCGCGATTTCATGCTCTACGAGCGCCATGCCATCGACGCGGCGCGCGGCTTCGTGCGGACCTTCATGCCGCGCGCATGGCCGATCGTGCGCGGATGGGAGGCCGTGCTCGGGGCGCCGTTCCCCGCGCTCAGGCCGCACGCGCTCTGGTATCGCCAGCCGATCTATTACATGGGCAACCCGCTGACGTTCGTGTCGGATGGCGATGCCGTCGCCGTGCCGCCCTACTCGCGTGCGCTCGACTACGAGCTCGAGCTCGGCTTCGTGCTGGCCAAGCCGCTTTTCAACGCGACGCCGGACGAAGCGGAGGCGGCCATCGGCGGCTTCGTCGTCGTCAACGATTTCAGCGCGCGCGACGTGCAGCACGCGGAGATGCGATCCGGCTTCGGGCCGCAGAAGGCCAAGCACTTCGCCAACGCCATGGCGCGCGTGCTCGTGAGCGCCGACGAGATCCTGCCGCGCTGGCGCGACCTCAAAGGCTTCGTGCGCCACAACGGGCGGCTGATCTCGGAGCCCTCGTCGGCGGGGGCCAAGTGGTCGCTCGGGGAAGCGCTGGCGCACGTATCGCGTGCCGAGCCGCTGGCGCCGGGCGAATTGTTCGCGACCGGGACGCTCCCCGGCGGCAGCGGCATCGAGACCGGCGCGCTGCTCCAGGCCGGCGACACCATCGAGATCGGCATCACGGACGTGGGCACGCTCACCAACCGGATCACCGATGTCACAGAGCCTCACGGCGAGAACGGGCGGACCGCATGAAAATCATCGACCTCTCGAAGCCGGTGGAGTTCAACCGCAACGACCCGTTCTTCATGCGTGTCTCGGTCAAGCACAAGCCGCACTGGATGGCGAAGCTGCTGGTGCGCGCGCTCGGCCTGCCGTTCCGCCTCTTTCCGCGCGATTTCAACGGATGGGCCGACGACACGTTCAAGATGGGCGTGCACGCGACCACGCACATCGATGCGCCCTGGCACTACGGGCCGACGTCGGGCGGGGCGCCGGCGGCCACGATCGACCAGATCCCGCTCGACAAGTGCATCGGGCCGGGCGTCGTGCTCGATCTCTCGCACAAGGCGGACGACGATCCGATCACGCCGGCCGACATGGAGGCTGCGCTCGCGGCCTCGGGTGCGACGCTCGACGACCGCACCATCGTGCTGATCCGCACGGGCCGCGACCGGCTCATGGGCACCCAAGCGTTCTGGTCGACCGGCACCGGCATGAGCGCGGCCGCCACCGAATGGCTGCTCGACCGCGGCGTGACCGTCATGGGGATCGACCAGTGGGGCTGGGACCTGCCGTTCCGGGCGCAGATCGCGCAATCGCGCGCGACGGGCAATGCGGAGCTGTTCTGGGAAGCCCATCGCGTGGGCCAGCGGCGGCCATACTGGCACATGGAGCAGCTCACCAATCTCGAATCGCTGCCGCCGCAGGGATTCGAGGTGGCGGTCTTCCCTCTCAAGATCACAGGAGCCTCCGCGGCGCCCGCCCGCGTGGTGGCGATCCTGCGCGATCGGCAAGACTAACCATTTGAATTCTCTCACCTTGAGGAGAGACGCCCGCGGGGCCGCGCAAAAAAACCTTTGACCGTCGGATCGGCTTGAGGAACTTTTCCCATCGGAACGGGACAACATCCCGACCCACATCCGAAGGTGCCGATGAAGCCCCCGAAGTCAGACCCGGTTACGACCCAGCTCGATCCCAGCCATCCCAACTACGACGCTCTCCTCCTCAAGCGCGCGCGGCTCGAGCAGCATCGCCGCCGCCGGCGCGAGAACCGCGGCGAGGAGGCGTCGGCGGATCCGACGCCAGGCACGCGCAAACCGGGCTCGGGTCAGGCGGACACCGGTCCATCGGAGCGGGGCAAATCCAAGGCCCCGAAGGGCAAGGGCCGCAAGAGCCGGTAGCCCTGCAAGCCGAGCCGCGGTCCAGGCTGCGAGAGCCCATGGCTCCCACCCGGAGCCGCTTGCCTTGATCGGGTGGGTCCAGCCCCTATGTTCGCTGCATTGCTCTTCAGGCGGCGGCAACAAGGGGATGACCGATCATGACGCGGACCAACGCCCACAACGATAATTTCGAAGCCGATCGCAACAGCCTCAACCCGAAGTTCGAGCCGACGCGCCGCGACGCCATGGTGGCGACGCTCGCCGTCGGATTCGCCGTCGCCGTGCAGCCCGTGGCGGCCGAGACCATCATCACCACCGACACGGCGGGGCTCGAAGCCGGCGCGGTCGAGATCAAAGCCGCGGACCGCGCCATCCCGGCCTACCAGGCGAAGCCCGCTACGGGCGGCCCGTTCCCCGTCGTGCTCGTCATCCAGGAAATCTTCGGCGTGCACGAGCACATCAAGGACGTCTGCCGCCGGCTCGCGAAGGCAGGCTATCTCGCCCTCGCACCCGAGATGTTCGTGCGCCAGGGCGATGTGTCCAAGCTCAAGAGCATCGACGAGATCCGGCCGATCGTGGCGACGGTGCCCGACGCGCAAGTCATGAGCGATCTCGACGCGGCCGTCGCCTACGCCGCCACCGCGGGCGGAGATACCGAGAAGCTCGCCATCACCGGGTTCTGCTGGGGCGGGCGGACGACCTGGCTCTATGCCGCGCACAATCCCGGCCTCAAGGCCGGCGTGGCCTGGTACGGCCGCCTAACCGGCCAGCCGACGCCCGAGACGCCCAAGCATCCGGTCGACCTCGCGGCCGATCTCAAGGCGCCGGTGCTCGGATTGTATGGCGGCGCCGACCAGGGCATCCCGCTCGACACCGTCGAAGCCATGCGGGCCGCGTGCCAGAGTGCGGGCAAGACCTGCGAGATCATGGTTTACGACGGCGCCCCGCACGCCTTCCACGCGGACTACCGGCCGAGCTATCGCGCCGAGCCGGCGAAGGACGGATGGGGGCGCATGCTGGCCTGGTTCAAGCAGCACGGCGTCGGCTGACGTCCGGGCGCAGTCGACAGGCGGGCACCTTGTCGACAGGCGGGCGCATTGCCGACAGGCGGCGCCTTGTCCACAGGCGAACGGCCCTGGCTGCCGCTTTTGCCGACCTGTCGACGGAACCATCCGCGCGCCCGCTCATTCCATCACCAGCACGGTTTCCCCTCAGCCGTGCGTCTTTCCCCTCCTCGGCCCCCGGCTCCCCACCGGGGGCTTCCCTCTTTCCGAGGCGACCGGATCAACCCAGGGAGACGCGGAAATGATCAAAGGGTCCAAAACCAAGGCGGACCAGGCCGGGAAGCCGGCTTCGCGGGCCGCATACAAAAAGGTGAGGCGTGTCGGCGATGGCGTGCAGCGGCGGACAACGTCCCGGACGCCCGCTTCCGAGACACCCACGGCGGATGCGCCGAGCCCCTCGCTTCCCTCGCGCGAGCGCATCGCGAAAGTTCTGCGGTAGGCGGCGCCTACTCTGGCCCACGCCGTCAGCGCGCCGCGTCCTCCAGCACCTGCGCGGCGACCTGCCGCTCGCGAATGGCGCGATGCACGAACGCGAGCTTGCCCATGGCGGCCGACGGAATGACGAACGGATAGAAGTCTGCGTGCCCCATGCTGCGGTTCAAGTTGTTCATGGCGAGCGTCAGCGGGATCCAGCGCTCCATCAGCGCCTCGAACGTCTCCTCGCGATAGATGTCGTAGGTCTTGAACGGCCAGGCGGTGCCGAAGGCGATGCCCGCCGTGCGCGGCTCCATGCCCGACGCTTCGGCCGTGTCGAGCGTATCGACCATGTGCAGGTAATGCGCCCACGTCTCCGCCCAGTCCTCCCACGGGTGGGCGCTGGCGTAAGCGGAGACGTGACGCGCCTCCCATTCGGCGGGCGGGCCCATCGCGTAGTGCTGGCCGATCGCCGCCGTGTAGTCGAAGCGCTCGTCGCCGAACAGCGCGCGGAACTCGTCGATCAGCGGCGTGCCCTGCACCAGCACGTCCCAATAGAAATGTCCGCTCTCGTGGCGCAGGTGGCCGAGCAGCGAGCGATAGGGCTCGCCGAACTGCTGGCGCTGGCGCTCGCGCTCGACGGCATCGGCCTCCATGATGTCGATCGTGATCACGCCGTCGAGGTGGCCGGTGACGGCGCTGCGGACGAAGTTGAAGCTCAGTGGCCCCGAGGACGAGCAGCCCGCCTCGAACGGAAGCCCGAACCTCAGCAGAGAATAGACGAGGCGCTTCTTGGCGCGCTCGAGATCCTTCCAGGCTTCGAGGCTGCCGGGCTCGGAGAGGTTGGGAATGGTGCGGTTGAGGTTGCAGGCGCGGCAGAGCGCGCCGTGATCGGCCGGCGTCAGCCAGTTGCAGACGCCGAAATAGGCATTGGCGCAGTAGCGCACGCTGGCGGGCGTCGACGACAGGCGCCGGTAGAGGGTTCCGTCCTCGCCGCTCTCCGGGTCCATGGCCACCATGGACTGCAGCTCCGTGTCGAAGCCCAGCGCATGACCGCAGCGCACGCACGCGAAGTTCTCGAAGTAGACTTTGTGGCCGCAGGCCGAACAGGAGAAGCTCTTCATGCGCGTCGGCTCACCGCACGTGATTGCGCCGTCCGTGATCGTGCCTGCGACAGGCGGCCCGCCCCAGATTGCCCGCAAAATTTGCAACGACACATCAAAGTTTCACCATTCTGCCCGACCGTTGTGCGCACGCACCGCGAAGGTAGCCCAACACTCACGCAGATGCTTGTCTGTTAAGCCCGGGCTCGATAACGCATAGCTGTGATCCGAGTTCATGATGCGTTGCGAAAGCAGCGGCGGAAAGGACATCTCGACTCCATGGCCCTGCACGTTGCCTTAACGCATGCCACCAAGTACCGCTACGACCGCTTGATCGGCATGGGCCCGCAGGTGGTCCGATTGAAGCCCGCGCCGCACGCGCGCACGCCGATCATCAGCTACTCGCTCACGATCGACCCCAAGCCGCATTTCATCAACTGGCAGCAGGATCCGTTCGGCAACTTTCTCGCCCGCATCGTCTTCCCCGAGAAGGTCGAGCACTTCGACGTCACGGTCGACCTCGTGGCCGACATGGCCGTCATCAACCCGTTCGACTTCTTCGTCGAGGAGAGCGCCGAGAGGTGGCCCTTCACCTACGAGCCCGCGCTCGCCGTCGACCTCGCCCCGTTCCTCACGCCGGAGCCCGCGGGCCCCGCGCTCGCCCGCTATCTCGAGACCGTCGACCGCTCGCCCGGCCGCACGACGGTCGACTTCCTCTGCTCCATCAACGCGCAGCTCCAGCGCGACATCGCCTATCTCGTACGCATGGAGCCCGGCGTGCAGACGCCCGAGGACACGCTGACGCAGCGCTCGGGCTCCTGCCGCGACAGCGCCTGGCTGCTCGTGCAGATGCTGCGCCACCTCGGCCTCGCGGCGCGCTTCGTCTCGGGCTATCTCATCCAGCTCAAGCCCGACGTCGTGGCGCGCGACGGCGCGACCGGCGCATCGCAGGACTTCACGGACCTGCATGCCTGGGCGGAAGTCTACATTCCCGGCGCGGGCTGGATCGGGCTCGATGCGACCTCGGGCCTGCTCGCGGGCGAAGGCCATATTCCGCTCGCCGCGACGCCGCATCCGCAATCGGCCGCGCCGATCTCGGGCGGACACGAAGCCGCGCACTCGACGTTCGATTTCCACATGGGCGTGACGCGCTTCGTCGAGACGCCGCGCGTGACGCGCCCCTACGGCGACGACACCTGGGCCGCGATCGAGGCGGCGGGCCATGCGGTGGACGAGCGCCTCGTCGCCGGCGACGTGCGCCTCAGCATGGGCGGCGAGCCGACGTTCATCGCCGCCGACGACATGGACGCGGCGGAGTGGAACACGGCCGCGCTCGGCCCCACCAAGCGCCGTTTCGCCGAGGACCTCGTGCGGCGCATGCAGCAGCGCCTCGCGCCCGGCGGCTTCCTGCATTACGGCCAGGGCAAATGGTATCCGGGCGAGCCGCTGCCGCGGTGGGCGCTGGCCACCTACTGGCGCACGGACGGCAAGCCGCTGTGGCGCAACCCGGCGCTGATCGCGCACGGCACGCCGGAGACGCCCGTCACGTCGTCGCAAGCGGAGACCTTCGCCTCGGGGCTCTGCCGCCGCCTCGGTCTAGCGCCCGACAGCGCCATTCCGGCCTACGAGGACGCCTCGCTGATGATGCTCACCGAGCAGAAGCAGCCGGTGGGCGATCTCATCGAGGACGACGCCAATCCAGACGTGCAGGCGGAGCGCGCGCGGCTGGCGCGCGCCCTCGACCGCGGGCTCACCGACGTCGTCGCCTACGTGCTACCGCTCAAGATCTCGAACTATCGGCGCAACAGGTGGGCGACGGAGCGCTGGACGCTCCGGCGCGAGAAGCTCGTACTGATCCCGGGCGACTCGCCGGCGGGCTTCCGCCTGCCGCTCGCCTCGCTGCCGCCGATCGCGGCGGAAGACTATCCCTACGTGCAGCCGCTCGATCCGATGGCCAGCGTGCCGCCGCTCTCGGATCATGACGGCATGCCGGAGGCGGCCGAGCGGCTCGAGCCGCCGCTGCCGATCGAGGCGGTCCGCACCGCGCTCGTCATCGAGCCGCGCGAGGGCACGCTCTCGATCTTCATGCCGCCGCTCGAAACGGCGGACGATTACGCGGCACTGCTCATGGCGATCGAGGATACGGCGGCGAGCCTCAGCCTGCCGGTGCACATCGACGGCTATGGTCCACCCTACGATCCGCGGCTGCAGGTTCTGAAAGTCACGCCGGATCCGGGCGTCATCGAGGTCAACGTGCAGCCGGCCGCCAACTGGGCCGACATCGTCGCGCACACGACGGCGCTCTATGACGACGCGCACGCCGTGGGCCTCGCCGCCGAGAAGTTCATGCTCGACGGCAAACACACGGGCACGGGCGGCGGCAATCACATCGTCATCGGCGGCATGTCGCCGGCGGAGAGCCCGTTCCTGCGCCGGCCGGACCTCCTGGCGTCGATCATCGCCTATTGGCAGAACCATCCCGTCCTCTCGTACCTGTTCGCGGGGCTCTTCATCGGGCCGACGAGCCAGGCGCCGCGCGCGGACGAGGCGCGCTTCGAGCAGATCTACGAGCTCGAAATCGCGCTCGCGCAGATCCCCGATCCCAAGGACGGCGCCGTGCCGCCGTGGCTCGTGGACCGCCTCTTCCGCAATCTCCTGATCGACGTGACGGGCAATACCCACCGCGCGGAAATCTGCATCGACAAGCTCTATTCGCCGGATGGCCCGACGGGGCGCCTCGGCCTCGTCGAGTTCCGCTCGTTCGAGATGCCGCCGCACGCGCGCATGAACCTCGCCCAGCAGCTTCTCGTGCGCGCGCTCATCGCCATGTTCTGGGAAAGGCCGTACCGGCAGCGGCTCGTCCGCTGGGGTACGGCGCTGCACGACCGCTTCATGCTGCCGCATTTCATCTGGTCCGATCTCGAAAGCGTCGTGGCGGACCTCAAGGAGGCGGGCTTCCCAGTCGAGGCGGAGTGGTTCCGCCCCCACCTCGAATTCCGCTTTCCCCGCTGCGGCGTCATCGACTACGCCAACACGCAGGTGGAGCTGCGCCAGGCGCTCGAGCCGTGGCACGTGATGGGCGAGGAAAGCGCGGGCGGCGGCACGGCGCGCTACGTCGATTCCTCGCTCGAACGCATCCAGATCAAGGTCAGCGGCTTCCACGGCGAGCGCCTCGTCGTGACGTGCAACGGGCGCACGGTGCCGCTCGCCGCCACCGGCACGCAGGGTGAAGGCGTGGCCGGCGTGCGGTTCCGCGCCTGGGCGCCGCCCTCGGCGCTGCATCCCAACATCCCGGTGCATGCGCCGCTCACCATCGACGTCTACGATACGTGGCTCGGGCGGGCGGTGGCGGGCTGCCGCTATCACGTGGCCCATCCCGGCGGGCGCAACTACGCGACGCTGCCCGTCAATGCGTACGAAGCCGAAGGGCGGCGGCTCGCGCGCTTCGAGGCGCTCGGGCATACGCCCGGAAGCGGCACGCCGGCGCCGCCCGTCCTCAACCCGGATTACCCGCTGACGCTCGATCTGCGCCGCGCGTTTTGACCGTGCGCGGACGGGGCTCGGTTAACGGTGCGTGGTGCAGAATCGCCGCTTGCCGAGCCGGGACGCCGACGCAATAGTGGGAGCGGAAGCTGCGCAGACTGATTCTGCTATACGGAACCGAGACTTGGTGCAGATTCTGACGAGAGGCTCAGAACTCGGGGACGGACGCCCTCACGATGACGATCGCCGCAATGCCCAGCGCGCCTCCTGGGCCCGATCTCGTCAGCACGTACCGGCTGGCGACCGGCGGAGGCTACGACGAGTTTCTCGGCAGCGATGGCGCACCGCGCCGGCATTGGCTGCCCTTTCTCGACGCGCTTAACGGCCGCAGCGAAGCCGAGCGGGCCGCCATGTCGGTTCGCCTCGACCGGCAGGTGCGCGAGACGGGCATCGCCTACGACATCTTCGCCGATCCGACGCAGCGCGCGCAGAAGTGGACGCTCGATCTCGTCCCGATCCTGTTCTCGCAAGCCGAGTGGCGCTGGCTCGAACGCGCGCTCGTGCAGCGCGCGCATCTCTTCGATCGCATTCTCGACGACCTCTACGGCGAGCAGCGGCTGATCTCGGACGCGCTCATCCCCGCCGACCTCGTGTTCTCCGACAGCGCGTTCCTGCATCCGTGCCGCGGCGTGCTTCCGCGCGCGGGGGGCTTGCGCTTCTACGCCGCCGATCTCGCGCGCGGCGCCGACGGCCAGTGGCGCGTCATCGACAGCCATGCCGAGACGCTGGCCGGCGCGGGCTTCGCGCTCGCCAACCGCATGGCGCACACGCACGTGGCGGGCGACCTCTTCAACGCGACGAACGCGGTGCGCCTCGCCTCCTACTTCCAGGAGATGCAGAGCGCGCTCACCGCGCACAGCGGGCGCGAGAACGCGCGCATCGCGCTGCTCACGCCGGGCGCGCACCACGAGGACTATTTCTCGCACGCCTACATCGCGCGCTATCTCGGCTATCTGCTCGTCGAGGGCGCGGACCTGCGCACGCGCGGCGGGCAAGTCTACCTGAAGACGCTCGAGGGGCTGCAGGAGATCGACCTCATCGTGCGCTGCGTGGACGGCGGCGCGAGCGATCCGCTGGAGCTCGACCCGACCGGCTATCAGGCGCCGTCGGGGCTCCTGCGCGCCTGCCGCAGCTCGCCCAGGCTCGTCGTCAACGCCATCGGCTCGGCCGTCGTGCAGAACCGCGGGCTCGGGCCTTACCTGCCGCGCCTCACGCGGCACGTGCTCGGCGAGGATCTGCTGCTGCACGACGCCGAGCGCTGGTGGCTCGGCGACGAAAGCGCGCGCCGGCATGTGGCGAGCCGCTTCGGCGATCTCGTCGTGCGCAAGGCGCAGGAAGGCACGGGGCGGCCGGGACAGGCCGCGCTCGGGCGTCACACGCACGAGATGTCGGATGCGGAGCGCGACGCGCTTCAGCGCGAGATCGCGCTCGCGGGCGCGCGTCTCGTCGCCGAGGAGACCACGGGCTTCAGCACGGCGCCCGTGTTCGCCAACGGCGCGCTTGCGCCGCGCCCGTTCGCCGTGCGCTTCTTCGTGGCGCGCAGCGAGGCGGGCTATGTCGCCATGCCGGGCGGGCTCGCCATGACGGTGGACCCGAGCCGGGCCGTCGCGCTCTCCGCGCCGGACGGACACACGCGCGATGTGTGGGTGCTGTCGGATTCGGCGCCCGCGCATCACGTGAGCCTCTGGCGTCCGGCCATCGAATCGGCGCGCGTGCACCGCTCGCAGCGCGTCATCCAGAGCCGCGTCGCGGACGACCTCTTCTGGCTCGGGCGCTACGCCGAGCGGGCGGACTGGACCATGCGCGTGCTGCGCGGCGCGCTCACGCGCATGTCGGAAGACGGCGGCGCGCACACCGGCCTCGGCGGGGCGCGCAAGTGCCTCGAAGTGCTGCTGACCGACAAGGACGCGAAGGGCCGCGGCAACGGTGCGCTCGCCGCCCTCGACTTCGAGGACCTGTGCCAGCACGTCGTGCGCGGCCGGCATTCGCATCGCACGCTCGAACGGACGCTCGAGTCGCTCTACCGCGTCGCCCATCTCGCGCGCGACCGCCTTTCGCTCGAAGCCTTCCGCGCGCTCGGGCGGTTCCGTCCCGGCGATTCCTGGTCGAACGCGCTCGTCTCGGCGCCGCCGGGCCGCATGATGGACCTGCTCGACGAAGGGCTCGCGTCCATCTCCGCCTTCAACGGCCTCATGCACGAGAACATGACGCGCAACTTCGGCTGGGCGTTCACCGACATGGGACGCCGGCTCGAACGCGCGTTCAATCTCAGCGAGGCGATGCTGGCGCTCTTCATTCCCCCGCCCGAAGCCGAGGACCAGCAGAGCAGCCTCATGCTGCTGCTGGAGCTCGCGGACAGCTTCATCACCTACCGCTCGCGTTACAGGCTGAGCCCGATGCTGCCGCTCGTGCTCGACCTTCTGCTGCTCGACGAGAGCAACCCGCGCAGCTTGAGCTACCAGCTCGCTGCGTTCTCGCGCCAGCTCGAGAAGCTGCCCGAGGGCATGCAGGGATCGAGCCTCACCGAGGACCGCCGCATCATCCTCGCGCTGCTGACGTCGATCCGGCTCGCGGACGTCGAGCGCATCGCAGGCGAGCCGGGCGGGGCGACGCTCGAAAAGCTTCTGCGCGAGCAGATCGAGCTGCTGCCCGAGCTGTCGGACGCGGTCACGCGTCATTACTTCAACCTGACGGACGACCAGCCGCACCGGCTGCAGACGCGGAGCGAAGCCGGGCCATGATGCTCTCGGTCAGCCACCGCACGTTCTACCGCTACACGTCGCAGGTGGTGCAGTCGCAGCACCTCGTGCATCTCTCGCCGCGCGCGACCGGCCGGCAGATCATCCGCAATCACAGCCTGCTGATCGAGCCCGCGCCGGCCTCCCGCTACGACGGCGTGGACGCGTTCGGCAATCCCATGGCCGTGCTCGACATCGAGCTGCCGCACAAGGAGTTCGTGCTGCATGCGCGCAGCACGGTCGAGACGCTGGCTCCGGCCGGGATCGACCTCGCCGCCTCCACGCCGTGGGACGCGCTCGACGCGGCGCTGTCGCGCCCCGGCGCGATCCCGCTCGACGTCGTGCCGCATCGGTGCGCCTCGCGGCTGACGACGGCCTCGCTCGGCATCGCCGACTATGCGGCGCACTCGTTTCCGGCGGGACGGCCCGTGCTCGACGGCGCCATGGATCTGACGATGCGCGTCTATCGCGAGTTCACGTTCGATTCGAAGGCCACCGACGTCTCGACGCCGATCCACGAGGTCTTCAAGCACCGGCGCGGCGTGTGCCAGGACTTCGCGCACTTCGCGCTCGCGGGGCTGCGCGCGCTCCGCATCCCGGCGCGCTACGTCAGCGGGTACATCCTCACGCGCCCGCCGCCGGGCCAGCCGCGTCTGCAGGGCGCGGACGCCTCGCATGCGTGGATCTCGGTCTGGTCGCCCGAAACCGGCTGGGTCGATTTCGATCCGACCAACGGCATCCTCGTGACGGACGAGCACGTGACCGTGGCATGCGGGCGCGACTACGACGACGTGAGCCCGATCAGCGGGCTTCTGCTGGGCGGCGGCAGCCACGAGGTCTCCGTCGCGGTGGACGTCGTTCCTGTCTGAGGTCGTCCCGCTCTAAGAGTGCGCGATCCGGTTTCCCTTGCGGCCCGGTGCGCCCATGCCGAGCCACCGGCGCAGTTCCCAGGGGAACTGGCCTCTCGCCCTCGCAACGCATACGCTCGCCTCCCCATCCCTTCAATATCGAGCCTGCCCGTGATCAAAGCCTCCGCCCTGCCGCTCGCGCTCCTCGTCCTCATCTCCGTCGCGCCGGCAGCCCATGCCTTCGAGACCTATCGCGTCACCGGCCTCAAGACCGGCGATACGCTGACGCTGCGCGCCGAGCCCAGCGATGGCGAAAAGCTGTCGGACTGGAAGGAGATCGCCCGCATTCCCGCCGGATCGGCCGACGTGCTCGGCACGGGCCGCTCCAAGACGGTCGGCGACCAGCGCTGGCACGAAGTCGTGTTCAAGGACGCGCGCGGCTGGGTGAACGGCAAGTTTCTCGAAGCGGGAGAGCCTGCCGATCTCAAGGATCAGACCTTTCAGTGCGCCGGCACAGAGCCGTTCTGGGGCGTGACGCTGGGACCCGGCGGCGGCGACTACACCGCGCCGGACGTCACGGTTTCGCTCACGACCGAGCGCGTGCAGCCCTCGACCGCGCGTCTCTTTCCGCTGCTCTACCGGCTCAAGGATGCGAAGGGGCAGACGTACCGCGCGAGCGTCTCGCACCAGACGTGGTGCTCGGACGGCATGTCCGACTATGATTTCGCGTTCCAGGTTCTGCTGTCGAACGACGACGCGTTCCAGGAGGGATGCTGCGTACTGCGCCGGTGAGGGACGCTGCTTTTTTCTGATCGACGACTGCTCGGGATCACCGCCGAAGGACAGGCACATCCATGGACCGCGCGCCACGTCCGCAACAGCCGACCGTCTCCGCCCGCACCCCGCGGCGCGGACGCGGCGTGGCCGCGCGCACCTTCCGCGTGCTGGGGCCGGCGTCCTCGGCCCGTTTCTCCTGGCTCAAGCGCGAGGCGATCGCACTGGCCGCCTTGAGCGGCGCGGCGCTCACGCTGATCGGCCAGCTTTCGCAGGCCATGCCGACGGCGCCCGTCTTTTCCGAGGCGATCGCGCGGTGGCGGGACGTGACGCACCATGTTTGGCGTCCGCCGCTCGACGCGCTGCACATCACCGCGCATCCCGATATCGTGGCCGCCCTCAGCGTGGCCCTGTTCATGGCGCTGCTGGGCCTCGGCGCGCGCATCTCGGCGCGGCTTTCGGGGGATCCGTTGGCCCCGATCAGCTCCGGCCGCTTTTTCGACGATCAGACGTGGCCCAGCCTCATCGTGTTCGCGGCGCTCTGCTTCATCTTCCTTCTCGGCAATGGCAACGATGACGGCGCGGGGCCGCTCTCGATCATGGGCAGCGAGGAAGCCGGCAAATACGCGTTCGCGCTCATCGTGACGGCGGGATATTTCGCGGGGGACTTCATCGGCCACCGCGCCTTTCATCTGCGCCTCTACCGGCTGGCCGCGATCGTCGCGGCCTTCGCGGCCGTCAACCTCGCGGTGCTGCAGTGGGGCTAGCGCAGGTCGGCGGTGGGCGAGGGCGCGGCTGCGCCCTCGCCAGAACGTCGTTCGCCGTCTTCGGCGGGAGCTGCGCAATCGCGAACGACGACCGAGGTGTGAACGGACACCCGATCCATCGCGCTCAGTCCTTCCATGGGTCGAACTCGCCGCTCCCTGCCATGACGACCGCGAACGGCCGCAGCGTGTGCACGACGCGCACCGTGCCGGCGTGCTCGGCAAGCACGTCCGGCAGGCGGCGATAGGCCATCGGGCTCTCGTCCAGGTCGCCGCCGTAGAGCGTCACGCCGCGATCGCGCAGCCACGCATCCATTTCCTCGCGCGCGAAACGACGCTTCGCCTCCTTGCGACCGAACACCCGGCCAGCGCCGTGGACGGTCGAGTAGAGCGACGCCGCGGCCTGCTCGCTGTCCACGCCCTCGAGGATCACCGCGTCGTCGCCCATCGAGCCACCCACGAAGCCGCGCTGGCCCGGGAAGGCGGGCGTGGCGCCCTTTCGAACGACCCAGAGATCGCGGTCGCCGTGGGTCTCGCGCCAGGCGTAATTGTGGTGGTTGTGGACGCTGTCCGTCACCGCCCCGCCGATGATCTGGCGCACGCGCTCGCAGACCCATTCGCGGCCCGCGTAGGCGTAGCGGCCGGCCAGCTCCATGGCCGCGATGTAGCGCTGGCCGAGCTCGGTGCGCACGTCGACGACAGCGGGCGGCACGTTGATGCCATCCTGGCCGCCCGCCGCCTTGAGATACTTCGTGGCGCTCGAGTGCCCGAGGCCGCGCGAGCCGAAGTGCACGCCCACCCACACGAACCCTTCCTCGTCGAGCAACAGGTCGACGTAGTGGTTGCCCGATCCAACCGTGCCGAGCTGGCCTACCGCCTTCTGGCGATAGTCCTCCCGGTCGGCTTCCCGCCACGCGTCGGCGTCATCGAACAGCGCATGGTCGACGCGCTCGTTGTTCGTGCGGCCGATCCCGAACGAGATGGTGCGGGCGATGTCCGCGGTGATGGCGTCGATCCGGCCGTCGAGCGCCGAAAACGGCGTGTCCAGCCGGATCGCCATGTTGCCGCAGCCGATGTCGAAACCGACGCCGGAAATGCTGATCTGATCCTCGTAGGCGATCACGCCGCCGACCGGCTGCGCGTAGCCGAGATGCCCGTCCGCGCAGATCGTGGCGGCCACGACGTTGCCCACGCCCATGCAGTTGCGCATCTGGGCGATCGTGCCCTCGTCGTGCGTCCCGAAGACGGTGAGAGGGCTGTTCTGGAAGCGCGGCTCCTGGGGACCCAGTTGCGGACGCAGCAAAGCGAACGAGGCCGCGGCGTCGGCTGCCTCGCGCGCCAGGTGCTCGTTGCGCGCAGCCTGGCGGAAGTTGCACCACGCCGGCATGCCGCGGCCGGATCCCGCCTTCGGAACACGGCTGTCCGGATCGACGCCGGCGGCCGCGCACAGTTCGCGCGCGCGGGCCATGTAGGGATCGGATCTGCTCATTTTGCATGGTCCCTGGGTTGGTCTGGGCGGCACGATTCGAACGTGCGACCTCCGCATTCCAAGTGCGGCACTCTAACCTGGCTGAGCTACGCCCAGATGTGACGGGATGAGGATGGATAGTGGCGCGTGCGCGCGAAGGCTCTAGCGGGCTAGCCGCGAGCCGGGTTTCGGTCGGTTATGTGCCGATGTTCTATCCATAGCGTTGCGTGTAGTCCGCATTCCATGTGCCGTCAAGGTTCATCGCTCAAGGACGGAGGTCGTTGCGATCACGAAGGACGCCGCGCGAGATGGTCGAGCACGACGCGAAGCTGGTGAACCAGCACCGTTCGTCGGCCGCTGCATTCCTCAAAAGGAAACCGCGGAGCAGAAGCGCTCAGAGTGTGTGAAGGACGGTGTTGGTCGGGGCAGAGAGATTCGAACTCCCGACTTCCTGCTCCCAAAGCAGGCGCTCTACCAGGCTGAGCTATGCCCCGAACTCGTGCGGCGGGCCCTCAGGGCCAGCGTGCGCACGGGCAACATGTGCCGCTTCGCGTCCCGAGGGTCAAGCGTTTGACCCGCCCGACCCCGCGCGTCACTTCGACGGCGCGGCGCCGAAAAAGCGGTGGCGGATCTTGTCGCCCGGTTTGAGGCCGAGCTTCTCGGCCATGCCGCCGCCGATCTCCAGCACGGCCTGGACCGGGCCTTGCGACGAGATGATCCGTTCCGAAAACGGCTCCGTGCGCACCGCGATATGGTGCACCGTGCCGTCCGCGCGGATGAAGACCATGTCGAGCGGAATGTAGGTGTTGCGCATCCACATCGTCAGCTCGCGGGGCTTGCCCTCGTGGAAGAACAGCATGCCTTTGTTGGGCGCGAGGCTCGTCCGGTACATCAGGCCCAGCGCCTGCTTCTCGGGCGTCGTCGCGAGCTCCACGTCGAGCGCATGCGTGCCGCTCGCCGTCACGAGCTCGAGAACCTCCTCCTGCGCCTTCTCCTGGGCCGACGCCGGGGTGACCTGAGCGGCCAGTCCGAAGGCCGGCCCCAGGACGGCAAAAAGGGCCGCACCGACTGCGGCCCCCCGATGATGTCGTCTCTCTCTCATGACGTGCGAGCTCATGACGTGCGCGCGATCAACGCCCCTACGATGGATGCGGGCCGAGACTAGAGCGCGTTCACTCCTGTCGGAAGCGGATTTTGTGCATGAACGCGCTCTAAGTCGTTGTTCGAGAGTCTGATTCACGCCCTCGATGCGAGCTCTCTATTTTGCCTGCCTTCGGCACTCCACTCTTGCCCGCCTTCGGCAGGACGCTCGCATCTCAAACGATCAGGCTCCGGAGCGTTTTGCGATCCGATGCGATCGGATCGCGCGCTCTAGCTTCTCGATGGTCGATTTCTGCTCGAGCCTGAAGCTCAAGACGAAACCGGGGCCGCTCCGCTTCCCTCAAAACGGATCGTAGAGGCGCTTCCCGGCCTCAGTGCGACGAGGACAGGCGACGCGGACGTCAGTGCGACGACGTCAGGCCCGTGGTCGGACCGTCCGGCTTCAGCTCGGCCGCCATGCAGCCCTTGGAGCCCATGCCCCAGCGGACGAAGACGGTCTGGCCGGGACGCAGCTCCGTGAAGCCGAAGCGGCGCAGCGTTTCCATGTGAACGAAAATGTCCGGCGTGCCTTCGCCCTTCGTCAGGAAGCCGAAGCCCCGGACGCGGTTGAACCACTTCACGATCACGCGCTCCCAGTCGCTCTCCGGTTGCACGTGAACGTGCGTGCGCTGAGGAAGCAGCGACGGGTGGATCGCCGTCGACTCGTCCATGGAGAGGATGCGGAAGGCCTGCATGCCCTTGGGGCGGCGCAGCACCTGGCAATGAATCCGAGCGCCTTCGTAGGCCGTCTGATAGCCCCCGGCCCGCAAGCAAGTCACATGCAGAAGCACGTCCGCGAGGCCGTTATCGGGAACAATGAAGCCGTATCCTTTGGCGACGTCGAACCATTTGATGGTCCCAGCGATCTCGAAAACTTCGAGACCCCCCTCCTCCAGGCGCTCCAACTCGCCTTCAGCCAATACACCGCCGCCCGGAAACTCCGGAGGTAGCTTGGAATCCCCCATAATAGTACCCCGCCTTACTTGGTCTACGTTGAACAACTCTTGAGCCTCGGCCCTGCGAATACAGTCTATGCCCTCAACATCGACTGCCCCCGAACCGAGACGGCCGAAGAATAGCATTTGCCGCGACCGAGGCTAGTGCTCGCATCTCGCGAGGAGATCTTTCGGTCGCTTCGGGCAAAGGTGTCCACATGAGACTTAATCTCTAAATGATTGAGTTCGTTAACCATTCAGTAGTAGTCCCGCAATGGCACAAAAATTCCCGCCGCCTCGGGGCCACGTCCTGACGGCGATCATTCCGCCGCGTCGAGCCCCGCAATCGGGCCCCTAGAGACCCATGTGATTCGGGCCAGGAATAAGGCTTGCGGCGGCGAATTGAGACGGCCGGTCGGGTGCGGCGGAAGGCCTGGGACTCGCCGCGCCCCCTGGGGATAACTTCGCCCGGTTTGGAAGCTTTCAAAATGTGAGAGATCCGGGGAGGTTGCGAAAATTCGCTATCGCTGTTCCGCCTGTGTTCCTGGTGTCATAAATGCAACATTCGGACAAGGACGTCGTCCGGAGACGTCTCCCCGAGGGTCGCGAGCGCGGTGCGCGAGGTTCTCGTGGAGATTGCAGACGAGCGGGCACCGGCCGAAGCGCTGTGCACGGATCGCATGACCGAGCGGAGACCGGGCCCGGCAGGCAGGACGATCGTCTCTCGAACCATCCTGGGAGCTTCTCGGGCTCTCGGATCGGGCGCGGCGGCCGAAGTGCCGCAGGAGCAGCAGAAAACCGTTTCCGGTCGCTGCGAAGGAGAACAATTTTTCTTCGTTGGGGGCCCCAGGGAATGCGATACCATTCTTATTTGCCGTGTCCCCTTTTTTTAAGAACGATTTTTCACTAGGTTGCGGCGCATCGGAGGATCTTCATGTCTCACCCCATTCTTCGGGCGCATGCCGGCGGGCGAGCGGCGGCGCAGGACCCGCACGACGCTGCCCTCGACGAGACCGGACTCGACGAGACCGGACAGGCTGCGGCGGCCGCGCTCGACGCGCAGCTCGCTGCAACTCCGGCTCTCGAAGACCGGCTGACCGCGATTGCCGATGCCATCCCGGGGCGCATCGCCTTTTCGACGAGCCTCGGCATCGAGGACCAGGCCGTGCTGCACGGGATCGCCAAGAGCGGCCGCGCGTTCGACGTCTTCACGCTCGATACCGGGCGACACTTCCCGGAGACGCTCGAGACGCTCGAAGCCAGCGAGAACGTCTACGATCTCAAGATCCGTGTCGTGTTCCCGGCCGCCGAGGACGTCGAAATGCTGGTCGCGCGCGACGGCATCATGGGCTTCCGCCAGTCGATCGAGGCGCGCAAGGCCTGCTGCGACGTGCGCAAGGTGCGCCCGCTCAACAAGGCGCTCGCGGGCGCTGCGGGCTGGATCACGGGCCTGCGCCGCGACCAATCGGCCGGGCGCGCGCACGTGCCCTTCGCGACGTGGGACGCCGACCATAAGCTCATCAAGGTCAACCCCATCGCGGATTGGAGCCTCGAAACGCTCGAAGCCTACATCGAAACCCACGCCGTTCCCGTCAACCCGCTGCATGCCCGCGGCTTCCCGTCCATCGGGTGCCAGCCGTGCACGCGCGCCATCCGCCCCGGCGAGGACATCCGCGCCGGACGCTGGTGGTGGGAGAACGAGGACGGCAAGGAATGCGGCCTGCACAACCGGCCGAAAGCCAAAGAGACCCAAGCATGACGCAAGCGATTTCCCACCTCGACCTGCTCGAGGCCGAAAGCATCCATATCTTCCGCGAGGCGGCGGCCCAGTTCCGCAAGCCCGTGCTGCTCTATTCCATCGGCAAGGACTCGACCGTCCTCCTCCATCTCGCGCGCAAGGCGTTCTGGCCGGGCAAGCTGCCGTTCCCGCTGCTCCACATCGACACGGGCTGGAAGTTCCGCGACATGATCACGTTCCGTGACAAGACCGCGAGTGACTTCGGGCTCGATCTCATCGTGCACACGAACGAGGAAGGGGCGGCGAAGGGCATCAACCCGATCGACTACGCGCCTTCGGTCTACACCGACGTGATGAAGACGGTGCCGCTCAAGCAGGCGCTCGACAAGTACGGGTTCGACGCGGCCTTCGGCGGCGCGCGCCGCGACGAGGAGGCGAGCCGCGCCAAGGAGCGCGTGTTCTCGTTCCGCGCCGAGGGCCACCGCTGGGATCCGCGCCGCCAGCGCCCCGAGATGTGGCGGCTCCTGAACGGCCGCCTCGGTGCCGGCGAGACCGTGCGCGTGTTCCCGCTCTCCAATTGGACCGAGCGCGACGTGTGGCGTTACATCCTGCGCGAGAAGCTCGACGTGGTGCCGCTCTATTTCGCGGCCGAGCGCCCGACCATCCTGCGCAACGGCCAGCTCATCATGCGCGACGACGACCGCCTGCCGGTGAAGGCGGGCGAGGAGGTCGTGAACCGCCGCGTGCGCTTCCGCACGCTCGGCTGCTACCCGCTGACCGCCGCCGTCGAATCCGACGCCGACACCATCGAAACCGTCGTCGCCGAGACGCTCGGCGCACGCACGTCCGAGCGCCAGGGCCGCCTCATCGATCACGATCAGGCCGGCGCCATGGAGAAGAAAAAGCAGGAAGGGTACTTCTAATGACGCGGCCCCATGCCCTTCAGGAGCAGAACGTGACGAAGACCAAGGCGCCGCTCAAGGTCGTTGGCGGACAGGACCCGGCGGCCCGGATGTCGGCCGCGGACCTCGACCAGATCGCGCCGGAGCTCTCCGGCATGCTGCGCGTGCTCACGTGCGGCTCCGTCGACGACGGCAAGTCGACCCTCATCGGCCGCCTGCTGTGGGATGCCACCGACCTCTACGACGACCAGCGCGAGACGCTGAAGCGCGGCAAGACCGTGGACGGCGGCAACCCGGATTTCAGCCTGCTCATGGACGGCCTCGTCGCCGAGCGGGAGCAGGGCATCACGATCGACATCGCCTGGCGCTACTTCGACACGGCGAACCGGCGGTTCGTCGTCATCGACAGCCCCGGCCACGAGCAGTACACGCGCAACATGGCATCCGGCGCCTCGCATGCCGACGTCGCGATCCTGCTCATCGATGCGCGCCACGGCATCAAGAAGCAGACGCGCCGCCACGCCGCGATCCTCGACCTTGTCGGCGTGAAGCGCGTCATCCTCGTCGTCAACAAGATGGACCTCGTCGACTGGTCCGAATCCGTCTTCCGCAAGATCGAAGCCGACTTCGAGACGTTCTCCTGGCGCTTCGGCTTCTGGGAGGCGACCGCCATTCCGACCGCCGCCGTCTCGGGCGACAACGTCGCCCAGGCTTCGGCGCACATGCCCTGGTATACGGGTCCGACGCTGCTCGAGCACCTCGAAGCGCTGCCGAGCCGCGTGACGGAGCCGAGCGGCCCCTTCCGCTTCCCCGTGCAGACCGTGCTGCGCGACAGCCGCAACGACTTCCGCGGGCTCGCGGGCACCGTCAGCGGCGGCAGCGTGCGCGTCGGCGAGACGGTGACGGACGCGCTTTCGAAGCGCAGCGCCAAGATCCTGCGCATCGCGACCATGGACGGCGATCTCGAGCAGGCTTCGCAAGGACAGGCCGTCGCCATCCAGCTCGACACCGACATCGACGTCGCGCGCGGCGCGGTGCTGTCGCGCGCCGACACGCGCCCCGTCGTGGCACGCGTGGTCGAGGCGCGCATGGTGTGGCTCAGCGAGACCGCGCACGATCCGCGCGGCTCCTATCTCTTCCGCACCGCAACGGACCTCACACCCGTCTCGTCGCTCAAGATCCAGGCGCTGCTGGACCTCGAGACGCTCGAGACGCATGCCTCCGACGCGTGCTCGACCAACGACATCGCCATCGGCGAGATCGCGTTGGCCCGCGCGGCGGCCATCGACACCTTCGGGGAAGCGCCCGAGACCGGCAGCTTCATGCTCGTGGATGCCATCAGCGGCGCCTCGATCGCGGGCGGCGTCGTCACGGCGGCGAAGGAGGAAGCGGCTCTCGGCGACGAGACGACCTTCGTGCTCACGCGCGCCATGCTGGAACGTGGCCTGAACGAGGATCTGCGCGATCGGCCCGGCACGGAAGCGGAGTTCCGCCGGCGTGCGAACGAGGTTGCGCTGATCCTGCGGTCGGCCGGAATTAATGTCGAGATAGAGAGTCCACCGGACTATTCGATCTAGGGTGTGAACTCATTATGGATGGTGCATTGATGGTCCAAAACAAGCCAAGGGCCAGGAAAAGCGCGCAGCGCGATGCCTGCGCATCGGGCAAGCGCTTTGACGCCGCCATTGGCTTGTTTTGGACCACCCCGCAGGGGCGCGGTCCTTTCGCGCCGCCGGTTCGTCGCGAAGGCTTGCAAACCATGAGGTTTGCGGCGCCTCCGCTCCTGCCGGCAACACGAAAGTCCTCGCGTCAATGCACCATCCATAATGAGTTCACACCCTAGTCGGCGTCTGCTATCGCTGATCGGCAATAACGGACATCCCGCCGACTATTATGGAAGAAATCCTCCTCTTCGTCGCCATCGGCTTCGTGGCGCAGATGATCGACGGCGCCCTTGGCATGGCCTATGGCGTGACCGCGACCTCCGTGCTGCTCAGCACCGGCGTTCCGCCCGCCACGGCGAGCGCCTGCGTGCATGCGGCCGAGACGTTCACGACGGGGGCTTCGGGGCTCGCGCACTGGAAGCTCGGCAACGTGGACCGCAAGCTGCTCTGGCGGCTCGCGGTGCCCGGCGCCATCGGCGGCGCGATCGGCGCCTACGCGCTCTCCGAGTTCGACGGCAACACGCTGAAGCCGTTCATCAGCGCCTATCTCCTGATCCTCGGCATCGTGATCCTCTGGAAGGCGTTCGCGACCAAGCCGCGCGAATCCGCGCCCGCCAAAACGGTGGCGCCGCTCGGTTTCTTCGGCGGCCTCCTGGACGCGATCGGCGGCGGCGGCTGGGGGCCGATCGTCACCTCGAGCCTGCTCGGGCAAGGCACCACGCCGCGCTACGCGATCGGCTCGGTCAACCTCGCCGAATTCTTCGTGACGCTCACGATCTCGACCACGTTCTTCCTGACGGTCGGGCTCAGCCTCTGGCCCATCATCACCGGGCTCATCATCGGCGGCATCATCGCGGCCCCGTTCGCGGCCTTCGCGGCCAAGCACATTCCCGCCAAGGCGCTGATGATCGCCGTGGGGTGCGTGGTGATCGTGCTGAGCGCGCGGACGATCTATCTCGCGTTGTAGCCGATGGCACTCGATCCCACCATTCTGGCCACGTGGCACCTCATCATCGCGGGCGGCTTCTGCGTGGGCTTTCTCGTCGGCATGACGGGAGTGGGCGCGGGCTCGCTGATGACGCCGTTCCTCATCGCGCAGGTCGGCGTGCAGCCGACGATCGCGGTCGGGACGGATCTCCTGTTCGCCTCGATCACGAAGGCTTCGGCAGTGGCGCCGCACCACACGTTCGGGCACGTGAACTGGCGCATCGTGCGCTGGCTCGCGGCGGGCAGCGTGCCGGGGTCGCTGGCGATGCTGGCCATCATCGACTGGCTGCACCCCGATCTCGAAGCGATGGCGCACGTCATCAAGATCGCGCTGGTCACGGCGCTCGTCCTCAGCGCGCTCGCCATCGCGGTCTATCCGTTCATCAAGCGCGCCACCCATGCCGCGCCCGGCGACGAGGCCGCCCCGGCGCCGCGGCCGGTGCCGACGCTGCTGCTCGGGCTCGTGCTCGGCTCGGTCGTGACGCTGACGTCGGTCGGCGCCGGCGCGATCGGCGTCGTCGTCCTGACGATGCTCTATCCGGCGCTGCGGCCGCGCCATCTGGTCGGCACCGACATCGTGCACGCCGTGCCGCTGACGCTCGTCTCCGGGCTCGGGCACCTGAGCCTCGGCAACGCCAACTTCACGCTGCTCGGGCTGCTGCTCGTCGGCTCGCTCCCCGGCATCGCGCTCGGCTCGCGGCTCACGGGGCGGCTGCCGGACTGGCTGCTGCGGCTTTCGCTCGCCGCCATCCTCGTGTTCGCGGCATCCCAGCTCTACACAAAAATCTGAGCGCCGCGCCCGCGGCGTGCGGATGCGGCGCTCCTATCCGTGCGGGTGACGCGACCGGCCGCGCTCAGACGAGCGCGATGTCGCTGTGGAACGTGTTGCCGGAGAGCGTCGGCTTGACGGCGCCGATGCGGATCACGAAGTCGCCGAAGCGCTCGCCGTCTGCGCGCTCCTTCGCGTAGCGGAGGAACAGCGGCTCCAGGAGCTCGATGATGCGCGCCTTGCCGACATCCTGCGCATAGAGCTTGTTCAGGCGCGTGCCGTCGAAGGCGGCGCCAAGGTACAGGTTGTAAAGGCCGGGCGAGCGGCCGACGAAGCCGATCTCCGCCATGTACGGGCGGCCGCAGCCGTTGGGGCAGCCGGTCATGCGGATGACGATGTCGTCGTTGCGCAGGCCCGCCTTGTCGAGCGAGTCCTCGAGGGACGTGATCAGCTCCGGCAGGAAGCGCTCGCTCTCGGCCAGCGCGAGGGCGCAGGTCGGCAGCGCGACGCAGGAGATCGAGTTGCGGCGCAGGCCCGACGACGTCTCGATGACGACGCCGCGCGCCTTGAGGATCGCCTCGATCTTCGCCTTCTGCTTCGCGCCCACGTTGCAGATGATGATGTTCTGATTGCCCGTGACCGAGAACGTCACGCCGCCGGCTTCCGCGATCTCGCGAATGGCGGTGCGCAGGTGCTTGTCGGGCGTGTCCTTGATGCGGCCGTTCTCGATGAAGAGACCCAGGTGCCACTTCTTGTCCGGGCCCTGCTGCCAGCCGAGCGGATCGCCCATGTGGGTGAACTTGAAGGGGCGCGCCTCGCCGAGCTTGTAGCCGAGACGCTTCTCGACCTCGGCGCGGTAGGCGTCGAGACCGAAGCGCTCCACCGTGTACTTGAGGCGCGCGTTGGCGCGGTTCTCGCGGTTGCCCCAGTCGCGCTGCACGAGCATCACCTTCTCGGCGACGTCGACGGCCTGCTCGGGCGTGCAGAAGCCCATGACGTCGCCGGTGCGCGGGAACGTGGCGGTGTCGCCATGCGTCATGCCCATGCCGCCGCCGATCGAGACGTTCCAGCCCACGAGCGCGCCCTTGGCGTCCGTGATGGCGATGAAGCCGACGTCGTGCGCGAACACGTCGCCGTCGTTGGTCGGCGGGACGGCGATCACGACCTTGAACTTGCGCGGCAGGTAGTGGACGCCATAGAGCGGCTCGCTGTCGGGCGCGGCCGGGCGCGTCTTGTCCTCGACCTTCTCGCCGTCGAGCCAGATCTCGTGATAGGCGCCGGTCCGCGGCAGCAGGTGATCGGAGATGCGGCGCGCCAGATCGCCCGCCGCCGCGTGGGCCGGCGAGAAGAACGGGTTCGCCACGCACATCACGTTGCGGTTGACGTCGCCACAGGCCGCGATGGTGTCGAGGCAGGCGCTGTTGATGCCCTGCATGGTGCGGCGCAGGTTCGACTTGATCACGCCGTGGTACTGGAACGTCGCGCGCGTCGTGAGGCGCAGCGAGCCGTTGGCGTAGGTGCCGGCGATGGCGTCCAGCTTGAGCCACTGGTCGGGCGAGACGAGGCCGCCCGGCAAGCGCAGGCGGATCATGAAGGAGAACGCCTTTTCGAGCTTCTTCTTCGAGCGCTCGCCGCGCACGTCACGGTCGTCCTGCATGTAGGAGCCGTGGAACTTGATGAGCTGCGTGTCGTCGTCGGAGATGGCGCCGGTTTCCACGCGGCTCAGCCCGTCGAGGATGGTGCCGCGCAGGTAGTGGCTTTCCTCTTTGAGGAACTCGTTCTTGGAGCGCTTGTCGGTCATGGTCGGTCTCTGGATCCGGCGTTCGGGGCGGGCCGTGTCGGCGACCCGCGCCCTTCGCTTCGTGCAATCGTTCGCCGCTGCCGGCGGCTTCGTCCCGGCGGATTAGTAGTAGCGGGTTAGTAGACGTCGCGCTGGTAGCGGCCGGACTTGGCGAGGTCCTTGAGCTTGGCGCGGCCCGCCTCCTCGTCGCCCTTGGCGGTTTCCGCGAGGATCCGCGCGAGCGTCGTGTCGACGTCCTTGGCCATGCCCTTCTCGTCGCCGCACACGTAGATGTGCGCGCCGTCGTCGAGCCAGCCGAGCAGCTCCTGGCGGCGCTCCCACAGGCGCGTCTGCACGTAGATCTTCTCGGGCTGGTCGCGCGAGAAGGCGACGTCGATGCGCGAGAGGGCGCCCGCGGCCAGGTGGTCCTGCCATTCGAGCTGGTAGAGGAAGTCGTTCGAGAAGTTGCGCTCGCCGAAGAAGAGCCAGCTCTTGCCCTTGGCGCCCGTCTCGGCACGCTCCTCGATGAAGCCGCGATAGGGCGCGACGCCGGTGCCGGCGCCGATCATGATGATCGGGCGGTTCGAGTCAGCCGGCAGGCCGAAGTGGCGGTTCGGCTTCACGTAGATGCGCGCCTTGCCGCCGACCTTGCAGCGGTCGGCGAGGTAGGTCGAGGTCACGCCCTTGCGCGTGCGGCCGTGCGACGACCAGCGCACGGCGCCGACGAGCAGATGGGCTTCGCCCGGATGCGCCTTCTGGCTCGACGCCACCGAGTAGAGGCGGCCCGGCAGCGGACGCAGCAGCTTCACGAGCTGCTCGGCTTCGAGCTTCTCGGGATGGGCGAGGAAGAGGTCGATCAACTGGCGGTCGGCGGCGAAGCGCTGCAGCTCGCCGTCCTCCAGGAGCTTGGCGATATCGGCGCGGCCGGTGAGCTTCGCGTAGCCGTCGACCAGCGGACGCGACAGCGTCGTGATGTCGAAAGCGGACACGAGCTTCTTCTGGAGATCCGCATTGCCGTCGAGACCGACGGCGTTCAGGAGCTCGGCCGCCAGATCGGGGTCGTTCTCGGGGAAAAGGCCGATCGCGTCGCCGGGCTTGTAGACGAATGCCGGATCCTCGACCGTGAACTCCGCATGCCACGTCTCGCGCGTCGAGCCCGAGCCGTTGAGGTTGATGAGCTCGCTGATTTCCGCCTCGGCCGGGTTCTCGGCCGTGTAGCGCGGCTCGTCGTCGTCCTCGGCCGAGAACGGCGACTTGAAATCGACGTGGACGACCGTCGTCGCGCCGGCGGGCTCGGCCGGAGCGAACACTTCGAGCGCCTTGTCGGTCCAGGCGGACGCGGCCTTCTGGAAGTCGAGATCGAGATCCTGCCGGTCGTGGACGCGCGTCGCGCCGAGCGCTTCGAGGCGGGCGTCGATCTGCTTGCCGGTCTGGCAGAAGTTCACGTAGGCCGTGTCGCCCAGCGCCAGCACCGCGAAGCGGACGCCTTCGAAGCGCGGCGCGCCATCGGCCATCAGCGCCTTGTGGAAGTCCACGGCGCGCTGCGGCGGGTCGCCCTCGCCCCACGTCGAGATATAGACGATGAGGTTCTTGGCCTTGGCCAGCGTCGCCAGATCGGCGTCCGCCATGTCGACGACCTTGGCGTCGAAGTTCTGCTTGGCGGCGAGCTTCTTGGCCTTGAGCGCGAGCGCTTCGGCGTTGCCGGACTCGCTGCCATAGAGAATGGTCAGCGGCTGGCGCGGCCGCGGCGCGGCGGCCGGGGCGACGGCTCCCGCCATCTGGCCCTGCGCCGCGTCGAGCCCGGCCAGGAATCCCGACAGCCAACTGCGCTGCAGCGGCGTCGACCGCTGCACGAGCTGGTTCAAGACATCGATATCTTCCGCCGTGAACGGCGCATTCTTCGGCAGAAATGGGACAGCGGCCACCCGCTCCTCCTCGCACTGTCTGGAAAAGCGCTGTCTAGGGCCAACGGCCCCGACTTTCCAGGCGTCAAATCAGTCCATGGGCCCGGCACGCACGTGGCAGCCTGCCCCGGGACCAGCGGAATACACCAATGTGGAATAATTTTCCATGACCATAAGGTCGATCGGACAAAATCGCAACTTAATTCCGTTTATTTCCGCGATAATGGCAATCTCTTCCATATTTGCAGCGTATTCGCGCCGAATGTCCCTCGAACGGCGGGGCCGAGCCCTTTCCGGCGGCCAAAAATGCCGAATTTTCCCGCCCGCAGCGGGACACGAAGTCGTGACGTACTGTTACTTTTATCCAGTCGCAGGGCGTGGTTATCTCTCCTCGGGCGGATGCGCTTGACAAGTTGGGCGTTGTCCGCAGATTGAGACGGTCAAAGAAAGACCGGCAACCGAGATGAGGGTCCTGGCGGAACCTGCACTCGAAAGTTGTAGACGGATCATAAGGAGGAACTATCCCATGAAGACCTGGATGAAGCCCGCAGTTCGTGAGCAGGAAGTTGGCCTCGAGGTCACGAGCTACCTGCCGGCCGAGATCGACATCATCTAATCGATCCGCTCGCAAAGCGATTATGCAGTTTTGGCGCGGCGGTCGATGTCTCGGCCGCCGTTGTCATTTGCTGATCGCCCGACCGCGCTAGCTCGGCGCCGCCGGGCATTCGCCGTATCCACTCGAATGCGTCGCTGCTTTCGGCGAAGCGCGCCGCTTTATAGCGAACAGATTCATGCTCATCAGGATCCTGGGGGCGGCTGCTGGCGGCGGCTTTCCTCAATGGAACTGTAACTGTCGCAACTGCGCCGACGTGAGACAGGGGAAGCCGGGGTTCCGTGCCCGCACCCAGTGCTCGCTCGCGGTCAGTGCCAACGGGTCGGACTGGGTGTTGCTCAACACCGCTCCCGACCTGCGCCAACAGATCAACGAGACGCCCGCGCTCGGCGCGCAGGCCGACGGCGGCTTGCGCAACAGCCCCATCAAGGCCGCGGTGCTGACCGGCGGCGACGTCGATTTCATCGCCGGACTTCTCAACCTGCGCGAGCTGCAGCCGTTCACGGTCTACGGCTCGGCGCGCGTGCTGGCGACGCTCAAGGCGAACTCCGTGTTCAACGTGCTGAACGAGGAGGTCGTCGCCCGGCGCGAGCTGCCGCTCGGCGCGACCACGGCCATCGCCGACACGGGCCTCGAAATCGAGGCGTTCGCGGTGCCTGGCAAGATCGCGCTCTATCTCGAAAGCGGCAGCGCCGACGGCAACTACGGCAGCCGCGAAGGCGATGCCATCGGCCTCAAGGTCTCGGCGCCGGCCACGGGCAAGTCGTTCTTCTACGTGCCGGGCTGCGCGCAGGTGGACGGCGAGCTCGCCGAGCGCCTCAAAGGCGCGCCGCTCGTGTTCTTCGACGGCACGCTCTATACCGACGACGAGATGGTCCGCATGGGCCTCATGCAGAAAACCGGCGCACGCATGGGGCACATGAGCATCTCAGGGCCGGAAGGCTCGATCGCGGCGCTCGCGCCGCTCGGCGTCGGCCGCAAGGTCTACGTGCACATCAACAATTCGAACCCGGTGCTGGACGACAACTCGCCCGAGCGCCGCGCAACGGAAGCCGCCGGCTGGGAAGTCGGCTACGACGGGATGGAGATCAGGCTATGAGCGACCGGCGCACAGGGGGAGACCCCGCCCCGCTTTGGACCCCGGACGAGTTCGAGGCGGCCATCCAGGCCGTCGGCGCGGAGCGCTACCACGACAAGCACCCGTTCCATAAGCTGCTGCACGGCGGCAAGCTCAACAAGGGCCAAGTCGCGGCGTGGGCGCTCAACCGCTACTGCTACCAGTCGGCCGTGCCGCGCAAGGACGCCGCCCTCGTCAGCCGCGTACTCGACCGGCAGCTCCGCCGCGACTGGATCCACCGCGTGCTCGAGCACGACGGCCACGGAGAGGATCCGGGCGGCATCGAGCGCTGGCTCGTGCTGACCGACGGCCTCGGCCTCGACCGCGACTATGTGCAGAGCATGGCGGGCGCGCTTCCCGCCACGCGGTTCGCCGTCGAAGCCTATGTGCGCTTCGTCTACGAGCAGCCGCTGACGGTGGCCGTCGCCTCGTCGCTGACGGAGCTGTTCGCGCCCAAGATTCACAAAGAGCGTATTTCCGGTATGCTCGAAAACTACGACTTCATCGACGATCACGTGATGGCGTACTTCAAGAAGCGCCTCGTGCAGGCGCCGTTCGATGCGGACTTCGCGCTGAACTACATCAAGACCCATGCGCGCACCCGCGAGGAGCAGGACGCCTGCGTCGATGCGGTCCGCTTCAAGTGCAACGTGCTGTGGGCGCAGCTCGATGCACTGCACCATGCCTACGTGGCCCCGGGCTGGATTCCGCCCGGCGCCTTCAATCCGGAGACGCTGAATGGCTGAGACGCCTGCGCCGAAGACCGTTCCGACCCGCCTGATCGTGGCAGCCGATACCTGCCTCGTCATGCCGCGGCATATCAAGCTGCGGCACGACCCCGGTCGCGGGCGCTGGATCATCCTGGCGCCGGAGCGCGTGTTCAATCCGGACGAGACGGCAGTGGAAGTGCTGCAGCGCTGCGACGGACAACGTTCCGTGAGCATGATCGCAGAAGCCTTGTCTCAGGAATACCAGGCCCCACTTGAAGTTGTGTTGAACGATATTTTGGAGATGCTTCAGGACCTCACAGACAAAGGCGTCCTGGTCAAAGCACAATAAACCCCGTAACCCCGCAATGCTTCGGAATCGGCACCGATGCGCGCGGGACATGGAGAGGACAGCGACGAATGAACGAGATCGCACCGACCCACGTCACCGAATCCGCCATGCCGGTTTGCGCCCGCGTGGCGGACGGTTCGCCCGCCCCCGATCCGGGGCCGGATCCGGCGCTGTGCGCGCGGGCTCCGATCGGCATGCTGTGCGAGCTCACGCACCGGTGTCCGCTGCAGTGCCCGTACTGCTCGAACCCGGTCGAGCTGGAACGCGCCAACGTCGAGCTGACGACCGCCGAATGGCAGGACGTCATGCGCCAGGCGGCAACCCTCGGCGTGCTGCAGATCCATCTCTCGGGCGGCGAGCCGACGGCGCGCAAGGACCTCGAGGACATCGTCAAGGTCGCCGCCGAAGTGGGGCTCTACACGAACCTCATCACGGCCGGCGTCACGCTCACCCGCGACCGGCTCGCCAGGCTGGTCGAGGCGGGGCTCGACCACGTCCAGCTCTCCGTGCAGGACGTCGACCCGGAGAACGCCGACCGCATCGCCGCCTACAAGGGCGGCATGGCCAAGAAGATCGAGGTGGCCGGCTGGGTCAAGGAGAACGGCCTGCCGCTCACCATCAACTGTCCGATCCACCGGCAGAATATCCATAACGTTCCGCGCATGATCGACTTCGCCGTCGAGATGGGCGCGGGCCGCGTGGAGATCGCGCACGTGCAGTACTACGCCTGGGCGCTCGTCAACCGCGCCGCGCTGATGCCGACGCGGGAAGCCTTCATGACGGCCGCCAAGCAGGTCGAGGAGGCGCGCGAGAAGTACAAGGGCGTCATCGTCATCGACGCCATCGTGCCGGACTACTACGCCAAGTTCCCGAAGCCCTGCATGGGCGGCTGGGCGCGCGGCATCGTCAACATCACCCCCTCGGGGCGGGTGCTGCCGTGCCACGCGGCGGAGTCGATCAAGGGCCTGCCCTTCGACAACATCAAGGACCGCCCCCTCGCCGACATCTGGCTCAACGGCGAGGCGTTCCAGAAGTATCGCGGCACGAGCTGGATGAAGGAGCCCTGCCGGAGCTGCCCGCGCAAGGAGATCGACTACGGCGGCTGCCGCTGCCAGGCGTTCGCGCTGACGGGCGATGCGGCCAACACGGACCCCGCCTGCTCGCTTTCGCCGCTGCATGCCCAGTGGCAGGCGGTTGCGGAGGTCGAAAGCCACAATCCCAATGTTCCGGAATTCGTCTACCGGCGTGTGGGCGGCGCAGCAAAGAAGCCGGAAACCCATAACGCGTCTTGAGCGGAACCGAGCGGTCAAGTAGTGATTGTAAGCTAACCGGGTGCGGCACTTTGTTCAGCCCGGGTTCAGGCAAACTTTGTCACTATGCGACGGTTGCCAGAGATAAGGCGGGAGACCGCTCTGGCAACTCGGTTGGAAGAAAAATTTCGGAGGAATCGGAAGATGCTCAAGTGGGTTGTGGCGGCTGCAGCGCTCGTAGCCGTACCCTTTGGCGCGTCGGCGCAAGACGTCGAAGCGGGCAAGGGTGTGTTCAAGAAGTGCGCCGCCTGCCACCAGATCGGCCCCGAGGCCAAGAACGGCCTTGGCCCGTCTCTTCAGTGCGTCGCCGGCAAGGCGGCTGGCCATCACGAAGGCTTCACCTACTCGGACGCGGTGAAGAACTCCGGCATCACCTGGGATGACGAGCACCTTCTGAAGTGGTTCGAGAAGGACGACGCGGTGATCAAGGGCAACAAGATGATCTTCCCCGCCGGCATCAAGAACGAGGAAGACCGCGTGAACCTGCTCGCCTACATCAAGTCGGAGTGCAAGGAGTAATCCTCGCGCCCCCAAGCGATGATTTCAACGCCGCGGATCCCACGATCCGCGGCGTTTTTCTTGTCCGCGCTCCGGGGCTTCAGAGCGGCACGACATCGCGCGCGTCGATGTCGCCGAGCCAGGCCTCGATGGTACGGCCGTCGATTACGAGACCCGGCGCGATCTCGTGCAACGGCACCAGCACGAACCCGCGTTGCGTGATGCGCGGATGCGGAACCACGAGATCCGGCTCGTTCAGCACACAATCGCGATAGACGAGCACGTCGACGTCGATGATGCGCGGGCCCCAGCGCTCCTTGCGCACGCGTTTCATCGTCTGCTCGACGCCGAGGCAGCGCGCGAGCAACGCGTGCGGAGCGAGATCGGTCGCGACCGCGATGCAGGCGTTGGCGAACCAGTCCTGGTCGGTCACGCCCCACGGAGCCGTGCGATAGACGCGCGATGCCGTGACGAGGCGGATGTCCCCCTCGCCGGTCAAGAGCTCGATCGCCTGCGCGATGTTGGCGGCCTTGTCGCCGATGTTCGAGCCGAGCCCGATCAGCGCGTCGTAAGCAGCGCCGGTCGCAGCGCAGCTCTCAGTCATATTTGATGTAGGCGAACCGCATGTCGGTCGGCGTGCCCTCGAACACGCCTTCCTTGGCCGGCTGCCAATGGACGACGTCCTCGATCTTCTTGGCGAGGTTCAGGTCCTTCTGGGTCACGCCCTTGGCGGAATGGGTGACGAGGCGCACCTCGACCCACGCGTAGGACGCGGTGATGTCCGGGTGATGCCAGGCCGCCTCGGCGAGATGGCCGACCGTGTTGATGACCATCAGCGTGCTCTTCCAGCTCGCCGTCTTGTATGTGCGCCGGATCCAGCCGTCCTCCAGCCGCCATTCGGGCAGATTTTTCGCCAGCCACTCCGTGACCTCGCTGTCAGAAAGTGCTGTCTCACGGGGGGTGCTCATATTGCTCTCTCCTCGGCTTTCGTAGACAAATACCGGCGACGCGGTGCTCTGGGCGGGACCCTAGACCACACGCTCACGTTTTGGAATCGGCCTCGACGGCCGGCTATGATCTAAGGCTCCATTTCCGGCGGGCTTCACTGCGGTGCATTGAACCGTCACGGGCGGCCCGACACGGCCGACCCTCCACCCCGCACTCCGCAAGGGCGCTCTCAGAGATGCACAATACACACCCGGTTCAAGGCTGCAGCGTTTCGGCGCCCGCACGCCTGCATCTGGGCTTTCTCGATCTCAACGGCGGCCTCGGGCGGCGCTACGGCTCGATCGGCCTCGCGCTCGACGCGCCGGCGACGGAGATCCGCGTCAGGCGCGCCGCGACCAATCGCGCCACGGGGCCCGAGAGCGCGCGCGTGCTGGCCGTGCTCGATCGCTGCCGGGAGGCGCTCGGTCTCTCGGGCTCGTACGAGATCGCGGTCGACCGCGCGATCCCGGCGCATGCGGGGCTCGGCTCGGGCACGCAGCTCGCGCTCTCCATCGGGCTCGCGCTCACGCGCATGGAGGGGCTCACGCTTTCGCCGCAGCAGATCGGCGACCTCGCCGGGCGGGGCGCGCGCTCCGCGATCGGCATGGCGGCGTTCGAGAACGGCGGCTTCATCGTGGACGGCGGGCGCGGCACCATCGACCATCCGCCGCCAATTCTCGTGCAGATGCCGTTTCCCGAGGCGTGGCGCTGCCTGCTCGTGTTCGATCCCAGCGACCAAGGCGCGCATGGCGACCGCGAGTCGCGCGCGTTTGCGACGCTGCCGCCGCTGCCCGAGGCGCTCGCCGACCGGCTCTGCCGCCTCGTGCTGATGCAGCTTCTGCCGGGCCTCGTCGAGAAGGACCTCGCCGCGTTCGGCGCGGCGTTAACGATGATCCAAGGCATTGTCGGAGGCCACTTTGCTGCGGCGCAGGGCGGCGAGCCGTGGACGTCGCCGGCCGTCGGCGCGCTGCTTCGGACGGCCGCCGAGCGCGGGGCGACGGGGATCGGACAAACGTCCTGGGGACCCACCGGTTTCGGCTTCGTGCCGGACCAGGATGTGGCAGAGCGCCTCTATCATTCTTTAGTCGAAGAGGCTAAAGCGAGGGGCCTAGAAATCGCAATCGTGCGCGGCCGGAACACCGGCGCGACCGTTGCGACCGAACCTTGATATTGCCCACTGATAAAAACCGGAAACGCCTTCACGTACGGGAGACTATTTAGATGAGTGACGCGACGCCTATTCTGCACATGCTTTCGCCGCAGAAGCACATGAGCCCGTTCGACGTGAACATGGCGGCCGACGCCGGTTACAAGGTGATCGTCCCCTACATCAACGTTCAGCTCGAAGAGACCACCGCGCTCGTGCAGGATGCCATCTTCTCGCGTCCGCCGGATTACGGCTCTCACACCGGCATGTTCATCGGCGGCAAGGACGCGATCCTCGCCCTCGACATGCTCGAAGCGGCCCGCAAGGCGCTCGTGCCGCCGTTCCAGCTCTCGGTGCTCGCCGATCCGGCCGGCTCGTTCACGACGGCGGCCGCCATGGTCGCCTGCGTCGAGCGCGTGCTGAAGCAGAAGTTCGGCCGCGGCTGGGCCGGCACCAAGGTCGCCGTGTTCGGCGCCACGGGCGTCGTCGGCTTCGCTTCCTCGATCATCACCGCGCTCGAAGGCGCCAAGGTCCAGCTCGTCGCCCATCGCGGCGTCGACCGCGTCATCAAGTCGGCCGCCGTCTCGAAGGAGCGCTTCGGCGTCGACCTCGAAGCCGTCGCCGGTGAGACGGAAGACCAGAAGCGCGCCATCATCGAGAACGCCGAAGTCGTCTTCGCGGCCGCAGCCGCGGGCGTGCAGGTGATCTCGAAGGAGCAGAAGCAGTACGCGAAGAACCTGCTCGTCGTCGCCGACGTGAACGCCGTGCCGCCTCCGGGCGTCGAGGGCATGGAGCTCTTCATGGACGGCGCCCCGCTGCCCGACTGCGATGCGTTCGGCGTCGGCCCGCTCGCCATCGGCGACATCAAGTACAAGACCGAGTCCGGCCTCTTCAAGCAGATGATCGGCTCGAAAGAGCCGGTGATGCTCGACTTCCGTCACGCCTTCGCGCTGGCACGCCAGCTCGTGGCTTGACCGCCGAGACGGTCCTCATTGCGGCTTTCTCCGCGCGGGCGCTGGCAGCGTCTGCGCGGAGGGCCGGCTATCGCCCGCTCGTCGTCGATTGCTTCGGCGACGCCGATACGGTCGCCCTGGCGCATGCCTCGCGCTGCCTTCCTGCCCGTGTGCAGGTCGGCTTCACGGCCCGTCCCCTCATCGCAGCGCTCGAAAGCCTCGTCGCGGAGGCGCCCTCGCCGCCGATCGGGCTCGTGCTCGGTGGCGGCTTCGAGTGCAATCCGCGCCTCGTCGCGAAGCTCGCCGAGCGCTTCACGCTGATCGGCAACGACGCCGAAACGATCTGGCGCAGCAAGCATCCGCAGCAGTTCTTCCCCGTGCTCGACGCGCTCGGCGTGCCCTATCCCGAAACGCGCCTCGAAGCGCCGGCCTCGCACGAAGGCTGGCTCATGAAGCGCATCGGCGGCAGCGGGGGGCTCCACATTCACCGCTGTCCGGCGAGCCCGCGCCCGGACAAGCGCCGCTATTTCCAGCGCCAGATCGCGGGCGCGCAGATCTCGCTCCTGGGCCTCGTCTCCGATCAGAGCGCCGCCTTCGCGGCCAGCCGCCAGTGGACGAGCCCGTTGCCGCGCCGGCCTTATCGCTACGGCGGGGCCGTCGGCTCGTGGCCGCTCGATCCCGATCTCGAAGCGCGGCTCATCGAGATGTCGCTCGCCGTGTCGGAGGCGCTCAATCTCAAGGGCATCGTCTCGTTCGACTATCTGGTCGAGGACGGCGCGCCCTCGCTGCTCGAGGTGAATCCGCGGCCCGGCGCGACGCTCGACGTGTTCGACGATGCCGCTGGCACACTTTTCAAGGCGCACATCGCGGCGGCGGGCGGCGGCGATCCCGCGGCCCTGCTCGCCGCGGACTGGCATCCGCCCGTCGCGCGCGCCGCCGCCTTTCTCTATGCCGATCGCGGCGCTCTCACCGTGCCGGACATCGCCTGGCCGGACTGGAGCGCGGATCGCCCGCGCGCGGGCTCAGCCGTCGCGCTGCGCCAGCCGCTCGCGACCGTGGTCGCCGAGGGCGACGACGCGGACGCCGTTGCCGCCACCTGCGTTCAGCGCTTGGGGGCGCTCGAAGACTTGCTGTATGACCATTCAAACGAAAAAGGAGCTCAACAATGAGCAGCCGTTCCAGTTTTTCGCCGAGCGTGAACGCTTTGGCCGGGGTCCTGGTTGACGATCTCGTCGTGCGTTCTGACTCGCTGCGCTGCGCGGTGTCGACGGGTGAAGCTGGCGAGCGCCGCATCGACCTCGGCGCGAACGTGCCGGGCGGGCTCGAAGCCGGCCGCCGTCTTGGCGAGATCTGCATGGGCGGTCTCGGCACCGTTTCGCTCACGTCGGCGTCGGGTCTCGAGCGCTGGCCACTCGGCGTTGTCGTGCATTCTTCGAACCCGGTCGTGGCGTGCCTCGGCAGCCAGTACGCGGGTTGGACGATCACCGACGACAACGGTTTCTTTGCTCTCGGCTCTGGCCCCGCGCGGGCCCTCTCGCGTGTCGAGGACCTCTACGCCGAGCTTGGCTACGCCGACAAGCACTACACGGGGACGCTGGTCATCGAGGGCGATAATGCGCCGCCGTCGGCCGTCGCCGAGAAGGTCGCTTCGGCCTGCAACATCAAGCCGTCCGATCTCTCGGTGCTCTACGCGCCGACGGGCAGCCTCGCGGGCACCGTGCAGATCGCCGCACGCGTGCTGGAAGTGGCGCTGCACAAGGCGCATTCGCTGCACTTCGATCTCAACAACATCGTGGACGGCTACGGCGTCGCGCCGATCGCGCCGCCGATCCCCGACTTCGTGAAGGCCATGGGCCGCACGAACGACGCCATCATCTACGGCGGGCGCATCCAGCTCTTCGTGCGCGGCAGCGACGCGGAGGCGGAGAAGCTCGCCAACGCGCTGCCGTCGAACACGTGCTCGATCTACGGCAAGCCGTTCGCGGAGATCTTCGCGAGCGTGGGCGGCGACTTCTACAAGATCGACGCCTCGCTCTTCAGCCCGGCCGTCGTGACCGTCTCGAACCTCGATACGGGCACGTCGTTCCAGGCCGGCCGCCTCGCGCCCGACATCGTCGACGCGAGCTTCAGGTAAAGAAGTCGCGGACTTCGCCTCTCCCGCGTCCAAGCGAAGCTTGGCTCCGCCAAGACGGGGAGAGGCCGGCGGAGAGCGAAAGCTCGATGCCGGGTGAGGGGGCACTGCACTGCGGAGAGCGTGTAACCCCTCACCCGCTCGCACGGCTTCGCCGTGCTCACGACCTCTCCCGTCCATGCGGAGCATGGCTTCGCCATGACGGGGGAGAGGTAAAGTAACCTCTCCCCGGTGGGGAGAGGTCGGCGGAGAGCGAAAGCTCGACGCCGGGTGAGGGAGCACTGTACTGCGGAGAGGGCATACCCCCTCACCCGCTCGCACGGCTCCGCCGTGCTCACGACCTCTCCCTCTGGGAGAGGTGAAGTTTTCTCCCGTCATGGCGGAAGCCATGCTCCGCACACGGATGGGAGATCTTCCCTTTACCTCTCCCAGAGGGAGAGGTCGACGGTGAGCGGCGAAGCCGCGCGCCGTCGGGTGAGGGGTTACAACCGCAGACGTCAGGCACGATGAATAAACCAGTCCCAACGACCGATCTCACCGACGCGGCCCCCTCGGGGCCGCGCATCGTGCTGTTCGTGGAGGACGGATCGGGCGACTGGCATGCGCGCCGGCTGCGCAAGGCGATGGAGGCGCGCGGGGCGCGCGTCGTCACGACGACGCTCAGCGCCTGCGCGTTCGATACGACCTGCCCGAGCGGGCTCGACATTCCGGGGTTCGCCGGTCTCCTGCCCGACGGCGCGTTCGTGCGCTCGGTCTCGACCGGCACGCTCGAGCAGATCACGCTGCGCCTCGGCATCCTGCATGCGCTGCGCGAAAGCGGCGTGCGCGTGTGGAACGATGCGCGCGCCATCGAGCGCTGCGTCGACAAATCGACCGCGACGTTCCTGTTCCAGAAGGCGGGGCTGCCGACGCCGCCGACGCGGGTGGTGGAGACGCGCGCGCGGGCGGAGGCGCATCTCCTGGAGGATCCGCGTCCGTTCGTTCTGAAGCCGCTGTTCGGCAGCCAGGGCAACGGCGTGCGCCGGGCGGCGAACGCGGCGGAGCTTCCCGCGCCCGAGGACGTCGGCGACGTCTATTACATGCAGCACTATCTGCGCGCGCCCGACGCGACCGAGTTCGAGGACTGGCGCGTGTTCGTCTCGCAGGGCCGCCTGCTCTCGGCGATGGTGAGGCGCGGCAAGACGTGGATCACGAACGTGCATCAGGGCGCGGAGCCCGTGGCGCACGCGCCGTGCGATGAAATGAGCCGCCTCGCGCTCGGGGCGGTGGCGGCGATCGGTGCGGACTATGCCGGGGTCGATCTCATCCGCGATCGCTCGGGCCGGCTCATGGTGCTCGAGATCAACTCCAACCCGGCGTGGAAGGGCCTGCAGAGCGTCACGCAAGCCGACATCGCCGAGACGCTCGCCGACGACTTCCTCGCGGCCGTCGCGCGCGCCGTGCCGGCTCTCTCATGAGACGCGAGCGGTCCTGATGGCGTTCCCGCTCGACAGTGCGTCCGTCGCAGCGGCCTTCGTCGCCGCCTGCCACGCCGAGCTCCATGCGCTGAAGCCCGGCAACGTCCATGTGCATGGCGCGGGGCACGGCATGGAGATCTCGCATTTCGAGGCCGCCGCCGCCGCCGCCGCGCCGTTCATCGCGGATGCCAGCCTTTCCGTCGGCGCGCGGATCCACGGCGCCGTCCGGGCCAGCTTCGCCGCGACGGGGCTCAACACGAACCTCGGGATCGTGCTCCTGTGTGCGCCGCTGGCGGCTGCCGCGCAGCAGCGTGCCGATTGCGCTCCCGCCCCGCTTCGCGATCGTCTCGCGCACGTTCTTTCTGATCTCGATCAGGCGGACGCGGCCCAGGCGTTCCAGGCCATCGTGATCGCCAATCCCGCCGGCCTCGGCCAGGCGGAGGCGGGCGACGTTCATACCGCGCCGACGATGACGCTGCGCGAGGCCATGGCGCTCGCTGCCGATCGTGACCGGATCGCGCGGGCTTATGTCACCGTTTACGATGACATCTTCGCTCTGGGCCTGCCTGAACTTCATGCAGCTCGCCGCAGTGCCGAAAACGAGAGCCTGGCGATTACTGCACTGCACATGAGCTATCTGTCGGCATTTCCCGACAGCCACATTGCCCGCAAGCATGGCGCGGCCATGGCCGAGGCCGTGCAGCAGGAAGCAGCGAACATGCGTCAGCTTTGGCATCCGGCGCCAAAAGCTCAAACGTGGCCTGATCTTCTCGGTTTCGACAGATCCCTTAAGGAGCGCGGGCTCAATCCGGGGACCACGGCCGATCTGGTTGTCGCTACGCTGTTTGCCGATGCACTCCTGGGGCTTGGTGCGACCAACAAACCCGTCTAGCCCCTTGTCCAAACCTTCGACCTAGGTCTATTAAGGGGCGGCGCTGAAACGCCGCTATCCGGCCAACCGGCTCGGTGACACCTCGTGTCGCCGTTCACTGCAACCGGGATAGCTTTTTGCACTGCAGCCGGCCCTCACACCCCGGGCAGACGCTTCAGGCGAACGTCACTGACGGACGCTCGGATGGCGTTGTTTTTTGTTCAATATGAAGGAAGGGAAACCCCTAATGGCCAAAATCAATCGCGTAATGGTCGGCGAATCGCTCGTCGGTGATGGCAACGAAGTCGCTCACATCGACCTCGTCATCGGACCGCGCGGCAGCGCCGCCGAGACGGCTTTCGTGAACGCGCTTGCCAACAACAAGGACGGCTTCACGACGCTTCTCGCCGTGATCGCGCCGAACCTGCCCTGCAAGCCGAACACGATCATGTTCAACAAGGTCACCATCAAGGACGCCCGCCAGGCCGTTCAGATGTTCGGCCCCGCCCAGTACGGCGTTGCCAAGGCCGTTCAGGACTCGGTCGCCGAAGGCGTGATCCCGGCCAACGAAGCTGACGACGTCTACATCCTCGTCGGCGTGTTCATCCACTGGGAAGCCGCCGACGACGCGAAGATCCAGGATTACAACTACCGCGCCGTCAAGGAGTCGATCGCTCGCGCCGTCGCCGGCAAGCCGACGGCTGCCGAAGCCACCGCTCAGCGCAACTCGGTCTCGCATCCGTTCGGCGCTAAGACTTGAAGCGGAAACCGTCCACAGCAGGATAACGATGCCCCTCCATTGAAGGGGGGTCTGCTGCAGCGATTGGGAAGACTACTCTCCGGCCGTTGGAACGGCTGATCACTCCGGGTGGACCTTCACGATCCACTCAAAGTGGACTGAAACTTCAGGACCTGATTGCACCCGCAATCAGGTCCTTTTTCTTTGCGCGGGGCACGTCTTTCCCCGGCTCCCGTTTTCTCGGAAGCCCTAGGCCGAGATGCGCTCCAGATCGCGCGCCGTGATTCGGCCACCGTGGAGCGCGGTGGCGACGAGGGCGCCCGCGAGGCCGCGCTCGCGCAGCGCGTCGAGGTCGCGCCCATCGCGGATGCCGCCTGCGGCGTAGACTTTGCGTCCGTCGGCGCGGCTCGCGATGGATTCGAGGCGCGCGAGGTCGGGGCCTTCGCCGCTGCCGACGCGGGCCAGCGTCATGACGATCACGTGGTCAGGCCAGAGCGAGGCGTCGGCGAGAAGCTGCGGCGGGCCGATGAATGCCTCGCCGCGGAAATCCAGCGAAAGCGGCGCGGACGGCCCCGCGTGCCGGCGCGCGTGCTCGTAATCGTCGAGCGAATGCTGCGACTCGGAGCCGATCACGTGGCTTTTCACGACGTGGGCCGAGGCGCCCTGCGTGGCGAAGCCGGGGCTTCCGTCGTCGATCCAGATCTCGCGGCCCAGCCATGCGGCGGCGACGAGCGCCTGCGCCGCGGCGTCGGCGCCGCGCCCTTCGATGCCGTCGAGGTCGGCAAGGTAAAGACGCTCGAACGGGTAGAGCGCCGTCAGTCCGCGCGCGACGGCGGCGGGATCGGCGCTCTCCGCCAGCGGCGTCACGAGCGGCGCGTAGCGGGCCCGGTCGCCGCGGACCGCCGCCACGGCGACGCCGCCCTTGATGTCGATCACCGGAATGACCTGCACGGGATCTCCTTCGCGCTCTCGGCCGTCTGGTGTACCACAATCGGCAAAACGGCGGCGCGTTCCGTCGGCTGCGAACGTTCGGAGCTTTCACGCATGACCCTGACGGCCGGATTGGATGTCGGAGGTGCCCATCTCAAGGTCGCGCTGGTCGAGAACGCGCGCACGGTTGAGGTGCAGCAGTTCGTCTGTCCGCTCTGGCAGGGGCTCGACAAGCTCGAAGCCGCGTTCGACGCCGCGGCTCCGCTGCTTTCGCGCGCCTCCGGCTTCGCCGTCACCATGACGGGCGAGCTCTCGGATCTCTTTCCCGACCGCAAGACCGGCGTCGCGACGCTGGTGGCACGCATCATCGCCACGCTCGGACCGGACGTCGGCTTCTGGATGGGGCCGCGCGGGTTCGGCGACGCGGCGGCGGCGCTGCGCTGTCATGGCGACGTCGGCTCGACCAACTTCCTCGCGACGGCGACGCTCGCGGGCCGCCGGGTGGCCGATGCGCTTCTCATCGATTTCGGGTCGACTACGGCCGACATCATTCCCGTCGTCGGCGGATCGCCCGCGCCGCTCGGGCTCACGGACGCCGAGCGGCAGACGACCGGGGCGTTGGTCTACACGGGCTTCACCCGGACGGCCGTCATGGGCGTCGCCAGCCGCGCGCCGTTTCGCGGCGCCTGGGTGGGACTGGCGCGCGAGTATCTCGCCACCATGGCCGACGTGCGCCGCATCCTCGGCGTGGATCTCGACGGCATCGACCTGCACGGCACGGCGGACGGCAAGGGCAAGTCGCTCGCCGAGAGCACCACGCGGCTCGCGCGCATGCTCGGGCGCGATGCCCCCGAAGGAAGCCCACGCGACTGGCAGCGCGCGGCGGCGTACCTGCGCGAATGCCAGCTCCGCTCGCTCCACGACGGCGCGGCGGGCGTGCTCTCGGCGGTCGACCTGCCGGCGGACGCGCCCATCATCGCAGCCGGGATCGGCGCGGCCGACGTGCACGAGATCGCGCGGCGTCTCGATCGATCCGCGATGGATTTCGGCCCGCTCGCGGGCACGGCGGAGGCCTGTCGCGCCCGCGCCACCGCGTGTGCGCCCGCCGTCGCGGTGGCGCATCTGCTGAGCGCCTGAGCGCGTTTGCTGCGCTGCGAATTCATGCTGCGCCGCAAACCCATCCTTTACCCAGGACTTAAAAGTTTTCCTCGGAAACCTCGGGCCGCTTGAACCGGCCTCTAATGGAACCCTGGTAGACTCGCTCCATAATCACGAATAAGCCTCATCAGGGGGAGGCGCGCCATGAAGACCACGCTTGCCATATTCGCCGCGATTGTCATGCCCGGGGGGCTGATCGTTCTCGCCGTCAGCCTCGCCACCTTCTACTTCGCCCGCCAGCGCGGCTACACGAAGACGGCCGGGGAGCCGCAGCTTTCCGCGTAAGCGTAAGCCTGCCGTCCGAGCCGCCGCCGCTCACTTCTTGCGGGCCGCGTCGGCATCGCCCCGGCGGAACGCCGCGACGCGATCCATCAGCCAGCCCCACGCTTCCAGCTCGCGCGGCCCCGCGGTCTTCGCAATCGCGATTTCCAGATACTTGAGCTCGGCGTCGATCTTTTCCGGCGGCAGCATGGCGAGCCGCGTCGACAGCACGGCAAGCTCCAGAACCGCCGCCTCGGCGCGATTGTAGCCGCTCCAGACGGCATGGCTCGCCTGGTGCACGATCCGGCAATGAAAGCGCGGCCGCTGCGCATCCTCGGTGATGCGCTCGACCTTGAGCTCCCAATGGGACACTGCATCCTTCAGGCGGACGCCGTTGACCGTGTCGGCCGGAACGGTGGGCCAGTCGCGCCGGCCCGTCACGCAGCCGGCGAACACGCGAACGTCGCCCGTGTGGCTCGCCACGGCGGCGGGATTGGCCCTCAGGTTGTCGAGCGTACGCGACGGCTGGAACGGCGCGACGATCCACCCCTCGCCGTCCTCGATCAGCCCGAGCGGGGCGATGTGGGGAACGCCTTCGGCATTGACCGTCGTCACGATGGTCTCGACGATGCGCGGCATGGGAGGCTCCTTCGCGGTCGCGGTGTCAGCGGTGGTCGTGGCCGGCGCGGCTCAGGCGCGGACGGCGCTCGTGGCGGATCATGGGCTGGCGCCCGGCGAGATCGAGTGCGGGCTTGAGCGCATCGAGATCGCCGCCGCCGATGACGCGCCAGCGCAATCCGGCCCGCGCGACGATCTCCGGGAACACGGGATCGACGATGCCCTGCCGGGCCAGCATGCCGGCGCTGGCCGCGGCGCGGACGCGGCACGATTTCACGAGCATCACCTCGACATTGCCGAGCCGCTCGGCGAGGCGGGCGGCGAGGCCGTCGGACGTCACCGTCCAATCGCGTGGGATCGCGCGGTCGCCCGCGCACATCGCCGCCGGACGCCACACGGGAATGCGCTGGCGACGCCAGGCCGCGGCGATGCCGAGCAGCGTCTCCTCCGGCACGAGGCGCGGCTCGAGCGCGCAAAAGACATCGCTCATCTGGTGCATGGCCTGCAGCGCCATGTCGTGGGCGGCCTCGTCCGAGAAACCGAGCGCATCCTGCATCTCGCGCACGGCATCGGCGAACGGGCCGCCGCCCGGAACGACGACGACCGGACGGCGCGCGCGCCGGACGATGGCCAGAATTTTCTGCAGACGCCCGCTTTCGGCGACGCTCCCCCCGATCTTGAGGACGAGCGGCGTCATGGTCCGGCCGCAGCCCGCGTGCGGAAGACTTCGACGCCCCGCACCGGCCCGCGTTCCAGCTTCTCGATGCGGATGCGCATGGCCGCGATGCGCGGATCGGCGAGGCACGTATCGGCGATCGCCTCGGCCAGCGTCTCGATCAGGTTGATATGCCCGCGGCCCGTGATGTCGTTCACGGCGTCGATGATGTCCGTGTAGGAGGGCACGGTGTCCATATTGTCCTCGGACGCGCGGACGTGCGGGGCGAGATAGGCGTCGACCGTGAGGCGGACCTTCTGCGTCACGCCCTTCTCCTCCGCGTAGACGCCGATGTTGCAGTCGATCACCCAGTCCTTGAGGAAGATGCAGTCGCGGCCCAGGCTCTCGGGCGCCTTCGCCGAGGCCGGGCGCTCGCCGGGGCGCGGGGACGCGGCGGGCGCGTTCAGGGCGGTCACGTTCGCGACGGGCGCAGTCATGGCGTCAGCTCCAAGGGTTGGGCGTCCGCGGCAGCCAGCGTCGCGCGGGCGGCGTCGAGGGCGGCATGCACCGCCGCGACCGCCGCCGGATCGATCTCGCTCCGCCGATCGCGCGCCCGGCAGAGCGCGCCGCGGAAGCCCAGGATGTCGGGCCCGAGCCGGGAGAGCTCCGGAATCTGATGAACCCGCAGCGATCCCGCCAGCCCCGCCAGGAGGCCCGCGCGCCGCGCCGCGCCGATGAAGGCGGCCAGTTCGCCGGGGCTCGCATGATCGAGCAGCGTGCGGCCGTCCTTCAATGCGGTATCGACCATCACGCCCACGAAGCCCGCCTCGGCCAGCGCGGGCACGAGATCCTTCTCGATGCCCGCGTCCGCCAGCAGCACGGCGACGAGCTCCACGCGCCCGCTCACATCGCGCTTGAGGCGGCGCAGCGTTGCCTGCGGATCGCCGCCGGGAAAGAAACCGATCTTGACGATATCGCATCCCGTCGCGGCCATCGCGCCCGCGGCTTCCGAAATGCGACCGGGATCGAGCGGCAGGTCGCCGATGGTGGCGCTCACGGGGATATGCTCCGGCACGGCGCGGCGAACGGCGGCCACGACCTCGTGCGGCAACGCGCCCAGCGCGCCTTCGGAGGGGTTCTTGCAGTCGATGACGTCGGCGCCGCCTGCCACCGCGATCAGCGCCTCGGCCTCCGTCGTCACACTTGCGAGAAAGCGGACGAAGCGATGCGTCGTCGTCATCATCGTCGTCATCGAAGGGAAACTCACGTCTCGCGGAATATCCGTCTCTGCTCGGCCCGAACCTTCTCTTTGTCGGTTCGTTCGGACGGGCTCAAGCGCACGACCTCGTCTTCAACGATAGTCGCATTTGCGCCGGACATGCGCAAGATGCGCGTCCCGAGCATCACGGCCTCGGCGCGATCGTGCGTGACGAAGATCACCGTCGTCGGTCGGCGGTTCCAGAGGCCGATCAGAAGCTCGCGCAAACTCTGGGCCGTCGGGTCGTCGAGGGAGACGAACGGCTCGTCCATCAAGAGCACGTCGGGCTCGGTGATGAAGCCGCGCGCGAGCGCGGCACGGCGCTGCATGCCGAGCGACAGGCGCTCCGGATACTGCGAGCCGAAGCCTTCGAGGCCGACCTGCGCCAGCATCTCGTCGATGCGCGCGTGCTTCGGATCGCCGTCCGGCAGCACGAGCTCGATGTTCTGGCGCACGGTGCGCCACGGCAAGAGGCGCGGCGACTGGAAGATGAAGCCGACCCGGGTCTCGGGGCCGCCGAGGTTCACCGCGCCCTCGTAGTCGGGATCGAGGCCGGCGATGATGTTGAGAAGCGTGGACTTGCCGCAGCCGGAGGGGCCCGTCAGCACCGCGAACGAGCGCGGCTCGATCGTGATCGCGATGTCCTTCAGGACGGGCTGCTCCTGGCGCTCGCCCGAGGCGGGAAAGATCTTGCGCACGACGCGGATGTCGAGCGGCTTGCCGGCGGCCTCGCTCATCGGCGCCACCTGTTCACATGCGCCGCGATGGGCTGGAGGATGCCGAATTCGATGAGCTGGATCACGATGCCGAACGCCAGCGCATAGGCGAGGATCATCGTGACGTCGAAGAGATTGAAGTAGGTGTGGAGCTGGAAGCCGACGCCGTTGGAGCGGCCGAACAGCTCGACCACGAGCACGATCTTCCAGACGAGCGAGAGGCCCGTGCGGGCGGCCGCCAGGAAGAAGGGCGCGAGCTGCGGCAGCGTGACGTGGCGGAGCGTCTTCCACCAGCCGAAGCGGTACATGTGCGCCATCTCGTCGAGATCGCGCGAGAGGCTGCGGGCACCCTCGCGGACGGTCACGGCGACGTTGGGGATCTTGTTCACGGCGACGGCGACGATGGCGGCCACCTCCGTGAAGCCGAGCCAGACGTAGCACAGGAAGATGATGACGAGCGCGGGCAGATTGAGGAAGAGAATGAGCCAGCCGTCGAAGATGTGATCGATGCGGGCGTTGCGGCCCATCACGATGCCGATGGCCGAGCCGATCAGCATGGCCAGCACGAACGCGACGATCACGCGATAGAGCGTCATGCCGATGTGGAAGAGAAGCTGCCCGTTCGAGAACTCCCGCATCATGGCCGTGAACACGGCGCCGGGACCGGGTAGATGGCGGTGCGCAATCAGCAGCGCCATCACCTCCCAGAACAGAACAAAACCGGCGAGCGACGCGAGGCCCCAGGCCACGCGCACCTGCCACGGCTGATCGCCGGCGCGGGTCGAGAGGTTAGCTCGCTGCATCGTGGAACAGTTTGGCGTCGAATTGCGTGCCATGCCCCATCAGCTCGGCGTCGCCCGTGCTCACCAGAACCTCCATGAGCTTCTTGGCCGCGGCGATCTCCGCCGTGCCCCAGGGCTTCGGGATGCCCGCCCGGTAGGCCGCGATGATCGCTTTGAACTCGCCGTCGTTAGCGGGTTTCACGAGCGGACGCAATCGCTCCCAGGCGGCATCGTCGGTCGCCAGAACCTCGTTGGCCTGCCGCATGACCTTGAGCAGCGTCGCGACGTCGTTTCCGTGGGTGGCTTCGTACTCTTCCTTCCATACGAAGCCGACGAGGGCGGGCACGGGCTCGATGCCGAGATCCTTCATCACGTCGTTGATCGAGAGGATCTCCTTGAAGCCGCTGCCCGTGAGACGCGCCGCGTAGGTCCAGTAGTTGAGCACCGCGTCGATGCGGCCCGAGCGGATCTCCTCGGCGAGCAGGGGCGCGGCGCCGAAGGTCGGCCGCACGAACTGCGCCATATCCTGGCCGATCGTCTTGCGGGCGTAGGCGCGCAGCAGCAGCCAGCTCTTGTCGATGGCGGAGCCGGCCACGCCGAGCCGCTTGCCTTCGAGCGCGGCCAGCGAGGTGATCGGGCTCGCCTGGTTCACGACGAGGGCGCCGAGCGACGAGGAATAGGCCGAAAACTTGAGCTTTTCGCCGAGCGAGCGCTGGCGCATCGCCCATGTCCAGTCCGACACGATGACGTCTGCGCCGCCGGCGAGCAGCGCGACGGGCCCGGTCTGGTTCGAGGCGACCTCGATCACCTCGAGCGTGAGGCCGGCCTGCTTGTCGAGCTCGAGGGCGCGGATCGTCTCGATCACCCAGGAGAGCGAGCCGTATTTCACCGACGCCAGGCGGACGGGCGCGGCGGCGGCTCTCAGAGGACGCGGAAGCGCGGCTGCGAAGAGCCCTGCCCCCGCGCTCGCCAACAGGCCGCGACGATCCATCATTTCGCCTCTTCCTTCACCAGCAGGCGGTTCTTCGCGAGCCAGCGTACGCCGTGGAGCCACGCTTCGTCCGTATTGCCTTGAATGAGAACGCTCGAATTGGACAACAGCTTGCTCTCCGCGACGCTCACGATCGCGACGGTCAAGCTGAGGTGCGTCTCGGAGATCTTATCGATCATGCTCGTCATGACGAGGTCCGCCTTCGCTTTCGCGGCGATGTCGATCTCGCAGCCGTTGCATTCGTAGATCGGGCGCGCCTTCTGGATCTCGTCCTTGAGAGCGGACAGGTCCACCACGTCGTAACGGCCGTCGGCCACGATGCGCTTCGTAAGCTCGGATTCGGCCAGCTCGAGGCGAGCCTGCTCCTCGGGAGATGGTCCCGAAACGCCCCGGAAGAAATCCTCTTCCGACTTCGGCATCGACATATCGATCGGGAAAATTGCCAGCTTTTGGCCGGCCAAGGCCGGGCCGCCGAGTGCGGTCAAAACCGCCACGAGGATCGTCAATCTTGCCGCCACGTGTGCTCCTCATCGGTTCTTATTTTTCGCTCTCACAAACTGGAGAGTTCTTACACCCTAACGTGCGTTTAGCCGCGCCGGATTTGCAAGCCTTCTACCCTAAACCCAATGTTCACGGCCTGTAACAAACGCGAGAGCATTCCCGAAGGTCAACTTGACAATTGGCATTTCGATGCGATGTTCCCGGGGAAGATGTTACAATATACCCGGCAACGCGGCATTGCCGGATGGTCCGCCGGGAGGACAAATGATGGTACGTTGCACTGGGCCGGAGCTGCGGCTCGCCCGGAACAAATCTCATTGCTCGGCGCCGTCTCTCCGTAGGGAATTTTCCCTCGTTGGTGCGCTGACTTTCGCGCTCGGCCTGCTGGTGGCCCAGGGTCCGGCGCTGGCGGGGGGTGGCGATGCGGCTGCCCCGGCGCCACCGCCGGCTGCAGCCCCCGCCGAGGCGCCAGCCGCCGCGCAACCCGACCCCGCCATTCTCAAGATCCCGATCCTGATGGCCCGCGAGATCCGCGAGGACCGCCTGCCGCCGCTGTCGCTGCTCGATATTCCGCCTCCGGACGATGGGGTGGCCGGCGCAAAGCTCGCCATCGCCGACAACAACACCACGGGACGCTTCCTCAAGCAGGAGTTCAGCCTCGACGTCGTGCAGAGCGCGAAGGCGGACGATCTCATCGCCGAGGTCGTCAAGCGCGTGGACGCCGGCACCTCGTTCGTCGTGACGGACGTTCCTGCGGCCACGCTTCTCAAGCTGTCGGACGCGCTCAAGGACAAATCCGCCGTCATTTTCAACGCGTCGGAGCCGGACGAGGCGCTGCGCGAGGAGCAGTGCCGCGTGAACGTCAAGCATACGCTGCCGTCGCGCTCCATGCTGACCGATGCGTTGGGCCAGTATCTCGCCTGGAAGCAGTGGCGCAACTGGCTGCTGGTGGTCGGGCCGACCCCGGAGGACGCCGCCTATGCCGACGCCGTGCGGCGCACCGCCAAGCGGTTCGGGCACAAGATCGTCGAAGAGCGCGTCTTCAAGTACGACCCGGGCAGCCGCCGCTCGGACGGCGGGTTCGAGCAGATCCAGCAGCAGATTCCGGGCTTCATGCAGGGCGCGCCCGAGCACGACGTGGTCGTCGTGGCCGACGAGGGCGAGCTGTTCGGCGACTACTTCCCCTACCGCACCTGGACGGCGCGGCCCGTCGTCGGCACGGCGGGGCTGTTCGCGACGTCCTGGCATCCGGCCGTGGAGCTCTGGGGCGGCACGCAGTTCCAGAACCGCTTCAAGCGCCTCGCCGCACGCCAGATGCGCCCGCTCGACTACAACGTCTGGATGGCCGTGCGCTCGGTCGGCGAGGCGGCGACGCGCAAGAACACGGGCGATGCCAAGACGCTGATCCAGTACATGCGCTCGCCCGAGTTCGAGCTTGCCGCGTTCAAGGGCCAGAAGCTCACATACCGCGACTGGAACGGGCAGCTTCGCCAGCCCATCCTTCTCGCCACCGCCAAGATCCACGTCACGGTTTCGCCTCAGCAGGGCTTCCTGCATCAGTTCACCGAGCTCGACACGCTGGGCGTGGACAAGCCGGAAACCAAGTGCACTGCCTTCAAGTAAGACCCCACAACAAGAACGACGCGATCAGATCGAGACCCAAGGAGCTCTTACGTGACACGACAACGGACAAGTCTCGCCTGCGCGCTGGCCGGATCCCTGCTGGCTTTCAGCGCCTCGGACGTCTTTGCCTACAAGATGTTCGTCTCGAACGAGAAAGAGAACACCATCTCCGTCATCGACACGGAGAAGCTCGAGGTGGTCCACACGATCAAGACCGGCAATCGTCCGCGCGGCATCATCCTGGCGAACGAGGGAAAATGGGTGATCGTGTGCGCGAGCGACGATCACAAGATGCAGGTGTTCGACACGCAGACGTACGAGCACGTCAAGGACCTGCCCTCGGGGCCTGACCCCGAGTTGCCGATCCTGCACACGTCGGGCAATCCGCTCTACGTCTCCAACGAGGACGACAACCTCGTCACCATCGTCGACATCTTCAAGGGCACGATCATCACGGACGTGCCGGTCGGCGTCGAGCCGGAAGGCATGGGCATGAGCCCGGACGGCAATATCCTCGTCAACACGTCCGAGACAACGAACATGGCGCATTTCATCGATGCGCATACCTACAAGAACATCGACAACGTTCTCGTCGACAACCGTCCGCGCGTGGCGGAGTTCACGCCCGACGGCAAAGAGGTCTGGGTGAGCGCCGAGATCGGCGGCACCGTCACGGTGATCGACACGGCGACGCGCAAGGTGCTCGGCAAGGTGACGTTCGAGATCCAGGGCATCACCAAGGACGCCATCCAGCCCGTCGGCGTGCGCATCACGAAGGACAGCAAGAAGGCGTTCGTCGCGCTCGGCCCGGCCAACCGCGTCGCCGTCGTCGATGTTGCGACGCGAAAGGTCGAGAAATACCTTCTCGTCGGCCAGCGCGTCTGGAACCTCGGCTTCACGCCGGACGAGAAGCTGCTGTTCACGACGAACGGCACGTCGAACGACGTTTCCGTGATCGACGTCGAGGCGCTCAAGGTGACGAAGTCGATCAAGGTCGGCCGCTATCCGTGGGGCGCGGTCGCCGCTCCGAAGTAAACCGCCCGCGCGGGTTCGGCGGCCCGCGCGTCATCCTTTTCTCGAGTGGTGGGGGGCCGCTTCACGCGAGGCGATGCCAAAGGCCCTCTGTTGCCGGAACGGATCCTGACCGAAGCATGTTAACGGAAGAGCACAGATGAAACCGTTTCCCGGTATTGCCCTCGTCGTTGCCGCCTCTCTCGTTGCCGGATCTCCGGCTCGTGCGGAGGGATATATTGCCGGCAAAGCGGAAGCGCTTCCCGATCTCGAGATCGGCCTTGGCGAGTCGGGCCTGGAGAAAAAGGGCGGCGATTATTCCATCGTGACCGGAAAAGGCTATTCGCTCAAGATCAAGTCGACGGGCAAACACGAGTGCGCGATAGTCGCGCCGCAGTTCTTCAACAACATCTACGTTCGGAAAGTCGAGATCAACAAGGTCGAGGTCAAGCTCGCGGGACTTATCGAGATCGAAATGGAAGAGGCCGGCGAGGCCGAGCTTTTCTTTGTCGCGATCCGGCCCGGCGCGTATACGTGGGGCTGCCGCAACCTCGAGGAAAAAGGCATGTCCGGAAAGTTCATCGTCAAGTGAGCGAAACCAGCATTCAGAGCGCGCCCAGCGCCGCCCCGGCTCAAGCGGAGCCCGCGCTCGTCGTCTCCGGCGTCAGCCACAGCTTCGGCGACAAGCTCGTGCTCGACAACGTTTCGCTGACGGTGCCGCGCGGAACGTTCGCCGTGCTGCTCGGTCTCAACGGCGCGGGCAAGTCGACGCTCTTCTCGCTCATCACGCGGCTCTACGACAACGTCAGCGGCGAAATCCGCATCCTCGGCCACGACGTCCGCCGCCGTCCCGGCGCGGCGCTGCAGCGGCTCGGCGTCGTTTTCCAATCCAAGACGGTCGATGCGGATCTCTCGCTGCAGCAAAACCTGCTCTATCACGCCGCCCTGCACGGACTGGGCCGGCGCGAGGCGAAAGCGCGCGCGGCCGAGGCGCTCGAAATCGTCGATCTCACCGACCGCGCCAAGGAGAAGGTGCGCAATCTTTCCGGCGGCCAGAGCCGCCGGGTGGAGATCGCCCGCTCGCTCATGCACCGGCCCGCCTGCCTGCTGCTGGACGAGCCGACGGTCGGCCTCGACATCGGCTCGCGCGAGAGCGTCATCTCCATCGTGCGCGGGCTCGTGGCGCGCAAGGGCCTCGGCGTGCTGTGGGCCACGCACCTGATCGACGAGGTCAAAGACACCGATCTCGTCGTGGTCCTGCACCGCGGCAAGGTTCTCTTTTCCGGCCGCCTGCCGGAATTCCTCGCGAGCACCGGCGCGAAATCGCCCTCCGAGGCGTTCCGCATCCTGACCGGCACCACCGCTTCGCCGACGGAGGCTCTATGAACGTGGACATCATCCGTTCGGACGCGTCGATGGAAGCGGCCGCCGCCGACGACATGAAGCGCCTGGGTCCGATCGGGTATCTCAACTGCTTCCGCGGCATCGTCTGGCGCGAGGTCCTGCGCTTCCTGCATCAGCGCGAACGCTTCTTCTCGGCGCTGGTGCGCCCGCTCGTCTGGCTCTTCATTTTCGCCGCCGGCTTCCGCCAGGTGCTCGGCGTCTCGATCATTCCGCCGTACGAATCCTACGTGCTCTACGAAACGTTCGTGACGCCCGGCCTCGTCGGCATGATCCTGCTGTTCAACGCCATGCAGTCCTCGCTCTCGATGGTCTACGACCGCGAGACGGGCGCCATGCGCACGCTGCTCGTCAGCCCCTTCCCGCGCTCGTTCCTGCTGCTTTCGAAGCTGATCGGCGGCGTCGCCGTCGCGCTGCTGCAGGCCTACGCGTTCCTCGCGATCGCGTACTTCTGGGAGATCGAGCCGCCGATGATCGGCTATCTCACCGTGGCGCCGGCGCTCATCCTCGCGGGCCTGATGCTGGGATCGCTGTCGCTCTTCATCTCGTCGGTGATCAAGCAGCTCGAGAACTTCGCGGGCGTCATGAACTTCGTGATCTTTCCGATGTTCTTCGCCTCCTCCGCGCTCTATCCGCTGTGGCGCATCCGCGAGAGCAGCCCGCTCCTCTACGAGATCTGCCGGGTGAACCCGTTCACCTATGCGGTCGAGCTGATCCGTTTCGCCATGTACGGGCAGATCGGTCCGCGCCTCGAGGACGGCTCGCTCGACCTTACGAATTTGTACGTCTGCATCGGCTATACGGTGCTCTTCCTGGGTGCGGCCATCTATGCCTATAACCCTTCGAAGGGGCTCATTGCCCGGCGTGGCGGCCCCGGCGGCGCGGGGTGACGCAGACAATTCGGCGACGACGATTTCGGCGACCTGGAAACGCGAGACGCGAGATAAGAAACATGACCAGAACCGCTCAATTCCTCCGGCTGCCCCTGGCAGCCTCTCTCCTCCTCCTGAGCGCGCCGGCCGTTCTGGCCGGCGGCGGCGCCCCGCCCGCGACGATCGAGGGCGCGCAGGAGGCCGCCCCCCCGCCGATCGACATGACGACGGATTGGCCGTGCGTGCAGCGCAGGGTCGACAGCATGTCCGTCGCCCAGATCTGGGACGGCCCGCCGATCGACGGCGTCAAGGGCTGGTTCCGCGATCCGGACATCACCGCGCTGATCGAGGTTCTGTCGAGCCGGCGCGTTCCGCAGGACGAGGGCGAGGCGGCGATCAAGAGGTTCGCCGAGGCCCAGCCCGAGGACAAGCGCGACGAGAAGCTGACGCTTCTGTTCGCGGGCCTCTGGGACAAGGTGATGGGACAGCGCCGCACCGTCATGAGCGGCATCGTCAAATATCAGAAGTCCCAGAAGGAGCGCGCCAAGGAGCTTGAGCGGCAGACCACCCAGATCTCGGAGCTCGAAAGCAAGCTGCCGCCGGGCATTCACGAGGACACGCCGGAGATCGCCGCCCTGCGCGAGAAGTTCAACTGGGCGCAGCGCATCTTCCAGGAGCGCCAATCCAACATTCCGCTGGCGTGCGAGCTGCCGGTGCTCATCGAAGAGCGGCTTTACGCCTTCGTGCGCGCCATTCGCGCCGACATGAAGACCTGATTGCGGCTGCCGCGGCCGCAGAGCCGCGGCGCCCTCGTATCGCTTGCGAGGGGAAGCAGGACACAGCGGGATCAGGGCTCGGGCGTCGCCTTGACGAGATCCGAGCCCGCCTGCTGCCAGGCGTCGGTCCCGTCGGGGAACCAGATGACGTTGGCGTAGCCCCATTCCAACGCGCGCTTGGCGGCGTTCCACGACATCCAGCAGTCCTTGAGGCAGAAGAACAGCACGGGCCTCATCGTGTCGTTGCCGGTGAGCTTGACGAGCGACCGGCGGAAATACGCCTCGAAATCGGGCGAGAGAACGCCGTAGCCGACGTTGGGCAGCCAATGGGCGCCCTCGATGGTCATGTGCGTGACGTCGCGCCAAACGGTGCCGGCGGGTAAATTCGGCGGCTTGGGCGCGCGCGGATAGACGTCGATGAAGACGGTCTTGCCGTCCTTGTAGAGCGCCTCGGCCTCCTCGATGGCAACGACCTTGGCGCCTTTCAAGGTCTTCGGCACGGGCGTGCGGTACGCGTCCGTCCGGTAGTCCTGCGGCTCGGCCACGTCGGCAGGCTCGGCGGCGCGCGCCCCGCCCCCCATCGCGAGCGCGAGGGCGGCGGCCGTCAGCCATCGCCGCCACGCGCCGCAGGGCTGCTTGCCAGCCCTGAGCGCTCGCGAGGCTTCGCCACCTGTCTCGATCATCTGGAAATCGGCCCAAGAAAAAACGCGCGAACGGGCCGTTCGCGCGTTCGGCTCGTTCTTATCTCAGTTCGTGCCCTTGGGCATGCGCGGCTCGGTGATGAGCTTATTGTCTTCATCGATGATCGGCACGCCATAATCCAGGAGGATCTTGTCGATGTCGCCCTGGCGCTTGGCGATCACGTTGTTGATCTCGTGCTTCCAGGTGGCCTCGTTGGCGCGCACACCCATGGTGATGCGGTATTCGAGGCGCGGCAGGCCGGGCTTTTTCTCTTCGAGCATCGGCTGCACGTTGAGCGCCTCGCCGCCGTGGTTGGCATACCAGCCCGCGTGCGGACCCCAGAGGATGCCGACGTCGATCTCACCCGAGCGCAGGTCGTTCATCATGTCCTGCATCGGGTTCTGATAGCGCGTGTCGACGATGAACAGATAGGACTTGGCGTTCGGCATGAGGCCGGCCTTGGCCACGTAATCCGCAGCCGGCGCGCCGGCCTGGATGCCGACCCGCTTGTCCTTGAGCTTGGGATCCAGGATCGAGGTCACGCCTTCGAGACCCGAGCCCTTCTTCGTGATGAGGGCGTAGGTCGTGCGGTAGTAGTGATTGGTGTTGAGCGTGAACTCGTCGGCCTGCACCGTTCCCATGATGAGGTCGCACCGCTTCTCGGTCAGCGTCTTGCGGACGAAGCCGGTGCCCTGGGGGAACCACGTGTATTCGACGGATTTGCGCTTCAGCTCGTCGGCGACGATCTGGGCGATCTTGTTCTCGAAGCCTTCTCCCTTCTCATTCGAGTAGGGGAGATTCGCCGGAGTGGCGCAGACGCGGAGAACGTTACGGTTCACCGCGTCCGCGAGGTGGCCTTCGGCAGCCCAGGCGCCGCCCGAGGCGGCTGTCAGGCTGCCGATGAGCAGGGTCAGTGCGGCTTTGAGTTTCATTATTGTTGTCTCTCTCCCTAGAACGAAGAGGCAGCCGCCGAACTGCCAGCTAACTCAGTCTCCTACGCAGGAGTTCTCGTAGTCCTTGGCGACCTGGGGCTTCTCGGCGCGCTAATCGGCCGACAGCCGGCCGCCAGGAAGTTCTTCCGAGGCGCGCGCCTTGATGTAGATGTAGAGGTCGTCGATGTAGCACATGACGTTCTTGTTATCGCCGAGGGCAGGCATGATGAAGAGCGTGCCACCGACCTCGCGACGCTGACCGCTCGAGACGATCTGCAGGAACTTTTCGTAGGTCATCGTCTTCAGCGAGTCGGCGAGAGCGGGAGCGAACGTCGAGCCTTCGGCGTTCGGGCCATGGCAAACGTGGCATTCGGCGTGGTACCGACGCCAGCCGGAGTACGTGTACCAGTCGACCTGCTTAACGGCTTCGCCTTCCTTGATGACGTTGTACGTCGGGGTGCCGTCCTCGAGCTCCCACTTGCCGTCGACTTCCTTCTTCTTGCCAGCCTTCGAATCCTCGAGGTGCTTGGCGGCCTTCGCCTTTTCCTCGTCCGACAGCTCCGACGGAGGAGGCTCCTTGCCGCTGCCGACGTCAGCCGGAGGTGCATCCGCCGGGGGTGGATCCTGAGCGGCGCCGGCGGGCATCGATCCGAGAGCACCCACGAGGCCCAAGCACATTACGGCAAATAGTCCAGTTCCAAACCTAATCACGCGCTTCCCCTTCTTCTCGAAGCTCATTGCCATATCGCTCGAGCCACCCGACGACAACTCCCGAAGTGGGAATTTGGATCTCACGATGTAGTCAAAACTGCCCATTTCATCTTCAAAAATTGGTGACGCCAACAGGGAACACAATGACCTTTGAAGATTACTTTCAAGCAATAAACCGGCGCGGGTTTCCCCGCGCCGGCCTATGGTTTCACGTCGTTACCCATTAAGGCAGCGTGTAGACCGTGAACGTACCACCGAGATCGGTGTAGGACTTCAGACCGGCATAGTTGCCGACTGCGCCGAGACCGTCCGTCGGCTTGTCGAGACCGGCTGCGAGACCGATGCCAGCCCAGCCACCGACGCCCGAGAAGAGGCCGATGTACTGCTTGCCACCGAGTGCGTAGGTCATGACGTTACCGATCGAGCCCGAAGGCAGACGATGCTTGAAGAGCTCGGCACCATCCTTCTGATCGCGGCACTTGAAGTAACCCTCGAGGGTACCGTGGCAGGCGAGGCCGCCAGCCGTGGTGAGAACACCCGACCACACCGAGAAGGGCTCGTCATGCTGGTGAACGATCTTGCCAGCAGCGCCATCCCAGATCGTGAAGTGGCCCGTGTTGGTCTTGCCCTCCGGCGGGAACATGGAGAGCGTGGCGCCGACGTACGGCTGACCAGGCGTGTACGAAACCTTGAAGGGCTCGTAGTCCATGCACACGTTGTTGACGGGCACGTAGAACAGGTTCGTCTGCGGAGAGTACGCAGCCGGCTGCTGGTCCTTGAAGCCAAGGGCCGCGGGGCAGATGTTCTTCGTGTTCACGTCAGCGCCCTGAACGAACGTCGACTTGGCGTCGAGAACCTTCGGGCGACCGTAGGTCGGCGAGTTCTTGTCGAGGTCGACGCCCGAAGACCAGTTCAGGTCCTCGTCGTAGGGCTGGGCGACGAGCGGCTCGCCGGTGAGGCGATCGATCGTGTAGCCGAAGCCGTTACGGTCGAAGTGGGTGAGAACCTTGCGGTCCTGGCCACCGATCTTCTGGGTGGTGAGGATCGACTCGTTGATGCCGTCGTAGTCCCACTCATCGAACGGGGTCATCTGGTAAGCCCAGGCGGCCACGCCGGTGTCGGGGTTACGAGCGAACAGCGTCATCGACCACTTCTGGTCGATCTGCTTGCCGTCCGGTCCAGCGCGCTGCGCCGGGTTCCACGTCGAGGGGTTGCCGGTGCCGTAGTAGAAGAGGTTGGCTTCCGGATCGTAAGAGGCATAGCCCCAGGTCGAACCGCCACCGATCTTCCACTGGTCGCCGGTCCACGTCTTCAGAGACGAGTCCTTGCCGACCGGCTTGCCGAGCGACAGGGTCTTCTCAGGATCGACGAGGATGTCGGAGTCCGGGCCCATCGAGTAGGCGCGCCAGGCGCGCTTGCCGTCGGCCAGGTTGTAGGCCGTCACGTGGCAGCGAACGCCGAACTCGGCGCCCGAGGTCCCCATGATGACCTTGTCGTTGATGATGATGACGAAGCCCGTGTGGGTCTCGCCCTTCTTCGGATCGCCGTTGACGGCCTTCCACTTCTCCTTGCCGGTCTTCGCGTCGAGGGCGACGAGCGTGGTGTCGGCCTGACCGAGGACAAGCGTATCGCCGGCGATCTGGACGCCACGGTTAACCGTGTCGCAGCACATGACCGGGATAACGGAGGGATCCTGCTTGGGCATATACTTCCACAGGATCTTCGGGCCCGACGGGTCCGAGATGTCGAGAGCGAACACGTTGTTCGGGAACGCGGAGTTCAAGTACATCCGGTCGCCGATGACGAGCGGCGAGCCTTCGTGACCACGAAGAACGCCGGTCGAGAACTGCCAAGCAACCTTGAGGTCCTTGACGTTCGACGTGTTGATTTGGTCGAGTTCCGAGTAACGCCAGCCGGAATACTGACCCTGCTGCATTGCCCAGTTATTCGGGTCCGACGTCGCCTTCTTCACGTCCTCGTTCGCCCAGGTGGGCGAAGTCAGAGCGACAGTGGCGAGCAGCCCGCATGCGAGTGCACTTCTGCGCATCGCGCTTCCTCCTTAAAGTTCTTGCCACGCTTGCAAGCGGCAGCGAACGACAGCGTGTCACAGCCCATTCACGGTGAGGTGGGATTTTTTCCCTTATTGTCCGCTGACTTACGAGTGAAGGCGCTTGCACTGAAGAGCCTTCGGAAGCCATCGCTACCGTGGGACCCTTTTAGACACTTTCTCGTGAGGTCCGCAAGACAATCCGTGAGACCATTTTTCTTGCTTCGCCTTTAGGACAAGCCTTCTGACCCTTTTTTATGCCTATTTTATTGGTGTTTTTGCAAAGCAGCGTGAAATGTTGCAATGCACGCCTATATTTTCCGTCAGATGTCCTGTCTTATTGGCTGTTGATTTCTATCTTGACTTGTGAATAATTTTTGCCCCTCCGATATTGAAAACGCTTAAGGGTTGCCCCCTAGGACCCCAGATTTTCGGGTAATATTCCCGGTTTTCGAGGGGACGAACGTTCTCAGCCTTTGCGCCGATCGGCCGCTGATCCTAGATGTCTGTCCTAATCAGACGCCGCTCAACCGCGCCGAGGCCTCATGCCCACGTCTCCAGACCCGCTCGACCTTCCGGGCCTGCTCGGCGCCTCGGGCTCGCCGGCCACGCGGCGGCTCTTCCTGCGACTCGCGGGCCTTGCGACGGCGGCGGCCGCTTTCCCCCGGGCGGGGCCGGCCGCTGCGGCTTCCGCAGACAGCGGCTCGGCCGCTACACCAGAGACCGGCTTCACGGTCGAAATCGCGCCCGGTGTGTTCGCCCACAAAGGCCACGTCGCGGTGTACGCGCCCGACAACGGCGGCGACGTTTCGAATGCGGGCTTCATCGTGGGGCGCGAGGCGGTCGCCGTGATCGACACGGGCGGCAGCGCGCGGGTCGGTGCGCAGCTCCACGCGGCCATCCGGGCCCGGACGCCGCTGCCGATCCGCTACGTGATCAACACCCACATGCATCCGGACCACGTGTTCGGAAACGCCGCCTTCGAGGCCGATCGGCCGGCGTTCGTCGCGCATCACAAGATGGCGCGCGGGCTTGCGGCGCGGGCCGAGCGCTATCTCGCGATCAACCGCGCGGCGATGGGCGAGGCCGCGTTCGAAGGCACCAGGATCGTCCTGCCGACGCTGCCCGTCAGCGCACCCCTGCGGCTCGACCTCGGCGGCCGCGAGATCGTGCTCGAGCCGCAGAAGACCGCGCATACCGACAACGATCTCGTCATCCGCGATCCGCAGACGGAGACCGCCTTTCTCGGCGACCTCCTCTTCGTGGAGCACGTGCCGTCGCTCGATGGATCGATTGTCGGCTGGCAGGACGTGCTCAGCTCCCTCGCCGCCACGCCGGCGCAGCGCGTCGTTCCCGGACACGGGGCCCCGTCGATGCCGTGGCCCGAGGCGGCCCAGCCGATCCGGCGCTATCTCAAGGTCGTCACGGACGAAATCCGCGCCTTGCTGAAGGAGAACCGCACCCTGTCGGACGCAACCGCAACGGTCGGTCTTTCCGAAAAAGATGCGTGGGAGCTGTTCGAGGACTATCATGCCCGCAATGTTTCGGCGGCCTTCGCCGAGCTCGAATGGGAGTAACGCGCCGATCGCAAGCGGCGCCGGAAATCCAGACCGCGCGTAGAAAAGCACGGCACGAACTACAAAAGGGGCGCAACGAACGCCCGCATTTCGGAGAGGACACCATGGCCTACGTTCGCCTCAAGAATTGGCGCCCCGGGAGTTGGCGTCTCAGGAGTTGGGAGGTCGCCGGATGGCGGCACGTCACGGCGCTCGTCGCCGCGATCGCGCTGGCTGCCGGAAGCTGGCACGCGGCGCTCGCAGCCGAGACCGCCGAGCAGGACGTCTGGCCGGCGCTGCAGAAGGAGATCTTCGGCGATCGCGACGTCGTCGAGGATCCGGCGGCTGTCGCGCTCGAAGCGCCCTATCGCGCCGAGGACGCCGCGCTCGTTCCGCTCGTCGTGCGCATTCCCGCGACGATCGCGCCTTCCGTGACGAAGCTTTCTCTCGTCATCGACAAGAACCCTGCGCCGCTCGTGGCCGACTTCACGTTCGGACCCGCCGCGGGCGACGGCGAGCGCAGGATCGAAACACGCGTGCGCATCGACATGTATTCGAACGTGCGCGCGATCGTGGAGACGGCGGACGGCAAGTTGCACATGGCCACCAAGTTCGTGAAGGCTGCGGGCGGCTGCTCGGCGCCGGCTCTCAAGGACACCGACGCCGCGCTCGCGGAAGCCGGCAAGATGCAGATCAAGTTCCTCGGCGGCACCGATCATCGCGAGGGCGAGCTCAAGATCCGCCATCCGCAATACTCGGGCCTGCAGCTCAACCAGGCGACGGGCTATTACATTCCGGCGAAGTTCCTGCGCGTGATCGACGTACAGCGCGGCCAGGATCGCGTGTTCCGGATGGAAGGGGGCATCTCGCTCTCCGAGAACCCCAACATCCGCTTCACCTACCAGGGCGGTCCGGACGAGACGCTCAAGGTCTTCGCGGAGGATACGGACGGGCGGAGCTTCACCGGCAGCGCGGCGCCCAAGGGCTCGTGACGTCGCTGCTCTCGACGCAAAACGGAAAGGGCGCTTCTTTCGAAGCGCCCTTTTTCATTGCTCGGCGTGTCTCGATCAAGGCCGGCGGCTCAGAAGCAGCGGATCTCGCCCTCGACCTGGGCGCGCTTGAGGTTCTTGACCTTCTCCAGCATGGCGGGCGCGTACATGTAGGCCACGCTCTCGCCGCCCCGCTGGCGCACGGCCATGATGGTCTCGGCTTCCTCGTACTCCTTGTAGGGAAGCGCGGTGGCGATCACGTCGATCGAGCAGGCGCACTTGTCGAGCACGTCGCGCGACTGCCCGTTCACCAGCATGCAGCCATAGATGTAGTCGCCGCGGACGTTGGTCGGATAGTCGTTGATCAGGGTCGGCGTCGTCGCCATCTTCTGCGCGCACTCCTCGCCGATGGCGACGGCGCTCAACGCCACGAAGGCCGCGCCGACGGTGAGCAGAATCTTCGGAAAGCGTCCTACCGTCATTTTGCAACTCCCGTCATTTCGTCTTCCGTCATTTGGCATCTCCGAGGCCGACAACCTTGATGTGCTCCTTGAGCTCGGGGCCTGCGGCCTGCGTGCTCACGAAGTCGGTCTTCAGGTCAACGAAGTAGCCCGGCACCTTGTCGCTGACGACGATCGTCAGCGCGGTTTTGTGGAAGCCCTGCATCTTGGAGGAGTTGGGATCGTCGGCGAACGGCATGACCGACAGCTTGTAGCCGTCGACCTGCTGGCCCTCGTAGTCCACCTTGACCTCCTCGGCCTTGGCGTTGCCCAGCGCCTCGCGGATCTTGTGCTTGAAGTACATCTGGCTGCCGCCGGCCAGCGCATTGATGGTCGAGACCGTGCGGTCCAGATACCAGATGAACAGCGGATTGATGGTCAGCTCCGGCCAGTTCTGCGGATCGCGCGCGTTGTCGCCGGTGAAAACCTTGAAGACGACATCGCGTCCGCCCTTGGCGTCGATGCTCGCCACGCCGAGGCGCAGCTCGTCGGAATAGTTCTTGCCGACGAGGCGCTCATCCGAGCCGACCTTCTCGAAGCTGTAGGTGACCTCGCGGCCCTTCTCGATCAGGTCGAGCTGGCGGGTTTCGAACAGGATCGGCGCGGCGCTCTTCTCCGCGGCGAGAGCGGCGGTGGGAAACAGGGCGGCCAGCCAAAGGGCGGCGGACACGCGGGCGAACGTGGACATGGTAGTTTTTCCTCCTCGTCGGCGCCAATTCTGGCTGCCTCTTGGGAAGTCTTCTAACCTCAGCGCCCGCCCCGGGGCAACGTCCGGAACATGAATTCTCGGCAAGGGAGCGCCCGGAAAACGGCAGCGCGCGGGTCTTTTGGCTGTTCAGGGGCGCAAAAACCGCCCGAAGGCGCGGGGTCCGCCGCCGACGGGGATGCTGGCCGAGACCTCGAGAGTTGCCGTGTCAATCCGGTCCAGACGGTCTGCGTCCCAGCAGGCGACGTACACGGCGCGGCCCGAGGGATCGGCCGCGATGCCTTCGGGGTAGCCGCCGACCTCGATGGTCTTGACCGCGGCCAGGGTGGCCAGGTCGAACACGGTCACGCTGGCCGAATACTGGTCCGTCACGAAGCCGCGGCCGCCCGTCAGCGCCACGGCGTACGGGCGCCGGCCGACTTTCACGGATCCGACGACCTTGCGCGCCTCGAGGTCGATCACGCTGACGTCGTCGCTGCCGACATTGGCGGTGTAGGCGCGCTTGCCGTCCGCATCCACGGTGATGCCGAACGGGCGCTCGCCGACCTTGACGCTCGCTACACGGGCGAGCGAGGCTGCATCGATGATGGACACCTCGTTGCTGTCGCGGTCGGCAGTCAGAATGGTCTTTCCGTCCGCGGTCACCGCCACGCCGGACGGCGACTGGCCGACCTCGACGCGCCCCTCGATGGCACCGGTGAGGCCATCCACGACGAACAGGCGATGCTCGTACCAGTCCGCCACGTACACGAGGGGCTGCGCGGGATGGGTCGCGATGCCGAGCGGGCCCTGCCCCACGGGCCAGCGCGCCGTGACCCTGCCGCTCTCGGCATCGACCGCCACGAGCTCCCTGCTCTCGGGCGAGGTCAGATACGCCGTGCGCCCGTCGAAGGAGAGCGCGACGCCGGCCGGCTTGCCGCCGATCTTGATTTCGGGGCCGGCCTTGGCGCCGGCGAGATCGACGATCGAGAGCGAGTCGCCGGTCTGGTTGGTGACGAACGCCTGTCGCGCCGCCGCCGGGCCCTCCGCCTTGGCGACGTCGGTTAACGGCACGAGCGCCGCGCAAGCCAGCGCAGCGGCCAGGACGAGCGGCATCATGCGACGCCGCGCCGGACCGGCCGGTGCGCCGGAGCGCTGCATCAGCCGCCTTCCAGCTTCTTCTTGAGCGCGGCGAGGCCGCTCTGGAACACGCCCGTGATGGCTTTGACGGCCGCTTCGTCCGACAGCTCCGGCGGAGGATCGTTGTTGACGAAGCCGCGGTAGAATGCGCTCTTCCACTCGACCTTCGACTTGTCGCCATCGGGCGTGACCGTGATCGAGGCCGAGTAGTTCGTGACGGGCACGACTTTGACGTCCACCTCGGTGATCTCGTAGCCGAGCGTCTTGCCTTCGGCGTTGTACTTCGTGAGCTTCTCGAAGATCTGGCCACCGCCCTCGAGCGTCAGCACGCGGGTCGCGCCGACGTTGTTTCCGTCCTTGCCTTCCGTTTTGACGAAGGCCGGGTGCCAGCTCATGTCTTGGAAGTTGCCGACCACGTCCCACACCTTGTCGGCGGGAGCATTGATCTCGACCGTCTCGACGACTTTTTGTCTCGTCGGCCCGTGCGCCGTCGCGGCGAAGGGCCACAGGCACACCAGCGCCAGCAGTGAACCAAGCAATCTAACCATCAGTCGTCCTCCGGGAATTTTTGTATTGGCAGGCTATCTCCAACCGGCGCCGGACATTAATAGCCTTGTCGCCGGGGCGCAATCGAGGCGGGCGCCAATCTGCAGCGCAGCATTTAACAGTGTTGTTTTAGACTTAAGTCCATGCTTTGGTTCGCCGCCAAAATCAAATCACGAGACCCGATCAAAATGACGAACTGGACCCCCGCCACGGGCTCGGGCGACGCCCCGAAGTCCAACGCGATTACCGATGTCGCTTGCCCCTTCTGCGGTCTGGTCTGTGACGATCTCGAAATTGCGCGCGACGAGAGCGGCCTCAAGGTCACCAAGAACGGCTGCGAGCGGGCCATCGCGGGCTTCGAGCGCAAGGTGGACGGGGCGCATCCCCAGGTCGACGGACGGGACGTGGACCTCGAAACGGCCATCCGGGCCGCGACAGACCTCATTCGCGGCGCCAAGCTTCCGCTCTACGGCGGCCTCGGCACGGACGTCGACGGCGTTCGCGCGGTCATGGCGCTGGCCGACAAGACGGGCGGCGTCGTCGATCACGCCCTTTCGGAGGCCCAGTACCGCAACTTCCGCGTTCTCCAGACGCGCGGCTGGATCCTGTCGACGCTGACCGAGACGCGCAACCGCGCCGACGTGATCGTCGTCGTCGGCACCGACGTGCAGAAGCTGCATCCGCGCTTCTTCGAGCGCATCGTCAACGTCGATGTCTCGCTGCTGACGGAAACGCCTGAGAAGCGCACCGTCGTCTTCATCGGCAAGGGGCTCGACCAGTCGGCCGTCAAGGGACCGCGCATCGGCGAGATCATCACGCTGCCGTGCGACGTGGACCGCGTCGGCGAGATCGTCGCGGCGCTGGCGGCCGAAGTGCGCGGCGCGCCGATGGCGGCCGAGACGGTCGCGGGCGTGCCCATCGGCGACATCCGCGCGCTCGCCGAGCGCTGCCAGAAGGCCGCCTATCCCGTGTTCGTGTGGGCGCCGCCGAGCCTCGCGTTCCCGAACGCGGATCTCGTCGTCTCCATGCTCTCCGACTTCGTCAAGGACCTCAACGTCAAGGGCCGCGCCGCGGGCCTCGCGCTCGGCGGCAACGAGGGCGCGATCTCGGCCGGCGCGGTCGCGTCGTGGCAGAGCGGCTATCCGCTGCGCGTCTCGTTCGCGAGCGGCAAGCCCGATTACGACGCGCTGCGCTACGCCATCCCGAACCTGCTCGCGTCCGGCGAAGGCGACCTGCTCGTCTGGCTCGCCTCGTTCTCGCCGGACCTCGGCCCGCCCGCCACCAAGGTGCCGACCATCGTCATCGGCACGCCGGGGCTCAAGCTGGCGCAGCCGCCGAAGGTCTACATTCCGATCGGCACGCCCGGTGTCGATCACGGCGGGCGCATCATTCGCGTGGACAACGTCGTGAGCCTGCCGCTGCGCAATCTCGGCCGCTCCACTCTGCCGAAAGCCGCAGCCATCTTCGGCGCCATCGAACTCGCTCTCTAATCCGCCTCGAGGACACTCCATCATGCTCATCAAGTTCACCGGCGGACGCGTCTACGATCCTGCGAACGGGGTCAATGGCGAGGTGCGGGATCTCTACGCCAAGGACGGGCGCATCGTGGCCACGCCGCCGCCCGGCACGAAGGTCGACGCCGAATACTCGCTCGCCGGCCGCGTCGTCATGGCAGGCGCCATCGACCCGCACAGCCACATCGGCGGCGGCAAGGTCACCATCGGCCGCATGATGCTGCCGGAGGACCATCAGGGCCACGAGGTGGCGCGCACGGACCTCCTGCGCTCGGGCTGCGGGCACGCGGTTCCCTCGACCATGACGACCGGCTATCGCTACGCGGAGATGGGCTACACGGCGGCCTTCGAGCCGGCCATGCTTCCCGCGAACGCGCGCCAGGCGCACCTCGAGATGGGCGACACGCCCATGATCGACAAGGGCGCGTTCGTGATGCTCGGCAACGACGACTTCTTCTTGCGCGCGATGGCGGAGAAGAAGGACTTCGCGTTCATCAAGGACTACATCGCCTGGACGATCCACGCGGCGCAGGCGCTGGCGGTCAAGATCGTGAACCCGGGCGGCATCAGCGCCTTCAAGTTCAACCAGCGCCAGCTCGACCTCGACGAGCGGCATCCGCATTACGGCCTCACGCCGCGCGACATCATCCTCTCGCTCGCCCGCGGCATGAAGGAGCTGGGTGTTCCCCATCCCATCCATATCCACGGCTGCAACCTCGGTGTGCCGGGCAGCATGCATTCGACGCTCGCGACCATCCGCGGCGCGGAAGGCCTGCCGATGCACCTGACGCACATCCAGTTCCACAGCTACGGCACCGAAGGCGACATGAAGTTCTCGTCGGGCGCGCCGCAGATCGCGGAGCTGCTCAACCAGCACTCGAACGTGTCGATCGACATCGGCCAGATCATGTTCGGCCAGACGTGCACGGCCTCCGGCGACTCGATGCGCCAGTACGGCAACACGAAGTCCGCCAACCCGAAGAAGTGGGTGGTGATGGACATCGAGTGCGACAACGGCTGCGGCGTCGTACCGATGAAGTATCGCGACAAGAGCTACGTCAACGCGCTGCAGTGGGCGATCGGCCTCGAGCTGTTCCTGCTCGTTGAGGACCCGTGGCGTATCTTCATGACCACGGACCATCCGAACGGCGCGCCGTTCTACTTCTATCCGCACCTCATCCGCCTTCTCATGGACCGCACCTTCCGCAACGAGATGCTCGAAAAGCTGCATCCGGATGCGCAGAAGGCCACGATCCTGAAGTCGCTCGCCCGCGAGTACTCGCTCTACGAGATCGCGATCATGACGCGCGCGGGGCCGGCCAAGAGCCTCGGCCTGCGCGACCGCGGCCATCTCGGCGCGGGCGCCACCGCGGACATCACGGTCTACGAGGACAAGGACGACCGCGAGGCAATGTTCCAGACGCCGCTGTTCGTCTTCAAGAGCGGCGAGCTCATCGTGCGCAACGGCAAGGTCGTCAAGGTCGTGGCCGGCGCGACGCACGTGGCGCGCCCCGAATACGACCGCTCGATCGAGAAGCCTTTGCGTGAGTATTTCGATCGTTACCACACCGTGAAGCTGGACAACTTCCGTCTCTCCGATCAGGAGATCGTCGAAAGCAATTGCGGCCACACCGGCGGGGAATGCGGGTGCGTGATCGTGCAGCCGTGCGGACCGAGGACTTCCTGACAATGAGCGGCAAGACAATCAACGGCGTCGTGATCGACGATACCTTCGCCGAGGCGTTCGGCATGAGCGCCTTGGGCCTCGTGATCACAGCGGACACGGCGAAGTGGGCCAACATCTGCGCCCAGGTGATGACCGGCTTCGGCACCTCGGTGATCGGTTGCGGCGCGGAGTGCGGCATCGACCGCGAGCTTTCGCCCGACGAGACGCCCGACGGGCGCCCCGGCGTGCGCGTGCTGATGTTCGGCTTCTCGCCGGATTCGCTCGTGCCGCAGCTGCGCAACCGCGTCGGCCAGTGCGTGCTCACGAGCCCCGGCTCGGCCTGCTACAACGGCCTCGACAGCCCCACGACGCTGGCGCTCGCAGCCGGTCCGCGCTTCTTCGGCGACGGCTGGCAGACCGCGAAGAAGCTCGGCCCGCGCCGGTTCTGGCGCGTGCCCGTCATGGACGGCGAGTTCGTCATCGAGGACAAGTGCGGCCTCACGACGGACGCGGTCGGCGGCGGCAACCTGCTCGTGCTCGGGCGCGACCGGGCGGGCCTGCTCGAAGCGACCGAAGCCGCCGTCGCGGCCATTGCCAAGGTCGACGACGTCATCACGCCGTTCCCCGGCGGCATCGTCCGCTCGGGCTCGAAGGTCGGCTCCAAGTACAAGGGCGCGGTCGCCTCCACCAACGACGCGTTCTGCCCCACGCTCAAGGGCGCCGTGAAAACGGAATGCAGCCCCGATACCATCGCGGTGCTCGAGATCGTCATCGACGGCCTCACCTCGAAGTCTGTGGCGGACGCCATGCGCGCAGGCCTTAAGACGCTCATCGACGTCGGCGCCGCCAAGGGCGTCACGCGCGTCTCCGCCGGCAACTACGGCGGCAAGCTCGGCCAGCACCACTATCACCTGAAGGACTTGCTGCCATCATGAGCACGCTCACACTCACGCTTCGGCAGGCGCCTGCCCAGACGCTCGATCTTTCCGCGCTCGTTCCGAGCAAGCTCGCGGGCCTCTCCACGGGCGACATCGAAGCGCTTCCGCTCGGCGGCCTCAACGTCGGGGACGCGTTCTCGGTCAGCGGAACACCGGGCGACGACCTTGTCATTTCCGGCAGCTCGCCGTTCCTCGACTACGTGGGCGCCGGGCTCGACGGCGGCACGATCACCGTCGAAGGGACGGTCGGCGCCTACGCCGGCCGCGGCATGAAGAGCGGCCGCCTCGACATTCGCGGCGACGCGGGCGCCTATCTCGCCTCCATCGCGCGCGGCGGCCTCATCCACGTCACGGGCTCGGCCGGCGACTATGCCGGCGGCGTCCGCGCGGGCGACAAATTCGGCATGCTGGGCGGCATGGTGCTCGTCGACGGCTCCATCGGCGAGCGCGCGGGCGAGCGCATGCGGCGCGGCACGATCGTCGCGCGCGGCAAGTTCGGGCCGGCTGCGGGGTCGCGCATGGTGGGCGGCACGCTCTGGACGGAAACGGGCTTCGGCCCGCGCCCGGGGCCGCTACTCCGGCGCGGCACGCTGATCGGTCCGTCGGTCGACGAAGTGCTGCCGACGTTCGCCGATTGCGGCCGGATCGATCCGGTCGTGCTGCGGATCATCTCGCGCTACGTCACCCAGACGCTGGGAGCGCTCGCGCCGAAGCCGCTGCCGGTCCTCGTCCGCAAGCTCGCGGGCGACCAAGCCACGATCGGCAAAGGGGAAATCCTGCTCACGGCCTGATCGCGGGCCTGGGGAGCTTTCCGCTTTTTTGTGGTTCGCCGGCGACGAGCCGGCGCTTACGTCGCCGGAAATGTCCGGCCGCGCACCGCCCGCGCGAACTTTCGCAAAACCGCGAGACGGTTTCCTGCGTATCTTCGGTTGGCATCACCGGGACCGTGCTCGATCCCGGTGAGAATGCCGCGAGGGAGAACGCACGCCATGCTCAGCATCATCCTGTCCGCCTGCCTGGTCTCGAACCCGGGCCAGTGCCGCGACTTCAAGATCCCGCTCGACATCGACATGGACGCTCGGCAGTGCGCGATGGTGGCGCCGCCCTATTTCGCGCAGTGGTCCGAGGAGCATCCGCAGTGGCAGATCCGGCGCTGGAAGTGCCAGCCGGCGACGCTCAACGATACGTGAGGCGTGAGGCTGGCGGATCCTTGCCTTACTCTGCCGAATGTCCCCGCCCACAGACGTGTCTGGATCCCGGCCGTCCATGCGAAGCATGGCTTCGCCATGGCGCCGGGATGACGTTTGAGGATAGGAGACGTCGAGCGCCGAAACTGACGTCACCCCGACGGAGGTCGGGGTCCAGACACGCCCGCAACAAAGCCGTGTTTGGCCACGACGTCTGTCCCTGAAGCCGATGGTCCTTGAGTCGTTCCGTTTTAGCTGAAGCCTGATTGCGAGCGGCGCTCCCCCTCACCCGCCTTCCTTCGCTTCGCTCGGAAGCCGACCTCTCCCCAGGGGGAGAGGCGAACGTAGGCGCGCCATTTTCCTTGGAAAGGCGCTAGCGACGGGCTTCCTTGACCGGCGGAAACTGGCCGCTGATCTCGATCATGAACTTCTGGCGGATGGCGCGGCCGAAATCGCCGAAGCCGTTGGCGGGCAGGATGAACGAGCCCGGCCCGCCCATCACGTTCTCGCGGTACCAGCTTTCGAGCGCCGGGCCTTCGTCGCCTTCGAGAATGGGCAATCCGTTGACCGTCACGCCCGAGGCCGCGAGCTCGTCGCGCACCAGGGCGGGCGGCTCGTCGGGGTTGCAGTTCTCGCGGCCGTCGCCCGACACGTCGACGACGATGCGGAGCGCCTTGGCCGGGATCTGCGGCACGACCTTGTCCGAAATCGAGCGCAGCATGCCCGAGACGCAGGTGAACTCGCCCGTCTGCTGCGGCAGGGCGCGCACCTTCGCGGCGACCGCCGCCGCATCGGCCGCGCTCGCGATCCGCTGCCAGGGCAGCGCAAGACGCGGCTTGTCGGCCCACGTCACCATGGCGACCAGGATGCCGCCCTGCGGGCCGTTCAGGATCGCCTTCAGCACCTCCGGATCCTCCAGGGCCTTGGCGATGCCCTCCATCTGCAGCTTGTAGCGATGGTCGTCGACGGAGTTCGAGACGTCCACCGACACGATCAGCGCGGTATCCACCTCCGCCGGCAGATCCTGAGCGTGGACGCTCGGCCAGCCCAGCAGCCCCAGAATTGCCAACGCGGATGCCAATCCTGCGGCAGCCCATCTTGTTATGTTCATTTCTTTTGCTCGCGCGGATCGATCATCCCAATCGAATAATAGCAGCGCCCGCGAGAAGGTTGCCAGCACCTCCCCCGTTTTACAGGTGATCTTCCCAAAGCCCTGTGTGCCGTTCCTGACACGGAGGATCGGCGCCGTAGGCTTGCGGGCGAGCCGCTCGCCGCCCCTCGCTTGCCAAGGCTCCGCCGTCTGGCTAGCTTGAAACGTGCTGCTCGCCGGCCGGCGAGCGGGCCTCGAGGGTCATTCGCGGTGATCAAACGCGCCCATATCACGGTTCTGCTGCTGCTGGTGCTCTGCGCCCGCAGTCTGCTGCCGGCCGGGTTCATGGTGCAGGCCGCGCACGGCTCCGACCGGCTGTTCGAGGTCGTCATCTGTACGAGCGCGGGCGCCACGCTCATCACGCTCGACGACGACGGCAATCCGGCCGCGCCCGCCAAATCGCAGTCGGTCGACGCCGGCCTCTGCGCGTTCGCCGCGGCGGGCGGGGCGGCCCTCGTCACCGAGGCGGTGCCGAGCCTCGACCATCAGGCGATCTATTCCGCCGCGACCTATACGCTCGTCGCGGCGCTGTTTGCTGAAACGCCGAAACCCGGGGCGACGTCCGCCCGCGGGCCTCCCTCTCAACTGATTTAAGTCCGCGTTTTCACCACGCGTCCCGTCGCGTTGCCTGTTTCGCACCTCAGCGAGACCGCCGCGATCCGACCATCAGTTGTTCCGGAAAGTTTCAGACATGCGCAATTCCCGCTTCATGGCCAGCGTGCGCGCTGTGCCATTCGATTATCGCCCCTCTTTGACATGCGCAGCCGCCCTTTCGCTTGCAGCGCTCTGCGCCATGATGGCCCGTCCCGCGTTCGCGCAAAGCTCGGACACCACGATCACCGAGCTGCCCGAAGTGCAGGTCACGACGAGCGCCCCGGAGGCCAAAAAGGGCGTCAAGAGAAAGCCCGCGCCGGTTGCCTCTCCTCGTTCTGTCGCGCCGTCCGCCGCGGCCGCCGTCGCGTCGACCGAGGCGAGCGGCCCCGCGACGCCGGGCGCCCGCTCCGGCAGCCTCTCCGTGCCGACGACGGCGGAAGCGACCGCCGAGATCGAGCGCACGCCGGGCGCCGTCGAGGTCGTGCCGGCGGACGCCTATGCGAAATCGACGCCGGCCGTCACGATCAAGGATGCGCTCGACTACGTTCCCGGCGTCTGGGTGCAGCCCAAGTGGGGCGACGACAGCCGCCTCTCGATCCGCGGATCGAGCCTCTCGCGCAATTTCCACCTGCGCGGAATCCAACTCACCATGGACGGCATTCCGATCAACACGGCGGACGGCTACGGCGACTTCCAGGAGATCGACCCCAGCGTCACCCGCTATATCGAGGTCTACAAGGGCGCGAACGCGCTGCGCTTCGGCGCCAACTCGCTGGGCGGGGCCATCAACTTCGTGATGCCGACGGGGTACGACGCGCACCTCTTCGGCGCGCGCGTGGACTTCGGCAGCTTCGGCTTCAAGAAGACGTCGCTCAGCTCGGGCGGCGTGCACGGCCCGGTCGACTACTTCATCGCGGGCACCTGGCAGGAGGCCGACGGCTTCCGCGACCATAGCTGGGGCGAGAGCATCCGCGGCGCGATGAACATCGGCTACCGGATCTCGGAGAACGTCGAGACGCGCTTCTACATCAACGCGAACAGCGTCGATCAGCGCATTCCCGGCAGCGTGACGAAGGCGAGCGCGCTCAGCACGCCCAGCGCTGCCGCCGCGGGCAACATCGTGCTCGACCAGCAGCGCAACATCGACACGGTGCGGATCGCCAACAAGACGACCGTGCGCTATGCGCCGGGATCGTTCGTCGAGTTCGGCGCGTTCGGCGTCGACCGGCACCTGATGCACCCGATCTTCCAGTGGCTCGACTACCAGTACGACGACTACGGCGGCTTCGTGCGCGTGACGGACGAGAGCATGATCGGCGGCTATAGGAACCGGCTGATCGCGGGCGTGAACCTGCACAACGGAAAAATCGACAACAAGCAATTCGAGAACCTGGCCGGCGCGGTCAAGGGCGTTCTGCGCTCCAGCTCCGTCGACAGGTCCGAGAACGTCGCGGCCTACATCGAGAACTCCTTCTTCGTGACGCCGGAGGTGGCGCTCGTCGCGGGCACGCAGTTCCTGCATGCCGTGCGCGATCGCCGCGACCGCTTCTTCGACGATGCGCTGTTCCCTCCCTTCAACGACACGACGCTGGACGACTCGGGGCGCACGGAGTTCAATCTGTGGAGCCCGAAGATCGGCGCGATCTGGGACGTGACGCCGTGGGCGCAGGTGTTCGCCAACGTCTCGCGCAGCGCGGAGGTGCCGAGCTTCGGCGAATCCGCGGCGTCGGCCGGCCAGGCGATCTTCACCACCATCCGCGCCCAGCGCGCGACGACGTACGAGATCGGCACCCGCGGGCGCACCGAGGATTTCTCGTGGGACCTCGCGTTCTACCGCGCCAACCTCGACAACGAGCTCCTCTGCTTCACGGCCGGGGCCGGCACGACGTGCCAGGTCGGCAACGCGGACAAGACGATCCACCAGGGCGTGGAGCTGGGCTTCGGTGCCGCGCTCCTGCGTGGCCTGATCGAAACCGGCGCGCGGCCGGACGCGCTGTGGCTGAACGCCGCCTACACGTTCAGCGATTTCCGCTACGACAAAGACGCGCTCTGGGGCGACAACGAGCTGCCCGGCGCGCCGCGCCACTTCGTGCGCGCGGAATTGCTCTACAAGCACCCGAGCGGCGTTTACTTCGGGCCGAACATCGAGTGGGTGCCGGAGGCGTACTTCGTCGACAGCGCCAATACGTTCAAGACGGCGTCCTACGCCATCTGGGGCGCGAAAATCGGCTTCGACAACGGCGGGCCGATCAGCGCCTATCTCGAAGCACGCAACCTCTCGGACGAAGCCTATATCGCGAGCTCCAGCATCGCGGCCAACCTCGGCGGCAACGACGGCAACCTGTTCGAGCCGGGCACGGGACGCGCCATCTACGGAGGCGTACAGTTCAGATGGTAATCAGGACGGCGCGCGGCCCGTTTTCTCTTTTCGACGGCAGGGGGGTGGACGATTGCTCCAGATCCCCTCACCCTGTCCCTGCCTCAACACGAACGACAAGAAGGATCCCATCCTCATGACGTCGAGCTTCAAATTCGCCGGGGCGATCGTGTCCGGTGCCGTCATGGCCTTCGGCCTGGCGCCCTCCGCTTTCGCGCATGTGAGCCTCGAGAAATCCAAAACCGAGCGCGGGCGGTCCTACAAGGCCGTCCTCAAGGTGCCGCACGGCTGCGACGGCCAGGCGACGCACACGGTGCGCGTCGAGATCCCGGAAGGGTTCATCGGCGTCAAGCCGATGCCGAAGGCCGGATGGACGATCAAGACCGTGCGCGGGGCCTACGCCCAGACCTACGGCTACTACCACGGGCCGCTGAAGGAGGGCGTGCGCCAGATCGAATGGTCCGGCGGCTCGCTGCCGGACGACTTCTACGACGAGTTCGTCGCGGCCGGCTTCATCGCGCGCGAGCTCACGGAGCCGGCGCTCTACTTCAAGGTCGTGCAGGTCTGCGACAAGGGCGAGCTGGCGTGGGTCGACATTCCGAGCGCGGGCGTCGATCCGCACGATCTCAAGGCGCCTGCCGCGCGCCTCAAGATCGCGGGCGCCGTGCAGACGGCCGAGGCGCGCAAGGCGACGGATGCCACCGCGTCGGCCGGGCCGCTCTCCGTCGAGGATGCCTGGGCGCGCGCAACCGCCGAGGGCGCGAAGGTCGGCGCGGGCTATGTCACGATCCGCAACAGCGGCAGCGCGGCCGACACGCTCGTCTCGGTCGCAACGCCCCTGGCCGGGCGCGGCGAGGTTCACGACATGACGATGGAGGAGGGTGTCATGCGCATGCGCCGCCTCGACGCGCTCGAGATCCCGGCCGGCGGCAGCGTGGAGCTGAAGCCCGGCGGCAAGCACCTGATGTTCATGAACCTCAAGGAGCGGCTCACGGAAGGCGGCTCCGTTCCCGTCACGCTGACGTTCAAGAGCGGCGCGACGATCTCCATCGAGCTGCCGGTGAAGCCGCTCGGCGCGGGCAGCAGCGGCCATGGTCACGGCGACGACAAGGGCAGCGATGCGCACGACGGACATGGTCATGACGGACATGACCACGACGGGCACGGCAACGATGGCCACAGCCACCACTGAGGCGGCTGCGGACCCTTCTTCTGCTTCCGTTCGATGAGGACCGGATCTCTCGCGTCCGGGTTCAGCCACGCCAGAGCGTACGATCGGATGGCCTCCGATCGTACGCTCTACGTTTTTTGGTGGGTCGCGTTTTGCTGCGACGAGGCGGACATCCGCTTCGTCGGAAAACGCCCTAGTCGCGCGCTGTGCGCGTCATCGCTTCCTTGAGGCCGATGTCGTTGCCCCGCCAGCGGGCGACGGCGCGGCGACGGCGTTCGAGCTCTTCCGTCCAGGGAAAGCGGATCGGTGCGACGGCGTCGGATCCTTTGATCGCGCGGTCTCTCATTGCGAAGTAAGCTACGTTCGATGTCGTGTTGCTATGAGCGGCTGAGTTTTCCATGAGGCTTGGCACTCCGTTGCGCTTCATTTTCTCAGTTGCCAGGCGGACGTTCTGCCCGGGTTCCCTTGTCAGTCGTCAACGTTTGTCGTGTCTCATCTTGCCTTCGGTTTGTGCCCCGTCCGGCCATCTCAATACGCAGGCTCTGTGGCGAGAAAGAGGACATGATCCCGATCGTTTTCACAACATTGTCAACGTGTTGATGGCCTCGCAGCGCAGCATTTCCGTGGCGCGGCGCGGCAAGTCTCTGCTCTCGCGTGCAATCCCCGCGAACGTTCTTGATGGATCACCGAAATGAACACGTTTCACCGCCTGACGCCCGACGGACCGGGTCAGCTCGAAGACTGGGGGCGCATGCCCGAAGACGACCTCGTGGCCGGGATCGGGCAGCAGCTCGGGCATCTCTGGCTCGACGAGGCGGCGACGGGACTGATGGTCGGTGTCTGGCAATGCTCGCCGATGACGGGCGCGATGGGGCCCTGGTCCACCAACGAGGTGATGGTGCTGCTCGAAGGCCAGGTGGTCATCGACCACGCGGACGGATCGCAGCTCGCGGCGTCGGCGGGGGACGCGTTCTTCATTCCGAAGGGCACCGTCTGCTCCTGGCGTCAGGAGGGCGATCTGCGCAAGTTCTTCGTGATCCATAGCGATGCGTCAGGCCTGGGGGCCTCCGACACGCATGCGCTCAAGGCGCGGAAGATCGATTTCGCGGCGGCGCTCGCGCCGTCCGAGGGGCCGCCCGCGGCGCTTCTCGAAACAGCCATGCCCGAATGCCGCGAGGCCGTCGCGTTCACCGATCTCACGGGCCAACTCACGACGGGGATCTGGTCGGCGACGCCTTACCGGCGCAAGGCCGTGGCATCGCCGCGGCACGAGCTCATGCACATTCTCGACGGCGAGGTCACGCTGTTCGACGGCGCAGGCCGGGAGGAGACGTTCACGGCGGGCGATACGCTCTTCGTGCCCCGGGGCGCGGTGGCCGGCTGGTTCAGCGCCGTGCCGGTGCGGAAGATGTTCTGCGCGTTCACGCCCGCTTGAGCTCTATTTCGTCACGAGGGGCGCACGCGCCCCTCAAAAGCAAAACGGCGGCCGCATTCGCGACCGCCGCCCATTCCGTCAAGCGGATCGACTTAGATGATGTCGATCTCAGCCGGCAGATACGAGGTCACCTCGAGGCCGACTTCCTGCTCGCGAACCGAGGGCTTCATCCAGGTCTTCATGGTCTTTCTCCTTGGGTTGGGCGGGGTTTGACGCCCGTGCTCTTGTGATGGTGAACGTACCCAATGGACCCGCGCCCGGCCAATCGTATTTTCCGAGGGCTGCTATAAGTCCCCCTGATGCTATGGTGTAACACTTTACGGGAAGGCTGATCGCCACCTTCAGGCCGCCGGAGCGCGCACCGGCACGACCAGGCGGGCGGTCATGATCTGGACCGGCTCGCCCTTCCGATTGCGCGTCTCGACGCGCACGGTCACCAGTCCGCGGTCGGGGCGGGAGGCCGAGCGCTTGGCGGCGACGACCTCGATCGCGGCGCGCAGCGTATCGCCGGGATGAACGGGCCGCGGCCACGTCACCTCTCCGCCCGCGCCGATCACGCCGCCGGCGATGGGCAGGCCGCTCGTCACCATGAGCCGCATGGTCAGCGCGGCCGTGTGCCATCCGCTGGCGACGAGGCCGCCGAAGAACGTGTCCTTCGCCGCCGCTTCGTCGAGGTGGAAGGGCTGCGGGTCGAACGAGGCCGCGAAGCGCTTGATCTCCGCAGTGTCCACCGTTATCGCGCCCGTCTCGAACGCGCGGCCGACGGGCAGGTCCTCGAAATAGAGCGCCTCGCGCGCGCTGCCGGCATCGTCTCTCACGCGCTCATCCTCGTCCCTCATTCCTCGTATCCGGGCGGCACCTTGTGCCACGCGATGCCGGCGAGCCCCTTGCGGTAGCCGAACTCGAACAGCGTGTTCATGTAGATCTTGTTGAACGGCCCCTCGTAGGGAACGGCGAACTCGTCGTCCAGGAACACGAGGTTGTAGTCGATGCCGTCGCGCTTGGCCGTGAGATAGATGCGGTAGAGGTCGTTCATGCCGTTGGCTGCGGTCATGGTGGCGATGGCCTGGCCCGCGATCGCGAGCGTCTGGCGCTTCACCGACTGCTCGGGGCGGAACAGGCGGCCGTTGCGGATGATGTAGGCCACGTCCTTCTTCTGCGTCGCCTTGGGGCCGACCTCGCGCAGCCTGAGCGACGGCGGATAGAGGAACATCTGCGTCATGGCTCCGCCGTCGACGTGCATCTCCTCGTAGCGCTTGCCGTCGAGCGTGACGTCCAGCATGACGGGCGGGAACGCGCCGGGGATGGATGCGGAGGCGCGCAGCACCTCGATGATCAGCTCGCGGGCGCGCGGGTCCGTGCTTTGCGCGATGGCGCCGATGTTCCAGATGACGGAGCGCGCCTGGTCGAGGTTGGTCGTCGCGACCAACAGCAGCCGTCCCTTCGCATACTCTGCCGCGATGCGCCGGATCATCTCCTCGTCGACGAACCGGCCAATCAGCCTCTTGAGCGGCGTCGTGTCGGCGGCGGCGTCGCCCGAGATGATCGAGACGAGCGGGTTCTCGTCCGAGAAGATGTCGGACGCGCTCGTCTCGGTGTAGACGCTCTTCAGCTCGTCGTCGTAGTCGGGCCCGAGGAACGCGAACGGCGCGGACAAGGCGCCCGTGCTGATGCCGGTCACGACGTTGAACTCAGGGCGGTCGCCGCGCGCCGTCCAGCCGACGAGAAGGCCCGCGCCGAACGCGCCGTCGTCGCCGCCGCCGGAAATGGCGAGGAACGTCGCCGCGCGGCGCGTGCCGGGCGCCGCTCCGGCCGAACCGTGCGCCGCGCGCGACTTGGCGATCACCTCATGGGCGAGCGCGCGAAGCTGGGCGGGGTCGCCGTCGGCGTAGAAGCGCGAATAGGGGATGTCGAGGGGGCGGATGTCGTAGCCCATGGCGAGCGGCACGGCCGGCAGGCGCTCGATGGAGGCGCAGGCGGTCACGACCAGCGAGACGGCGAGCGCAACGGCCATCGCCACCGCGCGCCGGGCATGGCGTGCGGCTGTCCAGGCGCTCCCGCGCCGTCTCTCGTCTCTCGCGTGTGGCACGTTGAACCCGATCCAGCGTCTTCCGTGTCCGCGTGGCTTTCCTTCATTACCCCCACCCCGGAGGGTCCGCCACAGGACTCCCGCCGCACCTCCCGGGACCGGGACCCCGTGATGCGCAAACGCCATGGCAGCCCGAGGGCAGGCGCGGAATGCCTTGAACGATGGTGAAAAGATTTCGGCCGAGTTGCATCGGCGCGCTTCCCTGCCCGGCCCGATTTCGCTATCCGAGCCGGTCTGGACGAACCACGAGACGGAACACGGGGACAGAGCGCGCATGGGACGGACGGTTGATGGGACCTGCTGAAGTGCGGCACGTGTTCGCGGTCCGCTCGGTCGACCTTCGGGTCTCGGCCGGCCGCTGGGCGTTCGCGGATGCCCACGGGCCCGAGATCGACGCCCATTGGGACCGCCGCACGCGCGAGACGCCGCAGTTCTTCAACGGCACCGTCCATATCCTTCAGGACTACGACCTCTCTCGCGACGGACGGTTTTCGGCGCGCTTCGTCCGCAGCGACTTCAAGAGCTTCCTCTATTGGCGCGAGCAGGGCTTTCCGGATACCTCCGTCCGCGACGGCTTCGGCTCGGCCATCCTGTTCTCGGCCAGCGGCAAGCTGCTGGCCGGGCGCCAGCGTGGCGGCAACCTCAACAGCGGTCTCGCCTATCCGCCGGGCGGCTTCATCGACGCCAAGGACATCGATGCCGACGGCGTTATCGACATCGAGACGAGCGTGCTGCGGGAGATCTCGGAGGAACTGGGGCTCGCGCACGCCGACCTCGCGCGCCTGCCCGGGTTCATCATCACGGCGGCCGGCCCCGTCGTCTCCATCGGCGTGCCGTTCGCGATCCGCCTCGGCGATCGCGATCTCGCCGCGGTCGTCCGCCGGCATATCGAAACGGATCCCAATCCCGAGCTCGACGACATCCTTCTGCTTGATCCCGGGGCGCCGCCGCACGACCTCGCCATGCCGGACTATGCGCGCGTGCTGGCGGAGGATCTGCCGCGCGTTAAAACTTTATCCTAGGCTGTCGCGATGGATGGCGCGCGTCGGCACTTGGACGGGCTTGCATCTTAAGGCAGAGTGCGCGCGCTCAATCCTGAGGGTTTCCGGGAAGGCTCATGGCGCTGAAATTCCATACGCTCGACGTATTCACCGACCGCCGCTTCGGCGGCAATCCGCTCGCCGTCGTGCTCGACGCCGACGATCTCACCGACGCGCAGATGCAGAGCATCGCGCGCGAGTTCAATCTCTCGGAGACCGTGTTCCTCTCGAAGTCCGAGCGGCCGGCGCATACGGCGAAGATGCGCATCTTCACGCCGCAGAGCGAGGTTCCGTTCGCGGGGCATCCGACCATCGGCACGGCCGCGCTGCTGGCGGAGCTGCGCGCACCCCTTCACAACGGCGAGCAGGACGCGCTCGTGATCCTGGAGCAGGCCATCGGCACGGTGCGCGTGGGCGTGCGGGCGCGGACGGGATCGGCCGCCTTCGCCGAGTTCGACGCGCCGAAGCTGCCGGCGGAGGCGGGCATCCTGCCGCCGGACGACGTCATCGCCGCGGGCCTCGGGCTCATTCCGAGCGAGATCGGGTTCGAGAACCACAAGCCGCTGTGCTTCGCCGCCGGCAACACCTTCGCGTTCGTGCCGATCGCGACGCTCGACGCCATCCGCCGCGCGCGCGTCAACGGCGCCCATTGGGAGAAGGCATTCGAGCAGCAGGGCATCGTCGGCGTCTACCTCTACACGCGCCAGTGCGAGCATACGGGCCACACGTTCCATGCGCGCCTGTTCGCGCCGCAGGTCGGCATTCCGGAAGATCCCGCGACGGGGTCGGCGGCCGTCGGCCTCGCCGGCATCCTGCAGCACTTCGACCGCTATCCGGACGGCACGTACAAGCGCATCGTCGAGCAGGGCTACGAGATGGGCCGGCCGAGCCAGATCGTGCTGACGCTGGTGGTGGCGGGCGGCAAGCTCACGACGCTTCGCATCGGCGGATCGGCGCTGCGCGTCTCGGAAGGCACGCTGACCCTTTGAGGGGCGCCCGGCCGGGTCGGCGCGACGACGCCCGAAGGCGCCGCTGCCGTCCCGCACGGTCTCTCACGCCGCGCTGCCGCCGCAGTCGGAGAAGGACGGCATCGCCGCCTTGATCTCCTCGAGCGTCATGTCGCGCACGTGCGTCGCGATCGACCAGCGGTGGCCGAACGGATCCTCCACCTGGCCATAGCGATCGCCCCAGAAGGCATCGTCGACGGGCATCTTGAGCGTCGCGCCGGCGGCGACGGCGCGGGCGGCCCAGGCGTCCGCATCCGGCACGTTGAGGTGGATGGTCACGGGCGTGCCTTTCAGCGCCTTGGGTCCCAGCGATCCCATGTCCGGAAACTCGTCGACCAGCATCACCGGGTGCCCTGCGATCTCGACGCAGGCGTGCCACAAGTTGCCGTCCGGCCCTTCGAGGCGCATCAGCTCCTTGGCGCCGAACGCCTTCTTGTAGAACTCGATCGCCTTCGCCGCGCCCGCGCATACCAGATGGGGCGTCACGGACGGCATGCGGTTCAAGCCGGTCTCGGTGCCTTTCGCCGCACTCGCGGACTTCGTGGCCGCCTTGGGGGCGTCCGCGCTTTTCGCCGGTGATTTGACAGTTGCCTTGGCCATGGCCATCTCCTCCTTCGGTTGTGCCTCCGGTCCGGCCGGAATCCCGCCGTCCTCACCAAGGACGAGCGGCGTCTGCCCGATCCGACACCGCAATCGCGTCATTTCGGTGCCGCGACGGCGGAAACGGCCCGCCCTCCTTACGCCCGAGGGCCCGCCCTCTTGCGCCGGAGGGGTGGATTCGCGTATGTGTCAACGGATTAGTCTTCAGAAGCGTGTCCGGAAGCCGCTCGAAATGAGCTCGACGCTGACCCGTTCCGACCGTTGGAAAGCCGGCCCCCAGGGTTCCGGCCGCGGTCCTGCGCCGATTTCCAGCCTGCCGAGCCTCCTCCTTATCAGCCCCTGAGAACCGGGGGCCCGGCGCACGGCCGGGCAGGTGCTCAGGGGATCAAGCAAGCGCCGCTGACAGGACTGATCCGCCGGCCTCCCCATTCGCGCCTCGCACATTTTTCGCGTGCTCGCGCCCGGGGACCGGCTCCCGAGCAAGGACACTTTCGCCATGACGACCCAGACCGCTGACGCATCCCAAGATCGCGTCGTGATTTTCGACACCACGTTGCGCGACGGCGAGCAATGCCCCGGCGCCACCATGACCTTCGAGGAAAAGATCGAGGTCGCCGATTGCCTCGACACCATGGGCGTGGACATCATCGAGGCCGGCTTCCCGATCGCCTCCGAGGGTGACTTCGACGCCGTCACGGCCATCGCCAAGCGCGTCAAGACCGCGACCGTGGCGGGCCTCGCCCGCGCCATCAATGCCGACATCGACCGTGCCGGGGAAGCGGTGCGGCACGCCAAGCGCGGCCGCATCCATACGTTCGTTTCGACCTCGCCCATTCACCTGGCGCACCAGATGCGCAAGTCCGAGGCCGAGGTGCTCGAGATCATCACCGCGACCGTCGCCCGCGCCCGCAACCTCGTCGAGGACGTGGAGTGGAGCGCCATGGACGCGACGCGCACGGGGCTCGACTATCTCTGCCAGTGCGTCGACGCGGCGATCAAGGCCGGCGCCACGACGATCAACCTGCCCGACACCGTCGGCTATGCGACGCCGGACGAGTATGCGGCCATGTTCCGCGCCGTGCGCGAGCGCGTGCCGAACTCCGACAAGGCGATCTTCTCGACGCACTGCCACAACGACCTGGGCCTCGCCGTCGCCAACTCGCTGGCCGCGCTCGGCGCCGGCGCGCGCCAGATCGAATGCACCATCAACGGCATCGGCGAGCGGGCCGGGAACGCCGCGCTCGAGGAAATCGTGATGGCCGTGCGCACCCGCGCCGACGCACTGCCCTATCGCACGCGCGTCGAGACGACGATGCTCGCGCGCGCCTCGAAGCTGGTCTCGGCCGTCACCAACTTCCCGGTGCAGTACAACAAGGCCATCGTCGGCCGGAACGCCTTCGCGCACGAGAGCGGCATCCACCAGGACGGCATGCTGAAGCACCAGCAGACGTACGAGATCATGACGCCGGAATCGGTCGGCGTCGGCAAGACGTCGCTGGTGATGGGCAAGCACTCGGGTCGCAACGCCTTCCGCACGAAGCTCAAGGAACTCGGCTACGACCTCGGCGAGAACGCCTTCGAGGACGCCTTCAACCGCTTCAAGTCGCTCGCCGACCGCAAGAAGCACGTCTACGACGAGGACATCGAGGCGCTGGTCGACGAGGAGATCGCGCACGCGCACGACCGCATGCGGGTGGTGGCGCTCCAGGTCATCGCGGGCACCAGCGGGCCGCAGTCGGCAACGCTGACGCTCGACATCGACGGCGCGCAGCAGACCGTGCACGCGAACGGCAACGGCCCGGTCGACGCCATCTTCGCGGCCATTCACCGGCTCGTGCCGCACACGGCGAAGCTCGAGCTCTACCAGGTGCATGCCGTGACCGAGGGCACGGACGCGCAGGCCGAGGTCTCCGTTCGCCTCGCCGAGGAGGGCCGTGTCGTCACCGGGCGCGGCGCGGACACCGACACCATGGTCGCCTCGGCGCGGGCCTATGTGGCGGCCCTCAACAAGCTGATGCTCAAGCGGCAGAAAACCGCGAAAGCCGAGCAACTTGGCTGATCCCGGCGGGCCGCGGCCCGGCCGGTGGTCGGTGCCGACGCCCTTCGGTCATATACGACTGGACAAGGGGGAGGCACGGTGCTAGACGAGCCGCATTGGGGCCCTGGAGCACAATCGTTCGGGGCCCCTTTGCCGTCCTTTGGAGCCCCTTTGGCTCCGCGCGCGCCGGCAACGGGTGATTAGCTCAGTTGGTAGAGCAGCTGACTCTTAATCAGCGGGTCGAAGGTTCGAATCCTTCATCACCCACCATCGACAAT
>CAYLSI010000006.1:0-127567 GCA_964386545.1 uncultured Hyphomicrobium sp.
TGCCTTCGTCTCATCCGCACGGCGCATGATTTCGGTCTGGCCCGTCCATGATGCTCCCGCGCAAAAAAAAGAGCGGCGGTGATGCGCCCAAGCCGCGCACGGTTTCGCGGATGGCGGCCGTGCAGGCGCTCTATCAGATGGATCTCGCCGGGACCGACGTAACCGACGTCATCGCGCAGTTCATGCACGTCGACGTCGCGCCGGCCGAGGGAGAGGGGGGCGTCGCCGAGGAGCAGGAGACGCTCGTCGATCTCGAAGGCGCGGACGTCACGTTCTTCGCGGAGATCGTGAAGGGCGTGGTGCGGCGGCAGCGCGAGATCGACCCGCTCGTCGATCAGCAGTTGCGGACGGGATGGCGGCTCGTGCGCGTCGATTCCATCCTGCGCGCCATTCTGCGCGGCGGCGTGTTCGAGCTTCTGGAGCGCAGCGACGTTCCGGCGCGCGTGACGATCAACGAGTACATCAACATCGCGAAGGCGTTCTTCGAGGCGGACGAGCCCAAGGTCGTCAACGGCGTGCTCGACCGCATCGCGCACAAGGTTCGCGCCAAGGAGTTCCAGACGCCGTCCGGCGGCGAAGGCTAGCCCGCCATGGCGCGCCCACGGCCCGGCGGCGAGGATGATCTGATCCAGAGCACCTTCGCGCCGCTGGCTTCCGGGTTTTCGGGCGCGCTGGGACTCAAGGACGATTGCGCGCTCATCGCCCCGCCCGACGGCGAGGATCTCGTCGTTACGACCGACGCGGTCGCCGAGGGCGTGCATTTTTTCTCCGACGACGCTGCGGCCGACATCGCGTGGAAGGCGCTGGCGGTGAACGTCTCCGATCTCGCGGCCAAGGGCGCGCGTCCGCTCGCCTATCTGATGGCGCTCTCGTTTCCGGCCGAGCCCGAGGAGAGCTGGCTTACTGGCTTCGCGAGCGGACTGCGGGCCGCGCAGGATGCTTTTTCCATCGCGCTCGCCGGGGGCGATACGGACCGGCGGCCGGGGCCGCTGACGGTGACGATCACGGCCATCGGCAGCGTGCCGCGCGGGTGCATGGTGCGCCGGGACGGCGCGCGCGGGGGTGACCTCGTGTTCGTCTCGGGGACGCTCGGGGACAGCGCGCTGGGGCTCGGCATCCGGCGCGACGCCGCGCAAGGCCGCGCCTGGGGGCTCGACGACACGAGCGCCGAGGCGCTGCGCGCGCGCTACCTGCGTCCCGAGCCGCGGATCGGGTTGGTCATGCCGCTGCGGGACCACGCGTCGGCGGCCATGGATGTCTCGGACGGTCTCGTGAAGGACGCCAAGCGGCTGGCGCGGGCGTCGGACGTCGCGATCACGCTCGACGCCAAGCTCGTGCCGCTCTCGGCGGCGGCGCGGGCGGCGGTCAGCTGCCGGCCGGATCTCCTCGAAACCGTGGTGACCGGGGGCGACGACTACGAGGTGCTGGCCACGGTGCCGCCCGATCAGGCCGATCTTTTCCAGGCTGGCGCCCGGGAGCGTGGTGTGGATGTCACAGTCATCGGCCGCGTGACGCAGGGAACGGGGCTCACGGTCCTGGCGTTAGATGGACGCCCGTGGGCTGTGACGCGGGACGGGTGGGATCATTTCCCGGCTTAGACGCCCCGGAATGTGACCCGTCGGACACGATGACACGCAGGGAGGATCATGGCGTGCCTTGTGCCGGGTCTTTGTTTGGCCATATGAAATCCGTTTATTGGCGTCCTGGACGCGCGTTGCGTATTTCGCCCCTGATGCTGGCGGCCGGGCCAAATGTGCCCAGCGAACGAGGAATGAAACTCCGGTGGCTTTTTTGAACACGCTCAGCCGACGCGCCGACCGCGGCGGGCTCGCCTTGGTGCTGCTTGCTCTTGGCGTGCTCTCTCTCGGCGTGCTTTTGGCCGGGCATTCCGCCGCCGCCCAGGACGGCAACTGGTGGGAGGGAATCACCCCCTTCGGCTCGCCGGATTACACGGGCAAGCGCGCCTCGCTCGAACGCACGCCGCCGCGCAAGGAAGTGCTCAACGACCTGCGCGCGAACGAGGTGCCGTGGCGCAGCGACGAGATGCTCGTCGCCATGGAAGGCGCCATCGATCTCTATCAGCGCATCGTCACCAAGGGCGGCTGGCGGCCGATCCCCGGCGATCGCATGCTGCGCGTGGGCGACAGCGACGAGCGCGTGCCGTACCTGCGCCGCCGCCTGATGATGACGGGCGAGTTGCCGCGCTCGGCCAACTACAACGATTACACGTTCGATACCGGCCTCGAGCAGGCCGTGGTGGTCTATCAGGAGCGCAACGGCTTGCGCGCCACGGGCCGCGTCGACAAGCCGACGCTCGCCGCGCTCAACATTTCGGCCGAGGAGCGGCTCAATCAGCTCAAGCTCAATCACGGCCGCATTCTCGAGCTCGTGCAGTCGCCGCCGGAGGAGCGCTACGTGCTCGTCAACGTGCCGGCGTTCCAGCTCGAAGCCGTGGAGCGCTACCGCACCGTTCTGCGCCATCGCGTGATCGTCGGCCGCCAGGGGCGCGATACGCCGACGCTCAAGGCGACGATCCGCAACCTCAACTTCTTCCCCTTCTGGCGCGTGCCGGACAGCGTGGCGCGGCTCGACGTGTTCCCGCGCCTCGTGAAAGAGCCGGACTACCTGCAGAAGGAGCACATCCGCGTCCTGACCGGCGACTTCAACGGGCCGGAGATCGACCCGTCGGCGATCGACTGGTCGACGGCGGATGCGCGCGTGGTCAAGCTCAAACAGGATCCCGGACCGCAGAACGCGCTCGGCCTCGTGCGCATCGACATGCAGAACGAGCATGGCGTCTATATGCACGATACGCCGATGAAGCCGCTGTTCGAGCAGCGGTCGCGCGCGTTCAGCGCCGGCTGCGTGCGCGTGCAGGACGTCTTCCAGCTCGTCGAATGGCTCGCGAGCTACGAGCCCGGCTGGGGCAACCCCGGCCAGGTGCAGAGCGTGCTCGACCAGGGACAGGCGCTCGACGTGCAGTTGACGCGGCCGGTGCCGGTCTACTTCGCCTACATCACCGCCTGGGCCGAGCCCGACGGGCGCATCGAGTTCCGGCCGGACATCTACGGGCGCGACGGCAATGCGGGCATGGGCGAGGTCTACGATCCCGATGCGCCGCCGCCGCCGTCTCAGGGCCTCGCTCCGTAAAATCCGCGCTTCCTGTTAAAGAGGCGCTCCGTTCAGCTTGTTTTGGCCATGGGCCGGTGGAATTCTGCCGGCCATGATGATCGCGCGACTCGCAACCGCCGCCCAGGAAACCGTCAGCGACATGCGTCGGCGCTGGCGGCTCGTGCTCGCCCTGGCGCTGGCCGCCGGCTGGGTGGCGTTCGCCGTCTCGCTGTCGGACGTGCAGGGGCGCATGGACCTGCCGCGCGCCTATTCGGTGCGCATGACGTGCGAGGACGATCCCGAGGCCACGCTGTGGCATGGCGGGTGCGACCGCATCGCGGGCGACATCGCGACGGCGGGCAAGCCGTCGTTCGGCGCGCTCTATTCCGCCTTCGTCACCGTGCACCACCAGCCGCCGCCGGGTGATGCCGTTCGGCCGGACTTCGCGGCGCTCGGGGCGGAGCCCGGTTTCGATCTCCAAGCGGCGCTTCAGGGGCAACGCTACGGCCTTGCGGCGGTGCGGCCCGAGTTCGACGGCGTGGCGCGCAAGGACCATGCGGAGGCCGTCATGGCGGCCATCGACACGCGCGACCGGGCGCTGCTCGTCATCGGGCGCGCAGGGCTCAGCTTCGAGGCGCTGCTCGTGGGCGCGCTCGCCAACCTCGTGCATCCGTGGGCGATGATCGAAGGCGCGGTGCAGTACGTGCAGATCCAGCTCGGCACGGCCAAGACCAGCGACGTCGGGGCGCGATAAGGCAGTGGATTACGCCTTCAGGCGGTAGCCGGTCTTGAAGATCCACCACACGGCCAGGAGGCAGAGCGCGAGGAAGCCCACCGTCATGGTGAGGCTCACGGCGATGTTGACGTCCGAGACCTCGTAGAAGCTCCAGCGGAAGCCGTTGATCAGGTAGACGATCGGGTTGAACAGGGTGACCGTCTGCCAGAACGGCGGCAGCATCTTGATCGAGTAGAACGTGCCGCCGAGGAACGTCAGCGGCATCAGAACCAGCATCGGGATGATCTGCAGCTTCTCGAAGCCGTCGGCCCAGATGCCGATAATGAAGCCGAACAGGCTGAACGTCACGGCCGTCAGGATCAGGAAGGCGACCATCCAGACGGGATGGGCGATCTTGAGGGGCACGAAGAGGCTCGCGGTGGCGAGGATGATGAGGCCCAGAACGACGGACTTGGTGGCCGCGGCGCCGACGTAGCCGAGCGCGATCTCGAACGGGGCGATCGGGGCCGAGAGCAGCTCGTAGATGGTGCCGGTGAAGCGGGGAAAATAGATGCCGAACGCGGCGTTCGACGTGCTCTCGGTCAAGAGCAGCATCATGACGAGGCCCGGCACGATGAAGGCGCCGTACGGCACGCCGTCGATCTCGGAAATGCGCGAGCCGATGGCCGTGCCGAAGACGACGAAATAGAGCGACGTCGAGAGCACGGGCGAGACGATGCTCTGCATCAGCGTGCGGCCCCAGCGGGCCATCTCGAAGGCGTAGATCGCGCGGACGGCGGGCAGGTTCATCGCGTTTGCCTCACGAGATCGACGAAAATGTCTTCGAGCGAGCTTTGATAGGTGGCGAGGTCCTTGAATCCGATGCCGGCCTCGCGCATGTCGGCCAGCAGCGCGGTGATGCCGGTGCGCTCGGCCTGCGTGTCGTAGGTGAACGTCAGCGCGGCGCCGTTCGCGCCGAGCTCGAGCGCGTGGTGGGCCAGAGCGGCCGGAATGGCGTCCAGCGGCTTCTGCAGCTCGACGACGAGCTGCTTCTTGCCGAGCTTGCGCATCAGCTCGCGCTTCTCCTGCACGACGATGAGCTCGCCGTTGGCGATGACGCCGATGCGGTCGGCCATCTCCTCGGCTTCCTCGATGTAGTGCGTCGTCAGGATCACGGTGACGCCGCTGTCGCGCAGGCCGCGCACGATGTTCCACATGTCCTTGCGTAGCTCGACGTCGACGCCCGCGGTCGGCTCGTCGAGGAACAGAATGCGCGGCTCGTGCACGAGGGCCTTGGCGATCAGCACGCGCCGCTTCATGCCGCCCGAGAGCGCCATGATGCGCGTGTCCTTCTTGTCCCAGAGCGAGAGGTCGCGCAGCACCTTCTCGACCAGGGCCGGATTGCGCGGCTTGCCGAAGAGGCCACGGCTGAACGACACCGTGGCCCAGACCGTCTCGAACATCTCGGTCGACAATTCCTGCGGCACGAGGCCGATTATGGCGCGGACGGCGCGGTAATCGCGCGCGATGTCGAGGCCGGCCACGGAGATGCTGCCCGACGATGGATTGACGATGCCGCAGATGATGCTGATGAGCGTGGTCTTGCCCGCGCCGTTCGGGCCGAGGAGCGCGAAGATCTCGCCTTCGCGGATGTCGAGCGAGACGTTCTTCAGCGCCGTATGGCCGGACGCGTACGTCTTGCCGACGTTGGTGACGGAGATGATGGATGTCATGCGGGCCGTCGTGTTCCTGCGCGCCGTGCTGGCGGGTCGCCCTCCACATAGGGGCAAGTCCGGATGGCCGCAAGCCGAGGGCGGCGGATCTCTCAGCGCGCTGCGTTGAGCGGGACACGCCGGATCCAGCATCCCGTGAGGCCGGCGGCGCGGAGTTTGGCACACAACTCCTTGGCCTCGGCCTGCGATTGCGGCGGGATCAGCGACAGGCGGTGCCAGGTCTTCTGGTCCTGGCCCTGGATGCGGTCGACGCGGGCTTTGCGATCGGCGAGCAGGTCGGCGTAGGCCTCGTTGAAGTGCTGGAAATCCTTCTGCAGCTCGGCCGTGGTCGCGCGCGTCGCGAGCACCACGAGGTAGGGCTGCTCGGTGGCGGCCGGATCGTGCGCGGCGGCCGAGAACCGCTCGGTCGGATCGACGGCCGCGGTCTGAGGTTCGCCGTCGGTCGTCTCGAGCCTGCCGTCGAGCTTCTGGCCCGGCGCGACGTTCTCGGCCGTCGGCTTGGTCGGCAACGCCGGCAGCAGAAAATAGGCGAGCAGCAGCGAGCCCAGGATCACCGTTCCCGTGGCCGCGATGGCCGCGTATTTCGGCTCGCTGAGCCGGCGCGTTACCGCCTTGAAGTCGAGCTTCGCCTTGGCGGCCGGCTGCGGCGCGCCGGCGGGCGGCCTCGGCTCTGACGGAGAACGCTGGGTCTGGTGCGGCGCGCGTTGGGCCGGTGGCTGCGTACGGGCCGCTGCCTGGCGCGGATCGTGGAACGGTGCGGCCGCGGATTGAGCCGGCGGGGCCGACGGATAGGGGGCCGCCGGCGCGGGCGTGGCGTAATAGGCGTGCTGGCCGTTGGAGGGATGTTGCGGCCGGGGTGGCGCATAGGGCGCGGGGGCCGGCGTCTCCGCGCGGGGCCAGCTCGTGCCCGTATTGGGCGGCGTGTAGGCCGACAGGGCCGACGGGCGCGGCGCCTGTGCTGGTGCCGGTGACGGCCATGGCGAGGCCGCGGCGGGGTTCGCTGCCGGCGTATAATAGGCTTGGGTGCGCGCTTCGAGCTGCTCGAGCAGGGCGATGGCATGCTGCTGGCTGCTCAGGACATGGGTCAGCACCGCCATGTCGACCGGCCCGCCGAAGGGCTGCATCGCCATGACGTTCTCCACGTCGCGCTGAATGTCCGAAATGAGGCGCGAGGACGCGTCGATCTCGCTGGCGAGCGCGGGCGGCGCGAGGCGCGCCGTTTCCAGGAGCTTCAGCAAGCGGCGCGCGACGTTGAGCGAGATCTCGTGGATCTGCTGGCGCTCGACGTTGCCATCGCGACTATAGTCCGACATCAAATTCGGGCCTTACTCGGCAGTTGCGCCGCGTCATCCAGCGCGGCATTCCGGAAACATCTCGCGCAGGATCTCTGCCGTGCATCCGAGACGCCCCTCGATGCACTGATAATTGATGATTGGGGCGGCATGTTCGCTGGCGATGGAAATCTGACTGCGGATCTTCTTCGTGAAACAGCGCGCGATGGCGTCATTCGAAACGAGCTCGATCGAGGTCAGCACGCTCTCGTTGGCGCAGGCCGTGTTCGAGATGACGTAGGTCGTGGCGGACGATTGCGCGATCGTGAGACATTCGGGGTCGACGTTGGCATTCGGAGCAGGCGGTGGCGCGGGCGCGGCCTGGGCCAGTGTCATCGTCGATTGGTAGGCGGAAGCCGGGCCTGCCGCGACGGGACCCTGCGCCGCAGCGGGCAGAAGGGCGGCAAGCGGCAATAGCACGCGCATGGCGCGCAGCGACTTGCGTCGGGCGGGGATGGCGAAACTCACCGGGATCACACTCTGAAACACGCGGGCCGGGCTGGCCGCCGGCCCTGGATAGGCGCGCCGGATGGCTGCATTGTGGTCCTGCCGTCCATAATGCTGTTGATGACGAGAAACCGGGCAATCATCGCGTGTTTGTTGCCCGGGATGGACGCTTGGCCGCTTGATTTGGACGTAGGCGCCAAGCGCCCGCGTCTCGACAAAGCCCCACGGCCGACCATCATGCGGGCGATGCTCGCATGGCTTGTGGTTGGACCGTTTCAGCCGCTGGGCGACGCGGCCGCCGTCCCGCATTCTGCTGGACACGGAAAGATATGAGCCAAGTATCTGGAAAGATTGGCTCCGCGGGTAGGATTCGAACCTACGACCGATCGGTTAACAGCCGATTGCTCTACCACTGAGCTACCGCGGAATAGCCTTGAGAGCCGCGCTCATAGCAGATGGTTGCCGCGAGGGCCAGAGGGTTAGCAAAAAAACTGCCCGCTGTGTTCGGCTCCGTTCGGGCCGCGACGGGGCGACGGGCGGCGCGCCTGGGCTTGGCGCTCCCGCGCCGCTGTTCTATCGGTAGAAGGCGCCTCGGCGCACGCACGGGGGGCCGCATGATAGGAGACATTCTACCGCATCTCTTGTTCTGGACGTTCGTTGCGGCGAGCGTTGGCGGCATTGTCTACCTCATGCACCGACTGACGGCGCCGACCGCGCAGCGCATCAACGCGAACATCGCGCGCGGACACTACGCGGGGATGGCGGCGCGTGGGCAGGGCGTTTCCTTGCCGCAGACGTGGCGCGCGGGCGGTCTTGCCGGGCACGACTGGAGCACGGATCTTTCGTTCAAGCAGATGCTCCGGCGCGCGGGGCCCGCGGTACTTGCCGCCTTCGCGCTGGGTGTGTGGATGCGGCGGGAAAGTCTCACGGTGGGGCAGCTTGGCGGTGAGATCGCAGTTGGGTTCGTGATCGTGGGCGGCGTCCTCCTGGGCGTGCGCTACGCCGAGCGCCGCCGCGTCCGTGCGGCGCTGCACGCGGCGGGCGGGCTTGCGCCGCGGGTCTCGTTCAAGGTGGTCGCCAACGCGCATGGTCTGTTCGTGCCCATCGGCGACCGGGTGATCGAGGGAGCGTGGTGCGACTGGCGCGTGACCGCGGTCGAGATCGACATCGGCAGGTACGGGGACGACGCCACGTGCCACGCGATGACGCTCGTCCACAGGGACGATCCCGAGCGCAAAATTCCGCTCATCGCCTCGACCTTTGAGAACGGCCAGCAGCTCTTGGAGGTGCTGGCCGCGCGGGTGGTGCGCATCGATTGAGGGTGGTCTCGGCCGCCTGCGGTGCGCGGGCAGCGGCGCGGCGCGCGCTCAGTGGGCCGATGCCGAGGCGATGCCGATGCCGGTCTCCGAGCGCACGAACTGCGCTTCGAATGCGGCCCGCTCGGCGTCGCCGCGCGCGCTGCGGTCGAGCTTCGAGACGAGATAGATGCCGAGGAAGGCGATCGTCATCGAGAACAGGGCCGGGCTGTCGTACGGGAAGATCGCCTGCGGGAAGCCGAACGTCTTGACCCAGACGGCCGGGCTCAGGATCACCATGGTGATAGCCGAGGCGAGGCCGAGGAAGCCGCCGACGACGGCGCCGCGCGTGGTGGTGCCGCTCCAGAAGATGCTCATCGCCAGCACCGGGAAATTGCAGCTCGCGGCGACGGCGAAGGCGAGGCCGACCATGAAGGCCACGTTCTGGTTCTCGAACACGTAGCCGAGCAGAATGGCGAAGAGGCCGATGACGAGGGCGCTGATCTTCGAGATGCGGACCTCCGTCGCTTCCGACGCGCGGCCCTTGGCGATGACGCTGGCGTAGAGATCGTGGCTCACGGCCGAGGCGCCCGCGAGCGTCAGGCCCGCAACGACAGCCAGGATGGTCGCGAACGCAACGGCCGAGATGAAGCCGAGGAACAGGTCTCCGCCGACGGCCCTCGAGAGGTGCACGGCCGCCATGTTCGTGCCGCCCATCATGCCGCCGATCTTGTCGTACAGGCCACCCTCGCCGGCCTTGAAGTAGGCCGGGTCGCCCATCAGGAAGGTGATGGCGCCGAAGCCGATGATGAACGTGAGGATATAGAAATAGCCGATGAAGCCGGTCGCGTAGAACACGGACTTGCGCGCGGCCTTGGCGTTGCGAACCGTGAAGAAGCGCATCAGGATGTGGGGCAGGCCCGCGGTGCCGAACATCAGCGCGAGGCCGAGCGAAACGGCGGAGATCGGATCCGTCACCAGCTTGCCGGGGGCCATGATCGACGTCTGATCGGGATGCACCTCCGTCGCGGCGCGGAACATCGCCTCGAACGAGAAGCCGAATTTGAGCAGCACCATGAACGAGAGGAAGGTGGCGCCGCCCAAGAGCAGGCACGCCTTGATGATCTGCACCCACGTGGTCGCGACCATGCCGCCGGTCGCCACATAGATGACCATGAGCACGCCGACGACGATCTCGGCGTAGAGATAGGGAAGGCCGAACAGCAGCTCGATCAGCTTTCCGGCGCCGACCATCTGGGCGATGAGGTAGAGGGCCACGACCGCGAGCGTGCCGACGGCCGAGAGCGTGCGCACGGGCGTCGCCTCGAGGCGGAACGCGGCGACGTCGGCGAAGGTGAAGCGGCCCAGATTGCGCAGGCGCTCGGCGATCAGGAACAGGACGATGGGCCAGCCGACCAGCCAGCCCACGGAGTAGATGAGGCCGTCGAAGCCGGAGGCGAAGACGAGGCCCGAGATGCCGAGGAACGAGGCCGCGGACATGAAGTCGCCGGCGATGGCGAGCCCGTTCTGGAAGCCCGTGATGCCGCCGCCCGCTGCGTAGAAATCGGCGGCCGTGCGCGTCCGCTTGGCGGCCCAACGCGTGATCAGCAGCGTGGTGGCGACGAACAGCAGGAACATCGCGATGGCTTCGACGTTCACGAGTGCTTCTCCACGATGCGGTCGATGGCTGCGTCGAACTCGGTGTTGGCGCGGTGGACGTAGAGGCCGGTGAGCACGAAGGCGATCAGGATCACGCCGATGCCGACGGGGATGCCGACCGTGGTGACGCCGGTGCCGACGGGCGTGGCGAGGATGGAGGGTGCGAAGGCGACCGTCAGAATGAAGCCGAAATAGATGACGACCATCGTGACCGTCAGTGTCCACGCAAAGCGCGACCGCCGCCGTTCCAGCTCGCGAAACTCCGGATCGCGCTTGACCCGGTCGATCAGCGCGGCGGCTGTGTCCGATGACATCTGTCGTTTTCCCCCTCGATCCGGCTATTTTTGGCAGCGCCTTGCCGGTTCGTTTGCGCGAAGCTTAGCGGAATCGGTGGCGAGGGAAAGTTTTTCGTTGCCGGACGGACGGACCGTGCGTCCTCCCAAGGTCGAATGAGGCGCGGAGCGAGCGAGACGCATGACAGCGGAGATGACGACCGATCCCAGCGGCGGGATTTCGCAGCGTGAGCTCATTGCAACGTTCTTCGCGCTCGTGCTCGTGCTGCTGCTGGCTTCGCTCGATCAGACGATCGTCGCGACCGCGTTGCCGACGATCGTGGGCGAGATCGGCGGCATCTCGCATCTCTCGTGGATCGTCACCGCGTATCTGCTGTCGAGCACCGTCGTGGTGCCGCTCTACGGCAAGCTCGGCGACCTCTATGGCCGGCGCGTGGTTCTGCAGTCCGCGGTCGTCGTGTTCCTGGCGGGCTCGCTCTTGTGCGGGCTCGCGCAGAACCTGCCCGAGCTCATCGCGTTCCGCTTCCTGCAGGGCCTCGGCGGCGGCGGGCTGATCGTGACGGCGATCGCTGTCGTGGGCGACATCGTGGCGCCGCGCGACCGGGGCCGCTACCAGGGCTTTTTCGGCGGCGTGTTCGGGCTTTCCACGGTGCTGGGGCCGCTGCTCGGCGGCTTCATCGTCGACCAGTTCTCGTGGCGCTGGATCTTCCTCATCAATCTTCCGCTCGGGCTCTTGGCATTGGCCGTCATCAACCGCACGTTCCGCACCTCGCCCGTGCGCGGCAACGTGACGATCGACTATGCCGGGGCGCTGCTGCTGGCGCTCGCGCTCTCGGCGCTGGTGCTGGTGACGAGCCTCGGTGCGACGCTCGCCACGGAGGCGCCGGTGAGCCTGTTCGCGCTGTCGGCCCTGGCGCTGGTGGCGCTCGCCGGGTTCATCTTCGTCGAGACGCGCGCCGCCGATCCGTTGCTGCCGCTGTCGCTGTTCCGCAACCGGGCGTTCGTGATCGGCACGTCGGTTGGGTTCATCGTCGGCATGGCGCTGTTCGGCTCGATTACGCTCCTGCCCGTCTACTTCCAGGTGGTGAAGCAGCTCGATCCGACGACAGCCGGGCTCTACATGACGCCGATGATGGTCGGCGTGTTCGCGAGCTCCATCACGAGCGGGCAGATCATCAGCCGCTGGGGTCGCTACAAGATCTTCCCGGTGATCGGCACGGCCGTCATGACGATCGCGCTGCTGCTGCTCTCGACGATGGATGCCGAAACGTCGGCGGCGGTCACGTCCGCCCACCTGCTGATGCTGGGCCTGGGGCTCGGCATGGTCATGCAGATCCTCGTCATGGCGGTGCAGAACGCCGTGCCGTACGAGCGGCTGGGCGTCGCGACGTCGGGCACCACGTTGTTCCGGTCGATCGGCGGCTCGGTGGGGGCGGCGCTGTTCGGGGCGATTTTCGCCCATTCGCTCGACGGCAGCGCGCGGCTGACGCTGCCCGAAGCCGGCGGCATGCTCGATCCCGCGCAGATCGCCCAGCTCGCGGAGCCGTTGCGCTCGGCCTATTTCGCGGAGTTCGTCGCAGCGCTCCATCCCGTGTTCTACACGGCGGCGGCGCTCGCGGCGTTGAGCTTCGTGCTGGCGCTCGCGATCCGCGAGGTGCCGCTCCGGACCGCCATCAAGCCCGAGCCGCTCAGCGAAGCGTTTCCGCTGCTGCGCGATGCGACGTCGATGGACGAGCTCAAGCGCATCGTCACGCGCATCACGGCGCGCGAGAACCGCTGGAAGGTCTACGAGCGCGCCGCGGCGCGGATCGGTCTCGCGCTCAAGCCCGACGAGCTCTGGCTGCTTGCGCGCCTCGGCGAGAGCCAGGGGCGAGCCACGCGCAGCGATCTCGAAGAGAAGCTGCGCATCTCGGGGATCCATTGCACGGACCTGCTCAGCCGGCTCGTGGCCGCCGGCATGGTGCAGGCCGCGGATAGTGGGGTGTTCGAGCTGACGGATGCGGGCCGGGACGGCTACCACCGGCTGCTCTCGCGGCGCGAGGCGGACCTCGAGGAGATGCTGGCCGACTGGGACCGCAACGAGCATCCCGACGTCCGCGCGCTCATGAAGGAGCTGTCGCGGTCGTTCGCGAGCATGCCGCCGAGCAAGCCCTAGAGCGTTTTCCGATCCGATAGAATCGGATCGGACACTCTAGATTCTTGTTTTGTCGCATTTTCTTACGACGAACCGGTCTCCACTTCGTCGGAAAATGCTCTAGCGCCGGCGCGGAGACGCCGGTCTCAATGCACGCGCCCCGGGGGCATTTTTGAGAGAGAAGGATTGGAGGCCACGCCCGGAATTGAACCGGGGTACGCGGATTTGCAGATCGTCCACCCTGGTGGTATGTATCTGCTGCCATTAAGTTATTTCTAGTCACGCCGAAATTGTCCCTTATTTTGACCCTTTGTCGCGCTGCACAGCAAGCGAAATCACGTTCGATGGCCGCAGCAATGCACGGTGCAGTTCGTTGATCCGCAGGAACGCATAGCGTTGCTGGGTGATCCGGACGTCGGAGTGGCCCAGCCACGTCGAAACCTCCTGGAGGCTCAGCCCGTGCTCCTGGAGGAGCCTACAGCCGCAAGTCCGCCTCAGATCGTGCCAGGACGCCCGCGCCACGCCTGCCCGCCTACAGCCCTTCTGGAGCCCTTCGTACATGGTCGGGCTCTCCGGGCTGTAGCGCTTCCCCGTTTGGGTGACGAATAGGGGCACTCGGCCCACCCGGCCGTCCGCCAGCTTGACCGCGATGGCATAGGCCCGGTCCAGAAGCGGCACCTTCCTCTCCACCCCCGTCTTGGCCACTTCGGCGCGAACCGTCAGCTCATGGACCTCGAAGTCGAGGTCGGTCAGCTCAAGCGAGAATTGCTCTTCCTTGCGCAGCCCCGTGTCGATCGCGAACGCCGCGGCGTCGGCCGCCTTGGGCGGCATGGCGCTGAGAACCGCCATCTCCTCGGCAACCGAAAAATAACGCGTGCGCGGATTACCTTCCTTGAGCCCGGCTTTCGCGCGGCCGCGCTTGTAGGGCTTCACCGGATTGTGCGTGACCCACTCCCACTCCTCGGCTCGGGAAAAAAGCGACGACAGGCAACTCAGGTCGCGACGCACGGTGGAGGCCGTCACGCCAGCGGCGAGCCGGGCTCGCTCGAAGTCGCCCAGCTTTGCGGACCCGATCTCGTCCAGATAAACACCCTGCAGATGATCGACCATGGCGCGCAGGCTCACCGAATAGCGTTTTCGGCTCTTGAACCTGAGGGTGGGGAAGTGCTCGGCCTTGAAGCGGCGGGCTGCCTCGTCAAACGTGCGCCTGGGCTTTTCTCCGAAGCGCGTCGCTGTCAGCTCTCGGCGGATACCTTCAAGTCGTTCTTTAGCGACGCCGAGTTCGCCGGTTTGAAGCGACCCCTCGAAGGCTTGCCCGCCCTTGACGATCCGGTACCACCAGACGCCTCCGCGCCGGCGGAGATTTTTTGGCATGGCTTGACCTCGGTCTGCTGCCTCTCCCACCAGAGTTTGAACGCCTGGGCGTTGACGAGAAAGGTCTTTCGCTTGCCGAGCATTACCACTCGAGTCTCAGGCAGTTCGCCAGCGGCGGCCCGGCGCTGCCAGTAGCGCATGGAAAACCCGGTCAATTCCGTGATGTCGGAGATCCGGAGGTCAGGCACGGTGTAGGGGCGGGTCATGTGGTGTCCTCCGGGCTAGGAGAGGCGGAGAGCATGGCGCAGTAGACGTCTCTCACTCTGCCTACGCGGCCGGGCGTATCGCGCGCATCAACTCCGGCCGCGATCATCCCCAGCGTCGGCTCGACCGGCGCGAGCTTCCAGCCTGTCGGCGCCGACGGCGTCGGCGCTCTCTCTCCAGGTGAAGAGGACAGGGCGGCGCGGAGATAGGCCATCTCGATGCGAACCGTGTCCCGCGCCAATCCCAAGGCGAGCCGCTTTTCGATGATCTGCTCGCAAAGGGCGCGGGTGATGGCGTGCGGGTTGATGTCGCCGATTTCGGCGCACACCTTCTTTCGGGCGCGCTCCATGCTCTCCGTCCACTTCTTCTTCTGCTCCTTGTGGAACTTGTAGAGTTCGAAGCACGTGGCCACGGTCGCCGGGCCGCCGGCAACAACCTCGTCGTTTAGCTGGCGGAGGAGGTCAGAAGCCTCCTGTTCCGACGATGTGTTGAGAGTACGTCGCTCTCGGCGGGTTTTTTCCGGGTCAATGTATCGGAATGCCTCATAGACGCCTCTCCGCTTGCCGAGCGACCAGAGGCCGTCTCGCACTGGCGGATGTATTCCTTTACGTCTATCGCTCGGCATATGATCTTTCCCGCGATCCGAACAGTTGGCAGCTCCTCCTTGGAGATCAGGTCATAGACCTGTGATCGGGAGCATCTGAGAATTTCGGCCACGTCCTTCACGGCTAGCAGCCGCGGAAGCGTGACGTATTCGGCGAATTCGATATCTTCGGCCATGTCACCTCACGCTTTCGGCGCCGTGATCGCATCCTCGAGCGCCTGGACGCGGGCTTCGAGGGAGGCAATCTTCTTGCGCATTTGAATAACGTGGCCTCCAACGGAGCGGCCCTCGGGGGGGGGCAGGCAACTCACGCTCGCTGGCGATCAGGCCGAAGTTCTCGCGCCGAAAGTTGACGATGTGGTCGAGCGTCAGCAGCTCGCGGCCGGGCGCCGCGCGCATTCAGATCGATCTCGCCGCGGGGCAGGAGGCGTCCCGCATGATCAAGGACACCCGAGAAATCCTGGAGTTCGGCAACTCGGTCAATATGCAGAAATTCCAGACAGAGGTTACGATCCTGGAGTTCGGCAACTCGGTCAATATGCGCCGCTTCCAGGCGCTCAGGGACCTGGCCGACTTCGCGAACGCGATGCGCGAGCGTTTCATCCAGGAGACTGTGATCGAGCGCAACCAGGTGCTCAACGAGTTGTCCGCCATCGTGCACGGCGGGCAGATCTCCATGCCGCAGATGACGCCCACCAAGGGCGGTCAGATCGCCGGGACCGACATGATCGGCACGGTGATGGGGGCGCATCAGATGGATATGCAGAAGTGGCAATCGTCCGTTGACCGGCAGCAGGCGATGCTCGGCGGCATCGCGGGCATCGCGGGCGGAATTCTTTCGTTGCCGATGGGTGGCGGCATGTCGTTCGGCGGCTCACTCTTGGCAGGGATGAAACGGTAATGGCTGGACTAGGAATGCTTCGGGGTTTCGGTGGAGGCGCGTTCTCGCCGGATGAGGACGGCGTCCCGGCCATCGGGAGAAAGCCCGCGAGCCCGGCGGGGTGGCAGCCGTGGAAGGCGGGGCCGGGCATGCTCGCTCCGGTTTGGGGCGGCGGTGCTAAACCGCCTGCGCCGCGCGGCATGATCGGGCCGATGCCGGAGCCCACGAAGCCGCCCCCCGAGCCGTTCAAGGCCGGACCTGGGATGCTCAGAAACTTCAGCGCCGAGCCGTTCACCGGCATGACGCCGGACGACGTGAAGAACCGCCGCCAGATGGCGGGCGGCATGATCACGGCGGGCATGAGCGCCGCGCCGGTGCAGCACTGGACGCAGGGCGTGGCGCGCGCGCTCCAGGGCCTCTCCGGCAACATGTGGATGGATGAGGCCAACCAGGCCGAGAAAACCGGCATGCAGGCGGGGAACGACGCTCTCGTGCGCGCCCTGAACGGCGGCAGCCCGAAGCAGGCGGCAGCCGACATGATGCGCAACTCGTGGTCGGCAGAGCAAGGCCAGAAGCTCGCGAACGGCATGCTGGCGCAGGACATCGAGAACGCGTCGCCCGACGCGCAGCTCGCGCGGGACTACAAGCGAGCGCAGATCCGGAAGATGGACCGGGAGGCGACGGGGCCGAACGGTGGGGAGGCCCCGTCAAACGTCCGGGAGTGGCAGCACTTCAACAGTCTCTCGCCTGAAGACCAGCAGCGCTACCTGACGATGAAGCGGGCGGAGAAGTGGCTGGATCGGGGAACGGAGTTTGTTGCTCCAAATCCCGTTGATCCGACTGCGCCGCCAAGAGTGCTCGAAAAAAACACCGACGAAGCAAAGTACCGCGACACCCTCGCGAAGATGCGTGCGGAGGCTGCAGGCAACCTGCCGACCGCGGAAATGGCCAGCCAGAGGGCGCTCGACACGATCGAGGCTCTTCGCAGCCACCCCGGAAGGGAATGGGGCTTGGGTGCGGCCGGTATTCTCCCCGGCATTGCCGGGACTGATCAAAAGGCGTTCGTAAACTTGGTGGATCAGGCTAAGGGGCAAGCCTTCCTTGAGGCGTTCAACTCGCTCCGCGGCGGCGGCCAGATCACAGAAGCGGAAGGCCGAAAGGCCACTGATGCGCTTGCACGTCTCGATCGCGCGCAACGGCCAGAGGACTTCGACGCCGCGCTTAAGGACTACGAGGACGTCATCAAAAAGGGCCTCGACGCCTCTCGCCAGAGAGCTGGCGCCAATTCAGGCAATCCTCCTCCGCCAAACGGAGGCCGCCCCGACCCTCTTGGACTTTTCGGAGGCGACTGATGGCTTCGCTTGCAGACGTTCGCGCAAAATATCCCGAATACGGCTACCTGAGTGACGGTGAGCTGGCCGATGCCATGCACAAGAAGTTCTACGCCGACATGCCGCGCGCAGAGTTCGACAAGAGAATCGGTGTTTCCTCGCAGCCGGCTCCATCCATGTCAGCCGGGGAGGTTGCAGCAGATGTTGCGAAGTCTGCTGGGATTGGCTTGGTCCAGGGCGGAATTGGCCTGGCGACGCTGCCCGGTAATCTGGAAGCGCTTGCTCGCACTGGAATTAATGCTGCTGCTGGCGTGGCTGGCGCTCGACCTCCTGTTTCCGGTGAAACCTTCCTTCCCACATATTCAGACTGGAAGGGAAAGGTCGAGCAGCACACGGGACAGTTCTACAAGCCCCAAAGTACACTCGGGGAGTACGCACGAACAGCCGGCGAGTTCGCGCCTCTTGCCGTAGGGGGTGTCGCGTCCGCAGCCAATCGCCTTGCGCGCGTCGCGCTACCGGCCGGAGTGAGCGAGACTGCGGGCCAGTTCACAGAAGGGAAAGCATTAGAGCCATGGGCGCGCGCGGCTGGCGCGCTCGTGGGCGCCCGGGCGCCCAACACCGCGGCACGTGCCATTACGCCTGCGCCTGCGAACCCAGCTCGACAGAACGCGATCCAAACATTGGAGAAGGAGGGTGTTACGGCCCTTACGGCTGGGCAGCGGACCGGTAGCGAGCGCCTGCGTTGGATCGAGGATGCAACGGCCATGGTTCCGGGCGGGGCCGGCCGTGCAACTGCACTGCAGCAGCAAGCCGCTGAACAGTTCACACGTGCTGCGCTGCGTCGTGCAGGAGTGCACGCCGACCGCGCGACGCCGGACGTCATGGACACCGCTTTTCAAAACATCGGCCGCGAGTACGCGAACTTCGCTGGCGCAACCGATATTGTCGGCCACCAGGTTGCCACCAGACGGTTCAATACGATCGCGAACGATTACATCGGCAACTCGTCCGCCGCCATGCGGATTGATCGCGTCCCGCAGTTGGCGGCGGAGCTTGGCGGCCGCCTCGGCCCCGGCCCTGGTATCACGGGGCGTCAATACAACGTGTACCGCTCAGAACTCGCGCGGTTCCAGAGAGAGCAGCGGGAGAACCCCCAGGCGGCTAATGCGATTGGCGACATGATCGCCGCGCTTGATAACGCCATGTTGCGCTCGGCAGCGCCGGCGCAGCGACCTGGAATCCGGGCGGCGCTTCAGGACCGCAACCGGCGCTATCGCAACCTACTCGCGATCGAGGACGCCGTGGCCTACGCGCCGGGCACGGGGGCGTATGCATCTGCGCCCGGCATCCTCACTCCAAACGCACTCAAAAACGCGATCAGGAAGAACGACAAGAAAGGTTACACCCGCAACCGGAACGACATGGCGCCGCTGGCGCGTGCCGGCGTCGAAGTCATCACTCCGCTACGCAGCTCTGGCACGGCTGAGCGTAGTTTTGCGCAGGGCATGGTCGGCGCCCCGGCAGCGATCGGCACTGGCATCGGCGGTATGCTAAGCGCTGGCGATCCGCTCACGATGCTTGCGGGCGCTTTGGCACCGGCTGCGGTTCGAGCCGCTACAGCTCGTGGTATCATGTCGGGGCCGGCTCAGCGCTATTTTGCCAATCAACGCTTGCCTCAAACGTTGGAGCCGATTCCGGTTCTGCCAAGTCGCACTGGATTCCCCGGCGTCGCACCCCTGGCTGCAGCCCAAGCCGAGCGCGACCCGTCGGTTGAAGAACTCGCTCGTGCGCTTCAAAATGCCAGGGGGTTCTAACCCGCCGTGGACGGAGGGCGATGAGGGCGCTAGTAATTTGAGCGTTCTCCATTTTCCTCGGTGTTACCCCCATGGACGACGATCTAGACCGCTCAATCTCAGAACTTCGCGATGACCCCTATGGGACGCGCGCCCGACTGGAGAAGTTTGCCGGCTTACTTAATGGACACGGCGAGCACCTGGGCATTTCCGCTTTGGCAGACCGCATCACCCAGGTCGAGAGCCGGCAGGTACATCAATACGTCGACTCCAAGGCCCGCATCGAAGAGCTCGAGCGCCGCGTGCGGGACCTTCGGGAGCTTGCTGGAACAGCGATTGTCTGCGCGATTGTGCTTGGGATCAACGCCGAGTTTGGCCGCGAGAGCCTGAGACAAGTTCTCTGGGTGGCGTCGATAGCCGGTCTCGGCTTCTTGATTTTGCGGAGCCTCTATCGGTTTGTGACGCGCAAGCCGGAACCTTCGCCAGAGCCCTAAACCTCTACGAGGTCGAGTCTCTTCTCGATCCTGTCGAGACGGCTTTCGACCCGGTCGATGCGGTTTGAAACTGACGCGTATTGCTGCTCGAGGATGCCGACGCGGGTTTTGATCTCGCGCACGTCCTCGATCACCCGGTCGAGCTTCTCGTCGATCCGGCGCAGGTAGACCAGGATGATGTTGTCGGGCTCGGTCATGTCACGGATGCTACCAGCAACACTGAGGGGCCTCAAGGCGTGCGCTTGCCCTTCGCGGGCTGGGGCTTGGGTGGTCTCGGAATGTTGAAGTGCTCGCGTAGGGCGCGGTTGACGATCTGGCCCAAGAGCCGTCGCTGACCCCTGCTGAATTTTCAGCAGGGGTCTATCACCTGCCCGAGACCGGCAGTCAGCAGCATCGCCGCTACAACATGACCCGCGACGGCTTCACCCTCCTCGCCATGGGGTTCACGGGAGCCAAAGCCCTTCAGTGGAAGTTGCGCTACATCGAAGCCTTCAACCGCATGGAGACAGAGATCCGGGAACGTCCCCAGATCCCGGACTTCTCCGACCCCGTCCTGCTCGTCAAACTCCTCACCGAGCACGCCTCCAAGCGCATCGAGGCCGAGAAGCGGGCCTCCTCGGCCGAGATCAAGATCAGCGCTCTTGCCCCAAAAGCCGAAGCCTTCGAAATCCTCGACTCCTCCGAAGGAACCATGAGCGTCCGCGAGGCGGGCAAGATCCTCGGCGCGCCGGAGCGCAAGTTCACCCGCTGGCTCGAAGCCAACGCCTGGGGCTATCGCCAGAACGGCGTCGGCCCCCTGCAAGCCTATGTGGACAAGCGCAATGCCGGTTATCTCGAGCACCGGCCCCACACCTACTATGACAAGGCGAGCGGCGAGAACCGCAGTACCATCCAGATGATGGTCACCCCGAAGGGCCTCGCCAAGCTTGCTCAGATCTTCGCCAAGAAGGGGATTCCTGCATGATCGTAGAGCTGTTCAAGGAAGAAGAGCGTTATGTGACAAAGGTCTCCGTTCAGATTTCCGAGTACAGCAAGCGGAACGGCGGCGCTGGCGAGGGGATGGGGACGCTTTATGCCGTCGAGGTCATCCACCCTGACGGCAAGTGGACCGTGATGGGGTGGTACGAAGACCTGAACGAAGCACGCCGGGGGGCCCAGGCAGAGGCGGAAGCGCGCGGCGCCGATCTCCTTGCCGTCAGTTGCTGGCCGAACCGGCAGGTCGCAGAACTGTCCCCATGACCGACACCGACCGCTTTAAGGCCGGCCCCTTTTCGCACGAGGGGGGCGGCCTTCACGTATTTCCTGCGAGTGACGGGAGCCGGGCGACGGTTGCCGGCATCTACACCCGCGACGACCGGGGCGCGGTGCGCGAGCGCGGCCGTGTCATGCCCTCGGGCGAGTGGGGGATCGGCACCGACCAGCCCGAGTTCCTGCTCGACGTGAACGGGCTGGCCCGGTTCCGGCCGTGGCTGGCCGATGACCTTCCGGACGGGAAAATTGGCTGTGTCACCGTCGCTGTGGACCACCGCTATGGGCCGGGCACGGGATGTCTGGTCTTCCATAACGGGAGCGGCTGGGAGGAAGTCGGCCGGGTGTCGCTTGCTGGCGCTCCAATGGTTGGCGAGCCGGTCGTTTCGCGCGCCGAGTTCGACGCGCTCAAGGCGGCGTTTGATCAGCTTGCCCAGGCGCACGCCGAACTCCGCCACGCGTTCGAGAACCACGGCCATGCCCATGACCAACTGATGGAGATCGAAACCGATGCCGAATGAGGCCCTAATCCGGGCGCTGCGCGGCGAGAAAGCGCCATCAGGGCCTGGAGACGCTCCCGTCCAGTCCCCCGTGGACCCGATGGTGGCCGCGCTCGACGACGGGATGCAACGGCCGCCGCGGGTGCAACGCAACCGGATGCGGCCGCCCGGGCTCGATTTCCTCGACCAGTGGATGATCGAGGATCTACGGGAGCGTTATCGCGATGCGCCACGCCAGGATATTCCGCCCGACGTCATGCCTTTGATACGCGATCCGATTGAGGTCGATCCGCCCGCGCCGGGGAACTTCATCGGGGCGCTCCCGCCCGAACAGGACAGACAGCCGCCTCCACAACCGCAGTTCACGCGACCGGACGTCAACGATTTTCTCGACGGGCTCCAAGAGTACAACGATCAGTTCCTCCACCCCGGCAAAACACCGATCGAGGTCCCGGCCCCCACGGACTGGCGCAATCTGATCGCAGCGCTAGCGGGGCGGTAGGTCGCGCTGCTCGTACGGCACGCACGTCCAGTCCACCAGGGTCACATCTCTGGGCATGATCTTGAGCTGCAACGCAGCGAACTGGCGGCATTCAGCAATTGAGCCGAACTCGTCCCTCCGCGTTCGCGGTTCGCCGCCGATCAGCACTGTCATGACGAGAGTTGCGCCCAGATCCATGTCTTGAGTCCGTACCCACCCATTTCGGCGAGAGAATGACAGATGGTTCTTAATGAACGGTCCCTCCGGAACCTGGAGGGCGTCCGGCCCGAGCTCGTGGCCGTGGTGAAGCGCGCGGCCGAGATCTCGCCTGTGCCCTTCGTCGTCACCGAGGGCCTGCGCAGCCAGGCGCGCCAGCGCGAACTCGTCAAGGCGGGCAAGAGCTGGACGATGGACTCGCGCCACCTGACGGGCCATGCCGTCGATCTCGTGGACGCGAATGATTTTGGCTACGACATCCCCGACATGACCGCGATTGCGAAGGCGATGCGGGAGGCCGCGAGCGAGCTCAAAGTGCCTCTTGTCTGGGGCGGAGACTGGAAGCAGCGGGACACCCCTCACTTCGAGCTTGATCGCAAGGCGTACCCGGCGAGCGGTGTTTCGGTGGCGACCAAGGCCAAGGAGGTGGCAACCAACGTCGCCGCGTCGAAGGTGGTCCAGGTGACGACGGGTGCCGCGGTTGGAGTGACCGCCACCACGTCAACGGGGGAAACCCCAACGGCAACCATCCCCGCGCCGCCGGATCTTTCGGCCATCTCGGCGTGGAAGGCCTTCGGGCAGACGGTTGCCGACCTCGGCGCCTGGGCCTCGGCGCACCCGGCGCTCACGTTCGGACTCGGGGCATGGGTCGTGACCATCATTTTCTGGAATCAGATCAAGGCCGCGTGGGCCGAATGGAGGGGGGCATGATCGAGACGCTCATCGCGTGGTGCGCGGCGCGGCTGATCCCGCTCGCGATCGGGGCGGCCGCCGTCACCGGCTATTTCGTGTGGGACTACGTGCGTATCCAAAAGGCTGAAACCCGCGGCGCCGAGCGCGCCCTCGTCAAAGTGGAGCGCAACAATGAAAAGGTTCAAGCGATCGGCCGGCGCGGCTCTGGCAATGGCGGCGTGCCCGTTTCTGGCAGCGTGCGAGACCCTAGGTATCGGCTCGAGCAGTAACCCGACAGTGAGCGCGGCGTCAGTGCTCCGCGGCGTGCCGACGGTCGAGAACAGCGAAAGGTCCCCGTGCTGGCAGCAGCGCCAGATCGCGGCGCAGCGGTCGTACATCGACAGCGTCTTGACCGGCAAGGCCAAGACCTACCATGCGGACTGCAAGCCGCCCGTTCCTGCGTCCGCCGACCAGAAAACCTCCTGAGGGAACAGGAACGATGGCCGATGACCTCACCGCCAAGCTGGCGATCGTCGCCGTATCACTCGCATCCTCCATGGGAGCTGCAGACCGAGCACCGGATCACCAAGGCGGAAGGGCGCCTCGATCAGCACGAGGACCAGCACGAGCGCCAGGCCGCTTGGAACAAGGGCTTCATGATAGCCCTCCTGTCGCTCGGCTCGGCGGTGGCCCACAGCAAGGCGGACAGCCTCGCGGATACGCTGGTGTGGCTCGCACAAAACTTGCTGAAATGAACGTGCGGTTACTCGCGCTCGTGCTCGGTGCGTCGTTTGTCCTCCACGTCGTCGTCAACGTGACGTGGAGGTTGATCCGGTAGGGGACAGCCCGACTGTTGAATCGTTACGCACGTGCAACTGCCGCTCCGTGAACAAGTCACAGACCGATGTCCCCGATTTTGTCCCAACGCGAACGGCGCGCAGGACGCGCAAGGCGCGAACGCGGTTGGGGTAGATCCAATGATTTCAAGGAAAGATTTGGAGGCCACGCCCGGAATTGAACCGGGGTACGCGGATTTGCAGTCCGCTGCGTCACCACTCCGCCACGTGGCCTCTTGAAGAGCGGGGAGACTGCGACCGTCCTCGAAGGAACGTGTCAATTCCCCCGCGCCGGTGGCATCTATCATATAGATAAACACGAACACAAGCGGTGGTATCGCAATCCCGTCATCATTGACGGTACGGAGGGGCATTTGAGCGCAGGCGGGGAGAGTGCACGCCGTTCGCCGCGGCAGCGCCTGGAGGAGATGGCGCGCCGCGCGAAGCGGGACGGCATCGCGCTCTATCTTGCCGTGCGCGATCCGCGCGTGGCGTGGCCGGTCAAGGCGTTCGCGGTGCTGGTCGCGGCGTACGTTCTCTCGCCGATCGACCTCATCCCCGATTTCATTCCGGTGCTCGGACTTCTCGACGAGCTCATTTTGCTCCCGCTGGCGGTGGGGCTCATCGTGCGATGGATCGATCCGGCCGTGATGGCGGATCTCCGGGCGCGGGCGGGCGTCCTGGCCGAGCGGCCGCGCAGCCGCCTCGGGGCCGTGCTGATCGTCCTGATCTGGGCCGGTCTGGCGGCGCTGCTCGTGCTCGCGGCCTGGTCCTGGCTCTCCCGGGTCTAAAGAACGAGCGGGAAGGGTTCTGCAGCGGCCACGGGCCCGGTGGCCGTCCGGCGCGAGTTTGGATATGGTCGCCCGACGCGCCGCTGCCCGCACGCCGCGGGCGCGGCGACCATTGGGGATTTTGCGGCCATTCTCGAGGAGGGCATCCGTGGATTTCGCCGTTCAGCGCACGAATATGGTCGAATCGCAGGTCAGGCCGAGCGACGTCACGGACCGGCGGATCATCAACGCGATGCGCGACCTGCCGCGCGAGGAGTTCGTGCCCGAACGCGTGCGTGCGCTCGCCTACATGGACGGTTCCGTGCAGATCTCGCCGCCCGGCGCGCCGGTGCGGGCGCTGCTGCCGGCGCGCATTCTGGCCAAGCTGGTGCAGGCCGCGGACATCGACCCCTCGGACGCCGTGCTCGATGTCGGCACCGGCACAGGCTACTCGGCGGCGCTGCTCGCCCATCTCGCCGGCCGGGTCGTCGCGCTCGAATGCGATCCGGCGCTGGCCGCGGCTGCGCGGACGCACCTGGCGGGGCTTGCGGCGTCGAATGTCACCGTGGTCGAAGGCCCGCTTGCGGACGGGGCGGCGAGCGAGGGGCCTTACGATGCCATCGTCATCGAAGGCGCCATCGAGGATGACGTGCCGGCCGCGCTGCTCGACCAGCTCAAGGACGGCGGGCGCATCGTGGCGATCGCGGGCAAGGGCGTCGCGGGGCGTGCCACCGTCTGGCAGCGCGAGGGGCGCACGTTCGGCGCTTCGGCCGTGTTCGACGCCAGCGGCGAGGTGCTTCCCGGCTTCGAGAAGGCGCGCGCGTTCGTTTTTTGATGTCAGACTTTTGATGTCAGGCCGGGCCCCTCTTGCAGGTCGGCTGCCGCGTTCCTACCCGGCGCGCAGAGGCGCCGAGGCCTCTTTCGTCCCTGCCCCCTGTTTCTGCTGAGATTCCAGCCGCTTTTTCGATTCGGGCTCACGCGATACCTTCGCGCGCGCCCGTACGAAATCCGTGGGCGTGTGTGAATGTGGCCACGCGCGATTTGCGATGTTGTGAATCCAGGGCTGCCCGACTTCTTCGAATCGAGTTGCTGCTCTAAGAGGTTAAGGAAGTGTTTAGGGGAGCAGCCTGCTCGGGGATGCAGGCTGGTCAAGCACACGAGGGTCGTTTTGGGTCTGGGGTTCGTCGCACGCAAGCCAGTTGCCGGGTCTCGGTTCGTCGCTGCTCTCGCCGCGGCCGTCGGGTTTTGTGGCATTTGCGCGTCTGCGCAGGCGGAAACGCTAAACCAGGCGCTGGCCTCGGCCTACGAATACAATCCGCAGCTCGATGCGGAGCGGGCGCGCCTGCGCGCGACCGACGAAGAGGTGACGCGCGCCCGGTCGGGCTTCCGCCCGGTCATCCAGGGCAGCGCGGACATCAACTACCAGTACAACCGCCAGCGCGGCACGTTCGGCACGAACGAGAGCGAGGTCAAGCCCAAGGGCTACTCGATCGACGCCGTGCAGCCGATCTTCAGCGGCTTCCGCGTCATCAACGCGGTCAACGAGCAGGAAGCGAACGTGCGGGCCGCGCGCGAGACGCTGCGCGCCGTCGAGCAGGACGTGCTGCTGCAGGCCGTCACCGCCTTCATGGACGTCGTGCGCGACCAGGCGATCGTGCGGCTGCGCGAGAACAACGTGAACGTGCTGTCGCGCGAGCTGAAGGCGACCGAGGACCGGTTCGCGGTGGGCGAGGTGACGCGCACCGACGTGGCGCAGGCCCAGGCGCGGCGCGCCGGCTCCGTCTCGGCGCTCGACCTCGCGCGGGCCAACCTCAAGACCAGCCGCGCCACCTTCGAGCGCGTGGTCGGCCATCCGCCGGGCAACCTGATCGAGCCGAACGGCTTCGAGCGCTGGCTGCCGAACTCGCTGGACGAGGCGAAGAACATCGGAACGGCCGAAAATCCGGGCGTCGTGTCGTCGCTCTATCTGGAGCAGGCGGCGCGGTTCGGCGTCGACCGCATCCGCGGCGAGCTTTTGCCGAGCATTCAGCTCGAAGCCTCCTATTCGGACCGCTTCGACACGTCGACGACGATCGACGAATCCGAGACGGCGGTGGTGACCGGCCGGCTTTCGGTGCCGATCTACGAAGGCGGCGAGGTGTATGCCCGCGTCCGCCAGCAGAAGCACATCCACGTCAGCCGTCTCCAGGAGATCGAGCAGGCGCGCAGCGAGGCGGAGGCGCAGGTCGTCGCGTCGTGGTCGCAGGTGCTCGCCGCGCGGGCGCAGGTGGAATCGGACCAGTCGCAGGTGAGCGCGAACACGACCGCCCTCACCGGCGTGCGCGAGGAAGAGCGCGTGGGCCAGCGCACGCTGCTCGACGTGCTCAACGCCGAGGTCGAGCTTCTGAACTCGCAAGTTCAGCTCGTGACCACGCGGCGCAACGTCGTCGTGTCGAGCTATACGCTGCTCGCGTCGGTGGGCCGTCTCGATGCGGTCAACCTGGGCTTCACGGGGATCGCCTACGATCCTGAAGCTCATTATCAGGAAGTGCGCCGTAAGCCTTGGGGCACTTCGATAACTCACTCGGACGGCCGCTACGAAGAGCTGCCGCCCTCCGAGTCCGTAAAATAAAATCCCTTGAGCGCGGCATTTTGCCGGGTTAGCTGACAATCAATCGCTCGTCGATTTTGGTTGTCCTGTGGCTTTGCCACATCGTTGCCCTTTATGCCTCGTAGCGTCGGGCCCGGTGGGAGTCCCACACACAACTTGCAATAGCGAGTAAGCCGCGTCTGCCGACGCAAGGGGAAGACGGCAGCGCGGGCGACACGATCCTCGGTGCGGGCGCGCATCGCAGGGGGTTGCCGTTGTTTAGCGGCATTCGATACGGGGCGGTACCCAGGCGGGTCGGTACCGGCATTCTGGTCGTGGTGTGCGTAGGGAGTGGCGTAATGAACATGACAGAGAAGAACGGCCAGCCGAGCATGGAGGAGATCCTTGCTTCGATCCGCCGGATCATCGCCGAAGAGCCTGTCCATCAACACAATGGAGAACTGGGGGGCACGCCGATCCTGCTCAAGGGCGACGGCGTTCTCGACGACGCGGGCGATTTTGATTTGCCTGCCATTTTCCGGTCCTCGCCGCCGCAGACGGACCGGCCGTCGCCGCTGCTTGGACGTCTGACGGATGCGATTCGCAGCGCGACGGCAGCCCAGCCCGAAGAGCCGCGCGCCGTGAACGGGCACGGGATGAACGGACATGCGGACGTCCACGGCGAGCCTGTCCACGATCCCCATGCGGGCCTCAGCACGCTGACCCTTCGCGCCACCGAGATCACACAGGCCGACGAGAGTGGCTATGTGAATGGGCACATGAACGGGCATATGAACGGCTCGGCCCATCACGAGGTACCGCACGCGGCCCTCGTTGCACCGGGCGCGTCTCAGCCGTCGGTGGTCCAGGCGGCCGCGCCGGAGGAGCCGAAGCGGGTGATGGCGGCGTTCAAGGACACGCATTTCATGCGGCTTTCGGGCGGCGCCCCGCAGCCGCAGCCGGCCGCGCCGGTGACCCCCGTCGCGCCCGCGATGCCGGTCGCGGCTCCAATGCCGATGCCGGCGCCGGTCGAGGTTGCGCCGCCGGAGGCCGTGGTTGCGCCCAGCTTCGCTGCGGCTCCCGCCCCGGAGATGGTGGCACCGGTGATCGTTCAGCCTGCCGTCGCCGTTCCGCCGCCGCCGCTGCCCGCGTCGGTCCTTCCCATCGCTCCCGCGGCCCCGGCTGCGACGGGCGAGCCCGCGCCGGTGATCGAGGATGCGACAGCGGACCTTTTGCGGCCGATGTTGCGCCAGTGGCTCGCCGAGAACATGCCCCGCATGGTCGAAAAGGCGCTCCACATCGAAATCGCCGAAAGCGTGAAGCCGACGAAAAAGCTCTGACTTTCCGGTTTATGCCCGCGGGCGTTCGCGTGCCTCAAAAACGACGTGCGTAAAGCTGAGCATAAGCGCAGTGGAACGCGGATTGCGGCGCGAGGATGCATTGAAGGCTGCTCGTGGCCAGGGTACGTCTTTCCCATGCCTCAACTGCGGCAGGCGCGCCGAAGGCGCGCGGCTGCGGGGCAGCGGCAATCCGGGCGGTGGATGGGGTCATGAGCAGAACGGATAGCGCGGGCGAACCGAGCATGGAGGAACTCCTTGTGAAGGTGCGCCAGATCATTGCCGATGAGCCGGGGCGTCCCACGGCCGTCTTTCCCGCCATCGAGCCCAATCCTCTCGTGCCGCAATCGTTCGCCGCGGGCGACGCGACCGCGAAGCCGGCCAGCGGAGAGACGCCGCCGGCGCAGGACCGGCTGAGCGGGGTTCTCAAGGCCGGATCGTTGCCGGCGACGAGCCCGTTCGGGTCGAAACGGCCGATGTCGTTCGACCAGGACCTGGCCGACATGCTGGACGAGGGCGGCGACGGCGATGCGCCGAAGCCTGCGACCCGTGCAACGGATTTCTCGGTTCTTTCGCAAAAACCCGAAGGGCCCGCGCCCGCCGCGTCGCCGACGGTGGCGGACGCGTCGTTGCCGCCGCAGTTCGCCGCGCCTGCTGCCGCCGCGGCCGTTCCGCCGCCGTTCGGCACGCCCGCCGTTTCGGCGGATGCGCCTGCGCCGCCTCCGCCGCGCAGTTTCGGTTTCCCGCCGCTGAAGAAGCCCGGGTTCTATCCGCCGCAGGCGGCCGTCACGCCGACGTTGCCGCCGCTGCCGCCCCAAGCCGCCGCGCCGGCCGAGGCCGAGAAGAAGGGATCGGATGCGGGCGGTCTCGACGAAGCGCTCAAGCGTTTGACCAATCTCGGCGCCGTGGTGCCGGGCGAGCCGCCTCTTGCGCGCGACGCTCCGGCCGGGCCGTCGTTCGGTGCGCCGTTATCGCCGCCGCCGGCGGCGGCTCCGTCCCTGACCGTGCCGCCGACGAAGCCTGATGTTCCTCTGGCAGCGGCTGCTGCCGTTTCAACGGCCGCCGCTGCCCAGCCAACTGCGCCTGCGGTGAACCCGAAGCCTGCTGCGGCGTCCGCTCCGATCGTGCCCGCTGCTGCTGCGGGTCCGGCTCCTGCGGCTCAGCCGGAGAAATCGAACGCTGCCCCCGTCGTGCCGCCGCCGGCTGCGGCGCCGAAGGTTACGGTCGCCGCGCCGGCTTCACCTCTCGCGGCCAAGCCTGCGGACATGCCGTCGGCCGAAGCGAAGCCGCGTCAGGAGCCCCTGGCCGCCCCGAAGCCGGCCGCGATGAACGGGGCGAAACCGTTTGAAGCCGCGGCCGGAGATCCCTCCGTCGTCGCTGCGCAAGCGCTCGATGCGTTGGCGCAAGGCCTTGCGGCCTCGGCCGCGACGACCGCCATCCCGCTGACGCCGGTCGCCGAGGCGGCACCTGCCCCCATGGCCTCCGCCGCAGGACGCGTGTTGCCGCCGCCCGCCGCTGCGGCGTCTCAGCGGACGCTCGAGGACGTCGTCGCGGACATGCTGCGGCCCATGCTCGAACGCTGGGTTTCCGACAACATGCCGCGCATCATGGAGCGGGCGCTGCGGGCGGAGCTCGCCAAAAGCATGCCCACCGGCCAGAAGCCGCCCGGCGCCTGACCGCGCGGCTTCTGATTTCGCTGCATCCGGCGCCCTTCAATTCCCCGATTTCCGGCGGGTTTGCGCGGCCGCAGGCGCGGCGCGTGCGGATTGACAGGCGGCATGCGGGTTCGTAGGACGCCCTTGCCGTTTTCCCATCCGCAAAGGCCTGCGACATGCTCGACAAGACGTATCAGCCCGCTGCCATCGAGCCGCGCATCAACGATGCGTGGGTCAAGGCCGACGCCTTCAAGGGCGGGCGTGAGGAGCGCGCGACGGCCGAGCCCTATTCCATCGTCATCCCGCCGCCGAACGTCACCGGCTCGCTCCACATGGGGCATGCGCTCAACAACACGCTGCAGGACGTGCTGGTGCGCTTCGAGCGCATGCGCGGCAAGGACGTGCTGTGGCAGCCGGGCATGGACCACGCGGGCATCGCGACGCAGATGGTGGTCGAGCGCCAGCTCGCGGAGCAGAAAGAGCCGGGGCGGCGCGAGCTGGGCCGCGAGGAGTTCGTGCGCCGCGTCTGGGAGTGGAAAGACCAGTCCGGCGGCATGATCGTCAACCAGCTCAAGCGGCTCGGCGCCTCGTGCGACTGGAGCCGCGAGCGCTTCACGATGGATGAGGGCCTCTCGCGCGCGGTCGTGAAGGTGTTCGTGGAGCTGTACAACAACGGGCTCATCTACAAGGACAAGCGGCTCGTCAACTGGGATCCGAAATTCCAGACCGCGATCTCCGATCTCGAGGTCGTGCAGGTCGAGAAGAAGGGCTCGTTTTCATGGGTCCTGCCGGAGGCGGGCAAGCAACAAGACGGAGACCCGGAGAAGCCGTTCGATGCGGAGGCGCTGGCGAAGGCCCTGAAGAAGGACCCTTCGGGCCATATGTATCACTTCCGCTATCCGCTGGCGGGAGGCGCGACGTATCAGCATCCGGTCGCGTTCGACGAGGACGGCAAGCCGACGGCGTTCGAGACGCGCGACTACATCGTGGTGGCGACGACGCGGCCCGAGACGATGCTCGGCGATACGGGCGTGGCGGTGCATCCGGAGGATGAACGTTACAAGGCGCTGGTCGCGGCCAAGGCGAAAGTAAAGCTGCCGCTGGTCGGCCGCTTGATCCCCATCGTCGCGGACGAATATTCCGACCCCGAGAAGGGCACGGGCGCGGTGAAGATCACGCCGGCGCACGACTTCAACGACTTCGAGGTGGGCAAGCGGCACGATCTCGCGAAGATCAATGTGCTCGATGCGTTCGGGCGGATCGTCGCTGCGGAGGATGCTCCAGCCGATGTGCCGAAGTCATATCAAGGACTCGACCGATTCGAAGCGCGCAAGCGGGTCGTCGCCGATCTCGCTGCGCTGGGCCTGCTCGCCAAGATCGAACCGACCACGCACACGGTGCCACACGGCGACCGGTCGAACGACGTCATCGAGCCGTGGCTGACAGACCAGTGGTACGTGAATGCGGCCGAGCTTGCGAAGCCCGCCATCGCGGCGGTCGAGACCGGCAAAACGAGGTTCGTGCCGCAGAACTGGGAAAAGACCTACTTCGAATGGATGCGCAACATTCAGCCCTGGTGCATCTCGCGCCAGCTCTGGTGGGGGCACCGCATTCCCGCGTGGTACGGGCCGCGCAGTACCTCTGACAGCGGCCCGCGGTCAGCTGCGATTGTCTACAATCCCAAGGATCGCAAAATTGAAGTTGGCGAAATCTTTGTTGCTGCGAGCGAAGATGAAGCCATTGCCCAGGCGCAAGCCAAATATGGTGTGACAAACGTTGCGGTTGTGGACACTGCAGAGGATGTAAAAAGAGCAATCGCAAACGGTAAATACGCAATCTGCCAAGACGAAGACGTGCTCGACACGTGGTTCTCGTCGGCGCTGTGGCCGTTCTCGACGCTCGGCTGGCCGGACGACACGCGCGAGCTTCAACGCTTCTATCCGACGAGCGTGCTCGTCACGGGCTTCGACATCATCTTCTTCTGGGTCGCCCGCATGATGATGATGGGCCTCCACTTCAGGGACGAGATCCCGTTCCACGACGTCTACATCCATGCCCTCGTCCGTGACGAGAAGGGGCAGAAGATGTCGAAGTCGAAGGGCAACGTCATCGATCCCTTGGCCCTCATCGACAAGTACGGCGCGGATGCGCTGCGCTTCACGCTGGCGGCGATGGCGGCGCAAGGCCGCGACATCAAGCTCGCGCCCGCGCGCGTCGAAGGCTACCGCAACTTCGCGACCAAGCTCTGGAACGCGGCGCGGTTCGGCGAGATGAACGAGTGCGTGCGCCAGCTCGATTTCGATCCGGCGACGGTCACGCATACGCTCAACCGCTGGATCGTGGGTGAGACCGAGCGGGCGGCAGGCGCCGTCACGGCGGGGCTCGAAGCCTACAAGTTCAACGAGGCGGCCGGCGCGATCTACGAGTTCGTGTGGAACGAGTTCTGCGACTGGTATCTCGAGCTCATCAAGCCGATCCTGGCGGGCGACGACGAGGCGGCGAAGGCGGAGACGCGGGCGTGCGTCGCCTGGGTGCTCGATCAGTGCCTCAAGCTCCTGCATCCGTTCATGCCGTTCATCACCGAAGAGCTGTGGGCGCACATGGTCGAGTACGGCGAGCGGCGGCGGGCGCTGCTCTGCCTTTCGGAATGGCCGCGCCTTTCGGGCCTCGCCAATGCCGAGGCCGACGCGGAAATCGGCTGGATCGTGAAGCTCGTGTCGGAGGTGCGCTCGGTGCGCACGGAGATGAACATTCCGGCCGGCGCCAAGATCCCGCTCGTGCTCTCGGGCGCCAGCGGCGAGACCATGAAGCGCGCGCAGCGCCACGACGAGACGATCCGGCGGCTGGCGCGCCTCGACAACATCGGCTTCGCGGAGACGGCGCCGAAAGGGGCTGCGCTGATCGTGATCGGGGAAGCTACCGTGGCGCTGCCGCTCGAAGGCGTCATCGACATGGGGGCCGAGCGCAAGCGTCTCCAGAAGGAGATCGAGAAGGCCGAGGGCGATCACGCCAAGGCCGCGACCTGGCTCGGCAACGCGGCGAACGTCGCGAAGTCGCCGGAGCACGTGGTCGAGCTCAACCGCGAGCGCGTGGCGGAGGCGGCCGACCGCATCGCGCGGCTCACGGCGGCGCTCAAGCGCATCGAGGCGTGAGGGGTCGCCGGGGCTGGCTGGCGCGCCGGCCGGCCCTGTTCGCGGGAAAGAGCTATAGGGCATTTCCGGGTTACGTCGAAACAGTGCAGCGCCCCCTCACCCGCCTTCCTTCGCTTCGCTCGGAAGCCGGCCTCTCCCCAGGGGGAGAGGCGAAAGTGGGCGCGCCTTCCTCTCCCCATTCGGGGAGAGGGTCAGGGTGAGGGGGCGATCCGCTGCTTCCACCTGAAATGGAACGACCCTAGGCCGGGTTGGTCGTCGGCGGCACCGTGCGCAGGCGCAGCTCCGTCACCTTCCAGCTGAAGCCGCGCAGCTTCAGGTGGCCGATGTAATGGCGCGTCGGGTCGTTGCGGTCGGCAATCTCGATCTCGAACGACGTCGGCGAGTGGAAGACGGCGCGCTTGATGCGGCTCCAGAAGCCATGGGCGCGCTCGTGCCAGGGGAGGGGCGCAACGTTGGCCTCGCTCGAAACGGTCTCGCGATAGAGCTGGCGCATGCCGAAGAGCTGCGGCAGGCCCTCGGGCGTCACGTAGCTTTCGACCATGTTGTCGACCGCGCGGCGGCTCAGGCCGTTCTTCACGCGCTGCCAGAAGCCGGGCTGCTGGACCGGCTGGCCGGGAAGGGCCACGGGCGTCGGGCCGATCGCGTATTCCGTCAGTGATTCTCTGAGCGAGGCGCGGACCGTCGGCCACTCGAGCTTGGCGTCCAGGGTGGCCGAGTCGCCGTTGCGGATCGCCTCGCGCACGGTCCAGACCGTGACGAACGGCGCGGCGACATAGGCAGCGGCGAGGGTGACGAGCGCGAGCGCCGAAACCAGAAGCTTCTTCATGTGTCCATCCGATGCGCGCCGGCGTGACGCGCTCCTTGGTTAAAGGGAACGATTGGGGCTCCGCTCGGGCGAAGCCTCGTCAATTTGGTGCAGTGGGCTAATTTTCCTCGGCGGCCATGCAAGACGCGGGGGCAGAGGGGACACGGGCGCCCGTGATTCCGGCGGAAGGGTTGTCAAAACCTTGGCAATCGCCTCGAAAACGGCCGCCAAGAGGCCCCAGTGGCGTCAAGCAACGGCCGGGATCGTGGAGTAATCCTTGGAGCATGGAGACGAGGAGGCCGTTAACTGTGATCGCAAAGACACGTCGGTTGAAACGTCAGGAATTTCGGCCGTCAAAACGCTGGATGTTGCCGCGAGGCCACGAGATGCGGGAGGACATGCCTCGTTTGGGCCACAAATAAGCGCGACGACAGGCTGGCAAGAACGGGAGCTGCGGGGGCTTCGGGTTCGGAATTGGCCGGCCGTTCAATTTTCGAAACGGAACCGAGCCGGTACGCCATTTTTCGAAGACGCGAATTCCCCCGCTCTTGACTGGCGGTTCGGCATGCACCCCATGCCGCGCCCCGTCGGAAGAGTTGAAGAGCGATTGGACGAATAATGGACGCGAAGACGTTCGATAAATCAAAACTGCCGAGCCGTCACGTGACGGAGGGGCCGGCGCGCGCGCCGCACCGCTCCTACTACTACGCCATGGGGCTCACCGAGGAAGAGATTCGTCGTCCGTTCGTTGGCGTCGTCTCGTGCTGGAACGAGGCCGCGCCCTGCAACATCGCGCTTCAGCGTCAGGCGCAGTCGGCCAAGACCGGCGTCAAGGAAGCCGGCGGCACGCCGCGCGAGTTCTGCACCATCACCGTCACCGACGGCATCGCCATGGGCCACCAGGGCATGAAGTCGTCGCTCGTCTCGCGCGAGGTCATCGCCGATTCCATCGAGCTCACCATGCGCGGCCACAGCTACGACGCGCTCGTCGGCATCGCGGGCTGCGACAAGAGCCTGCCCGGCACCATGATGGCGATGCTGCGTCTCAACGTGCCCTCCGTTTTCATGTACGGCGGCTCCATTCTGCCCGGCAAGTTCAAGGGTAAGGACGTGACCGTCCAGGACGTGTTCGAGGGCGTGGGTATGCACTCCGTCGGGCGCATGTCCGACGACGAGCTGCACGAGCTCGAGTGCGTTGCGTGCCCGAGCGCGGGCGCGTGCGGCGCGCAGTTCACCGCCAACACCATGGCGTGCGTCTCGGAAGCCATCGGCCTTGCGCTGCCCGGCTCCGCCGGCACGCCCGCGCCCTACGAGAGCCGCGACCAGTATGCCCGTGCGAGCGGCGAGGCGGTCATGCGGCTCATCGCGCAGGGCATCCGTCCGCGCGACATCTGCACGCGCAAGGCGTTCGAGAATGCGGCCATCGTGGTCGCGGCGACGGGTGGCTCCACCAACGCGGCGCTGCATCTGCCGGCCATGGCGCACGAGTGCGGCATCGAATTCGATCTCTTCGACGTCGCGGAGATCTTCAAGAGGACGCCGTACATCGCCGACCTCAAGCCCGGCGGAAAGTACGTCGCCAACGACGTGCATGCGATCGGCGGCGTTCCGCAGATCCTCAAGGCCCTGCTGGACGGTGGCATCCTGCACGGCGACTGCCTCACCGTGACCGGCAAGACGATGGCCGAGAACCTGGCCTCCGTCACGTTCAACACGGAGCAGGACGTCGTCTATCCGGTGTCCAATCCCATCACGCCCACGGGCGGCGTCGTCGGCCTCAAGGGCACGCTCGCACCTGATGGCGCGATCGTGAAGGTCGCCGGCTTGAAGACCCTCAAGTTCCGCGGCCCCGCCCGCTGCTTCGATTGCGAGGAGGACGCGTTCCGCGCCGTGGAAGCGCGCGCCTACGCGGAAGGCGAGGTGCTGGTGATCCGCTACGAGGGCCCCAAGGGCGGCCCCGGCATGCGCGAGATGCTGGCGACCACGGCCGCGCTCTACGGCCAGGGCGCGGGCGACAAGGTCGCGCTCATCACCGACGGACGTTTCTCGGGCGCGACGCGCGGCTTCTGCGTCGGCCACGTGGGACCGGAGGCCGCCGTGGGCGGTCCGATCGGTCTCCTCCGGGATGGCGACATGATCGTGATGGATGCCGAGACGGGCACGCTCGACGTCGAGGTCGACGCGGCCGAGCTCGAGCGCCGTCGCAAGGACTGGAAAGCTCCGCCAAATCCGTACCAGAGCGGAGCGATAAGAAAATTTGCGGATCAAGTGGGACCGGCCCGCTACGGCGCCGTCACCCACGCAGGCGGGAAAGCGGAAATTGTTTGCTATGCGGACATCTAGGCTAGCTCTCGGGTTACTGATGGCAGCGCTCATGCCGACCCTGGCATTGGCGCAGAAGACCTCGTTCAGCTCGCCGCGGGAAGCGCTGCGCCAAGGCGTCAGCGCCTACCAGGGCGGCTACTATGAAATCGCCATGCCGGCGCTGAGCTACGCGGCCGGCGGCGGCGAGTTCATGGCGAATTACTTCCTGGCGAAGATCTACCAGGACAACACCGGCGCCTATACGGATCACGCCAAGGCATACGCGCTCTTCGAGCAGATCGCGGCCGATCATATCGACGCCGATCCCGACGATCCGCGCGCGCAGTTCGTCGGCCGCGCGCTGACGGCGCTGGCGGGCTATCTGCTGCGCGGTCTGCCGGAGATCGGCCTCAAGCCGGATCCGGAACGGGCCGTGTTCTATCTCAAGAACGCCTCGACCACGTTCAACGACGAGGACGCGCAGTTCGAGCTCGCAAAGCTCCAGCTCAAGGGCGAGGGCGTGGAGACGAACATCCCGCTCGGCCGCCACTGGCTCTCGGTGTTGAGCCGCAACGGGCATGCGGGCGCGCAGGCGTTCTTCGCCGACCTGCTCTGGCGCGGCAAGCACGTCGAGCCCGATCCGGCGCAGGCGCTGGCGCTGATCTCGATCGCGGTCGAGAACGCTGCGCCGCAGGATGCGATGTGGATCGACGAGATCTACCAGAACATCTTCTGCGGCTCGGCCGACGGCACGCGCAAGCAGGCGACGGGGATCGTGGCGCAGTGGGGCAACCGCTACGGGCGCCCGCCGTCCAACGATCAGCGCGACCGCAGCGGGCTGGCGCAGCTCGCCTCGGGTCCGGTGCGCACCTGCAAGAACGGCGAGCCGGTCAACGTGCTGGGTCCCCGTTCGGAATCGGTGAGCACGGCGCCCACGACGGCGCGTCTTCCGGCGGCCGAGCAGCCGGCGCCGTTCGCCTACGGCACGACGACGGGCGGCACGCCGGCCCTGCGCGACGTCAACGCATCGGGCTCCGCGCCCGCGCGCTGACGCAAGCGACCATCACGGAATTGAAAAGGCGGGCGCAAGGCCCGCCTTTTTTCATGTGTGGTCACCCGCGAAAAACGCCGCGTCAGGCAAGCTCCGTCCAGACGGGCACGTGGTCCGACGGTTTCTCCCAGCTCCGCGTGAAGCGGTCGATGCCGGTGGCCGTCAGCCGGTCCGCCGCCTGGGGCGAGAGCATCTGAAAGTCGATGCGGATGCCGTCGTCCTTCTGCCAGGCGCCGGCCTGGTAATCCCAGAACGTGTAGATGCCGGGCTCCGGATGCGTGGCGCGGATCGCGTCGAGATAGCCCGCATGCTCGAGCGTGCGGAACGCGGCGCGGCTCTCCGGCTGGAAGAGCGCGTCGTTGACCCAGGCCGCGGGGCGCTTGGCATCCTGCGGGTCGGGGATGACGTTGAAGTCGCCGGCGAGCACCACCGGCATCTCGGACGCCAGCAGCGCGCGGGCGTGGGCCTGCAGCCGATCCATCCAGGCGAGCTTGTAGGAGAACTTTTCGGTGCCGATGGGATTGCCGTTCGGCAGGTAGATCGAAGCGACTCGGACCGAGAGCCGCCCCTGCGTGACGGTCGCTTCGATGTAGCGCGACTGCGCGTCCATCTCGTCGCCGGGCAGGCCGCGCGTCACGTCCTCGAGGCCATGCAGGGACAGCAGCGCGACGCCGTTGAACCCCTTCTGCCCGTGCGTGGCGACGGTGTAGCCGAGATCGGCGAACGCCTCCGTCGGGAAGCCCTCGTCCACCGTCTTGATCTCTTGGAAGCACAGCACGTCGGGCTTGGCTTCGCGCACATACGCCAGCGCGCCCTCGATGCGGGCGCGGATGCCGTTGATGTTCCAGGTGACGATTTTCATCGCAGCTCTTTACCCGCTCCCGCGCGCCGCGGCGAGGGGGTCAGAGCGAGAAGCTGGTGCCGCAGCCGCAGGAGGCGGTGGCGTTCGGGTTCTGGATCTTGAACGAGGCGCCGATCAGGTCGTCGACGAAGTCGATCTCGGAGCCGGCGAGGTATTCGAGGGAGACGGGATCGATCAGGACCTTGGCCGCGCTCTTCTCGATGACGAAATCATCGCCATTGGCCTGGTCGACGAGGTCGAACCGGTACTGGAAGCCCGAGCAGCCGCCGCCCTCGACGGCGATCCGCAGCATGGTGTTGGCCGGCTCGCCCGCCACGATTTCCTCGATGCGGCGCGCGGCGCGGTCGGTCAGGGTGACGGTTTCGGCCATGGGGCTCCTCGGAAGGGCGTCGCGGCTGATCGCGCCGCCCGCTGATGTCTTGAGACCTACGCCAGAAAGATAGTAAGCGGGCGCATGAAGTCAAATTGGTCCGAGTCGGGCCGGGCGTCCCCCGGGCATGGCGTCCCGGCGGCAGGTGTGCGGATCGCAAGCGCGAGGAGCGTATGAGCAAGCCGGGCGGTCATCAGCCGGGCAATCCCGGGCCGGACGATCCGCTCGGGTACGGCGCGGAGCTGGCGCCCGGCGCGCGGCTGCCGGCGGTCTATGCCGCGGGCGCCGTGCCCTCGCGGGGCCGGCTGTTCGCCGAAGCCGACTGCCCGACGCGCAGCCCCTTCCAGCGCGACCGCGACCGCATCCTGCATTCCACGGCGTTCCGGCGGCTGATCCACAAGACGCAGGTGTTCGTCTATCACGAGGGCGATCACTACCGCACGCGGCTGACGCACAGCCTCGAGGTGGCGCAGATCGCGCGGACCATGTCGCGCCAGTTGCGTCTGGACGAGGACCTGGCCGAGGCGCTGGCGCTGGCGCACGATCTCGGCCATCCGCCGTTCGGGCACGCGGGCGAGCGCGCGCTCGACGGCCTAATGGCGGACTTCGGCGGCTTCGATCACAACGCGCAGAGCCTGCGCGTCGTCATGGGGCTCGAACGGAAGTACCTCGCGTTCGACGGGCTCAACCTGACGTGGGAAAGCCTCGAAGGGCTTGCCAAGCACAACGGGCCGATTACGGGAGAGCTGCACGCGCCCGTGCGCAAGGTGATTCAGCGGCTCGAAGGCTGGCAGAGCCTCGATCCGGCGCGCTGGGCGTCGGGCGAGGCGCAGGCCGCCGCGCTCGCGGACGACATCGCATACGTGAGCCACGACATCGACGACGGGCTGCGCGCGGAACTGCTTACGTTCGACGATCTCAAGGAGGTGCCGATCGCGGCGGCCATCGCCAACGCGCTCCCGGCATCGAACGGGCCGGGCGACCGGGGGCGGCTCACCTACGAGGTGACCCGGCGGATGATCACGGTGCTGATCCAGGACGTCGTCGCCGAAAGCCGCCGGCGGCTCGCGGCTCTCAGCCCCCTCTCGCCGACCGACATCCGGGGCGCGGGGCAGGCCGTGTTGGCGTTCTCGGCGCCGATGGAGCGCGACCTCGTCGCGCTCAAGGCGTTTCTGATGCGGCGCGTCTACCGCAGCCGCCGGGTGATGGACGTCATGGACGCGGCGCAGGGGGTGGTCGCGCGCCTGTTCGGGCGGTATCTGACGGATGCTTCGGCGCTTCCGCCGGCGTGGCAGGCGGCGCAGCAGGGGCTCGCCGAGCGGGCTCGGGCGCGGGTGATCGCCGATTTCGTGGCCGGGATGACGGACCGCTACGCGCTGGCCGAGCATGCGCGGCTGTTTGACGGAACGCCGGAATTGCGATAGCCGGGCCGGAGCTTCCCGCTCAGGTCGCTACACGCACTACCTTGAGGTGGTAGCGGGGCTCCCCACAAACCAGGACGAACCGTCATGAATGTTTTCTCGGACGTCGAGAAGCGGGTGCACATCGCGCTTTCGGGGCTTGCCGAGCGCAGCGTGCTGCCCGAGGGCCTGGATTTCAGCGCCGTCGCCGTCGAGCAGCCGCGCGATCCGTCGCACGGCGACTTCGCCTGCAATGCCGCCATGGTGCTGGCGAAAGCCGCCAAGCAGAAGCCGCGCGACATCGCGGAAGCTCTGGCGGCGGTGCTGCGCGCCGATAGCGACATCGTCTCGGCCGAGGTGGCGGGGCCGGGCTTCCTCAATCTGCGCATGCGCGATGAATTCTGGCACGCGGTCGTGCGGACCATTCACGCGGAGGGTGCGCGCTTCGGCGCCTCCGACATCGGTGCGGGTGCGCGCACGAACGTAGAATACGTGTCCGCCAATCCCACGGGGCCGATGCACGTCGGCCATTGCCGCGGCGCGGTGTTCGGGGATGCGGTGGCGAACCTGCTCGCGTTCGCGGGCTACGACGTGACGCGCGAATACTACATCAACGACGCGGGCGGCCAGGTGGACGTGCTCGCGCGGTCCGTGTTCCTGCGCTACCGCGAGGCGCTGGGCGAGGACATTGGCGAGATCCCGGCGGGGCTCTATCCGGGCGAGTACCTGAAGCCGGTGGGCGAGGCGCTCGCCAAGGCCAAGGGGCGCGCGCTGCTCGATCAGCCGGAGGCCGCCTGGCTCGCGGAGGTGCGCACCTTCGCCATCGACCAGATCATGCCGATGATCAAGGACGATCTGGCCGCGCTCAACATTCAGCACGACGTGTTCTTTTCGGAAGCCTCGCTCACGAAAGGCGGCACCGACCAGGTGCAGGCCGCCGTCGCGGAATTGCGCAAGAAGGGCCTCATCTACGAGGGCCGGCTCGAGAAGCCCAAGGGGCACGAGGACGAGGAGTGGGAGGACCGCGAGCAGACGCTGTTCCGCTCCACCGCATTCGGCGACGAGGCGGACCGCGCGCTCATGAAGGCGGACGGCACGTACACCTATTTCGCGGGCGACGTGGCCTATCACTTCGACAAGCTGCAGCGCGGCTTCCGGCACATGATCAACGTGTTCGGCGCCGACCACATCGGCTACATCCCGCGCATGCTCGCGACCGTCGCCGCGTTCACGGACGGCACCGTCGAGCGCGACGCCAAGGGCAAGCTCAAGCACTGGCACACGACGGGCGGCTCGGCCGACCTCGACATCAAGGTCGTCAACCTCGTCAAGCTGTTCAAGAACGGCGAGCCTTACAAGATGAGCAAGCGCGCGGGCACGTTCGTGACGCTGCGCGACGTGGTGGACGAGGTGGGCCGCGATCCGGTGCGGTTCATGATGCTCTACCGCAAGGAGCTGGAGCAGCTCGACTTCGACTTTGCCAAGGTGACCGAGCAGTCCAAGGACAATCCGGTATTCTACGTGCAGTACGCGCATGCGCGCTGCGCGTCGGTGCTCAGGAATGCGCGCGAGGCGCTCCCCGGGCTGACGTTCGCCGAGGGCGGCGCGGTGTCGGCGGACCTCGCGCTGCTGACGGACGCGGGCGAGCTCGACCTCATCAAGAAGGCCGCCTATTTCCCCGAGCTGGTCGTGGGCGCGGCGCGGGTGCATGAGCCGCACCGGCTCGCCTTCTATCTCTATGATTTGGCTTCAGCTTTCCACGCTCACTGGACGCGAGGCAATGATTTGCCACAATTGCGCGTTATCCAGGCCGATGATCGAGCGTTGACTGCGGCTCGGTGCGCGCTCGTTGCAGCGCTGCAGCAAGTGTTATCCTCAGGCCTGACGGTGCTCGGTGTCGGAGCACCCGAGGCGATGCGCTAGAGTCTTGATTCGCAGGCTCTCCTTGGCGCAGCGGCCCCTGGAAGATGCTTTGCGGCATGCGCCGATTTGGCGTGTAAAGGCTGGAGATTCCGTTGGTTGGAGCCCGTCCGCCACGGTAAAGTTCCGCCGTCAGACTCCGATCCGGGACGCTTCGACAGTCTCCCGGCACTAGTGCGACGAGGAGTTCCGCGAGATGACACGGTTTGGCAATCCTCTGGCGCCTTCTCAGGTCCCCAATCCGCATGCGCCGAATGGGCATGTTCCCAATCCGCACGTTCCCAATACTCAGGGCCGCGCCGCCGGCGGTCAGCCGTCCTACGCGCAGCAGCCCCAGTACGGTTACGACCAGGCCCAGGCGCAACCGCAGGAGGGCTACGACCCGATGGCCTGGCCCGGCGCTCAGGGCGCGCCGCGGACGGGGCGGCCTGCGGCCCCCGCGCAGAATTACGCCGACCACGGATATGCGGCCGAGCCGCCGTCGCAACACCGCGATGCCTATGCCGCGCTTCGTCCCGACGGCTACGGCGGGTATGCGCAGCCGGCGTCGCAGGATCCCTTCGGGTTAGCCGGCTACACGGCTCCGCAGACCACGCAGGCGTCCGTCTTCGGGCAGCGCGCGGCGCAACCGGCCGCAGCGCCGGCCCCCAGCTATGACGCCTATCCGGGCGATCCTTTCGGCGGCAGCTTCGGCGCGGCCGGCTACGGCCAGCCCGCGCACAATGGCGCGCCGTCGTTCGGGGCGTCGCAGGGATACGCGGCCCAGCCGGCCCAGCCGGGGCATGCCCACGACGGTTTCGGCTCGGGCCTCTCCGCCGCCGGCTACGGGCCGAACGCGGGCGCGCTCGCCGCAGACCAGTGGAACGGGCATGGCTACGCGCTCGACGGCCAGGGTCATGCGGCCTACGGCGAGGCGCACCACGATCCGCACCAGGCACATTGGGGCGGCGCCCCGGGCTACGATGGGGCGGGCCATATCGAGCCGTCGTTCGGCGGCGCGCCGGCCTATGGCCAGCACGACCCGCATCAGCCGCATCAGCATCAAGTCTCGTTCGACCAGAGCTACGCCGAGGACGACGCGCAGTACCAGGACGCGCCTCCGCCGCGCCGCAGCTTCAAGAAGATCGCCGCCGTGGTGGCGTGCACGGCTTTCGTCGGCGTCAGCGTCGTGATGGCCTACAGCGCGCTGCTCGGCCCCGGCTCCGACGAGCCGACGCCGGTCGTCAAAGGCCTCGCGAGCCCGGCCAAGGTGAAGCCGTCGGATCCCGGCGGAAAGCAGTTCGCGCATACGGACAGCAAGATCATGGGCCGCCTCGCCGAGGGCGGCGCGCCGGCGGCCGATCCGACGGGCGTGAAGAAAGTGCCGATCGTGACGGTTGGCCGCGACGGCTCGATCCAGCCTCCGGGATCGGAGGAGACGCGGGCGGTCGTTACCGTTCCGGGCTTGACCGTGATCGACGGCCTTGGCTCGCCGGGCGGGCTCAATCCGACGCGTCCCACGGCGCCCGCGGCTGCGGCGCAGCCCGCTCCGGTCGAGATGGTCAACGCGGTCGAGAAGAAGAAGGCGGAAGCCGCCGCCAAGGCCCCCGTCGTTGCGCCGACGAAGGCTGCGGCCTCGGAAAGCGCGCCGGCTATCCCGGCCAAGTCGACCACGGTTCTCAACACGCCCGCTGCTGCGCCCACGCCGAAGGCCGAGCCGAAGAAGCAGCGCGTCGCGGCGGTGACGGACGATGCGGCGCCGGTGGGACCGAAGCCCACGGGCGCCGGATACGTGGCCGTGCTCGCCTCGGTTCCGGCGTCCGGCAGCAGCCGCATGGATGCGCTCAAGCAGTTTGCCGACATGCAGCAGAAGTACGGCATGATCCTGCAGAACAAGACACCCGACATCCAGGAGGCCAACCTCGGCGCGAAGGGCACCTATCACCGGCTGCTGGTCGGCCCGCCCGGCTCGCGCGACTCGGCCACCTCCGTCTGCACGCAGCTCAAGGCCGAGGGCTACAGCGGCTGCTGGGTCACGGCATACTGATCCCCGCATGTCCCATCGCGCTTTTCTGACGGGCGTCTCGGGCGAGACGCTGACGGCCGACGAAGCGGCCTTCCTGCGCTCGGCCTCTCCGGCCGGGCTCATTTTGTTTGCGCGCAACTGCACGTCCCACGACCAGATCCGTCGTCTGGTCGGTGACGTGCGCGAGGCCGTGGGGCTCGACGATTTTCTCGTGCTGATCGACCAGGAAGGCGGGCGCGTGCAGCGCCTGCGTCCGCCGCTCGGCCGCGCGCTTCCGGCGGCCGATGCGTATGCGCGTCTCTACGGCACGGATCCCGCGGCGGCGTGCGAAGCGGCCTATCTCACCGCGCGCCTTTTGGCCGACGATCTGCTCGACCTCGGCATCAACACCGATTGCGCGCCCGTCGCCGACGTTCCGGTGGACGGCGCCCATGACGTGATCGGCGATCGCGCGTATGGCCGCGAGGCCGCGCAGGTGGCGGCGCTGGCGCGGGCGGTGGCCGAAGGCTTCATGGCAGGCGGCGTGCTGCCGGTGGTCAAGCACATCCCCGGCCACGGGCGCGCCACGGCCGATTCCCATCACGAATTGCCGGTCGTGACGGAGCCGCATGCGGTGCTGTCCGCCACGGACTTCGCGGTTTTCCGCGCGCTCTCCGACTTGCCGGCGGCGATGACGGCGCATGTCGTGTTCACCGCGCTCGATGCGCAGGCACCCGCGAGCACGTCGCACGGCGTGACGCAAAAGGTGATCCGCGGCGAGATCGGCTTCGGCGGCCTGCTGATGAGCGACGATCTCAGCATGAAGGCGCTGTCGGGCAGCTTCGGCGACCGGTGCCGCGCGGTGCTCGCCGCGGGGTCCGATCTCGCGCTCCACTGCAACGGCGTGCTCGCCGAGATGGAGCAGGTGGCGGAGGCGGCGCCGTCGCTCACGGGCGATGCGGCGCGGCGCTTCACGGCGGCCCTGGCCGTGCTGAAGCAACGGGAACCCTATGATTCGGCCCGCGCCGAGCAGCAGTTGGCGCTCGCGCTCGCAACCCCGGGACGCGACGCTGAATCAGTGTAGTCTGGAAGCAGGTTGAGCTGGCGCGAAGCTTGAGCGACCTGAGCGTTGTGCGATCCGACGGGATCGGATCGGATCGCTCAGGGTATTGATTGGTCGCATTTTCTTACGACGAACCGGCCTCCACTTTGCCGGACAATGCTTCAGTGGACACGAGCGAAGGACCCATGACGGACGAAGCGGGCGAAGCCGGAGACATCGGCGGGGGCTGGGAGGCTCCCGATCGCGATTCTGCGCCGGCGGCGTCGGAAGCGCTGATCGTCGACGTCGACGGCTTCGAGGGTCCGCTCGACCTGCTGCTGGCGCTGGCGCGCACGCACAAGGTCGACATCGCGAAGATCTCGATCCTCGCGCTCGTCGATCAGTATCTCGCCTACATCCGCGAGGCGCAGCGGCTCAAGATCGAGATCGCGGCCGACTATCTCGTGATGGCGGCGTGGCTCACGTTCCTGAAGTCGCGGCTCATCCTGCCGCGCGAGAAGGATGCCGCCGACGAGGTCTCGCCGGACGAGATGGCGCGCCGCCTCACGTTCCGCCTCATGCGGCTCGAAGCGATGCGCTCGGCGATGGCCGAGCTGATGACGCGCAAGCGGCTCGGCCGCGACGTGTTCCAGCGCGGTATGCCCGAGCAGACGCAGACGGTCAGCGAAGTGCGCTGGACGGCCGAGATCTTCGATCTGCTCAAGGCGTATGGCGAGCTGCGGCGGCGCACGGTCAAGGTCACGCACGTGGTGAAGGCGCGTCGCGTGTGGTCGATCAAGCAGGCGCGCGTCAAGCTCGAGACGCTGGTCGGCGAGAAGATCGGCAACTGGGTCGAACTCGACGCCTGTCTCAAGACTTATCTCGGTGAAGCCGAGGAGGACAAGACGGTCGTGGCGAGCTCGTTCGGCGCGACGCTGGAAATGGCCCGCGAAGGCGTGATCGAGCTGCGCCAGGAAGAGCCGTTCGCGCCCCTCTACATGCGCAAGCGCGAGGCGGGGGCCGAGTGGCAGCGAGTCGAAATCGTAGACGCGAGGGGCGCATGAGGGCGGCTGCGGTGATCCGCGCGCCGATGCGCACTTCCTACCGAGGATGGCGAGAATGGTTCCGCCGAAGTTGAGACTGGTGAGCCGGGACGGGCTCGAAGAGGAAGCCGAGCGCGACGCGCCCGAGGCGCAGGAAGCGCTGGAGCTCGCGCGCGCGCTCGAAGAGGTCGAGGCGGTCGAAACGGGCCGCGCGCCGCGCGCCGAGGAGCGGCTCGAGGACCTGCGCATCGTGGAAGCGCTGCTGTTTGCGTCGTCGGCGCCGCTCGACGAGGACTGGCTCAAGAGCCAGCTCCGTCACGGCAGCGACATCCGCGCGCTGCTCGAAGACATCGCGGCCGTCTATGCGCCGCGCGGCGTCAATCTCGTTCGCGTGGCCGGCAAGTGGGTGTTCCGCACCGCCGAGGACCTCGGCTATCTGCTCGAGCGGCATGCGGTGGAGGAGCGCCGGCTCTCGCGCGCCGCGCTCGAGACGCTCGCGATCATCGCCTACCACCAGCCGGTGACGCGCGCCGAGATCGAGGACATTCGCGGCGTGACGACGTCGGCCGGCACGCTCGACATCCTGATGGAAGCTGGCTGGATCCGTCCGCGGGGACGCCGCCGCGCGCCGGGCAAGCCGCTGACCTACGGCACGACCGACAGCTTCCTCGCCCACTTCGGTCTCGACACCGTCAAGGACCTGCCGGGTCTCGCCGACCTCAAGGCGCAGGGCCTTCTCGACGGTCATCTGCCGCCGGACTTCACGGTGCCGGATCCCTCCGTGGCGGCTTCCCTCATGCCGGACGAGCTGCCGCTCGAAACGGAGGACGAGGAGGAGGACACGGAAGCCGGCGAGGACGAGGCGGCCGAGGAGACAGGCGACGACGCCGACGGCGATGCGGGCGAACCCTCGCCCGACGATGAGGGGCCGAGCGCCGCCTGACGCCTGGACTTGGCGACCGAGGCGGCGCCCGGCGCAATCAACGCTTGATGTTAACCAGCAAAGTCGGGAATGTTGGCCGCGCGTGCGCAACGCCGGCCACAGGGGGCGGCGCGCCGCGGTCTTTCCGGCTCCCGCTCAGCGTTCTCCGTTTTTCGCTGCGCGGGGTGGAAGCCTATCATCCAGTCTGGCCGGCGGCTCTCCGCCGGCAGTGCGAGGTCCGGCCCGCGTGGCGAATTGGTCGTTCACGACAACTCGGAAGCAAGATCCGGCTGCTCCTGATGTGCGGGGCGGCACGCGGGCGGGCGCGGCGTTTGCCGCGCGCCTGACGTTCGAGGACGTGAGCCGGCAGTATGGCGAGCGCGCCGCGCTCGACGGCTTGTCGCTCGACATCGCGCCCGGCGAGATCGTCTGCCTGCTCGGCCCCTCGGGCTGCGGCAAGACCACGTTGCTCAGGATCGCGGCCGGGATCGAGCGGCCGACCGGCGGGCGCGTGCTGATCAGCGAGCAGGAGGTCGCGGGGCCGTCGCAGTTCGTGCCGCCGGAGCGGCGCGGCGTCGGGCTCATGTTCCAGGACTTCGCGCTCTTTCCGCATCTCACGATCCTCGACAACGTGGCGTTCGGGCTCAAGTCGCTGGCGCGCGAGGACGCGCGGCGCGAGGCGCTGCGGATGCTCGCGCGCGTCGGGCTCGCCAAGTACGCGGAGCAGTATCCGCACATTCTCTCGGGTGGACAGCAGCAGCGCGTCGCGCTCGCCCGCGCGGTGGTGCCGCGGCCGGCCGTGATGCTGATGGACGAGCCGTTCTCGGGGCTCGACGTGCAGTTGCGCGATGCGATGCAGGAGGAGACGCTCGCCGTCATGCGGGAAACGCGCGCGACGTCGATGATCGTGACGCATCACCCGGAGGAGGCGATGCGCCTCGGCGACCGCATCGCCGTCATGCGCGCGGGCAAGCTCGTGCAGTCGGGCCGGGCGGAGGAGCTCTACAAGAGGCCGGTGGATCTGTTCGTGGCGCGCCTTTTCTCCGAGATCAACGAGGTGCCGGTTCGGGTCTCGGGCGGGGAGGTCGCGACGCCGTTCGGCCGCCTTCCGGCGTCCGGGCTCGCCGACGGGACGGATGCGGTTCTCTGCATCCGCCAGCGCGGCGTCGGGCTTGGGCCCGAAGGCCGCGGAAACGGCCGCGCGCTTCATGGCCCCACGCTTCGCGGTGTCGTGCGGAGCGCCAAATTTCTGGGCGACGTCATGCGTTACGAGGTTGCGGTCGAAGGGTTCGAGGCGCCGCTGTTCGTACGCGCGGCGCCCGCCGATGGCGCGGCGGCGGGGGCGGAAGTGCGCCTCTCGATCGACGCCGAACAGATCCTGCTGTTCCCGGCCATCGGTTTCGAAACGACTTGAATTTCAAGAATGTAAGCCCCACTTCCTGCAGGGAGCCGCGCTTGCGGCAGGCGGGTGTTTCTGCAATAGTGCCCGCAAAATTGGCATTCCCGTTGGGGTGCCGGCGGCCGGGAAGGAGGCCATTTCATGGGGTTGAGTGCGACCCATCTTCTGTTGCTGCTTGTGATCGTGGTTCTACTGTTCGGCCGCAACAAGATCTCTGACCTGATGGGCGACGTGGCGCGCGGGATCAAGAGCTTCAAGAAGGGCTTGGCGGAGGACGAGACGCCGACTGCCGATCCCAAGGTCATCGACAACGCGGCGCGCGAGAGCGTCGAACGGGACCGTTCGAAGGCGGGCTGAGGCTTGCCCTGGGCGCGTCGGGCGCGGCCCGGCGTGCCGGTCACGCTGTCCTGCCGTCTCGGGGCGCCGTGCGCGGTCCGCGCTCAGTTCCCGAGTGGTCGCATTGTCTTGCGACGAACCGGCCTCCACTTCGTGCGCTGTACTGGACATATCCATGTTCGACGTTAGCTGGAGCGAGCTCCTTATCCTCGGCCTCGTCACGTTGATCTTCGTGGGGCCGAAGGAGCTGCCGCGCTTTCTCAACACGCTCGGCCGCTATCTCGGCGTGGTGCGCCGGCAGGCCAACGAGTTCCGCTCGGTGTTCGAGCAGGCGCTGCGCGAAGCCGAGATGGACGAGATCCAGAAAGAGATGCGCGCCGTCAGCGACGGCGTGAAGGCCTCGCTCGACGAGGCGACACGCAGCGTGGACAGCGTGAAGCAGGCGGCCCGCGTCGATCCGCCGTCGCTGGGTGCGCCGGCTGCCGGTGCGAAGCCGGCGGGCGCGGACGCTCCGGCCAGCGCAGAGCCTGCCGCCACGTCGCCCGCGCCCACCACCACCTCGGCTGCCGACGCTTCCGGCGCCGATCCGTCCCACCAGCCGACCAAGTCCGGAACCGCGTGACATGCAAGAGCAGCTTCCGCGCCCCGGCCAGGACGACATCGACGCTTCCAAGGCGCCGCTCCTCGATCATCTGATCGAGCTGCGCCGGCGGCTCATCTATTCGGCGCTCGCGTTCTTCGCGACGTTCCTCCTCTGCTTCACGGTCGCGCGGCACATCTACGACGTGCTGGTGTGGCCTTACGTCTGGGCGTCGGGCAGCGACCACGTGCGCCTGATCGCGACGCATTTCCTCGAGCAGATCTTCACGCACCTGAAGCTCGCCATGTTCGGCGCGGCGTTCCTCTCGTTCCCGGTGGTGGCGACGCAGATCTACAAGTTCGTCGCGCCGGGCCTCTACAAGAACGAGCGGCGCGCGTTCCTGCCGTATCTCATCGCGACGCCGGTGTTTTTCGTGCTCGGCGCGGCGGTCGTCTATTTCGTCGCCATGCCGATCCTCATCAAGTTCTCGATGGGGCTGGCCCATTCGGCCAGCGCGAGCGGCCCGGCCACCATCGAGCTGATGCCGAAGGTGTCCGAGTACCTGTCGCTGATCATGACGCTGATCTTCGGCTTCGGGCTCTGCTTCCAGCTTCCGGTGGTGCTGACGCTGCTGGCGCGGGCCGGCATCGTGACGGCCGATACCCTGCGCAACGGGCGGCGGTTCGCCATCGTCGGCATTTTCGCCGTGGCGGCGATCCTGACGCCGCCGGATGCGCTCAGCATGATCATCATGGCTCTGCCGACGACGCTGCTCTACGAGTTCTCGATCTGGGCGGTCTCCTGGGTCGAGAAGCAGCGCGCGACGGCCGAGGCGGCACGGGATGCGTCCTCGACGTGACTTTCGCCGTCTGGACCGGCCTCGCGTGGCGGCCTATAGGACAGGCAACTTTCGCGACTTCGCCCGAGGACCTTTCCCGTGTTCGACATCAAATGGATCAGAGACAACGCCGAGGCTTTCGACGCCGGCTTGAAGAGCCGCGGGCTCGAGCCGTTGTCGGCAAAGCTCGCCCAGCTCGACGACGCGCGCCGCCAGCACGTCACCAAGCTGCAGGACGCGCAGAGCCGCCGCAACGCGGCCTCGAAGGAGATCGGCAAGGCCAAGGGCGCGAAGGACGAGGCGCTGGCCGCCAAGCTCATGGCGGAGGTCGCCGAGCTCAAGGACGTCATCGCCAAGGGCGAGGAGGAGGAGCGCCGGCTCGACAAGGCGCTCACCGACGCGCTCTCCGTCATTCCGAACCTGCCGCGCGAGGACGTACCCGTCGGTCAGGACGAGAAGGACAATAAGGAAGTCCGCCGTGTCGGCACGCCGCGCACGTTCGACTTCCAGCCGAAGCAGCACTTCGAGATCGGCGAAGCGCTGGGGCTCATGGATTTCGAGACGGCGGGCAAGGTCTCGGGCGCGCGGTTCGTGTTCCTCAAGGGCGCCATCGCGCGGCTCGAACGGGCGCTGGGCTCGTTCATGCTCGACCTGCAGACGGAGACGAACGGCTACACGGAGGTCAACCCGCCGCTGCTGGTGCGCGACGAGGCGGCCTACGGCACCGGCAACCTGCCGAAGTTCGCCGAGGATCTGTTCCAGACGACGAACGGCTATTGGCTTATCCCGACGGCCGAGGTCTCGCTCACCAACATCGTGCGCGAGAGCATGCTCGACGAAGCCCAGCTTCCGATGCGCATGACGGCGTGGACGCCGTGCTTCCGCTCGGAGGCGGGGGCGGCCGGGCGCGATACGCGCGGCATGATCCGCCAGCATCAGTTCTCGAAGGTGGAGCTGGTCTCGATCACGACGCCGGAGGCGAGCGGCGACGAGCACGAGCGCATGACGGCCTGCGCCGAAGAGGTGCTGAAGCGTCTCGGGCTGCCGTTCCGCACGATGCTGCTCTGCACGGGCGACATGGGCTTCGCCTCGCGCAAGACGTACGACATCGAGGTCTGGCTGCCGGGACAGGATGCTTATCGCGAGATCTCGTCGTGCTCGGTGTGCGGCGACTTCCAGGCGCGGCGCATGGGAGCACGCTTCCGTGGGCCGGACGGCAAGCCGCAGTTCGTCCATACGCTGAACGGCTCGGGTCTGGCGGTGGGGCGCACGCTGGTCGCGGTGCTGGAAAACTATCAACAGGCGGACGGATCCGTCATAATTCCGGAAGTCTTGCGGCCCTACATGGGTGGCCTCGCGGAGATCAAGAAGGCTTAGTCCGCGGCTTGTCCGGCTGCGGAGACGTGGAGCGACGATGCGTATTCTGGTGACGAACGACGACGGGGCAGGGGCGCACGGTCTTTCGGTGCTGCACCAGATCGCCAAGGCGTTGTCGGACGACGTCTGGATCGTCGCGCCGGAGATGAACCAGTCCGGCGCCTCGCACGCGCTGACGCTGCAGGTGCCGCTGCGCTACCGCGAGATCGGCGAGCGGGCCTTCGCCGTGCGCGGCACGCCGGCCGACTGCGTGATCATGGGCGTCAAGCACGTGCTCAAGGACAAGATGCCGGACCTCGTGCTGTCGGGCGTCAATCACGGGGCGAACCTCGCCGAGGACGTCACCTACTCGGGAACGATCGCGGGCGCCATGGAAGGCACGCTGCTCGGCATCCGCTCGATCGCCATGAGCCTCACGATCGGTTTCGATCCCGAGGGCAAGCAGCACTGGAAGACGCCGCTCGAGTACGGCCCGCACATCGTGGAGCAGCTCATGGCCTCCGAGTGGCCGGCCATGACGCTCATGAACGTCAACTATCCGGACCTCGCGCCGGACGCCGTGCGCGGCATCGTGGCGACGCGGCAGGGCCGGCGCGACCAGGGCGGGCTCCACATCCAGGAACGCGCCGACACCTGGGGCGATCCTTATTTCTGGGTCGGCTTCGAACGCCGCCGGTCGGACCCGCCGCAGGGCACGGACCTGCGCGCCATCGCCGACGGCCTCGTCTCGGTGACGCCGCTGCACCTCAACCTCACGCACGAAACCGTGCGCGAGGCGATGGCGTCCAAGCTCTCGCTCGACCGGCCGAAGCCGCTCAAGGACGCCGGCTAAAGCGCGCCGAACCTGCGTCCCGCGATTGTGGCGGGCCGGCGCGGGCCCTGCGGATATCGTCGTCAAGTCGCCGACATTTCTCCGTCATCGCAGCACAATCGCGGCGTACGGAGGAGTGTGCGCGGATCGATGTTTTTTCAGCTCTCGACGGTTTGAAATTGCTCCGCCAGCCCCGCGGCTAGAGCGCCCCCCAAATGCTCCAGGCGCGATCTGACCCGCCGTTAAGGTTTGCTTAACCGGTTAAGGGTTACCTGGAGAGGGTAGTTAGGGTGTGTGGCATGTTAAGTTCCTTGCGTAAATGTCATCGAATTGCGCGCGTCGAGCGTTTCGGGACCGTGCTGGTGCTCGCCTCCGCCGCTGTCCTCGCAGGCTGCAGCGCCGACATCGCCCGCTTCGACCTCGGCAATCCCGAAGGCGCGCGCGCACATGCCGACTCCGGCACCTCGGGACGCTCCCAATCCAACGAATTCGGCTCCGCCGGCTCCTACGATCGCTCCTACAACGGTGGCGGTCGCGACGTGGCGCGCTCGGATCTCCCGCCGCCGCGGAAGGAGAGCTTCACGACCAGCGCCATCGAGCCCAACCGCCAGCCATCCTACCAGCAACCGCCCTATCAGCAGCCGCCGCAGCGCCAGCCGAGCTACGGCGCGCAGCCGGCTCCGCAGTACGGCGCCTCGAATGGCAATGCGTACGGCAACGCCTACGGCCAACGCGGCGCGTCTGATGCTGGCCGCGCGCCGTCCGGCGTCGTTCCGCCGCTCGCCGCGCGCGATACGGGCGCCAAGGGCGACATGATCGAGGTCCGTCCCGGCGATACGCTCTACGGGCTCTCGCGCCGGCACAAGGTCTCGCTCAGCGAGTTGATGACGGCCAACAACCTTTCGTCGCCCAGCATCAAGCCGGGCCAGAAGCTCTATCTGCCGGCGGGCGCGCATGGCGATGGCGGGGCGGGTGCCGCGACGCACACGGCGCGTCCCGCGCGCGAGATCGAGGACCGGCCGGAGCCGGTCGCGGCCGCGCCGGTGGATGCGCCGTCCGACTGGACGGGAAGCTACACCGTGCGTTCGGGCGACAGCCTCTACGGCATCGCGCGCCAGCATGGCGTGAAGCTCTCGGACCTCGAGCGCTACAACGGCATCGCGGACTCGCGGAAGGTGAAGCCTGGTACGGTTCTGCGATTGCCCGGCCGCGGCGACGCGCCTCAGGCGGTCGCGGAAGCGACCCCGCCGCCGGCCTATTCGGCTCCGCCGCCGTCCGCACAGGCTCCGCCTCACGCCACGCCGTCGGCCCCTTCGGGCGCCGTGCAGCTCGGCGAGGTGACGAGCCCGCCGCATTCGTCCTCCTCGCAGCAGCCGACGCTTTTGAACGGCAGCGGCGCGGTCGCCAAGGTGGAGACGCCGGGCTCGGCCAACGACGCGGTCACGCCGTCCAAGGTCCAGAACGCGGGCTCGGTGGCGGACACGGGCCGCCTGCGCTGGCCCGTCTCGGGCAAGGTCATCAGCGGGTTCGGCCCGCGCCCCGACGGCACGCACAACGACGGCGTGAACCTCTCGGCGCCGATGGGCACGGACGTGCATGCGGCCGAGAGCGGCGTCGTCGCGTATGCGGGCGACGAGCTGAAAGGTTACGGCAACCTCGTGCTGGTGCGCCACGACAACGGCTGGGTGACGGCTTACGCGCATGCGGACGAGATCCTCGTCAAGCGCGGCGACCGCATCAAGCGCGGCCAGGTGATCGCGAAGGTGGGACGTACGGGCCAGGTGGACCAGCCGCAGGTGCACTTCGAGCTGCGCCAGGGCCAGAAGCCGGTGGACCCGTCGCCCTTTATGGAACGGCTCTGATCCGTTCGCTTCTCTGACAGAAATTCCGGAGTGCGGTCGGCGGGGCGCAGCGTGAGCTGCGTCCCGTTTTTTCGTGAGCCGGGCTGGGGCGCCGTCAGCTCTTCGGGCTGTCGAGCGTCTTGCCGAGGCGGCCGGCGAGATCCTGCGTGAACTGCCAGGCGACGCGGCCCGATCGGCCGCCGCGCGTGATGCTCCATTCGAGCGCGTCGCGGACCAGCTCGTCGTGCGCCACCGGCAGGCCGAAGTGCTTGGCGTAGCCTTCGACCATGGCGATGTAGTCGTCCTGGCTGCAGTTGTGGAAGCCGAGCCAGAGGCCGAAGCGGTCCGAGAGCGACACCTTCTCCTCGATGGCCTCGGACGGATTGATGGCGGTCGAGCGCTCGTTGTCGACCATGTCGCGCGGCATCAGATGGCGGCGGTTCGACGTCGCGTAGAAGAGCACGTTGGCGGGGCGGCCCTCGATGCCGCCTTCGAGCACGGCCTTGAGCGACTTGTAGCTCGTGTCGTCGCGGTCGAAGGAGAGGTCGTCGCAGAACACGATGAAGCGGTGCAACGCGGCGCGCAGCATGGCGAGGCATGCGGGCAGGGTGGCGATGTCCTCGCGGTGGATCTCGATCAGCTTGAGGCCGCCCTGTCCGGCCGCCTCCTCCGCGACCTCGGCGTGCACCGCCTTGACGAGGCTGGATTTGCCCATGCCGCGGGCGCCCCAGAGCAACGCGTTGTTGGCGGGCAGGCCGCGGGCGAAGCGCTGGGTGTTCTCCAGGAGCTGGCGGGCCGATCCCTCGATGCCGCGCAGCAGCTCGCGCGGGATGCGGTTCACGGACGGCACCGCCTGGAAGCTGAGCGTCGCGGCGTTCCAGACGAAGGCGTCGGCGCCCTCGAAGCTGGGTTGCACCGGCTGCGCCGGGGCCAGCCGCTCCAGGGCGGCGGCGATCCGTTCCAGAAGTGCGATGTGGCGCTGGTCGTCGCTCATGCTCGTGCTGCCTTGAATTCTGGGCGTTTATTTCGGATTTTGCGGGATTAGCGCCGCCACTCTATCGTCGCGTCACGTCCGCGCCAGCCCCTCCGTGTCGCGGGCCTCGGACGACTTGGCCGGAGGGTTGCAAACCGGGCGCTGGGCTCTATAGTCGCGGCCGATCTCAGGCGGGCGAGCTTGCGGAGGAGGACCTCCGTCAAGACCGTCCCTATTTTCGCTTCATCCCATCATCCGAGAGATCCGGCAAGGACCACTCATCATGTTCATTTCGCCCGCTTTTGCGCAGAGCTCCAGCCCGATGGGAGACCCCTTCACCGGGCTTCTCATCCCGATGCTGCTGATGGTTCTGATTTTCTACTTCCTGGTCATCCGTCCGCAGAGCCAGCGGCAGAAGCAGCACCGGGAGATGATCGAGCGCGTTCGCCGGGGCGACACGGTCGTGACGTCGGGCGGCTTCATCGGCAAGGTCTCGCGCGTGCCGGACGGCTCGGACGAGGTCGACGTCGATCTCAGCGACACGCTCAAGGTCCGCGTGCTCAAGAGCACCCTTCTCGACGTGCGCTCCAAGGGCGAGCCCGTGAAAGACCAGTCCGTCACGAAATCTTAAGACGCGAGCGGACGCACGCGGCGTCCGCCCGGACTTCGAACTCGACACGCACTTCAACACGCAGGGCAAGGTACGCTCCCTCATGCTGCACTTCGAGCGCTGGAAGATCTTCGCGATCCTGGCAACGATCTTCGCCGCAATTCTCTGCGCGCTGCCGAATTTCCTGTCCAAGGAAACGCTGGCGTCGCTGCCGGGCTTCATGCCGAAACGGCAGATGCCGCTCGGCCTCGACCTGCAGGGCGGCGCACATCTGCTGCTGGCGCTCGATACGAAAGAGCTCGAGAAGGACTGGCTCAACAACCTGCGTGAAGACGCGCGCCGGAACCTGCGCGACGCGAAGATCGGCTTCTCGGCCATCGGCGTCGCTGGCAATGCGGTGCAGGTGCGCCTCGTCAAGCCCGAGGACGGCGAGCAGGCCGTGAAGGAGCTGCGCAAGCTCATCCAGCCGATCGGCAACACCATTCTCGGCACCAGCGGCAACGACGTCGAGGTCGAGCGCGGCGGCGAGGCCGGCGTGGTTCTCATCAAGCCGACGTCCTACGGTCTTCAGGAGCGCGTCTCGCACGCGGCGGCCGCGTCGATCGAGACGATCAACCGGCGCGTCAACGCGATGGGCACGGCGGAATCGACGGTGGTCCGCCAGGGCCGCGACCGCATCCTCGTCCAGTATCCGGGCCTCACCGACACGACGCAGCTCAAGGAGCTGATCGGCAAGACCGCGAAGCTGACCTTCCATGCCGTCCACCCGACGGTGACGGCGGACGAAGCGAAGCTCACGCGCCCGCCGATGGGCTACAAGATCTACGAGGCGGACGAGAAGGAAGCGGCCGAGGGCTATCCGGCGGCCTACGTGCTGCAGGAGGTGCCGGTGGTGCAGGGCGACGACCTCGTCGACTCGCAGCCGGCCTTCGAGCACCAGACCAACGCGCCGGTGATCAGCTTCCGGTTCAACCAGTCGGGCGCGCGCAAGTTCGGCAACTTCTCGAAGAACCACGTCGGCGAGCCGTTCGCGATCGTGCTCGACGACAAGGTGATCTCGGCGCCCGTCATCCGCGAGGCGATCCTCGGCGGCTCGGGCCAGATCTCGGGCAACTTCACGGTCGAGAGCGCGAACAACCTCGCGATCCAGCTCCGGTCTGGCGCACTGCCCGCGAAGCTCACGATCGTCGAGGAGCGGACCGTCGGTCCCTCGCTCGGCGCGGACAGCATCGAGGCCGGCCAGCTCGCCGGCATCGTCGGGCTGATCGCGACTGTCATCCTCACGGTGCTGGCCTACGGCACCTTCGGCGTCTACGCCGTGCTGGGCCTGCTCGTGCATGGCATCATGATCCTTGCCCTGATGTCGCTCATCGGCACGACGCTGACGCTGCCTGGCATCGCGGGCTTCGTGCTCACGATCGCCATGGCCGTCGATGCGAACGTGCTCATCTACGAGCGCATGCGCGAGGAGCTGCGCGCCGGACGGACGGCCATCGCCGCCATCGAGGCGGGCTTCCAGAAGGCGTTCGTGACCATTCTCGACAGCCAGCTCACCACGCTTGCGGCGGCCGTCATCATGTTCTGGCTCGGCTCGGGCCCGATCCGCGGCTTCGCGGTGACGCTGACGCTCGGCATCATCACGTCGGTATTCGCGGCCGTGACGGTGACGCGGCTGCTGGTCGCCCTGTGGGTCAAGAACGCAAGGACGAAGGGCCGGACCATGGACGTGCCGATCTAGGGACGCTCGATCCAGGGAGGCCGATCCGGGCCGTTCGGTGCGGCCCGGAGAACAACATTCGCTCGTGATGTGAGAAGGTATTCCGATGTTTCTTGTCCCTGACTTCAAGGGCAACGATTTCTTCCCGCACGGCACGCAGTTGCCGTTCATGAAGTTCAAGAACCTTTGCGTCGCGCTCTCCTTCGTCGCGATGGCGGTGTCGCTCGCGATCATCCTGGTGAAGGGCTTCAACTTCGGCGTGGACTTCAAGGGCGGCTCGCTGATCGAGGTGCGGGCGAAGTCCGGCTCGGCCGACATCTCGCAGATGCGCGACAAGCTCAACGGGCTCGGCCTCGGCGATGTGCAGATCCAGAGCTTCGGCACCGAAGCGGACGCGCTGATCCGCATCGAGCAGCAGCCGGGCGAGGACGACGCACAGCAGCAGGCGGCCAAGAAGGTGCTGGAGGCGCTGGGACCGGATTTCGATCAGCGCCGCATCGAGGTGGTGGGACCCGCCGTTTCGAGCGAGCTGCGCATGACGGGCCTGATCGCCGTTCTGGCCTCGATCGTCGCCATCGTGATGTACGTGTGGTTCCGGTTCGAGTGGCAGTTCTCGGTGGGGGTCGTGCTCGGGCTCTTCCACGACGTGCTCGTGACCGCGGGCATCTTCTCGCTGTTCCAGCTCGGGTTCGATCTCGCCATCGTCGCCGCGCTGCTGACCATTCTCGGCTATTCGGTCAACGACTCGGTCGTCGTGGCCGACCGCATCCGCGAGAACCTGCGCAAGTACAAGAAAATGCCGCTGACGGAGCTCCTCAATCTCTCGATCAACGAGACGCTGTCGCGCACCATCCTCACGGGCGTGACGACGATCGCGGTGCTGCTGGCGCTGTTCTTCCTCGGCGGCGAGGTGATCCGCAACTTCACGTTCGCGATGCTGTTCGGCGTGATCATCGGCACCTACTCGTCGATCTTCGTCTCGGCGCCGGTGATCGACTTCCTCGGCATCAAGCGCGACTGGTCGGACGAGAAGTCGGGCACGTCGAAGGCGGACGGCGCGGCCGCGCGTCCCTAAAACTGATGGCCGACCGGGCGCATCTTCCGAGCCAGGTTCCCATCGAAGCCTACGGAAACGGGGGCTTCCGGTTCGGCGGCATGAGCCACAAGGGCTCGATCCTGTGCCTGCCGACCGGCATCTGGGCGTGGTCCATCACGTCGATGGAGGGGCTCGCGGAAGCCGACCTCGGGGACGTGCTGGCGCTGGGGAGCACGGTGCCCCTGCTGCTGCTCGGCACGGGACGGCAGCTCGTCTTCGCGCCGCGCCCGCTCAAGGCCGCCTGTGAAGCGCGCGGCATCTGGGTCGAAGCCATGGACACGGGCGCTGCGGCGCGCACCTACAACGTTCTGCTCGCCGAGGGCCGGCCGGTCGCTGCGGCTCTCATCGCGGTCGCGTGAGGCCAAGACCTCGGCTATCCATGGCCGCATGACCGATGACACCCCGTCTCCCCGCCCGCCGTCGCGCGACGTGCGCGATGCCGCCCGCGCCTACGAGCGCGACCGCTACCTCTCCGCGCTGCTGGCGCCGAGCCGGGCGCGTGACGATCTCGTCGTGCTGGCGGCCTATCTGGGCGAGATCCAGCGCGTTCCGCTGATGATACGGGAAGCCCTCGCGGGCGAAATCCGATTGCAGTGGTGGCGCGATGCCCTTTCCGCCGAAGGGGCCAGCGGCCACCCCGTGGCGGACGCGCTGCGCGAGATGGTCCGGCGGCGCGGGCTCGACCTCGCAACCGTGCTCGCGCCCATCGACGGGTACGGCCGCGAGCTCTACGAGGACGGCCTTCAGGACCTGCGCGAGCTCGATGCCTATGTCGACGAGACGGAGGGCGCGGCCCTTCGCCTTGCTTTGGACATTGTTGGCGTCGACCGCGGCGCTCTCCCGGCGGTCATGCTCGACGCGGGCGCGCGGGCGCTCGCTTTGACGCGGCTTGCCCTCACCCTGCCACAGCATCTTGCGCATGGTCGTTTGCCGGTTCCGGCCGAATACCTGCGTTTCGCGCGCGATCCGCGCGGATGCGCGGCGGCGGACGCTCGTGACGCCGCCCGCGCCATCATGGGCGAGCTGGCGCGCGAGGCGCGCGCCGCGCTCGCGCGGTTCCGCGCGTCGTCTGCGGGGCTCAGCCGGGACGCGCTCGGCGCGTTCCTGCCGCTGGCGCTTGCGGAGAGCTATCTTGCCGCGGCTCTGGCGCCGGGCCGTGACGTTTTGGAAGCGGTTGCGGACATTTCTCCGCTTTCGCGTGTCTGGCGGCTGTGGTTCGCTCACTGGCGCGGGCGTGTGTGATGGCGTCGCCAGTCTAATCCGATGGGAAGAGGAATGTTGCGATTGAGGGCACCATTCTGGCTCACCGTGGTGGCCGCCGCCTTGAGCGGCGCGGCCGTCCTGTTCAGTGCCGACACCGGCCTGGCGCAGGAGCAGCCCGGACCCTATCCGTGGCCCGGCGACGACTTCGATCGGAGCGCCGCGCCGCCCCCGGGTGAAGCCTCGCCGGGGGCCGATGCGCCGTATCCGGGCGCGGTTCCTCCGGCGGCGTCGGACGCGGCCCCGACCCTCGGCATCGACGATCTCGTGGCGCTGACGTCGGTCGAGATCGACTGGCGCGTCGAAAATCCGTTCCGCTTCTTCGCCGATCCCAAGGATACCGACATCCATCGCGAGGCCTATCTGGCGCTCGCGGCCGAGCAGCGCCGCTCCGCGCCCGTGCTGGCGGCGGAGCATGCGCTGTCGCGCAAGTTCGAGGCCGGATGGGCGGAAGGGGTCTACAAGAACACGTGCTGGGCGTCGGCGCGCAATCGCTACACCTGCCCGAACGGCGAGGACTACATCAATCCCAAGCAGCACCGCGTCGTGCTGTCGGTGCGCGGCGTTCCCGAGCCGTCGGTCGATTGCCGCTGGATCACCTCGCCGATCGGGGATGGCGCGGGCGACGGTGGGGAGAGCCTGCTGACGCGGCCCTGCGGCGAGCCCGTGTTCTTCGTGGCGCCTTATCCTTCGGGGCTCTCGGTCCGCGTCGAGATCGGCGGCGTGACGGTCGCCTCGACCGAGGTCAAGGTGCGCGACATCTTCGTCGTCGGGCTCGGCGACAGCTTCGGCTCGGGCGAGGGCAATCCGGACGTGCCGGTGCGGTTCTCGCCGGAGCGCATGATCTCCTACGGCAAGAGCGGCGGCACGGGGCAGCTCAGTGGGTATCCGGCGCGCGTCGGCGATTGGAAGCAGGTGGGCGACGACGCGTTCGTCAAGCAGAACGCGCGCTGGCTCGACCAGGCCTGCCACCGCTCGCTCTACTCCTACCAGTTGCGCGCGGCGCTCGAGCTTGCGGTCGAGGATCCGCACCGGGCGGTCACCTATGCGGGCTTTGCGTGCTCGGGCGCGGAGGTCACGTGGGGGCTCTTCCTGCGCTACAAGGGCAACGAGTGGGTGCCGACGCCGCCGGATCTTTCGCAGATCTCGGCGGCCGCGGACGCGCAGTGCGGACGGCGCGAGGCGCCCACCATCGACATGCCCGAAGCCTATCACATGCACGGCGTCATTCCCGAGCTGCAGGGCGGGCTCGTGCTGGCGAAGTGTCCCGCGGAGCAGGCGCGCAAGATCGATCTCCTGATGCTGTCGGTCGGCGGCAACGACATCGGGTTCGCGCGCCTCGTCGCGAATGCCGTCCTCTCCGATCAGTCGCTCGTGCGCAGCCTCGGCGGCTGGTTCGGGCAGGTGCACGGCAACAAGGAGAGCCAGGAGCTCTTGACGCGGCTCGATCAGCGCTACAAGGCGATGAACCGCGCGCTGCACGGCATTCTCCATATCCCGTGGGAGGAGAGCGATCGCGTGATCCTCACCTCCTATCCGCCGTTCGCGCTGCTGGACGACCAGGGCCTCATGTGCGCCGACGGGGCGGCGGGCATGGACGTGTTCGAGGAATTCGCGATCACGCAGAAGGCGGCGCTGTCGAGCTCGTGGCTGGCGGACAAGCTCGACCAGATCATGCAGACGAGCGCGAAGGCGCACGGCTGGACGTTCGTTTCGGAGCATCGCAAGACGTTCGTGGGGCGGGGGCTCTGTGCCGGTCACACGACCGGGCTCGGCCCGATGGTGGACGATCTGCGCCTGCCGCGGCGCAAGGGCGATGTGTGGGAGCCCTATAATCCCGCGCTCTTCCAGCCGTACGCCCCGCGGCGGCGCTGGTTCCGTACGCCGAACGATGCGTTCCTGACCGGCAACTTCCATGTCGCCGGCTCGGTGATGCAGAAGGTGCTCAAGCTGCAGAGCTTCTCGTGGTTCCAGGTGCTGCTGGCGGCGACCTATTCGGGCGCGTTCCACCCCTCGGCCGAAGGACATGCGGCGATCGCGGATGCCGTGGTCGATCAGGCGCGCGCCGTGCTCGCGCGGCACGGCCAGACGTCGGCCGCGGCCGCCTCGCTGCAGAACGTGGCCGAGTAGGTGCGGGACCGAAGAGGCGCGAACTACTCCGCGGCCTCGCTGCCGAACTGCAATTCCGACAGGCGCGCGTAAAGGCCGCTCTTCTTGGCCAGCTCGGCATGGGTGCCGCTCTCGACGATGTGGCCCTTGTCGATCACGAGGATGCGGTCGGCGGACTGCACGGTCGAGAGGCGATGCGCGACGACGATCGTCGTGCGGCCCTTGGTCAGCGTTTCGAGCGCCTTCTGCACGGCGACCTCGTTCTCGGTATCGAGGGCGCTGGTGGCTTCGTCGAGCAGCAGGACGGGGGCGTTCTTCAGAATGGCACGCGCGATGGCGATGCGCTGGCGCTGTCCGCCGGAGAGCGACACGCCGCGCTCGCCGAGGCGAGTGTCGTAGCCTTCGGGAAGGGCGCGGATGAAGCTGTCGGCCTGGGCGGCGACGGCTGCGCGCACGACGTCGGTTTCGGCGGCGCCTGGCGTGCCGTAGCGGATGTTCTCGGCGACGGTGTCGGCGAAGAGCGCGACCTCCTGCGGCACCAGGGCCGACGCGGCGCGCAGCTCCTCGAGCGCCAGCGAGCGGATGTCGAGGCCGTCGAGCAGCACCTGTCCGGCGGTCGGATCGTAGAAGCGCAGCAGCAGATTGAGGATCGTGGATTTGCCCGCGCCCGAGGGGCCGACGAGGGCGACGCGCTCGCCCGGCGTCACGCGGAACGAGATGCCGTCGAGCGCCGAGACGCCGGGGCGGTTCGTGTAGCCGAAGCGCACGTTGCGGAACTCGATCTCGCCTTTGACCGGCTTCGGCAAGGGCACCGGGTTCGGCGGCGAGGTGATCTCGGGCGCGATGGTCAGGAATTCCGTGATGCGCTCGGCGGCGCCCGCGGCCTGGGTCGTTTCACCCCAGACCTCGGAGAGCTCGCCGAGGGCGCCGGCCGCGAACAGCGCATAGATCACGAACTGGCCGAGACGGCCGGCGGTGATCTCGCCGCTCATGACGGAGGCGGAGCCGTACCACAGCACGCCGACGATGCTGGTCACGACGAGCACGATGACGAGGCCGGTGAGGCCGGCGCGGGCGCGCATGCGATCGCGCGCGGCCGTGAAGGCGCGCTCGACCGAGGTCGTGAAGCGATCGGCGACGGCGGTCTCGTGGCCGAACGCCTGCATGGTGCGCACGGCGGCGAGGTTCTCGGCGGCGTAGGCGGAGGCTTCGGCCAGCGTGTCCTGCGCGCGGCGCGAGAGGCGCTTCACCATGCGTCCGTAGCCGATCAGCGGCAGCACGATGATGGGGATGGCGACGAGGACGAGCAGCGACAGGCTCGGGCTCGTGACGAGCATCATCGCGAGCGCGCCGATCAGCATGATGGTGTTGCGCAGCGCCTGCGAGATCGCCGATCCCGCGACGGCCTTCACCTGCGTCGTGTCGGCGGTGAGGCGGCTCATGACCTCGCCCGAGTGCGTGCGCTCGTAGAAGTCGGGCCCGAGGCGCGCAAGGTGGGCGAAGACGTCGGAGCGGAGGTCCGCCACCACGCGCTCGCCGATCCAGTTGACGAGATAGAAGCGCGAGGCGCTGGCCACCGCGAGCACGATGCCGATCACGATCAGCATCATGAAATACTGGTCGATCATGGCGCCGTCCTTGGCGCCGAAGCCGTGGTCGATCATGCGGCGCACGGCCATCGGCACGGCGAGCATGGCGGCGGCCGAGGCCACCAGCGCGATGCCGGCGCCGGCCAGCCGGCCGGGGTGGCGCAAAAGATAGGGCTTGAGCGCCAGCAGGGGACGGAGCGAACGACGGCTCGCGGAGGTGTCGTCGGTCGCGGCCGCAGCGGTGTCGCGCGGCGTCTCCCCGGTCTTCTCAGTCAGGCTCAACTCGGGCCTCTCGAATTCAGCGTTTCCTCGCCGCACCTTATGGTGTCTGCTGTTATTTTGACCATGCGTGACATTCGCCCCCGGCGTCAACGTTTCGGCGGGCCGACGCGCAGAATGCCACGGGGCGCGCCCCTTCCGGGTCGGATACCCCTAAGTGCTTCCGTGGGCCGCATTTTTCGAAGCTTGTCTGGCGCAGGCATCTCGACTATAGAAGCGCATCCAGAAATTCGGGGCCCTGCCATTGGCGGGCGTGCCGCCAGTTCGGGGTGCATTTGCGCAGGTGATGCGCTGCAAACCCGATGGGTCCCAGTTGTTTTGAGCGAGCCCGGTTATGAAAAAAGACGCCGAAGTGCATCCCGACTACCATCAGATCACGGTCAAGATGACCGATGGCACGCAGTTCGTGACCTATTCGACCTACGGCAAGGAAGGTGACGAGCTGCATCTCGATATCGATCCGTCGTCGCATCCGGCGTGGACCGGCGGCGACCAGCGCCTCATGGACCGCGGCGGCCGTCTCTCGCGCTTCAAGAAGAAGTTCGAAGGCATCTTCTAATCCTCTTGCCCGGCTGCGCGGGGTTCTTCAGCGCAGATGTTCGTCCATTGAACGAAAGAAGGCCCGGCAGATTTGCCGGGCCTTCTTTTTGGTGCTTGGGGCTTAGAAACGGTGGGGTCAGCGGGCCGCGACGCGCGCGCCGGCGCCTGCGAAGGCGAGCTCCAGCGTGTTGATCTGCGAGGCGACCGGATTGATGTGCGGGGCCTGCTCCACGTCCTCGACGGGGGGCAGCATGGCGCGGTCGAGCTGGACGATGCGATCGTGCAGCATGAAGCTCGCCTCGATCAGATCGCGCAGGCCGAGCGGCAGCTCGGCGAAGCCTTTGGTGTGGGCGGGACGGCCGAGCGTCTGCAGCTTGATGCGGGCGCGCTTGGCCTCGGCCTGCTCGGCGGTGATCTCGCCTTCCTTCAGGGCGCGGCGGATCAAGAGCCAGGAGGCGAGCTCGAGCAGGCGCGTCGTGAGGCGCATGCTTTCCGTCGCATAAAGAACCGTGATGGCGCTGGGGAGACCTTTGGATTCGCGGCGTCCGTCGCCGTCGAGGTAGGCGGCCGCCCGCTCGACGAGGGCCATGCCCTCACTGAAGACTCGGTCGAATTGCTCCGAGGCTTGGAAACGCTCACCAAAGGAAACGGTCTCACCTTTGGCTGCGAACAGATTTTCTACGCGGGACCCGTTGCTCATGACACGCTTTGATACAGACGCCTACTCGATAATCACCTTAGCACTGTGAGATCCTAAGAGGCCAGAGTTAACAAAATTGGCCAGAAAGGAGACAAAACGGTGCTTCCACACGATCTTCGTGGGCTTGCAAGAGACGCGCCGAAAAAAAATGAGCCGCCTTACGGCGGCTCAGAAGTCAACAGGGAGGCGTCAAACAGGGTGGCTAGGCACCACCCGGGATCCAGGTAACTGGATGACGAGGAGGATACCCCCCGTTCCCTAACGAAAGCTTAAGAGTTGACGTATTCGAATCGATTTTACGTTCATCAGTTCGCGCGCGGCTCCGTTAACGTCGCGCACCATCCCGGCACAGCGTGATCCGACCGGTATCCAACCGGTCATCTGCTCGCGGAAAATCACGCGTCCGCGCCGAGGCGCGAGGCCAGCACCTTGTCGATGCGCCGTCCGTCGAGGTCGACGACCTCGAAGCGCCAACCGCTATTCTCGATGAACTCGCCGGTCTTCGGCAGATGCTGGAGTTGCGCCAGGACGAAGCCTGCCACCGTGGCGTAGCCGCGCTTCTCGGGCAGGACGAGGCCGAACTGCGCGGCCATCTCGTCCACGGGCATCGCGCCCGCCAGCAGCCACGAGCCGTTGTCGCGCTGGATGGCGTTCGGCTCCTCGCCCTCGGACTTGAAGGCACCGACGATCGCTTCCAGCACGTCCGCGGGCGAGACGAGGCCTTCGAAATGGCCGTACTCGTCGTGGATGAGGGCGATCGGCACGTCGGCCTCGCGCAGGATGCCGAGCGCGTCGAGGGCGTCCATCGTTTCGGGGATGATCGGCACCTTGCGGATGTAGGCGCGGATGTCGAGCGGCTTGCCGGCCAGGATGGCCGCCAGCAGCTCGCGCGCGCGGACGACGCCGATCAGCGTGTCGATCGAGCCTTCGCCGACCGGGATCAGGGAGTGCGGCGTCTCGATGAGCTGCTGCTTGATGTCCTCCGGCGTGGTCGCCACGTCGAGCCAGTCCACGTCGGTGCGGGGCGTCATCAGGCCGACGACGGTCCGGTCGGCCAAGCGCATGACGCCGGAGATCATCTCGCGCTCGTGGCTTTCGAGCACGCCTGCGGCTTCCGCTTCCATGATCACCATGGAGATCTCCTCGTCGGAGACCTGGCTTTCGCTCGTTTCCGATTGGCCCAGCAGGCGGAACACGAGGCGGGTCGACGTGTCGAGCAGGCCGACGAAGGGGCGCGCGATGCGCGAAAATGCCGTCATCAGAGGCGCGACGGCGCAGGCGATGCTTTCGGCGTTCCTGAGTGCAAGGTTCTTGGGAACGAGCTCGCCGACGATCACCGACAGGTAGGTGATGACCGCGATCACGGTGCCGTAGCCCAGGTACGTCGCGACCGTGTCGGAAAGGCCGTAGTCGCGCAGCGCCTGCGTCGCGTATTCGCCGAACGTCTCGCCGGAATAAGCGCCGTTGATGATGCCGATCAGCGTAATGCCGATCTGGACGGCGGAGAGAAAGCGGCCGGGATTTGCCGAAAGAGCGAGCGCGCTGTCCGCGCCGCGCCGGCCGGTTGCGGCCATGGCCTTGAGGCGGGGTTGTCGCGCAGACACCACTGCCAGCTCGGACAGGGCGAAAAGGCCATTCACGAGAATGAGGCCCACAACAATCAAAAGGTCGGTCACGGGGTTTGCGGCCGACCGGACGGTCGAAGCCACTCCAAAGTTTCAGGGAGGCGAATGCTATCGGGACACAAAAGCCCGGTCAATACGGCGGAAGTGTTGTGATGATCTTCTTGCCGTAGGCGGTCCTGAAACTTCGGATTCCGGCGTTCTATTGCGTTGCAGTGCGCTGGCCGGCGTCCTGGGTCGTATTTTCTTTTACGATCCACAAATAGACGTCGCGGCCGTCGATGCGGACGGTCTTGTCCGGCTGCCAATCGCCCATCGAAAAACTGTGAGATACAATGCGTGTTCCCGGCTTCAACTTCATCAGTTGCGGGCGAAGCTTCATGTTGATGCGTGTGAGCAGGTACATGGTGATGACGTCGGCCTGTGTGAGGTCGGTCTCGAACAGGTCCTGCTCCTTGAACGTCACCTTGTCGGTCACGCGCTCGCGCTTCGCGTTTTCGTTCGCCTCCTGAACGCGCACGGGGTTGAGGTCCACGCCCGTGGCCTGGACGCCGTATTTCTTGGCGGCCGTGATCGGGATGCGCCCGTCGCCCGAGCCGAGATCGAGCAGCACCTCGCCGGACTTCAGATCCGCCAGCTCGAGCATTTTGTCGACAACCGCCTGGGGCGTCGGGACGTAGGGAACGTCCAGCTCGCGGGCCGGGACGGTGGTCGGCACACTCACGGCGAGCAGGAAAGCCGCGAGGGCGAAGGCGGCGCCGGCGTCTCTCAGGACCCGCGCGGCGTTCGGCATGACCGTGTGAAAGAGCATTGTGTTCGGCATGGCATGGCTCCGTTGGCGACCGGGGCCGGACACACGGCCCGATCATGGCCAACGCGGCGCGAATTTGGCCGGTTCCCTGCGCGCGCGTGCGGAGGTCCGCGCCCGTTACACTCGTCCTGCCATCATTTCTTGACCCCCAGTCCTCATTTCTTGAAGAGTGCGCTGGCCGCGGCCTCATGCGCGCGCTTCTTCGCCAACTCAGCCTTCACGCGCTCGATCTCGGCGGTGAGGGCGGCGATGCGCTGCTCCAACTCGCCGACGGACAGGGTTTCGAGGTTGTCGCCGATGCCGATCGCCTTCGACGGCGCGGGCCGCTGATCATCCCAATCCATCGCTTCCTCCACACCTCGGGCGCATGCGCCTTCTTCTCCGTTGCGTCAGCCTGTCATCTTCAGCGGCTTGTCTCAAGCCGTCCGGTCGGGCACGTATGAGGCCCAAATTGCCGAGGAGCCTTGTTGATGTCCGCACTGCCGCAATCCATGACCGTCATCGCCATTCAAGGGAAGGGTGCGCCGGACGTTCTCGTCGCCGAGCAGCGTCCCGTGCCCGCGCCCGGTGCCGGGCAGGTGCTGATCAAGGTCGAGGCCGCGGGCGTGAACCGGCCGGACGTTCTGCAGCGCAAGGGGCTCTATCCCGCGCCCAAGGGTCATTCGGAGCTTCCGGGCCTCGAAGTGTCGGGCACCGTCGCGGCGACCGGCGACGGCGCGAGCCGGTTTGCGGTGGGCGATCGCGTGATGGCGCTGCTCAACGGCGGCGGCTATGCGGAGTACGCGCTCGCCGAAGAGGCCGCGACGCTGCCGGTGCCGGCCGGACTTTCCATGATCGAGGCTGCAGGCCTTCCCGAGACGTTCTTCACCGTGTGGCACAACGTGTTCGAGCGGGGCGCGCTCAAGAGCGGTGAGTGGTTCCTCGTCCACGGCGGGACGAGCGGCATCGGCGTGACGGCGATCCAGCTCGCGGCGGCGCTGGGCGCGCGCGTGATCGCGACAGCGGGATCGGCTGCGAAGTGCGAGGCCTGCCGTGCGCTCGGCGCGGTGCGCGCGATCGACTACCGCCATGAGGACTTCGTCGAGGTGGTCAAGGCGGAGACGGGCGGCCGCGGCGTGGACGTCATTCTCGACATGGTCGGCGGCGACTACGTGGATCGCAACATCCGCTCGCTCGGCGACGACGGCCGGCTCGTCAACATCGGCTACCAGTCGGGCTCGAAAGTCACCGTGGACATGATGCGCGTGATGCTGAAGCGCCTGACGCTCACGGGCTCGACGCTGCGCATCCGCCCTACCGAGATCAAGGGCGCCATCGCGCGCGCGGTCGAAACGCATGCGCTGCCGCTGCTCGCGGACGGCAAGGTCAAGATCGTCGTCGACAGCACGTTTCCGCTGGCGCAGGCCGGCGCGGCGCATGAGCGGATGGAAGGGAGCCAGCACATCGGCAAGATCGTGCTGACCGTGTAGGCGGAGCCCGCCGTTCGCCCGTGTCTGCGATGCGCTACCAGGCCAGCGCCGGCATGGCGGCGATGGGACGGCTCTCTGCGGACGGGAAGAGCTTCAGCAGGCCGGCGTCGGTCAGGCCGTCCTCCACATGCACGCCGCTTGCGACGAAGACGCAGTCGAGGCCTGCGCGAGCGGCGCCCGCGATGTCGGTGCGGATGCCGTCGCCGATGGCGAGGACGCGGGCGCGATCGACGGCCTTGCCCTTCAGCTCCTCGATGCGCCGGAACGCCATCTCGTAGATCGGCAGGTAGGGCTTGCCGGCGTAGGACACGCGCCCGCCGAGCTGCTCGTAGACGGCCGCCAGAGCGCCGGCGCAGGGGATGATCCTGTTGCCGCGCTCGACGGTGAGATCGGGGTTCGCGCAGACCATCGGCAGATCGCGCGCGGCAAACCCGGCCAGCAGATCCGCATAGTCGGCCGGCGTCTCGATCTCGTCGTCGAAGAGGCCGGTGCACGAGACGGCCGTCGCGTCGGCGGCAGAGGAGAGCGTGACGTCGAGCCCGTCATAGAGCGCGAAGTCGCGCTCCGGACCGAGGTGGAAGACGGGCTTTCCCGCATAGACGCTGACGAGCGCGCGGGCTGCGTCGCCTGAGGACACGATCGTGTCCCAGGCGAAGCGCGGCACGCCGATGCGATCGAGCTGGGCCGCGACGGAGGCGGCGGGGCGCGGCGCGTTCGAGAGCAGCAGCACGGTGCCTCCGGCGAGGCGGAAGCGCGTGCACGCGTCGCAGGCGGCGGCGAACGGCGCGACGCCGTTGTGCATCACGCCCCAGATGTCGGCCAGCCAGACCTCGCGGCCTTCGGCGAGGGGCGCGATGGAGTCGATGATGGGGATGAGGCCGGCGGATTGGCCGTCAGAGGTCGCGGTCATCCCGCATGCGTACTGTCTCCCACAGGGTTCGGCAAGCGCCGAGACGCGCTTGCCGGTGCGGGATTGCGAGCAACGTTCGCGCGGGGTTTAGGCCGCGGCCGTTGCTGCGCGGCTCGTGTTCACGACGTCGGCGCGCACGGGGCGCGGCCCGCCGAAGAGCTGGCCCTGGCCGAGCAGCACGCCGAAGCCGAACACGCGGGCGAGCTGGTCCTCGGTGGCGATGCCGTCGACGACGAGCGCCAGGCCGTGGCTCGCGAGGTGGCGGCAGACGTCGCTCGACGGCAGGCGGCCGCTCGGCGTGGGCAGGCCGCTCAGGAACACGTGCGCATCGAGCTTCACGAACGCGAAGCCCTGCTCGGCGAGCGCCTCGAAGTCCATGTCGAGGTCCGTGAGATGCGACAGCGCGAAGCGGAAGCCGAGGGCGCGCATGTCGGCCAGCGAATCCCACTCGGGTGTCGAGAAGGCGCGCACGTCGCTCTGCGTGAACGAGAGGACGAGCTGCGTGGCGAGGCTGCCGCGCTGATGCAGCGTTTCCGCCAGCTCACCGAGGAAGTGCTCGTCGGCGACCGACTCGCCGCTGAAGGTCGAGAAGATCGAACCGCCCTTGCCGCGCTCGTCGAGGCGGCGTGCGACGGCGGCCGTACGCGTCACGCGGACGCCGTCGAACAGCGGCAGCAGGCCGGTGCCGCGCAGATCCGGGCCGTCGGCCGTCAATTCGATCGGACGGCCGTCGGCATCGCGCAGGCGCACGCTCACCTCGTAGTGGCGCGTCTGCTGATCCTCGAGGCCGAGGATCGGCTCGAGCGACACGTCGATGCGGCCGGCGGAGATGGCGTCCGCCATGCGGCGGGCCAGCACGTCGGACGGAGAGGCCGCGCGCGGATGCTGCTGGCGCACGAACGGCGGCAGCGGCGGCGGCTGTTGCGGAGCCGCGCCCCGGGGTGCGGCCGGCGCGCCCGGCAGCGCCGGAGGCTCGCGGTGGTCGGTGGCCGCGCGCATGGATCCGGCGGTCATGCGGAGCGCGTCGATCGAGCGATCGACGGCGGCCTCCGGATGTTCGAGGCGTCCGGGAGCGGACCGGCCCGTGGGCGCCTCGGCGTGCTCGCTCGCGTTCACCTCTTCGAGCAGGCGCTTGATCGCGTCCTGAATGACCTCGACGTCGGCTTCGCGCGGCGACTTGGCGTGCGGGTCCGGAAGCTGCGGCGGCGCCATGTCGTGCGCGGCGGGGTGCGCGGCTGGACCCGGCGCCGGCTCCGGCAGCGTCGGCTCGGCCGGGCGCGCGGAGACGCGGCCGGTCACGAACGGCGGCAGCTCGTTGCGCGGAGCCGCCTCGTTGCGGGGCGCGGCCTCATTGCGCGGAACCGGGCGGAACGACCAGAAGTCCTCGTCGTCGTCCGCGGCGGCCTGCGGAGCGGGCGGAGGCGCCGACGGCGTGGTTGCGGCCAGCGGCTGGAGCGGGGGCAGCGGCGGCGGCGTTGCGCGCGCCGGCTCCGGCGTCGTGCGGGCCGCGGGCTGCAGCGGAGGCTCGCCGGGCTTGCCGGCGGCCGTGCTGCGTCCGAACGGCTCGCCGCGCGACTGCGGCGGCAGGGCCGGCGGCACGGCGGGGCCGCGTGCGGTCTTGGCGGGGGCCGCGACGGCCGAGGCCGTGCGCTTCTCCTCCTTCGTGCGGCGCAGCTCCTGCTCGCGGCGGTCTCGCGGTGCGGTTTCGCTCCGATGCGCGCCCGAGCGCCAGGCGAGGAGATGGCCCGTCAGCAGCAGCAGATAGGCCGCGAGGCCCGCCGTGGCGGCGACGGGTCCGGGGAGCGCGGCATGCTGATAGAGCGCCACGGCCGCGGCAATGGACACCACGCCCATCGCGACCACCAGCACGGTTTGCGACGCCGTTCGATTTTCCGTCATGATCTGCTCTTCCCCACCCACTTGCAGACGCAGCACGCAAGGTGCGCGCACGAATCATATCCCATGAGGGTCGTGTGCCTGGGGCGGGAGCGCAATCTGAGCGCCGCGGTCTATCACCAGCATTTTCCGAAGCGCAGCGACGACTTACGCAGAGCGTTGCCGCCGTGCATCGGCGCAGGGCCGCTTTTGCACAAATCTCCCGTGTGTGGAGGGCCGCAAAGGCGCCACGGGCCAGCCTAGAGGCAACCCGAATCAAGGCGCCGTTTAGATGTCGTTAGGCGAATCGGCGTGGTATCGTCGTGTCGGGCCGCCTCTCTGTCCGGCGTAATAGGAGACCTGCCCTGATGTTGATGAGCGTAATCGAGCGTCAGTTTGATTTCGTTGATTTCTCGGAGTTTTCCGGTGCGCGTGTTCTCATCACGGGACTGACGTCCCAATCGGGTTTCGAGCTCGCGCGCGCGTTCGCGGACCATGGCGCGCGGCTCGTCATTCAGTCGCCGGAGGACAGCCCCGAAATGACGGAGCTGGCGGCTGTGCTCGCGGAGAACGCGGCGGCGATGAAGTTCTTCAACGATCCGCTCGTGAGCGATGACGAAGCCGTGCGGCTCGTGCAGAGCGCCGTGCAGGAGTTCGGCGGCGTGGACGTGGCGATCAACCTCGTCTCGGTCTCTCCGCGCGCGATGGCGCGCCTCGAAACGTTGGAGGACGTGGAGGGTCTCGTCCACGACGCGTTGCGCATTCCGTTGCGGCTCACGGAGGTGGCGGCGAACCGCATGCGCCTCGTGTGGATCGAAGGCTCGATCCTCAACGTCGTGCGCATGCCGGAGGCCGCGGGCGGCCGCGCCATGATGGTGGCGGACGTGCTGCGGGCGGAGCTGCAGGAGCTGACGCGGGCGCTCGCCACGCAGTGGGCGGAGCATGGCGTGCGGATCAACGCGGTCGGGCCGCCGTCGTCGGTCGCCGTGCTCGGCGGACGCTCGGCCGGGTCGGACGCGGACGTGGCCGCGCTCGCCCTTCAGGCCGCCAGCCGCAAGGCCCGCAGCGTGTCGGGCCACGTGCTCGACGCGGAAGGCGTCGCGCAGCGCTGGTGCTGAAACGCGCGCTCTGTTTCTCGCGCTGAATCGTTCCGGGTTACATCGAAACAGTGCAGTGCCCCCTCACCCGGGCCTACGGCCCGACCTCTCCCCACCGGGGAGAGGTGAAGACAAGAAGACAACGCACCTCTTCACCTCTCCCAGAGGGAGAGGTCGCGCAGCAGTCTATGCGAAGCATGGCTTCGCCATGACGCTGCGCGGGTGAGGGGGTTAGACACGAGCGGACGTTGGGTCCACCTCAGTCGGAAAGACTCCAGATCTGCTCGTGACAGACGTTATTCGGCCGGCGCGGGCGCAGCGTGCGCCGGTGCCGCATCCTCGTCCTTGCGGTGCGAGGTGCTGATGTAGGTGAGCACCGTCGGCACGACGAAGAGCGTCAGCAGCGTGCCGAGGCTCATGCCGCCGACGATGACCCAGCCGATTTGCTGGCGGCTCTCGGCGCCGGCTCCGGTCGCGAGCGCCAGCGGCACGGCGCCGAGCACCATGGCGCCGGTCGTCATCAGAATCGGACGCAGGCGCAGCGTCGCGGCCTCGACGATGGCGTCGCGGCGTGTGCGTCCATCCATTTCGAGCTGGTTGGCGAACTCGACGATCAGGATGCCGTGCTTGGTGATCAGGCCGACGAGGGTGATCAGGCCGATCTGCGAATAGACGTTGAAGGACCCGCCCGCGAAATAGAGCGCGCCGAGCGCGCCGCACATGGAGAGCGGCACGGTGACGAGAATGATCAGCGGGTCGCGGAAGCTTTCGAACTGCGCGGCGAGCACGAGGTAGATGAAGGCCAGCGCGAGAACGAACACCATCGCGAGGCTGTCGCTCGAAGCGCGATAGTCGCGGCTCTGGCCGTTGACGTCGGTCTGCACGGTTTGCGGCAGCACCTGGTCGACCGTCCGCTCGATGTGGTCGAGTACCTCGCCGAGCGCGTAGCCGGACGCGATGTTGGCCGAGACCGTGGCCGAGCGAAGCTGGTTGAAGCGCTTGAGCTCTTTCGGTGCGACGCTCTCGACGATGCGCACGATGTTCGAGAGCTGGATCATCTCGCCCGAGGGCGAGCGCAGGAAGATGGTGTCCAGCGCCTGCGGCGTCGAGCGGTCGCGCTCGGAGAGCTGCACCATCACGTCGTACTGCTCGCCGTTCATCTCGAAGCGCGTGACCTGCCGGCCGCCGAGCAGCGTTTCGAGCGTGCGGCCGACGATGTTCACGTCGAGCCTCAGGTCCGAGACCTTGGCGCGGTCGATCTCGAGGCGGAACTCGGGCGTGTTGAGCTTGAGGTCCGTCTCGAGGCTTTCGAGGCCAGGATAGCTTTCGAGGGCTTTCATCAGATCGTTCGAGAGCTGCTCCAGCTCCTCGTACGTGCCGGAGGACTGGATGATGAACTCGACCGGCTTGGACGAGCCGCGCTGCCCGAAGGCGTTCGGGTTCGGCGCGAAGGCGAGCACGCCCGCGATGCGGCGCACCTCGGGGCCGATGTCGCGGGAGATCTCCTGCTGCGTGCGGGTGCGCTGCTCCCAGGGCTTCAGCGGCGCGAAGATCAGGAAGCCCGAGACTTCGGGGTTGCCGTTGATGACGAGGCGCGATTCGATCTCGGGCACGCGACGGGCCAGAATATCGTCGGCCTGGGCGCTGTAGCGGCTCGTGTAGGCCAGCGTCGCGCCTTCGGGGCCGGTGCCGCGCACGCGGATGATGCCGCGATCCTCGACGGGCGCCAGCTCGGACTTCAGGTGCTGGAAGAAGTAGACGCTGGACCCCGCGGTCGCGAGCGCCAGCAGCAGGATGACGGGGCGGTTGCGCAGGGCGAGGCCGAGCGATTTGCGATAGCCGCTTTCGAGGCCGTTCAGGAAGCGCTCGATCAGCATGAAGACGCGCCCGGGGTTCGGGTTGTGGCGCAACAGCCGCGAGCACATCATGGGCGTCAGCGTCAAGGCGACGAAGCCCGAGATGATGACGGCGCCGGCGAGCGTCAGCGCGAATTCGAGGAACAGCCGCCCCGTCTTGCCGGGCGCGAAGGCGATGGGCGCGTACACGGCCGCCAGCGTCAGCGTCATGGCGATGACGGCGAAGCCGATCTCGCGCGTGCCTTTGATGGCCGCTTCGACCGGCTTCATGCCGTGCTCGATGTGGCGATAGATGTTTTCGAGCACGACGATGGCGTCGTCGACGACGAGGCCGATGGCGAGCACCATGGCGAGCAGCGTCAGCGTGTTCACGCTGAAGCCGAACATCAGCATCAGCGTGAAGGTCGAGATCAGCGAGATCGGGATCGTGACGATGGGGATCAAGGACGCGCGCGGCGATCTCAAGAAGAAGATGATGACCAGGACCACGAGCACGATGGCTTCGATGATCGTGTGGTAGACGCCTTCGATGGAGCGCTCGATGAAGACGGCGTCGTCGTTGGCGATGGCGGCCTGCATGCCGTTCGGCATCGAGCCGTTGATGCGCGGCAGAAGCTCGCGGATCGCCAGCGAGACGTCGAGCGGGTTCGAGACGGCCTGCTTGATGACGCCGACGGCGATGGCGGTCTTGCCTTCGAAGCGGCTTTCGCGCCGCTCGTCGAAGGCGCCGAGCTCCACGCGCGCGACCTCGCCCAGCTTGACCTGGTGGTTGCCGGACACCTTGATGACGATGTTGCGGAACTCTTCTGGCGTAACAAGTCCTGTGCGGGAGAGCACGCTGAACTCGCGGTTGGCGCTCTCGATGCGTCCCGACGGCAGCTCGACGTTCTGCGTGCGCAGCGCATTCTCGATGTCCTGGACGGTCAGCGCGAAGGCGGCGAGACGCTCGCGGTCGATCCAGATGCGCATGGCATAGCGGCGCTCGCCGTAGATCGAGACGTCGGCGACGCCGTTGAGGTTCTTCAACTGGTCGATGACGAAGCGGTCGATGTAGTCGGTGATCTCGAGCGGGCTCAGGACGGGGCTCGTGAAGACGAGCAGCATGATCGGCTGCGCGTCCGCCTCGACCTTGGCGATGACGGGCTCGTCGATCTCGTCCGGCAGGCGGCCGCGGACGCGGGAGACGCGGTCGCGGATGTCGCTCGCGGCGACGTCCTGGTCGATGTCGGGATGGAAGCGGACCGAGATACGGCTCTGCTCGGAGCGGCTGGAGGAATCGATGACGTCGATGCCGGGAATGCCCGCGATCGAGCCTTCGAGGATCTGCGTGACCTGGCTTTCGACGATCTTGGCGGACGCGCCCGGGTAGCGGGTCTGCACGGAGACGACCGGCTCGTCGACGTTCGGATATTCGCGCACGGTGAGGCGCGTGTAGGAGACCACGCCCAGCAGGACGATGACGAGGCTCAGAACGGTGGCGAAGACCGGCCTGCGGATGCAGAGCTCGAACAGGCTCATTTACGTCCCTCTCGGTCCGGGCGCGTCGCTCGTCACGATCTCCACGTGGCTGCCGTCCTTGAGCTTCTGCTGGCCGGCGGTGACGACCTTCGCGTCCGCGTCGAGGCCGTCGAGCACCTCGACGAGGCCGTTGCTGCGGCTGCCGAGCGTGACCTTCGCCTCGCGCACCTGGCCGTTTTCGATGCGGTAGATGATCTTGTCCTGGCCACGCGGTACGATGGCGCTTTCGGGGACGACGAGCACGTTGCGCTTCGTCTGGCCCTTGACGCGGATGCGCGCGAACAGGCCCGGCCGCAGCACGAACTCCGGGTTCTCCAATTTGGCGCGGATGTTGAGCGCGCGGCCGTTCACGTCGAGATGCGGGTCGATGGCGTAGATGGTGCCCGAGAAGGTGCGGCCGGGCAGCGCGTCGACGGAAATCTCGATGATCTGGCCCGTCTTCACCTGCGCGAGGAACAGCTCCGGCAGCTTGAAGTCGATTTTCAAGGTGTCGATTTTTTCGAGGTTCACGATGGCCTGGCCGGCGGTGATGTAGGCGCCGGGGGAGACCTTGCGGATGCCGGCGACGCCGCTGAAGGGCGCGCGGATGACGTGCTTCGAGAGGCGGACCTTGGCCAGCTCCAGGGCGGCGCGGGCCGTCTCCGCGTTGGTGGAGGCTTCGTCGCGTGCGCGCTCCGTCACGTTGCCGGATTTCGCGAGCGAGTTCGCCCGTCCCAGATTGCCTTGCGCGAGATTGTAGCGGGCCTGCGCGTCGTCCACCTCCGCGATGGCGAGCGCGTCGTCCAGCTTGATGAGGATGTCGCCCGCGTCCACGGCCGTGCCTTCCGAGAGCGCGATCTCGGTCACGCGGCCGGCAATCTCGGCGCTGACCTGCACGGATTCGTCCGACTGCAGCGTGCCGATGGCCCGCAAGTCCTCGGTGGATGTCGTCGCGACGGCCGTGGCCGCCTCGACGGCGATGCCGGGTTGGGCCGCGCGCTGCGGCTTGGCCTCGGGCTCGGGTGGCGCCGGAGCTTTCCGGGTCTGAAGCGTCTGAAGCTGGGCCGGAACGAGCGAGGCCAGCGGGATCCCGAGGTGCTGGGTCGCGTAGTAGGCCGCTCCGCCCGCGATGGCGAGCAGCAGGGCACCTGCGATCAGCACTTTCGACATTCGGCACCTAATACTGCTGCGGCAAGGTCGTGTGCGCCGGCGTTCGCGTCGCCATGGCGCTGCTGGCCTTGGCATAACGCGTTGAGGCCCGGGATCCCGTCGAAAATTCCGACGGCCCAGGTTGGGATGGATTTTACGCTCGAAATATGGCCGGAGCTACTGCGCCATGCGGAGACTTTTCCGTCAGGGCCGGGTGGCGGCCTGCTGGTCGCCGTCCGAGCCGGGCGCGGCTTCCGGAAGCCGGGATTTCGCCGGCGGCGCAAGGCTCAGCACGGGGGCCGTATGGCCGTCCGCCATCGTGGGCTGGGGCAGGGGCCCATAGAACGGGACGAGGGCGCTGGGCTTGGCCTTGGCGAGCAGCGGCTGCAACTCGGCGTCCAGCGTGGCGAGCGGCACCACGTCCGTCTTGGATTTGAGATGGACGACCTTGAAACCCTTGGCCTTGAGGCCGGCCAGGACCGCCGGAATGGCTTTCGCGGTGGGCCGCTTCAGATCGTGGAACAGGAGAATGCCGCGCTTGCGCTGCGTCACGAGCTTGAGCGCGCGGTCGGCGATGCGCTGGGCGCTGCCGGTGAAGCTGTCGTTGGAGATCACGTCCACGGAGAAGCTCGCGATCCCGCGGGACTGCAGGTAGGTCAGCAACTCGTCGCTGTCGTTCAGGCCGGGGAAGCGGAAGAACGGGGCGATCCCCGTGCCTGCGCCGAGCGCCACGGCCGCGAACCCGCGCTCGATCTCGTCCTTGGCCTCCTCGAACGTGAGGCGCTTCAGGTTGTTCGGATGCGACCAGGTGTGCGTGCCGATGGTGTGGCCGTGCGCGACCACCTCCTTCATGGCGGCGGGATGAGCGATCGCCATCTCGCCGACGGCGAAGAAGGTCGCCTTGGTGCAATAGGCGTCGAGGGCCTCGAGGATCGGCTTGGTGACCCACGGCACGGGGCCGTCGTCGAAGGTGAGCACGACCTCGCCTTCCGCCAGGAACTCCGGCTCCTTCTCGCGCTTGGTGATCGAGCCGAAGATGGGGCCGCCGGCGGTGTCGATCTCGATCACGCGCGAGACGCCGAGCGCCCTGCCGGGATTGGCGCACTCGGCCGCCTGCACGCCGGTCGCGGCCGCGACGAGCGCGCTCGCCGTCAAAATTCCAATTGCAATCCTCACGGGCGCCGGCGCTCCGGGTTTCGCTGCGTCAGAGGGCCGGAGTCTCCGTGATTTCCCGTCGCTGGATCAAGAGGGCGCGGCCTAAGCGACGGCCATTTTCACGCGCCGAGCGTCTTTTGAGACGCGCCACGTGCGAGCGCCGTCAGCGGGCGGCTTACTGGTTGCCGAACGACTTGAGCTGCCAGGGGTCGTTGGAGGGGTTCGCCCAGTCGAACGGCTTGGCCGTCGGGCGGCTGGCGGGCCGCGACGCCGCGGGCTTGCGCACGGGCTCCGGCGTCTCGCTCTCGGTGGGCGGCTCGGAGACCGGCCAGGTCGCGGCGCGCGTCGCCAGCTCGTTGGTCGCGGCCACGGACTTCGCCTTCAGCATCTTGGCGGCGATGGCGTCGAACTCCGGCAGCGTCACGACCGGGTTCTTCGGCACGATGTGCACGAACTTGTAGCCGTGCTCCTTCAAGTCCTCGATGAGGCTGCTGATGGCGCCGGCCGTCGAGGGCTGGATGTCGTGAAACAGCAGGATGCCCTTCTTCTCGCGCTCGAGCTGGGACATCACGTTGCGCAGCACCACACCGGGGCTCTTCGTGCGGAAATCTCGCGAGTCGACGTGAATGCCGAAGATGCCCATGCCGCGTCCGCGGATGTAGTCGAGCGAGGCGCGGCTGTGCCCCAGGTAGGGGAAGCGAAAGAACGGCGCAATGGGCGTTCCGGCCGCGGCGGCGACCGCAGAGACGCCGAGCTCGAACTCGCGCTTCATGGCGGCGGGGGCCAGCCCGCTCAGCTTCTTGTGGGACCAGGTGTGCGTGCCGATGGTGTGGCCGCGGCGGGCGACCTCCTGCAGCGTCGTGGGATCGGCGATCGCCATGCGGCCCACCGAGAAGAACGTCGCCTTGAGGCAATGCTCGTCGAGCGCGTCGAGGATCGGCTTCGTGTAGCGGCGCATGGGGCCGTCGTCGAAGGTCAGCACGACCTCGCCGGGCTCGAGGAACTTGGTCTCGGTCTTCTGGTACTGGTCGCCGAACTCGGGACCGGCGTCGGTGTCGATCTCCACGACGCGGCTCATGCCCCAGGTCTGGCCGCCGTGGGCGCATTCCAGAAGCGGGCCGGCGGCCGGCAGGGTGGGCTTCAGCAGCGGTGCGCTATCGACGTCCGGCGGGGTTTCGGCGCGCGCGCCAAGCACGGCGCAGGTCATGGCGAAACCTGCCAGCACCGACCAGCCTGCCGCCCGCGAAATACCCCGCCTTGCGCTCATTGCGCGTCTCCCCGTCTGCCGCCCAAACCCCGGCAGCGCCCGCTCATTGAACCACGGTTCGTAATTGAGTTTGTAGCCAAATTGCAACCCCGGTCTGCGGGAGCGCTTTTTTGAGTGATGAGAGTGTCGCCGGTGTGACGGCTATGGTAGGGGCATGACCCCAATACGCGCCCGGTGAGCATTTTACGCATAATCTCCGGACGCCTGTGGCCGAGGCCGCGCGGCGGTGTCGAATTGCGGTTCTGGGAGCCTCGATGTCTGGATCTGAGGAGCAGCCGTCCGCCACCACGGACGACATCAGTGTGGCCGATCTGGTGCGCGATGTCGCACTGGCGTTGCACGATGGCGACACTCAGCGCGCGGCCGGGCTGGTCGCGGGCCTGCATCCGCGCGACCTCGCCGACGTCATCGAGCTTCTGAGCCCCGAGCACCGCGTCGCGCTCATTCAGGCGCTCGGGGCGGCGTTCGACTACGAGGTGCTGTCGGAGATCGACGAGTCGGTCCGCGACCAGCTCTCGGAAGCGTTGCCGAACGAATTGCTCGTGAAGGCCGTCACCGAGCTCGACACGGACGACGCGGCTTACCTCATCGAGAACCTCGAGGAGCAGGACCGCGAGGAAATTCTCTCGCAGCTTCCGCGCGGAGAGCGCGCGGCGCTCGAACGGCAGCTCGAATATCCGGAAGACTCTGCCGGCCGCCTCATGCAGAGCGAGTTCGTGGCGGTCGCTCCGTATTGGACGGTGGGCCAGGTTATCGCGCACGCGCGCGAGAGCGACGACCTGCCGGATCAGTTCTCCGAGATCTTCGTCGTGGATCCGGCCTTCCGCGTGCTCGGCGCGGTCGACCTGTCGCGGCTGCTGCGCACGAAGCGCGACGTGCCGATCTCCGAGATCATGGAAACGGATCTCGACGTCGTGCTGGCGACGGCGGACCAGGAAGAGGTGGCGCGCCAGTTCGAGCGCTACGGCCTCATCACGGCGCCTGTCGTGGACGAGAACCACAAGCTCGTCGGCGTGATCACGGTCGACGACGTGGTCGAGGTCATCCAGGACGAGGCCGACGAGGACATGAAGGCGCTGGGCGGCGTCGGCGACGAGAGCATCGGCGACAGCGTGGCCTCGACGGCGCGCAGCCGCGTGCCGTGGCTGATCGTCAACCTGGGCACGGCGGTGCTCGGGTCCTTCGTCATTCAGATGTTCGACGCCACCATCGAGCAGATGGTGGCGCTGGCCGTGCTGATGCCGATCGTGGCCTCCATCGGCGGCAACGCCGGCACGCAGACGATGACCGTGACGGTGCGTGCGCTCGCGACCAACAAGCTGAGCTCGGCCAACGCGTTGCGCATCATCTCGCGCGAGACGCTGGTGGGCCTGCTGAACGGGCTCATCCTGTCCATGATCATGGCGCTGTTCGTGTTCCTCTGGTTCGGATCGACCAAGCTCGGCGCCGTGATCGGGGCGGCCATGGTCGTCAACCTGCTGGCGGCGGCGCTGGCCGGCATCCTCATTCCGCTCGCCCTCAACCGCCTCAAGCTCGACCCCGCGCCCGCCTCCGGCGTGTTCGTGTCCATGATTACCGACTGCGTCGGCTTCTTCGCGTTCCTCGGGCTCGCCTCGCTCATTCTTTTCTGACCCGGTTAGCCTTATGTCAGTTTCTTGACGGGGCGCCTTCGCATGCGGCTTGCGGAGGCCGCGTGCGGCGTGATTATCGTCGGTCTACGGGACCGAGTCCTCACGCCAGCCGGGGCGCGCCATGACGCAAGAGAAGCAAGAAAAGAGGGTCAAGCATCTCCGCCAGATCCTGCTGTGGCCCGTCTATCTGCTGCCGCTGGACGAGGACGCCCCGCTTCAGGATCACTGGGAGCACCTGGCCAAGCCCGGGCCGCACAATCCGTGGAGCGAGGTGGACGACGAGTTCGGGGATCCGGCGGAGTTCCAGGCGCGCCACTACAACGAGTTCGTGACCTTTCTGCCACCCGTGCAGCGCTTCCTCTACGGCCAGGGATTGGGGCGCGCGGTCAGCAAGGTTTACGGCGAAAGCCCGATCCGCGTGATGCGCCGCACCGACGTGCAGGGCGCGCGCGTCACGCTCTCGCGCGGCGACGAGCCCATCGACCTCAAGGTCGTGCATGTGGACCTCTATTTCTTCTTCGACATCGACATCGCGCTCCTGGCGCTCGAGGTCTGCACGGAGAACCTTGCGCTCGAGACGGCGCAGAACCTTCTGTTCCGGTTCGGGCGGGCCTATCCGGCGTACTGGGAGGAGGCGGACGGGCGCGGCGGCAATTGTCCGTGGAGCGTCGAATGGCTCGGCGCGAACGGCGAGGTGCTGGCGTCGTCCGACTACGAGCAACGCGACAAGTTCCTGTCGTTCGTCTGCCGGCACCGCGCGCCGACGACGGCGGCGCACTGGGAATACCTGATGTCGCCGATGGTGCTGCACCACGCCGACCAGAAGGGCCTCGTGCGCTATCGGCAGCTCGAATACTACCGCATGCCCTACATGGCCTATCTGGCGCTCGACCGGCCCGAGGCGCTCTCGCGCTCGGACTCGATCCGGCTCGCGCTCGGCAACGGCGCGGGGGGCGATTCGGCGTCGCTTCCCTATTCGGATGCCTATCTCGCCGACTTCGAAGCCAAGTTCTGCTACGAGCGCAATTTCATTCCGGGCGACGGGCAGAAGGCCGCGGTCGTGCGCTTCTTCGCCTCGGGCGATACGTTCATCGTGACGGGCGACGCGGCGGACGGCTTCTATGCCTGCCAGGACAACGGCATCCTCGCGCGCTTCCGCCACCAGCATTTCCTGATGTTCCTGATCGCGCACTTCCAGCGCGCCGCGCTGCACATGTTCTCCGATCGGCTCGTGGCCGCGGTCAGCCGCCTCGACATCACGAACCCGAAAGCCAACCGCGTCTTCCGGCGCGACATCCGCAACGCGCACGAGAACTTCCTGCGGTTCGCGCACCGCTATTGGTTCCACGACATCTCGCATCAGGCGCAGGTGCACGAGCTGTTCGACAAGACGCGCGGGCATCTCAAGCTCGACAGCCTCTATTCGGAGGTGCGCGAGGAGCTGCAGGACATGGGCAGCTTCCTCGACGTCGAGGCCATGCGGAAGCAGAACGAGACCGTCGTGCGGCTGACGGTCGTGACGACGTTCGGTCTCGTGGGAACGGTCACGACGGGATTCATCGGCATGAACCTGTTCGACTGGACGGAGCAGCCCACGTGGTGGCGGATCGCCGCCTTCTTCGCGGTGTTCGTGCCGACGGCGTTTCTCACGCTCTACACGGTCGTGAAGTCGCGGCGTCTCTCGGACTTCCTCGATTCGCTCTCGGACGAAAGCGTGACGTGGGGACGCCGCTGGCGGGCCTTGATGCGGGTGTGGTTCGGCGCGCCGGGGCCTTGAGGCGCGCCCGCCCGGCGCCTCAGTCGCCGCTCGGCGAGATGCGGAACTCGATCAGGTCGGCGCGCTCGCGCAATGCGGTGGTGAGGCCCGCGATCGCCGTCTTGCGGCCGGTCCGCACCATCATGCGGTATTCGAAGAAGCCGCTTTCGCGGTCGAGCCTGTAGCTCATGTTGGCGATCGAGAAGCCGCGGCCCGAGATCATCTGGCGGATGTCCGCTTCGGCCGGCGTCGTCTCCTCGTGGAAGCGCAGGACGAGCTGCGCGAACGCATGGCTCGGGATCCAGCCTTCGATGCGCCGGAACAGGGCGAGGGTGCCGAGCGTCGCGGCCGTGGCAAGCGTGGCCGGATAGAAGAAGCCGACGCCGAACAGGATGCCGATCGCGGACGTGATCCAGATCGAGGCGGCCGTCGTGAGGCCGCGCACGGTCAGGCCTTCCTTGAAGATCACGCCGGCTCCCAGAAAGCCGATGCCGGTCATGATGCCCTGCGCAATGCGCGTGGGATCGGTGCGCACCGTTTCGAGCGGCACGGTGCCGAGCCAGTCCCACTGGTAGTGCGTCACGACCATGAGGAGCGCGGCCGCGAGGCACACGAGCGCATGCGTGCGAAATCCGGCTGGCCGTCCGTGGAAGCTGCGTTCGAGCCCGATCAGGCTGCCCGCGGCCCAGGCGGCACCCAGATGGCTCGCAATATCGACGTAGTGCTGTTTCATGCCCGGGACGTTTCCGCGCGCCGGTGCGCGTCTTTGGGCGCACGCCGTGCCGCGCGGGCAGCAAGGATCGCGTCCGCGACCTCGACAAAGCCCGCGCCGCCCGGTCCGCGCGTGACCCAGACCGGCGGCTTCGGAAGATCCGCCAAATGCTGGCGCACGGTGCTGACGCCGATGGATTTGGGTACGGCCGCGAACATCGGCGCGTCGTTCGCGGAATCGCCGACGAACACGGCGTGGTCGCTGTCGCGCGCGAGGTCGAAGCCGATCGCATCCGGAAGGAAGCGTTTCGCCGCCGCGATCTTGTCGTAGGCGCCGAACCAGCCGAGCACCCAGATCGAGTTGATGGTCGTGCGGGCGCCGGCGAATTCGAGCGCGCCGGCGAGATGCCGCGCGGCCTCGTCGCTCGCCGGCCGCTTGAAGGCGAGGCTCGTCAGCCGGAACGGCTGGTCGTCGGCCACCGTCACGCCGCCGATCGCCTTCTTGATCCCGTCGGCGGCCTCGGCGAGCTGATCGAACGCGTCGATGCGGGTGGTGGTGTCCAGCCAGAACCGACGCGCGACGTCGCCGTTGCGGCGCGTGAAGCAGAAGCCGCCGTTCTCGCCGATGATCGCCGCGATCGGCCAGGTGTGGATCATCTGATCGCACCATCCGGCGGATGCGGCCGTGATGGGAACCACGCGCACGCCGGCGGCGTCCAGGCGCTCGATGGCGGCATATGTCGCGGCATGGAGCCGGCCGTGGAGGGTCAGCGTGTCGTCGAAATCGGTCAGCACGACGTCGACGGCCTCGAACGCGCCGGGACACGCCTCGGAAAGCGGGATCATCGCGCCGGCCTCTCTTTCCAGCGGGGGCAATGGCTGCGGGCCTCAAGGCCCATGCCGGCGCGTCAGGGGGCGCCATCCTTAGAGCTAGGGAGGGAGCGCGCGCGAGGGAAAGAATTATTGCCGATAAGCAATCCCGCCGGTCAGCTAAGGCTCGCTTCAGGGGCCTGTCTCAGCTCGTCGGGTCTCAGCTCGTCGGCGCGTCGAGTTTGCGCGTCAGGTTCTCGAACTCGCGCCGCAGCTCCTCGTTCTTGAAGATCTGCTCGAACGTCGGGGCTTCGAGCTTCTGGATCGCTTCGAACGAGGTCGCGCTGTCGCGCATCAGGTTGCGCAACTCGAGGCTCGCCTCGACCGTCTCGAAGGTGTTGTCGGCGATGCGCAGGTCGTGCGTGGCGCGCGTGCGCGCGGCCGCGATCTGCTCGCGCTGCTGGGCGAGGTAGCGGCGATAGCCCTTCGCGGCCTCCTCCGCGAGCTTCTGGCTCTCGCGGTTGGCTTCGAGCGCGCGCTTCTGGTCGGGCCGGTTCTCGGCGCGCATCAGCTCCAGCGTCTTCGCCTTGGCCGAGGCGAGATCCTTCAGGATGGCGTCGAGCTTCGGCATGTACTGCGTGTCGATCTTCTTGATCGTCGCATCCTGGGCGTGGACGAGGAGCGCAAACAGCGCGGCGTGCATGGCGAAGTACTTGCGCGCGGTGCCCGGGTTCTCGGCCGTCGCGGTCATCAGCTTGGCAAGCTGGCCGTCGATGATCTTGGCGGCGTGGAAGGTCGCGACCATGCGCACGAGGTCGCCGGAGAGCACGCCGTCCAGCAGCAGGTCGAGCTGCTCGGGCGCGAGGTCGACGCCGGACTTCATCAGCGCGTCGCGGATCTCGCCCTTGGCCGTCGCGATGGCCGCCTCGTTCTCGCCGATGCGGGTCTTGTGGTCCGCGATTTTCGTGCCGAGGCTTTCGACGGTGTCGGTCAGCACGCCCGGCAGCAGCGCGTCCTTGGGCGCGGTGATCTGCTTTTCCTTGAGCGTGACGATGCCGGCTTCGAGATCGCGGATGTTCTTGCGGTGCCCTTCGATGCGTTTCTGCACCTCGACGACGGGGGCGTCGGTCACGATCGCGAGCGTCGAGTCGAGGAGGGCGCGGATGCGCGCCTCGCGGTCCTCGCGCGTTTCGGTCCAGAGCGGGGTAACGAGGAAGTCGTCCTTGCCGGGAAGCTTCTTCGCCTCGGCGCGCTGCTCGGCGACGTCGGCCAGGATGCCGTCGATGGCGGCCATGAGCGCGCGGGCCTGCTCGTAGCTCTGCTCGCCCTCGCGCGGATCGGCGGGTGCTGCCCGGGCCACGGCCGGCTGATTGGCGCGGAGCAGGTCGTCGATGCGGCTCGGCGCGCGCGGCTCCTGGGCCGCCACGGCGACGACCGACGCGGCCAGCGCGGCAGCGGCGATCGCGGGGCGGATAAGTTGGCCGAGGATGTGGGCGCGCGTTGTCAATCGAACTCTCCAGTCCAAAGAACTATCAAGCGGACAAAATCGGGCAAATCCATGTTGTCCGGGTGACAGCGTCAATGTCCGGCTAAGGGCCGGCCGCGGCCTGGGCGACGGCGGCCAGCAGGGCGGGCGTGATCTGGCGGGCGTCGGTCAGCACGATCATGCGGGGCATGGGCGTCGACGTCCGCAGCGTGCCCCGGGCCGCTTCGAGACCCGCGTCCGGCGGGTTTGCGGAGAGGGCGAGTGCCAGCTTGAGGTCCTTGCTCGACACGGCGAGGGCTGCGAACGCGCGGCCGGCGGCCTCGAAGATCACGCCGCCGTCTGCGACGCGCGGCTCGGCGGCCGGAACGGCTTTGCGGATTTCGGCAACGATATAGACCGCGAGCGGCCGGTAGGCCTTGGCGCGGGCCAGCACGGTGTCCAGCGCGGCGGGATCGGCTGCGGGTGCGGCTGGCGCGCTCGGCGGCGCTGCCGGCGATGGTGTCGCGACCGGCGCGGGAGCTGCCGGCGCCGAGGGCGTGACGACGGAGGCTAGGACGCGTGGCCGGGACGGCGGGCGCGGCCGGGCGCGCGGACGCTGCATTCCCGCATCGGCGTAGATCGGGCGGCCACCGTTGTTGTGAATGCGCTCGATCCAGGAGGCCTTGGAGAACATGAAGCCCTGCCGGCGCAGCCAGTCGATGATGTCGTTGCGCTGCGTCAGGCCCTCCGCCGCGATGGCGCTCATCCATTCGTCGAGCGTGCGGCCCGTGTCGGCCTTCAGCGCGTCGAGAAACTCCCGTTCCTTGGCGCCGTAATCGGTGCTCACGCGCGGCCTCCCTGCGGTCCGGCTTGCCCGTGTCGGTCGATGTCGTAGGCACCCATCGCTCAGATCCAGCGCCGCGTGCGGGCCTTGTAGGCGCGATAGGCGTCTCCGAAGCGCGCCTCGAGGTGGCGCTCCTCCGGCAGCACGGCGAGCCAGGTCACGAGAGCGACGAACGGGATCACCAGGATCGCAAACCAGATGTTGTGCGTGAACTCCGCGACGCCGAGCAGGATCAGCGCGTCCGCCACGTAGATGGGGTTGCGGCGAAAGCGGAACGGCCCATCGGTCACGAGCGTGGTGGCGGCCTGGTCCGGCAGGATGGTGGTGCCGCGGCGGCGCAGCGTGACCGCGCTCCAGATCAGGAGCGCGATCCCCGCGATTCCGAGGGCATGACCGGCGATGCGCGCCAGCACGTCGTTCTGGCCCGGCCAGGCCAGCGGCGCCCATCGCCCGAGCGCGAGGGCCGCAACGACCGCACCGATGATCAGGATCGGCGGCCATGGGATCGTCGAAGGACGGGAATTTGCGTCGGAGGTCATGGGCTTAAGGTGGATTGCGGGCTCGGGGTTCAGAACGCGGCGAGGATCATGCAATCATTCGGCCGGCACGCTTGTCACACTTTTTTCCGTAATCGTCATTACGAGGCGTTTTGGTTCAAGTCCGGTTCATCAGCGCACGGGTAAGTCCTCGGCCGCGCGTTTTACAGTTCCCGTTCACAGTCCCACAAAGGAACAACACCATGCATCTGAAATCGACGCTCATGATCGCCGCTGCAGGTTTCGCCGTCATGGCGGGCGCGCCCGCGCCGGCCCACGCCGGCAAGTACGGCTGCTTCAAGGTCACGGCGTCGAGCCTCAACATCCGCGCGCGTCCCTACAGCTCCGCCGACGTGATCGGCGTGGCCCATCGCGGCGACGTGCTGGAGAAGCGCAAGATGTTCTGCACGCCGCGCGGCTTCTGGTGCGCGATCCGCAAGGGGTCGCTGGAAGGCTATGCGGACAAGGCCAACATGGCCAAGATTGCCTGCCCGTAACCGCGCATTCCATTTCACGACTGCTTCACACGATTGCATCGTTCGCGCGCCGCAGCGCCCTGTCGGGAGCCGACATGCCGTATTCGCTTGCGAAGCTCCTGGCGCTGCTGGCGGCGCCCTCCACGCTGCTCATCCTCGGCGTGCTCGCAGGGTTGATCGTCGCGCGGCGCGGGGGGAGCCTCAAGCTGGCGACGGCGAGCGCGCTCGCGTTTCTCGCCGCGGGCCTCTCGCCGCTCGGCAATGCGCTGATGCTGCCGCTCGAACAGCGGTTCGCCGCGGTGCCCGTGCCGGGGCCCGGCGACCGGGTCGACGGCCTCATCCTGCTCGGCGGGTTCGAGGACGGCTGGGTGTCGGCCAGCCGCAACGGCCTGGGGCTCAACGAGGCGGCGGAGCGCGTGACTGAAGGCTTGCGCCTCGCGTTGCGCCATCCTGACGCCAAGGTCGTGTTCACGGGCGGCGTCGGCGGGTTTCTGGCGGCGGGGCTCGAAGCGTCGGGGCCCGTCGCGGATTTTCTCGCCGAAGGCGGGATCGCGCGCGACCGGATGATCCTCGAAAGCCAATCGCGCAATACGTTCGAGAATGCCGTGCTGACGCGGCAGATGGTGCAGCCCGCGCCCGGCGAGCGCTGGTATCTCGTGACGAGCGCCTTTCATATGCCGCGCGCCATGGGCCTCTTCCGCAAGGCGGGGTTCGACGTGATCGCGTACCCCGTCGACTACCGCACGCGCGGCACCGAGGATCTGCTGCGGTTCTTCGAGCGGATCTCGCAGGGGCTCGCGCGGGTCGATACGGCGGTCAACGAGTGGATCGGGCTCGCAGCCTATCGCGCGCTCGGCCGAACCGACACGCTCTTCCCGGCGCCCTGATCAGGACTTCTTCGTCGGCCGCGTTCTCGGCGGGTCTTTCGCGCCGGGGGCCAGCTCCGCGTCGAGATCGAAGTTCGGGCACTGCCGGCGTGCCAGCTCCTGGTTGTAGGCCTCCAGCTTGGCGCGGTCGCGCGCGTAGGTCGCGGCGGGGTCGGCGCCTTCGCCCGGTCCGCCGAACATCGGTTTGACGGAGGCCTGGATCGAGCGGGCGAGACCGGACGCCTGGCTGCGGCTCTGGTAGTCGCGGATCTGGACGATGCGCACGGCCATGCGGCCCGTCAGGCGCTTGCAGCCGAGGCCGCGCTCCTCCTCGGTGAGCTGATAGGCGCCCGGGGCTGGGAGCTGCGAGACGGTCTGGACGACGGGCGTGGCGGACGGGACTGCGGCCGGCCCGGGCGGGTTGGCTCCGGTGGTGACGGGCACGACCGGCCCGGCGATGTCCGTTCCCTGCGAGGCGCAACCCGAGACGACGAGCCCCGCAAGCGCGAGGGCCGCGAGGACGTTGCGTGCTGGCAATTTGGCCGTCGAGGTCATTTGCACCGGGTTCTTGCACAGCTATTTGCGCCGAGCGAGGTGATTCCCGCAAATTCCCCCATAAAGGCGGCGCGAGGAAGGCTTGCCGGGACGGTTGACCCCGGTCCGTCCGGCGGGCTACGCGTCAGAGCCGCCGGGGCAGTGCCCCGATGTTGCAAGGCACAAGGGACATCAAGGCACAAGGACATGGGGTCGAGGTCGATGATCGGGCGTCTGCGTATTCTGCTGGGTGTTTGCATGGCTGCGGCCGGGGTTGCCGGCACGGGCGCCTGGGCCGGGGAAGATCTGCCCGCAAACCTCCACTGCACGTTCGACGCGGGCGCGTCCGGCACATACGAGGCGGGATCGTTCGCCTCGAAGACACCGACGCCGCTGTCGTTCGACATCGACGCCGTCGATCTCGAGGCGCAGTCCGCGATCCTCAACGCGGGCGCGGACGGCAAGGGCGGCAAGCTCAACGTGGTGCGCGCGATCAACGCCAACCATTTCCTCGAAGCCGTCAACGAAGGTTTCCTCAACCTCACGACCGTCTACGAGAAGGACGCCGCAACGGGCAAATATCCGGCCGTGCACTCGCGCCATTTCGGCCTTCTCGGCCAGCCGGTGTTCGGCCAGTACACAGGCTTCTGCACGCCGAAGTAAACGCAAGGCACGCCATGCCGCTCAACATCGTGAAACTCTGCGTGGGCGTCGCGACCATCGAGGAACTGGCGGCGTGGCAGAAGGATCATGTGCGCGAGCAGAAGGCGCGCGGTGAGACGGCGCGCGTTTTCCACGCCACGCTGCAGCGGCCGAAGCGGGAGGCCGAGGTGCTCGGCGGCGGCTCCCTCTACTGGGTGATCAAGGGTGTCATCCAGGTCCGCCAGTCCATCACCGGACTGGAGGATGGCGCGCGGGAGGACGGCTCGCCCTGCTGCCACATCGTGCTCGATCCGAAGCTCGTTCCCGTTCGCCCGGTGCCGCGGCGCGCGTTCCAGGGCTGGCGCTACCTGACCGACGAGGACGCGCCAAAGGATCTCGACCGCTCCGCCCGCACCGAGGGCACGCTGTCGCCCGAAATGCGGCGTGCGCTCATCGACCTCGGGCTTCTCTGACCCCACGGACTCCTCTCCCATGAAGCGGCCGCCCATCACCCGGATCATTCGCGACCTGCCGAAGTTCGTGCCGTTCGTCGGTCCCGAGGCGCAGGAACGCGCGCGCGGGCGCTCCTTCAAGCTGCGGCTCGGCGCCAACGAGAGCGTGTTCGGGCCGAGCCCCAAGGCTCTCCGCGCCATGGAGGCGGCGGCGGCCGAGAACTGGAAGTACTCCGATCCCGAGAACCACGATCTGCGCGCAGCCATCGCGCGCCATCACGGCGTCGGGCTCGACAATGTCGTCATCGGCGAAGGGATCGACGGCCTGCTCGGGCTCGCGGTGAAGATCGCCGCGGAGCCCGGATCGGTCGTCGTCACGTCGGACGGCGCCTATCCGACCTTCAACTTCCACGTGGCGGCGCAGGGTGCGCGCCTCGTCAAGGTTCCCTATCGCGACGACCGGGAGGATCTGGACGCGTTGCTGGCGCGGGCGATCGCGGAGCGGGCAAGCGTGCTCTACGTGTCCAATCCGGACAATCCGATGGGCTCGTGGTGGGATGCGGCCGCGCTCGACCGCCTGATCGGTGCGCTGCCGGACGGCGTGCTGCTGCTGCTCGACGAAGCCTATTGCGATACCGCGCCGGCCGATGCGGTCCCCGCCCTCGACACGGCCAACATGCAGGTGCTGCGGCTCAGGACGTTCTCGAAGGCGTACGGCCTTGCAGGCGCCCGCATCGGCTATGCCGTGGGGCATCCGGAGCTGATCGCGCATTTCGACAAGGTGCGGAACCACTATGGAATCAACCGGGTCGGGCAGGTCGGGGCGCTGGCGGCGGTCGAGGACCAGGCTTATCTGGCCGCCGCCGTTATGCAGATTGCGGCGGCGCGGGATACGATTGCCGGCATCGCGCGGGCGAGCGGGCTCTCGCCGCTGCCGTCGGGCGCCAATTTCGTCACCATCGATTGCGGGGCCGGCGGAGATTTCGCGGCCCTGGTGCTGGACGAACTGCTCGCGCGGGACGTGTTCGCCCGCAAACCGGCCGTCGCGCCGCTCGACCGGTGCATCCGGATTTCCTGCGGCAGCCCGGCGGATCTTGCCGTTCTGGCGGGGCTTTTTCCGGACGCCGTCGCAGCGGCGCGTCAGCGCATCGTTAGAAAATAATTGAACCAATCAGGCTCCAAGCGACTCATTTCCAAGCTAAGATTGCGGAAACCGCCGGGAAGCTGTCGCGTCAAACTCCCGGCCGACCGGAAGGGGAGACAGATGCACAAAGCCGTTTTGAGCACGTTTCTGGCGCTGGGTTTGGCTTCGCTGACGACAGCGGCCGTCGCGGCCGATCTGGCGGGCAGTTGGAAGGGCGGCGGAACGGTCAGGTTCAACTCCGGCGCGAGCGAGCAGGCCCATTGCCGCGCCACCTTCAGCCCGAGCGGCAAGTCGGCCTATGACGTCAGCGCCACCTGCGCGACCGCGTCCGGCACCGTCTCGCAGTCGGCGTTCGTGCGCGGATCGGGCAACAGCTACCGCGGCACGTTCTACAATCCGGAGTACGACGCCTCGGGCCGGATTTCGATCTCGGTCAGCGGCCGCAGCCAGGTCGTGCGCCTGAACAGCTCGAAGGGCTCGGCCGTCATCCGTCTGTCGCGATAGGCGGCGCGGCGGCCGCAGCGGCCCCCGGCTCACGCATTACGGCCACCGCTTCAATGCCGTGCGCTTGAACACCCATTCGGGCGTGACGAGCTGCTCGCCGATGGGCACCGCGTACCACGGCGAGCCGTCGCTCGCGGCCGGGTTCTTCAGGACGTGCATGTCCTGCGCCGGCATGTAGCTCTGCAGGAGCAGGAAGCGCTTCTCGCCCGTCGCCGTGTTCTCCGCCATGTCGACGACGAGCACGGCGTGGCCCGGAAAGCCGCCTTTGATGAACACGTCGCCGATGGCGATGTTCGCGGGATCGACCGGCTTCAGCTCGCGCTCGAGCGAATAGGTTCCGGCGTAGGCGAACACGAGGTCCATGTATTTGCGCAGGCCCGCGTGATCCGTACGCTTGCTCGCGGAGAAGCGGCGCCGCTTGCCGTCGGTGTCGTTGAAGGCGATCTCGCGGTCGCGCTTCTGGCTGAACAGCCATTCCGCGCGCAGGCGCATGATGGCGTCCGCACACTGCTGGAGATCGCGCTTGCCGATGTCGATGTCGACCACGGCGGCGTGGACGTCCTGGCGCCATTTCGGTTTGCCGGTATAGGTCATCACCGGCGCGCCCTCGGGGCGCATCGGCAGGCCGCGCAGCCACGCCGCGAAGCTGCCGTCCGGCTCGGCGGTGCGCGTGAAGCCCGGGGGCGGCGCAATGCGGCTCGCGAGCGTCGCGGTGGGCGCGGGAGCGGCTGCCCCGGGGAGCCAGCCGTAAGGGGCGCGGGCCGCCGCTGGCGCGTGGGCGGCGATCGCGACCGTGACGACGAGCGCGACGGCGAGGCGCGAGAGGGTATCTTGAATCATTTGTCTTTGGCTCATGGGCATCCGCTCGCATGCAATCGTGGCGGCCGCGGGACGGCGCGTCTTGCGTCGTGGAGGTCGCTGCACCGCGTCAGACGCGCCTCGGCCTCTCGCGGGAGTTCGTTTCGGTTGCACGGGCGGCAGGGCCCTGCGGATGCGTGTCTGGATCCCGGCCGTCCATGCGGAGCATGGCTTCGCTATGACGCCGGGATGACGTGGGGTGAAGCAACCCAACCCAGTTGCCCCAAACATTCCGTCACCCCAGCGAAGGCTGGGGTCCAGACACGTCGCGAGATCGGACACGTTGCGGTCCAGACACGCCGCGGGATCGAGACACGTCTCAGGTCAGCTCATCAGGTGGCCTCACGAGCCGGGGCATGGTTAACCGGGCGTAAAGCCCCTTCGTCTACGCTGGTCATCGTATTTCATCGGCTTCGTGCGCGAGGCCGGTCCAGGTCATTTTGTTGCGGGTCTACCCCCCGCGAAGCTGCCCGGCGTTGCGAGGCGCCCATGCGATCGGCGATCGGATTTCTGTCTCTTCTGGCGTTCGGCTTTCTCCTGGCCGGCGTGCTGACGGTCGTCGGCTCGGCCGGCGGGCCGGAGCTCTCCCTCGACGGCCTCGTGGCGGGGAGCGACGCCGTCCGCCTCGAAGGCGGCATCCACCTCGGCTCGCTGATGATCGGGCTGGTGCTCGGCCTCGTGCTCTCGGCGCTCGCGCGCGTGTCGTGGTCGGAGCTGCCGCGCCGTTTCGTGGAATGGATCATGCGCTACGAGCGGAGCTTCTATCGTCTCGCGCTCGCGGGCGTGCTCGTCGGCGTTCTCGTCTTCTATTGATCGCGCAGATCGCGCTCTCGGAGCCCAGAACGCGGAAAGGCCCGGCATCGCTGCCGGGCCTCCGTAGTCCCCCACGCGAAACGTGTGGTCAGACCGAGTAGTACATGTCGAACTCGACCGGATGCGGCGTCATCTCGTAGCGCATGTTCTCGCTCATGCGCAGCTCGATGTAGGCATCGATCATGTCGTCGGTCATGACGCCACCGGCCTTGAGGAAGGCGCGATCGCTGTCGAGCGCTGCGAGCGCTTCGCGCAGGCTGCCCGCAACGGTCGGGATCTTCGCCAGCTCGGCCGGCGGCAGGTCGTAGAGGTTCTTGTCCATCGGGTCGCCCGGATGGATCTTGTTCTGGATGCCGTCGAGGCCGGCCATCAGCATCGCCGCGAAGGCGAGGTATGGGTTGGCGCCCGGATCCGGGAAGCGGATCTCGATGCGCTTGGCCTTGGGGCTCGTCACGACGGGGATGCGGCACGAGGCGGAGCGGTTGCGCGCCGAGTAGGCGAGCAGGACGGGGGCTTCGTAGCCGGGAACCAGACGCTTGTAGGAGTTCGTCAGCGGGTTCGTGAAGGCGTTGATGGCCTTCGCGTGCTTCAGGATGCCGCCGATGTAGTAGAGGCACGTGTCCGAGAGGTCGGCGTACTTGTTGCCCGCGAACATCGGCTGGCCGCCCTTCCAGATCGACTGGTGGACGTGCATGCCCGAGCCGTTGTCGCCGAAGATCGGCTTCGGCATGAAGGTCGCCGTCTTGCCGTAGGCCTGCGTGACCTGATGCACCACATACTTGTAGATCTGCATGTGGTCGGCCATCGTGATCATCGGGCCGAACTTGACGCCGAGCTCGTGCTGAGCGGCGGCGACCTCATGGTGGTGCTTCTCGACGCTGACGCCCATCTCGGTCAGCACCGACAGCATCTCGGAGCGGATGTCCTGGCAGCTGTCGATCGGCGGAACCGGGAAGTAGCCGCCCTTGACGCGCGGACGATGGCCGAGGTTGCCCATCTCGTACTCCGTGGCGGAGTTCGTGGGCAGCTCGGAGCTGTCGACCTTGTAGCCGACGCTGTACATATCCGTCGAAAACTTCACGTCGTCGAAGATGAAGAACTCGGCCTCGGGGCCGAAGTAGACGCGATCGCCGATGCCGAGCGAGGCCATGTAGGCTTCGGCCTTCTTGGCGATCGAGCGCGGGTCGCGCTCGTAGGGCTGGCCGGTCAGCGGCTCGATGACGTCGCAGAAGATCGCGACCGTGGTCTGGGCGAAGAAGGGATCGACGTGCGCGGACGCCGGATCGGGCTTCAGGAACATGTCGGAGCTCTCGATGCCCTTCCAGCCGGCGATCGACGAGCCGTCGAACGCGTAGCCTTCGAACATGGCTTCATCGACGCAGGAGACGTCAGCCGTCACGTGCTGCATCTTGCCCTTGGTGTCCGTGAAGCGGAGGTCGACGAACTTCACGTCCTTGTCCTTAATCAACTTAAGGACGTCACTGACCGTTTTCATAAAGTCTCCCCATTGCGGTGTGTTGTTGAATTCGGTGCGATCAAATCGCGTCCGCGCCGGTCTCGCCCGTGCGGATACGGATAGCTTCCTCGACCGTCGAGATGAAGATCTTGCCATCGCCGATGCGGCCCGTCTTGGCCGCCTTCTGAATGGCCTCGACGGCCTTTGCAAGCATTTCGTCGCCGAGCACCACCTCGATCTTCACCTTCGGCAGGAAATCCACGACGTACTCGGCGCCACGGTAGAGTTCGGTGTGGCCCTTTTGACGGCCGAAACCCTTCGCCTCGATGACCGTGATGCCCTGCAGTCCGATCTCCTGGAGGGCCTCCTTCACTTCGTCGAGCTTGAAGGGCTTAATAATGGCCTCGATTTTCTTCATGCGCCCTTGTCCTCCAGTCGTTCCCTGCGCGCGTTAGCCGATGCGCTGAACCGGCCATCGGGTAGCACGGGGTATGCCAACTCGGTGGCATTTTGTTAAACCATGATTTGTCAGTGCTTTATTGCGCGCCTGCCTTTTCGATAGGCAGCCGAGCGCTTTGGAGTAGCCTAAAAACTGGTCAATATGCGCAGAATTTGTGCGATTTTGTCGTGAACGTGGTCAACGGCGCGCCAGGCCATTACGTTCGTCGCACGCGGGATCGATGGAGTGCAAGTTGGGGACCGAGACGAAGTGGCGAAGCGGGGGGCCGGAGCTCCTGACCCCGCAAGAGATGGCTGTGGCCGACCGGCTCGCGGTGGTGCGCGGGGTGGCGAGCCTCACCCTCATGGAGGCGGCCGGTGCGGCCGTTGCCGATGCCGCCATGAGCCTCGTTGCGCCGGGCGCGCGCGTGGCGGTGCTGTGCGGGCCGGGCAACAACGGCGGCGACGGGTTCGTCGCGGCCCGGCTTCTCAAGCGCGCGAGCTACGACGTGCGTCTCTTCCTGCTCGGGGAGAAGTCCGCGCTCACGGGCGATGCGCGCGAGATGGCGCGCCGCTTCGATGGCCCGGTGCGCCCGCTCGACCCGTTTCAGTTCGATAGCCTTCACCTCGTCATCGACGCGCTGTTCGGCGCGGGGCTGTCGCGGCCCATCGACGGAGCGGCGGCCGAGGTCATAGCGGCCATCGCGGCCAACCGGACGCCGGTGCTCGCGGTCGACGTGCCGAGCGGCCTCGACGGCGCGACGGGTCTTGCCAACGGCCCCGTGCTGAGAGCCGTCGAGACGGTCACGTTCTTCCGCATGAAGCCCGGCCATCTGCTGCTGCCGGGGCGCGAGCTGTGCGGGCGGACGCGGGTGGCGGACATCGGCATCCCGGACAACGTGCTCGACGAGATCGGCGCGCGGACGTTTGCGAACGGCCCGCAGCTCTGGAGCGCGGCGTTTCCCAGTCCGTCCGCAGAAGGGCACAAGTATTCGCGCGGCCATGCGGTGGTCGTCTCGGGACCGGCCCATGCGACCGGGGCAGCCCGCCTCGGCGCGCGCGCGGCGCTGCGCGCGGGCGCAGGGCTCGTCACGCTGGCGAGCCCGTTCGATGCGGTGGCGGTCAATGCGCATCATTTGACGGCCGTGATGATCGCGCCGTTCGAGGGGCCGGAGGGGCTGACGTCGGTTCTGTCCGACCGGCGGAAGAACGCGGTCCTGCTCGGGCCCGGTCTCGGCGTGGGGGAGGCGACCTGCCGCCTCGTGGAAGCGGCATTGCGCACTGACGCGCACGTGGTGCTGGACGCCGATGCGCTGACGTCGTTCGCCGGACAGCTTGTCCGGTTGCGGGCGGCCATCGCCGGGCACGCGGGATCGGTCGTGCTGACGCCGCACGACGGCGAGTATGCGCGCCTCTTCGGTTCCGCCTCCGGCATCCGGCTCGAACGCGCGCGGCATGCGGCGGCGGAGAGCGGCGCCGTCGTGCTGCTCAAGGGTGCCGATACGGTCATCGCCGATCCGGCCGGGCGCGCGGCGATCAATGCGAACGCTCCGCCGTGGCTTGCGACGGCCGGCGCCGGCGACGTGCTCGGCGGGTTCGCTGTGGGGCTTCTGGCGCAAGGCATGCCGGCGTTCGCGGCCACCTGCGCGGCCGCCTGGCTGCATGGCGAGGCGGCGGCCTCGTTCGGGCCTGGGCTCATCTCGGAGGATCTGCCGGACGCGCTGCCGCCCGTGCTCGCGCGGCTCGCACGCGTCTAGAGTCTTTCCGACGGCGGCGGAGCCAACGTCAACGTCCGCTCGTGTCTAGCCGCTCACTCGCGCAGCGTCATGGCGCCGGGATGACGTCGTTTGCGTGCACGCCGGGTCCGCAAACTGAACGTCACTCCGGCGAAGGCCGGAGTCCAGATCCGCTTGCGCATGTCGAACCGCTGTTTCGACCTGAAACGGAAAGACACCAGATCGGATGTGCGCTGCGATCAGGCGTCCGCGTTCGAATGCAGATCGCGGCCGGCCTCGCGCATGGTGCGGTCGGCCGCGAGGAATGCCTCGACCTCTGCCGTCGGTGCCGGGCTCGGGGCGGCCATGCCGACGGTGTCCATGAGATCGGACACCGGAACGTAGCGGTGTGCCTTGCGGTCATAGATCGCGCCTTTGAAGATCGCGCGCGCCGCGATCTGTCCTTCTCGATCGCCGCCCGCGAACACGAACGTCTGCGCGATGATCACGGCCTGGTCCGACCACGACAGGATCTGCGTCTCGAGCCGGTAGGGCGTGAACAGGCGCAGCTCGCGGCGGAAGCGGATGATGGCGGCGTTGGCCACCGGCGTCCAACTGTTGCGCCAGACGGCGCTGCCGATGCCGCTGCGAAGCAGAAGATCGATGCGGCCGAGGTCCATGATGGCGAGATAGCGCCCGTTGTTCATGTGCAGGCTCGGGTCGAGATCGTGCGGCCACACGCGGAAGGTCAGCACGGAGGGTTCGCCGGGGAGCGCGAGGGGCGGACGGCGCCGCGCGGTGATCAGCAACCAGAGCAACCGAAACCACAGGTTCATCGCGTTTTCGCCTTGCCTCGCGCGTTCGAATCCATGCCGAATCCCGCCTGTATCCTGCCCCGGCCACAATCGGCTAGTATTCGGGCAAAGGCCCGATCGGGGCCGGGATTTTCGCTCGCGGCCAGTTTAGCATGGCTGCCTCGCCAATGCGGCCAAGAGGTTCGATGTTCCGTCGCCGTCCAGCCCTCGCAGCGTTTGCGACCGCCGCCGTTCTGGCTTGGGCGGGTGGCGCGGCGCACGCGGCTCCGGAAGAGGCGCCGCGGCCGGCCGAGAGCGCCGCCGGCGCGCTGGTGCGCGGCGACATCGAGCAGGCGGCGCTGAACTATACCGAGGCGCTGAAGGACAAGGCGCTGCCGAACGACCGGCGCGCGGCCATCCTCAACGACCGCGGCGTCGCCAACATCAAGCTCGGGCGCACGCGCCAGGCGTTCGAGGATTTCAATCTCGCCGTCCAGCTCTTCCCTGAGTTCGCGGCCGTCTACAACAATCGCGGCAACCTGCTGCTGTCGCTCGGCCTCGGCAAGGAGGCGATCAAGGATTTCGACCGCGCGATCGTGCTCGCGCCGGGATACGCCGCCGCCTACAACAACCGCGCCGGCGCGTACGTCCAGCTCGGCGCGTTCGAGGACGCGATCGCGGACTACACCAAGGCCATCCAGCTCATGCCCTCCGGTCCGGCGCCGCTCAGCGGCCGCGGGCGCGTGCACCTGTCGATGCACCGGCCGCATGCCGCCATTCGCGACTTCACGCGCGCGGTGAAGGCGGATGCCCGGTTCGCCGCGGGCTATCGCAATCGCGCGGAGGCGAAGCTCGAGGTCGAGCATTACGACGAGGCCATCGAGGACCTGTCGCGCGCGATCGCGTTCGACGTCAACCAGGCGGAAAGCTACATTCTGCGCGGCAAGGCCTACCTCGCGACGCGCAACACGGCGTCCGCCATCAAGGATTTCGCCAAGGCGACGGAGGTCGATCCGAAAAGCGCGGTGGCGTTCGCGGAGCGCGGCTTCGCGTATGCGCTGGTCGGGGCTTACGACGAGTCGTTCGGCGACCTGAACAAGGCCATCGACCTCGATCCGCGCTCGGGGCTTGCGTTCGCCTATCGCGCCTACAGCTACAAGCAGACCGATCAGATCGACGTGGCGCTGCGCGACATCGACGTGGCGCAGAAGCTCGATCCGGACACGGCCGAGGTCTTCTGGGTGAAGGCCACGATCGAGGAGGCGCAGGGGCAGACCGAGCAGGCGATCGAGGCTCTCAAGAAGGCCCACGCGCTGCGCCCCGGCTATCGTGATGCGGCGGAAGGTCTGCAGCGGCTCGGCGCGGTATCGTCCGGCGCGCAGGACAAAGTGCTGGCGGATGCCGGCGTCGGCACGTGGCAGGTCGTGGAGCGGGGCTCGCGCTATCTCGCGGTCAACGATCAGTATCCGCGCCTCGCCATCCCGCTCGAAATGATGGGGTCCGGCGCGCCCAAGCTGCTGGCGTGGGACCTCAAGGAGGATCCGTATCGCGGGATCGGGCTCCTGCGGTTCCAGGCCGGCGCGATTTCGAGCAAGCGCGGCCAGGAGGAGCTCGAATCCGTCGCGGTCGTGGATGTGGACATGGGCGTCGTCATCGCCATCGAGCCGCATCGCCAGGGCGACAAGATCGCGACCTGGACATGGGACGGGAACAAGGTGACCGTGGCGACCGCCGACGGCGTGACCGACGATTTCGAGCTGCGCGTCGCGCGCCCGGCCTACGCCACCACCGGGCAGGGCGGCGGCGGCGGCCGTTACACGACGGGCACGACGCAGACGGGCGGGCAGCCGTGGGCGCCATGGGATACGGCGCTCGGTGGCGGCTCCTTCTCGCAGGAGCCGACGAAGCGCGTTCAGGTCAAGAAGAAGAAACCGAAAACGATTTTCGATCTGCTCTTCAACTGAGCCGGCGCGGCTCACTCTCTCTCGCTCATGGGTGATCCGGGGCTGCCGGTCCGTCGTTTAGAGGGGACCGATCCCGCCTGCGCGAGACTGTCCCCTTGTCCAGCACGCCCATCCTCGTCTGGTTCCGCCGCGATCTCCGCCTGAGCGATCATCCTGCGCTGTCCGCCGCGGTGGACGAGGGTGCGCCTATCGTTCCCGTGTTCATTCTGGATGAGGACGCCGCGGGCGATTGGCGGCGCGGCGGTGCGTCGCGCTGGTGGCTGCACAAGAGCCTCGAGGCGCTGTCGCGTGCGATAGCCGAACGCGGCGGGCGTTTGATCCTGCGCCACGGCGATACGGCCGAAATCCTCGCCGCGCTGGCGGCGGAGACCGGGGCGGAGCGCGTCCATTGCTCGCGGTGCTACGAGCCATGGGCGGCCAAGCTCGAGCTTCGCGTGCGCGATCGTCTCGCGCGCCATGGTGTGACGCTCGAGTGGTTCGGCGGCGTGTTGCTGCACGATCCGGATCGGCTCAAGACGCAGGCGGGCGCGCCGTTCAAGGTCTACACGCCGTTCTGGCGTGCGTTGCGATCGACCGTGACGATCGACCGTCGTCTTCCGCCGCCGGAGACGCTGACGCCTGCGGGCCGCGGGCTCGCGTCCGATACGCTCGCGGCGTGGGGCCTGCTGCCCAAGCGGCTGGATTGGGCGGGCGGCTTGCGCGACGGGTGGACGCCCGGCGAGGCGGGCGCATCCGCGCGGCTCGAAAGTTTCGTCGTGCATGCGCTCAAGGATTATGCCGAGCAGCGCAACCGGCCGGACGAAGCGGGCACGTCGCGGCTTTCGCCGCATCTGGCGTTCGGCGAGATCAGTCCGCGCCAATGCTGGCTTGCCGCGCAGACGGCGGCCGCGCGCCACGGCGCCGCTTACGACACCGGCTGCGAGACGTTCCTCAAGGAGCTGGCATGGCGCGAGTTCTCCGCGCATCTGCTGCATCATACGCCGACGCTCCCTGAAACGCCGTTCCGTCCGGAGTTTGCGGCGATGCCCTGGCGGTGTGATCGCCAAGGCCTCGCGGCGTGGCAGAAGGGCCAGACGGGCTATCCGATCGTGGACGCGGGCATGCGCGAACTGTGGGCGACGGGCTGGATGCACAACCGCGTGCGCATGATCGTCGCGTCGTTCCTCATCAAGGATCTGCTGCTGCCGTGGCAGGAGGGCGAAGCGTGGTTCTGGGATACGCTCGTGGACGCCGATCTCGCCAACAACGCGGCGAGCTGGCAGTGGGTGGCCGGATCGGGGGCCGACGCGGCGCCCTATTTCCGCATCTTCAATCCCGTCGCGCAGGGCGCGACGTTCGATCCCGACGGCGCGTACGTCCGCCGATGGGTGGCGGAGATCGCGCGGCTCCCGACCGCACTCCTCCATGCGCCGTGGACCGCGCCGCGCGAGGCTCTCGATGCCGCCGGCATCACGCTCGGCGAGACCTATCCGCGCCCGCTCGTCGATCATGCGAAGGCGCGGACGCGTGCGCTCGCGGCACTGCAAACCGTGAAAGCGCGGTAAACCCCTAAGGGCTGGCGCGCGGCCGTTCACCATTCGGAGAGCTTTTGGGCCGCGCGGGCCATTCGGTGCTCGGCAGAGCAACGAACTTCTAACAGAATTGCGTTAGCTTTTCCCTGGGCTGCCAGCAGCTCCTCTTTGTTTTGTTCGGAGTATGAAGAGACATGCGCCCCTTGTGGCTTGCGATCGCGTTTGCGGTCGCATCGTTCCTTGCGCCGTCCGGCGCATCCGCCAGCGTCCAAGCCCGCATCAGCAAGAGCACGCAGACGATGCACGTTTACGTGCACGGGGCGCATTATGCGAGCTGGCCCGTCTCGACCGGCCGCGGCCGCTATGCGACGCCTTCGGGAACGTTCCGCGCGAAGCGCCTCGAGCGGCGCTGGTATTCGACCAAGTACAACAACGCGCCCATGCACTACGCCGTGTTCTACAGCGGTGGCTATGCCATCCACGCCACGATGGAGGTCGGCCGGCTCGGCCGTCCGGCGTCGCACGGCTGCGTGCGGCTTGCGCCGGGACACGCGGCGCAGTTCTTCTCGCTCGTCCGCACCCACGGGGCGGCGCGCACGCGCATTTCGATCGGCCATTAGCCAGTTTTCCGGTTTGACCGACGAATGCCAGATTTTGCCTTTAGGATAATGAGATAGCACGTCGCGTTGCGGCGTTGCGCGGCTCACGTTGCAGTGTTGGGAGTGCGGCGATGACGTTGAGAGTGTTGCTGAGCGTGGCTCTGGTCGCGGTCTGCGGATTGGCGGCGCAGGCCCAGACCGAGATCACGGCCGGGACCGTGGCGGCCGCCAATGGCGTGCCGACCGTGACGATCATCAACAAGTCCGCCGAGGTGACGGCCGAGGCCAAGGCGCCGGAGCTCGAGATCCTGCCGGCGGAGCCCGTCGTCGCGGCGCCGGCGCGTGCCGACGCGACCCCGGCCGACGCGACCGCTGCCGACACAGCCTCGACCGCTGCTGCGGCCTCGTCCGCAACCCCGCCTGCAACGGCTGCTCCGGCGACCGCCGAGCTGCCCGCGGAGGAGGTTCCGGCCGAGCCGACGCTCGCGATCTCGATCGACCTCTCGCGGCAATCGATGACGGTGTCCGAGGAGGGCACCCGGCTCTACACGTGGCCGATCTCGTCGGCGGCTTACGGCTACCGCACGCCGGTCGGCACCTACAAGCCGACGTGGATGGCCAAGATGTGGTACTCGCGCCAGTACGACAACGCGCCCATGCCGCACGCGATCTTCTTCCACAAGGGCGTCGCGATCCACGCGACCTATGCCCTCCGCTCGCTCGGGCGTCCGGCCTCGCACGGCTGCGTGCGTCTCGCGCCGAAGAATGCGGCGACGCTGTTCCGCCTCGTCAACCGGCACGGCAAGGACCGCACGGAGATCGTCGTGCACGGCCAGCCGAACCATGGCTCGGATCGCGTGGCGGGGTCGAACCGCATGCGCCGGTCGCAGCAGCGCTATCTGCCGCCGAACGCTTACGGTTCGCGCGGCTATTCCGCCTACAGCCCGCCGCCGGGCTACTATTATGCGCCGCCACGCCAGCGCCGCGGCGCCTACGCCCAGCAGCAGCGCCGCTATCAGCCGCGCGGCTTGTACAACAGCTATTCGTCCGGGTACGGGTTCTGAGGGCCTAGAACGGGTTCCAGGTCGGGCGCGACGTGAAGCGCAGGTAGCCGATGCTGGCGCCGAGCCGCAGGCCGATGCCCGAGCGGATCGGTGCCATCATCACGGGGCCGCCCTTCAGCAGCGTCATGCCGACGCCGCCGACGAGATAGGCCGAGCCGTCGACGCCGGTGTAGCGGCGGAAGAGGTCGGCCGGGTCCTCCAGCGAATAGATCAGGAAGAGCGTGCGCGAGCCCTCGGCGCCCATGTCGTAGCCGAGCGAGGGCCCGTGCCAGTAGACCTTCTGCGTGCCGCCGGAGCGCAGGTAGAGCGTGCCCTCGCCATAGCGCAGGCCGGCCAGGAACGCGCCGCCGCCTTCGTTGCCGAGCACGTAGGCCGTGGGACGGCCGCCCTTCTGGAACGCGTGCTCGATCACGCTCGCGAGCGACGTCGAGATGGTGCCGAAGAAGCCGCGCGTGGCCTCGCGGATCTCGTCGATCGTGTAGCCGTCGTCCGGGTCGAGGGCGGGATCGGAAAGGGCGGCGCCCTCGTCGTCGGTGGGCGGCAGCGAGTACGGCGCGCCGGGCGGCGGGGCGTCGTAGTCCGGCGGCGCGTCGGAGGGGGCATGCCGGGGCATCGGCGGCGGCGGAATGACCGCCTGGGCCGTCGTGGTGCTCCAACTCGACATCGTCTCGGGCTCGCCTTCGGGGCGGGCCGCGGGCGGCGTGGCGCGCGCTTCGGCCTTGGGCTCGGTCTTTTCGGATTTCGAACTGTCGGACTTGGCTGTATCGGACTTGGCTGTATCGGATTTGGTGTCGGCCTTCGGCGCGGCCTCGCGGGCCGCCTCGGCCTTCGGCGCCGGCTCGGACTTCGTAGCCGACGGCGGTGCGGGCGGGGTCTCGGCGGCTTTCGGTGGCTCGGCCTTCCTCGCGTCCGGCGTCGGCTCCTCCGCCTTCTTCGGCGCGTCCGCGCCCGAGCGCAGCGGCGAGAGCGCAGCCTCGTTGGTCGGCGTCATGTCGCCGGTGTAAGCGCCGGCATCCTTGGCCTGCTCCTGCGGCTTTGCGGCGGTGGCGTCGCTGGCGGGACCGGCCTGGGCCACGACCGTGGGTTTCGCCGCGGCCGGCGTGCTCGCGATCTCGCGGTCGATGCGGGCGATCAGATAGGCGGACTTCGCGCGCATCACCGACATCAGCTCGCTCGACGCCGCCTTGAGCTCGGCGAGGTTGGCGCAGCTCATGTTGGCATTCGGATCGGCGGGCTCGGGGCTTCCGAGCGTGTCGATCTTGCCGAGCAGATCGCCGGCCTTCGCGTCGAACTCGTCGAGCTTGCTATCGTGGACGAGGCCCAGCCCCTTGGTCTCGTAGTCCGGCTCGGTCCAGTGCTTGTGATCGCGCAGGGCCTGCAGCTTTTCCTTGAGCTTCGGCTGCGTCTCGGCGCTGAACGCGCGCAGCTCCGCGGCGGAGGCGTCCACGGCGTCGCCGAAGCTTTCGGCCGAGCAGGTTTCTCCAGCCGCGCGCGCCGCCGGAGCCAGCGCGAGGGCCAGTGCGAGGCCCATCACAACGGGGCGGAGTATCTGTCTCATGTTCATCGATAAACTCTCTGCCGCCAAGGTTTGGCGTTTTTAGGGAGACTACCGACGAAGCCCGATGTCCGGGATACCCCTTTTTGGCGGGCGGGAAGGGGCGTGACGTCGCAACCCCCCGCCGGCCGGGGTAAATTTTCCTCGCAACCGCTAGGGCGTTGCCGGTACCGTCTTCACAACGCTCGAGAGGGGCCGCTCGTTTCCGGCCGCGGGCAGACCTTTGACGTCCTTCTCGATCATCTTGTCGTATTCGGCGAGCGTCTTGAGGTCGTCCTTGGCGCGCATGTGCACGACCTTGTAGCCGCCCGCCTTGAGCGCGGCGAGCAGGCCGGGAATCGCCTTGGCGGTCGTGGGCTGGATGTCGTGCATCAGGATGATGCCTTTGCCCTTCTTGTCGAGGCGCGCCATCGTCGTCTTGATCAGGTTCTCCGGCGTCTGGCGCTTGAAGTCGAAGCTGTCGACGTCGGTCGAGAACATCGCGATGTTGCGGCTCTGCAGGTGGGCGAGGGTGGCCGCGGAATCGCGCAGGTACGGATAGCGGAAAAACGGCGAGATCGGGCCGCCGACCGCGCGGCGCACGCCGCTGATGCCCTTCTCGATCTCGTCCTTGGCCTCCTGGTCGGATTTCTTGCGCATGTCCTGGTGCGACCAGGTGTGCGTACCGACGGTGTGGCCGCGATGGGCGACGTCGCGAATGATCTCGGGCAGGCCGAGCGCCATCTTGCCGAGGCTGAAGAAGATCGCCTTCGTGCACTGCTCGTCGAGCGCGTCGAGAATGGCCTTCGTCGTGCGCACCTGCGGGCCGTCGTCGAAGGTCAGCACGACCTCCTTCTCCTGCAGGAAGTCGTAGGCCTTGTAGTGGTCGAAGCCGAAGCCGGGGCCGCCGGTGGTGTCGATCTCGACCGTGCGCGCGACGCCGAGCGCCTGCGGATTGGCGCACGTGCCGTGGGCGGCTGCGGCGGGAAGAGCGGCTGTCTCGGGCGCTTGCGGAGGAACTTTCTTGGCCGCTTCGCCGGCGATGGCTCCGGTCGCAAGGAGCGCGAACAGAACTGACAGAACTTTCTGCATTTTTTCCTCCCCGATTCTCCGCCTTGTTCTAGCAGCAAATCGTGGCACGGGGGAGGTCCGCGGGCTCCCGGCCGGGGACAACTCGCGGGCTTATGCTCAGGTTCGCGGTGACTTTTCTGCCAGTCTCTGCATGAACCGCGCGGCATCCACGATCATGCGAACGTGCGTGGCTTCGCCGATGACGCCCGCTTCGTCGCGCGCTTCGATCGAAAAGGTCAGTTTGCGGCCGTCCACCGCCGTCAGTGTCGCCGTGGCGGAGACGCTCATGCCGAGCGGTGTCGCAGACTTATGCGTTGCGTCGAGATTAATCCCTACGGTGGCCTGTCCGCCCGGCAGGTGCGGGTCCACGCAATCGACGGCGGCCTGCTCCATCAGCGCGATCATGGCGGGCGTGCCGTACACGCTGAGGGAGCCGCTGCCGAGCGCGGGGGCCGTGAGCGCTTCGGTGACGCGCGCCGTGGCGTGGCCTTCGCGTCCGGGGGCAAGGGCTTGTGAGGAGATGGGGTGTTCGCTCATGCGCGGGTCCTGGTGCGTGGGTCCTGGGTTCAGCGTCCGACGCCGCGGGCGGCGGCCGATCGCGGCGACTTTGCGAATTTGCCCGGCGTGTCACGGCCGGAACAGCGGACATGCGGTACGGCGCGTAGGGTGGCGTCATCACAGTTTCCAAAGCCCCACCGAACGGGGCACCCCATGGAGGCACCCATGACCCATTCGTTTCTCCGCACCGCCGCTTTCGCCGCCGTTGCCGCGCTCGCGACAGCCGCCACGCTGATCCCCGGAAGCGACGCTCATGCGCGCGGCGGCAAGGAATACTTCCAGCAGACCTATCAGTTCGATCGTCCGATGAACGGCTACCAGGGCTTCTCGGGCGCCTATCACTGCTCCTACGTGAAGACGCCGAAGACCGTTTGCGACGGCAAGGGCCGCTGCAAGCGCATCTGGGAGCTGCTTCAGACCTGTCAGTAATTACCCCCTCGCGTTCCTTTTCCTCCCATCGAAACTGGCCCCGGCTCTCCCGGGGCCATTTTTTTGGGGGGGAAAGACGCCGGATCAGCGCGCGACGCGCAGCTCGACGCGGCGGTCGAGCTGGAAGAGCGCCTCGCCCGTGTAGCGCTTGCGATCGACGCCCGTGTAGGGCTCCGACTTACCCTTGGGAACGAGCGTGAGATCGCCGCTGTAGCCGCCCTCCTTCAGGCGCGACGCGACCGTGTTCAGGCGCTCGCGCGAGAGGTCCATGTTGTACTCGTAGGTGCCGCGCTCGTCGGCGTGTCCGGTCAGCTCGATGGCCGAATAGCGCTTCAGCGTCAGGTATTCCAGCAGCAGCTTCGCGGCGCGCTCGCCGTCCGGCGTGAGGTTCGCCTCGTTGTAAACGAACATGATCGGGACGGGGATCGACACGCTCTTTTGTGCTGCGGCCCCAGCCGTTGCCGCGGCGGCGACCGTGGTGTCGGCCTTTGCGGCGGCGGAGGACGAGTTGCCCGACGACGCGCTCCCCGACGACGCGCCCGAGGCTGCTGTGCTGGACGTGGCAGCGGCCTCACGGCTTTCGCGCGGCGCCTCCGCGGTGGCGGGTTTTTCCGGCTCGGGCTGTTCGGTGACGGTCGGCTTTCCGGCCGGGGTCTGCTCGGGCGGTGTCGCCTCGGCCGGCGCGCTGGGCGCGACTTCGGCGGTCTTCGTTCCGGTGTCCGGCTTCGGTGCCTCCGCAGGCTGGGACGGCGCAGCGGCGCTCTGGCTCTGCTCCTCTTGCTTCTTCGCTTCCTCCTCCTTCTTCGCCTCTTCGCGGGCTTCGGCCACCATGTCCTCGAATTTCTTCATGGCATCGCTGGCGGCGGAATTGGAGGGAGCCGCGGCGGGCGCTTCCGCCACCTTGGGCTCGGGGGCCGGCGGTGTGGGCGCTGGCGGCGGTGCGTCGCTCACCTCGTAGGTCAGCTTCGGGTCGGTGCTCGCGAACTTATGCTCGGTCGACAGGCTCCATTCGCCGTTGGCGTCGGCCTGGACGGTGCCCGCGGGTTTTCCGTTTTCGAGGACGGTGACGTACTTGTTCGGCTCGGCGCGTCCGGCGAACACCGACGAGCCGTCGGCCGAAATCCGGGAAATATCGATGTCCACATCGTCATCGTCCGGCTTCGGCTTGGGCGGCGCGGCGCTTGGGCTCAAGGCTGCCGTCGTCTGCTCGATGGCCTTTTCGGCCTCTTTCCGGGCCGTTTCGGGCGATGAGGGGCTCTTTTCGGCGGGCGCCGTGGCGCTCTCGCTCTCCGGGCCGGTTTTCTCTTCACTTTGCTGTGAGGCCGTATCTGGCGCGCGTTCAGCAGCGGGCGTCTCGGCCGTGGTTTCGCGCTGCCACGGCCAGGTGATCCCTGCCTGGTTTGCTGCGAAAAGCGCCGCAATTCCCGACGCTATCAGCAGAAATAGAGCGAGCGCACCGCGCCGGAGCATCGTGACCTCAACCGTGTTCGGATCCTGGGGGCGCACGATGGTCCAGGAACATCGTTTGATCAAGGTCGCCGCAGTGCTGCAACTGCGAAGAGGCGCAGGGCAATCGCTTGCCCTGCGCCCAGAATGGCGAGGCGATGTCGGCCTGAAGCGCTAGCCCTTGTTGTCGGGCGTCTCGGGGGCCTTGTCCGGGCCGTCATCCGGGCCGCCGCGCTCGTCGGGGCCGCGGTCCCGCTTCCAGTGCCGCTTGCCCTTGCCGCCGCGACGCTCGGCGAGCTTCGCCTTCTGCTCGTCGCTGAGCTGGGCGTAGAACTTCTCGGCCGCCGGGCGGTACAGCTTCAAGGCTTCGAGCGAAGCTTCGAGGCCCGCCTGGGTCTGGGCGAGGCGGTCGAGCGGCGTCTTGGGTGCCGGCTGCTCGCCTTCGGCCGTCGTCTCGGGCTTCTTGGGGCAGCCTTCGCGGATCTTCTCCGCGGCGGTGCGCGTCGCCGTCTTGAACTCCTCGAACGCAGACTTCTGATCGTCCTTGAGCTCGACGCGATGCTCGAGGCGGACGAGCATGATGTCGGTCATTTCCGACGACTTGCCGCGGCACATGCGCCCGTTCGGGCCGCCGAAGCCGAGGCCGAGCATGCCTGCGCCGTAACCGCCGCCGAAGTGACGGCCGCCCTTGTGTCCGTCCCAGTGGCCGCGCTGGGCCATGGCGCCGGCGGCGACGAGGCCGACGGTTGCGGCCGCGATGCCGGCGAGGATGAACTTGCCTTTACGTGTCATGTCGTGTGTCTCCCTTGCTCGAACGGCGCTGGGCCCGGAAGGCCGCCACCGGGTCAGGGTCCGGCGCGCCGTCTTGGCAGGGAAACGGGAGGGGGGCCCAATTCCGTCGCGCTATTTTTTTGCGCCTTGCGCGACGGAACAGGGGGCCGCGGCCGTTGCGGCCGTCTCTAGCGGCAGCGCAGGAGATCGTTGGAGCCGTTCTCGTCCGTCATCGTCAGCGTGTCGCCGGAGACGGTGAGCGTGAAATCATAGGGTGCGTCGCTGCCCTCGACCGTACACTCGGCCTTCACCGTCCACTGCTGGTCCTCGCCGTCGGCGGACTTGAAGCGGCAGTGCGTCTCGTGCTGGTCGTAGCCGTCCTTGCGCATGATCAGGGGGGCTTCCTGCCGGCTCTGGTCGACCTTGCATTGGGCGAGGTCGGACGCCCAGGTGCCGACGTAGCCGGGATCGGCGGCCTCAGCGGGGAGCGCAAGAGCGACAAGGGCAGGCAGGACATAGATTTTCAGGGTGCGCATGGGGCTTTCCGGTTCTGCGTGACGTTCTCTCGTCATGATCCGGCGCTAGGCAACGTCGGGCAGGCGCGCGTGTCAAGTCCGGCGGGAGAGTGCGCCTGTCCTGGGCCGCGAGCCGTCTGGCGCCGCGCGACGCCCGGTGTTAAGCCACGCCCGCGCCGATTTGCGGGGTGCGATCGAGGAGCTTCGAATGCTGAAACGGATTTTGCTCGGTTTGATTGTCGTCGTGGCGGCGTTCTGCGCCTACGTGGCCCTGCTGCCTTCGACGTTCCGGATCGAGCGCAGCACCATTCTCGTCGCGCCGCAGGCGGCCGCGTTCGCGGAGGTCAACGACCTGCACAAGTGGCAGGCGTGGTCGCCGTGGGCGAAGCTCGATCCCAACGCCAAGGCGACGTTCGAAGGGCCGGACGCGGGCGAAGGTGCGATCTTCCACTGGCACGGCAATGCCGAGGTCGGCAAGGGCACCATGACCATCGTCGAAAGCAAGCCGGACGAGCACGTGCGGATGCGCCTCGACTTCGCGGAGCCGTGGCCCGCGACGAGCACGTCGGAGTTCACGTTCAAGGCGGACGGGCCGCGCACCATCGTCACGTGGGCGATGTTCGGCGAGCAGGGGTTCCTCGAGAAGGCGGTCTGCGTGTTCATGAACCTGGACAAGATGGTCGGCGGCCAGTTCGAGAAGGGGCTCGCGAACCTCAAGCAGATCGTGGAGAGCAAGTCGGCGCCGCCGCAGACTTGAGCGTCTAGTCCTTGCTTTTTGCCTTGGCTTTCGCCGCCGGTTTGCGGGGCTTCTCCGCAGTGAGGTCCGGCAGCGGCTGGTCGAGGCCGAGCCTCTGCATGAAGGCCCGCGCGGCGGCGGGCGCGCGCACCTTGCCGCCGTGGATGAAGTAGACGAAGACGTCGCGCGGCGCGGGTTTCGGCGCACCTTTCGTGCCGACCGCATGCGCCGCGACGTGCTCGGGCAACTTGCCTTCCGACCACGTTTGCGCGGCTTTCGACCAGGCGGCGATGTCTTTCGGGTCATAGCCGGTCGGGATGTCGTCCTCGCCCTTCTGCAGGCGCGCGTAGACGAAGTCGCCGGCGAGATCGGCAATCGCGGGATAGGTCGGGTGGTCCGCGTAGACGACGGGGATCGAAAATTCGCGGATCAGCGCGATGAACTCCGGGCACGCGAATGACGGATGGCGTACTTCCACCGTATGGCGCAGCGCGTGTCCGTCGAATGTCTTGGGCAACGCTTCGAGGAAGCCGCCGAAGTCTGCCGCGTCGAACTTCTTCGTCGGCGTGAACTGCCAGAGAAGCGGCCCCAGGCGATCGCCGAGCAGGGTGGGGCCCGAGTCGAGGAAGCGCTGGATCGAATCGCCCGCCTCGGCCAGGACGCGCCGGTTCGTCGCGAAGCGCGGGCCCTTGAGCGAAAAGATGAAGCCGTCCGGCACCTCCCTGGCCCATTTGGCGAACGTGGCCGGCGTCTGCGAGCGATAGAACGTGCCGTTGACCTCGATCGTCGGCAGCGCGCGGCTCGCGAACGCGAGCTCCTTCGCCTGCGGAAGCTTGTCGGGATAGAAGACGCTGCGCCACGGCTCGAAGGTCCAACCGCCGATTCCGGCGCGAATTTTTGCTTTCACGGTCATCGTCGCTCGTCTGCGTTGGGGGGCGCGCCGTCGTGGCGTGCCTCGTATCCGGCTCGTCCTTTTAACGTGGAAACGGTCTTTTTTTCACATCGAGCGGCGGCGAAGTTTCGGTGTACTTTGTTTTGCGATGCGGTATGCCGCCGGGACGCGGCCGATCCGCGTGGCGCGAAAGCTTTTCGCAGATCCCTCATCCGGATGGACGAAACCGAAGAAACGGCAGGGGTTACGGAGCGGCTCGTGGCTCCGGTCGATACGCGGCAGGGCGGCTTCCGGCTGGCCCTCGTGCTCGCGGCTCTGCTGCATGCCGCGTTTCTCGTGCAGATCGGGCGTGCGGTGCCGCGCACCATCGGCGATCCCTCGGGCCAGACCGATGCCATCTCGGTCGAGATCGTGAGCGCGGCCGATCTCGAGAGCCGCGAGACGGTCGCGTTGCCGCCGGCCGGCGTTGCCGCGCCCCCGCCGACGCCGCCTCCCGTCGAAGCCATGCCGCGCCCGCAGGAGCCGCCGCAGCCCGAGCCGCAGCCGGATGCCGCCGAAGCTCCGAAGCCCGCCGAGCCGGCGCCGCAGGCGGCCGCGCAGCCTCCGGCGCCACCCGCTGATCAAAAGAAGCCCGAGCCCAAGGACGCCGAGCAGAAGGCCGAGAAAAAGGCCGAGGAGCTTCCCAATTTCGAGACCGCGCTCGCGGACCTCGCCAACGCGCCGATGCCGAGCGACAAGCCCAGCGAGGAGCCAAAGGAGAAGAGCGAGACGCCGCCTGAGAAGGCCGAAGCGGCCAAGCCCGCTGAGCCGCAGAAGAAAGCTGACGCCGCCAAACCGGCCGAGCCGCCGAAGAAGGAAGCGAAAAAGACGCCTCCCAAGAAGCAGGCCGCTCTCGACATGACGCCGCCCGCCCCGGATGCGGCCTCCGCGCCGCCGGGCCGGTCCGCCGCGGCGACGCGGCCGCCCGGGATCACGCGCTCGGGCGAGAACGACGAGTTCGGCCGCGCCGTCATCCGCGCGCTCCGCAGCACCATGCCGCCGCCGCGCGGCGTGCTCGGCAGCGTCGTCGTGCGCCTCATCCTGACGGAGAACGGCGATCTCGCGGAGGTGCAGGTGCTGCAGCCGTCGGGACGGCGCGGGCTCGACGAAAGCGTGGTGTTCGCGACCAAGCAGACCTATTTCCCGCTGCCGCCCTACAAGGCGACGCTCGCCGACCGCACGTTCACCATCCGCTACGTCTACCGCTGACCCGCGGTCCGGCCGCTCCTCCGTGCACGGGGGAGCGTCAGCGCCCTTTCCCTTGGACTTGAGATATGCCATCCCGGCGTCGCCATCTGCGAAGCACGCCGGAGACGTGATGCACGCGAACGACCAAACAGGGCCCGCGGGGCCGAAAGCCGCGCGGCGCGACTGGATCGGTCTCGCGGTGCTGGCCTTGCCGTGCATCCTCTATTCGATGGACCTGACGGTGTTGCACCTCGCCGTGCCGCAGATCGCGGCGGCGCTGTCGCCGTCGTCCTCGGAGCTGCTCTGGATCGTCGACATCTACGGCTTCATGGTCGCGGGCGCGCTGATCACGATGGGCACGCTCGGCGACCGCATCGGGCGGCGCAAGCTGCTGCTGATCGGCGCGGCCGTGTTCGGCCTGACGTCGCTGCTGGCGGCGTTCTCGACGAGCGCGGAGATGCTGATCGTCGCGCGCGCCCTGCAGGGCCTCGCGGCGGCGACGCTGGCACCCTCCACGCTCTCGCTCATTCGCAACATGTTCCACGACGACAAGGAGCGCGCGTTCGCGATCGGCGTGTGGGTCGCGTGCTTCTCCGCGGGCGCGGCCGCCGGTCCCGTCGTGGGCGGCGCGATCCTCGCGCATTTCTGGTGGGGCGCGGTGTTCATCATCAACGTGCCGATCATGCTGCTGCTGCTCGCGGTCGGCCCGTTCCTGCTGCCGGAATTCCGCGATCCCAACGCGGGGCGCATGGACATCCTCAGCGCGGTTCAGTCGATCGTGGCGGTGCTGTCGGTCATCTTCGGCATGAAGTGGACGGCGGAAGTCGGCTGGGGGTGGATCCCGGCCGTCGCAATCGGCATCGGCCTCGTCGTCGGCGTGCTGTTCTTCCGGCGCCAGACGCGGCTCGTCGATCCGCTGATCGACGTGCGGCTGTTCAAGCAGCGCGGCTTCAACGCGGCGCTGCTGACGAACATCTTCTCGCTCTTCATCATCTTCGGCACGTTCCTGTTCATCGCCCAGTATCTCCAACTCGTGCTCGGGCTCGGGCCGTTCGAGGCGGGCCTCTGGACGGCGCCGTCGGGGCTCATCTTCGCCGCGGGCTCGATGGCAGCGCCGTATCTCGCGCGCACGTTCTCGCCGCATCGCGTCATCGCGCTCGGCTTCCTCGTCTCGGCGCTGGGCTTCGGCTACCTGACGCAGCTCGACGGCGTCACGAGCCCCTGGCCGATGTTCGCCGGCATGGTCGTGTTCTGCCTCGGGCTTTCGCCGATCGGCGCGATCACGACCGACCTCGTCATGGCGGAGGCGCCGCCCGAGCGCGCGGGGGCGGCCTCGGCGATTTCAGAGACGAGCTTCGAGTTCGGGGGGGCGCTGGGGATCGCGGTGCTCGGCAGCATCGTGACGGCGGTCTACCGGAGCGCGATGGCGCGGGACCTGCCGCAGGGGCTTTCGCCCGAGGCGTTCGACGTGGCGCAGGATACGCTGGGGGGCGCGGTGCACGTCGCGGGGCAGCTCGGAGGTGAGGCGGGAGCCGCGCTGCTTGCCGTTTCGCGCGCGGGCTTCGTGCAGGCGTTCGAGATTGCGACGGCGGTGTCGGCAGTCGGGGCGCTGGCCGCGGCGCTGTTCGCCGCGATCGCGCTCAGGGGGAGCAGGCGGTCGGGCAGCAGGCGGTGACGGCGCAGGAGGCGAATGCACCGTCACCCGCCGCTCATCAGTCGCGACAAGGGACCGAGATCACGCGACCGACGTAAGGGATCTTGAACTTGCACTTGCGCTGCGGTTCGACGACCTCCTCGGTCTCGGGCGCTTCGGCGGCGACGGCCTTCTTCTCTTCGACGGCCGGCGCTTCGGGGGCGGCGGCGCGCTCCTCGATGACAGCGGGCTTCGTCTCCTGGGCCGGCTCGGACTCGGCGGCTGCAACCTCGACCGTTTCCGCGTTGCGGCGCTTGGGAGCGGCGATCAACGCCATGGATGCGCTCGTCGCGCCGCCGCCGAGTGAGCGGGTCTTGGTGGGCTGCTCGGCCGTATCCTCATCATGCTTCGGCGCGACCTCGGCCTTCTTGACCGGGGCGGGCTTGGCGGGTGCGGGCGCGGCGGCCGTCGTCTCGCCGCAGCGGGCGACGTCGTCGGGGGCGCGCTTCCAGGTGTAGGTCTTGGAGAAGAACGAGCCGGCATTGCCGACGACGCGGAGCTTGTCGTCCGACAGGCGCGTCAGCTCGACGGTGTATTTCTTGCCGCGGTCGGGGCTGTAGATCCAGCCGCCGCCGCTGTTGGTGACGTTGCCCAGGATCTGCATGCCGCAGCGCTTGGTGTTCTTCGGGTCGGTGACGTGGACCACGTAGCCGCAGTAGCCTTTGCCGCTGCCGCAGGGCGCGATTTCGACCGCGCCGCGGCCGTTATGGTCGAACCAGAGGCCCGTCGGGTCGGAGGCGGCCTGGGCGGCGGCGGTGCCGATCAGCGTGCCGGCGGCGGTGAGGGCAAGCGAGAGGAGGCGGGTGTTCAGCATGACGCGTCGTCCCTTTCTGCGAAATGGGTTGCGGACTTCCTTGACCGGGAGAGTGCCGGCCCGGGCGGTTGGCCGCTATTCCGCAGGGAACAGGGTTTGTGCGTGCAACTTTGGTGCGGTTACACGCGCCGGCGGGGCTTTTCGGGCCGGGGCCGGTTGATGGCGCAGCTGGAGGGCTTACATTGAGCGGCAGACGCTAGAGAGAGTCAGACCATGACGAGCAAGGCATTCCTGTTGTTTTCCGCCGGCTTGGCCGCGGGATTGGCGCTGAGCGCCCCGGCGAACGCCGAGTCCTATTGGGAGCTCGAGGCGGCACGTGCCAATGCGCGCGCCGGCGGCCCCGTCAGCGAGCGGGACGCGGAGCTGCTGGAGCGCTACGGCTGCCTCAGCGGCACCAAGAGCGCGTTCTGCGAGCGGTTGAGCGAGCGGGACCGGCGCGTCTGGCGCGCGGACAAGCGCAAGCGGGCGCGCAACTAGCGCGGAACCAAGCGGACAAGACGAAACGGCCCGGCCTGCGCTGTGCAGACCGGGCCGTTTTTCTAAGCTCTTGGCCGTCGGTTACTTGACCTCGAGCAGCTCGACCTCGAACAGCAGCGTGGCGTTCGGCGGAATAACGCCGCCCGCGCCGCGCGCGCCATAACCCATCTCGGGCGGAATGATGAGCGTGCGCTTGCCGCCGACTTTCATCGTCGCGACACCTTCGTCCCAGCCTTTGATGACCTGTCCGGTGCCGATCGCGAATTCGAACGGCTGGCCGCGGTCGACGGAGCTGTCGAACTTCTGGCCCTTGGCGCCGTCCTCGTAGAGCCAGCCCGTGTAATGCATCACGCAGGTCTGGCCGGTCTTCGGCGTGGCGCCGGTGCCGACGACGGCATCGGTGATCTTCAGCCCGCTGCTCGTGGCCGGAACATCCGCATTCTGCGCGTGCGACGGCGTTACGGACAGCGCGGCAAACGACAACGCAGCGGCGAGGGCTGCGGCCGCTGCGCGAAGCGATCTCGAAATGATCATGAGCGTTCCTGTGTTATTGTGCGGCGTTCCGCTTTTCTTCCATTTCCTTGATGTAGGCGTCGACATCGGCCTCCGTCACTTCCTTGTTGTCGACGAGCGCCTGCAGGCAGCCATGTGACAGCTCCGTGGCGTGCGATTTCATGCACGTGCGCAGCTCGGGTGTGCCGACCTCCATCTTATCGCAGAACTTGTGGTAGTCGTCGCGGCAGGCGTTCTTGACTGCTTCATTGACCTCCGCGTGTGCGGCCGTCGCCGTGAGGCCCAAGGCCAGCGATGCAATCATGAGCATGCGGTTCATCGAATTCTCCCTCTTCAACATGGACCGAAACATGGATCGAAGCAGCGGCGCCTCTGGTAGCATATCTCGCAGTGCGATTGGAGGTCGGACCGCAGGCTCTTAAGCGATTCCGGCGCGCGCGTGACGTTCCAGGGGGCCTTGCCCGCGAATCCGGCGGATGGCGCGCATCACGCCATGCTTGCGCCTCAATCGCGGCCCGGCGCGGTCTCCGTGTTCCGGTTTTCAGAGGTTGACGTTCTGGATCACCCAGCCGCCGGCGGCGGCGATCAGGCCCGCCACGAGAACGTAGGGCAGAATTGTGACGAGCACGCTCAACAGGCCGATGAACGCCTTGAGGATCTGCTCGGCCGCCTTCCAAAGCTGGATGATGGCCTTGTAAAGCACGTAGACGATGGCGATTACGACGACGGTGAGCACCGCGATCTTCCAGATCGGCAGCGACTGCCAGTCCGACTGGAACACGGCGATGATCTGGCCGAACGACCACGACCAAACCAGCTCGATGAAACGGAAAATCGCGGCGATGCCCTGCTGCAGGAACGAAATGATCTGATTGATGATCTGGCTCATCGGTCGAACTCCCCTTGTCCCGTCGGCCGATGCTAGCACCGCTGGGCGACAATTCGAGCGCCGATTGCCCGGAGCGGGCCATTCTGCGGGCCCCGGCAGCCGAAGTGTCACCGTTATGGCTCAATGTGTGCCTATGGAGTAGGCGCCCGGGCGGCAGAGCATGCTGCCCGCGGATACGGCCGGGAGCCCCAGGAGTACGCTCGAATGTCGACACGCATATTGTTTGCCCTTGCTGCATTGATGAGTTGTTTTCTTCCCCTGACCTCGGCCGAGGCCCAGCGAGGCCGGGACGATTGGCGGCCGGACAACCGGGCCGAGTGGGAGCTTCTGGGATCGGCCCAGATCGGAACGCGCCTCGAGCGCGACGTGATCGAGGTCGGCCGCCGCGAAGGCCGCTTCCGTACGATCGGTTTCGTCGTCGAGGGCGGCGATGCCCGGATCGAGAACGTCCGGATCATCTACGGCGGCGGCGAGGCGGACGACCTGCCCGTGCGCGAGGTGTTCAAGGCCGGCAGCCGCTCGCGGCCCATCGACCTGCCGGGGCGCGGCCAGTTCATCCAGCGCATCGAGGTGAACTATCGGGCCTTCGGGCCGGTGAAGATCAGCTTCTACGGCGAGCAGAACCGTGCCCCGCCGCCGCCGGCGTGGGCGCAACTCGGCTGCCAGAGCGTGGGCTTCCTCGACACGAAAGACGTGATTCGCGTCGGGCGTCGCGAAGGCGCGTTCCGCGCCATCAAGCTGCAGGTCTCGGACTCGAAGCTGCGCCTGCAGCGCCTGCGTGTCGTGTTCGGTGACGGCTCGTCGCAAACCCTCGACGTGCGCGCCGTCATTCCCGAGGGCGCGGAGACCCGGCCGATCGATCTCGACGGACGCCGCCGCGTCATCGAGCGGATCGAGCTCGAATACATTCCGTCCATCAGTCTGAAGCGCGGCTCGCGGGTGTGCGTGCTGGCGCTCGAAGGCGGTGGCCCTGGCGGTCCTGGACCCGGCCCCGGTCGCGGTCCCGATCGTGGCCCTCCCGGCCGGCGCTAAAGGGCGCCGCCAAGGCTGATTGCTCGCAAACCATCAACAAGGTTCACATCATGCTCAAATCCTCTCTCTGCGCCGCGTTTCTGGGCGCCGCGGCCGTCTCTCTCGCCGCTATGACGTCCGCTCAGGCCGCTCCGCCGGCCGACCAGGATGCCTGCAACCGGACGGCGTTCGAGCTTGCGGAGCTCGCCGCCAACAAAAAGCTGCCCGAAGCCGAGGCCGTGAAAATGGATCAGCTCGTGAGCAAGCTGGAAGGGCAGTGCGCCGACAGCAAGTTCACCGAAGCCGAAGCCACGGCTAAGGAAATCGAGGCCGCGCTCGGCAAGTAAACAGTGCTGCTCGTCGATCGCGGCGCCTCGTTTCACTGCGGGGCGCCGCGATCCATTTTGCAGGGTCTTGCGCGCGCGGGCCGGGAATTCGTTGCGCTCGTGCCCTGCAAATGAGAAACTTCATGCGTTCGGGGGGGCGTTGTTTTGACGTGATCGTACCGCACCCGGCATCGGAGGCACGCGTGACCCGATTCACCCTGAGCGTCGCCACTGTTCTTTTCGCGTTTGCCACCGTGCTGGCCTCGGCCGCGAACGCCTGTATCTCCTGCAACTATCGGCCCGAGGTCGCGGACACGCGGGTCGGGCCGCCGAAGAAGGCGAAGCCGCAGAGGCCGGCCGCGGCGGCGGTGAAGCGCCCCGCGAAGAAAAACGTGGCCAAGCGGCCGCGTCCGACGGCGCCGGCTGTCGCCGCATCCAGGGCTCCGGCGACGGAGACGGCCACGGCGCCCGAGGCCGATACCGGAAAGACGACGCCGATCGAAGGGCAGACCGGGGCGGAAAGCGCCGGCGACACGACGGCGGCGCTGGCCGACGATCACGGCGCGGCCGCCACCGATCCGCCGCCGGCGAACTCGCCCGGCGGGTGCCGGAAATTCTCGGCCACGGCCGGCACGACCGTAACGGTGCCGTGCGAGTAGAGCGTTTGGCGCGCTAGGGAAATCCGATCGCCCGCTCGAGGTGCGGCTTTGCGGGCGCCGGTTACGGCTTGCGCCCGCCGCAGCCTGAGGCTAGCAACCTTTTCATACCACACGAAAGGGAGCCTCACGCCATGGCGGACACCACCGATCAAACCGAAACCATCACGCAACTGAAGCGGGAAGTGGCCGAGCTCTCCGGTCTCGCGCTCGCCACGGGCGTGCTCCTCACGCAGCTTCTGCAGTCGAACCTCAAGCGCGAGCTCAATCCGTGGAATGCCGCCACGAAGATGATGACCGAAGCGCGCAGCGCCATCGAAGGGTTCAGCCCCGAAACCTCGGGCGAGCGCGATCCCGCCATGAAGCAGCGCGCACTCGATGCGCTCACGCAGTACGAGACGCAGTTGCGCTCCGTGCTGCCGACCTAAGACGCACGCGCGACGACATCGCGAGAGGCCGGGCCGCAGGATGCGCGTCCGGCCTTTTTTGCGTGGGTTGCGGCTTACGTGAGGAAATAGGCCATCGACGCCAGGACCACGGCCGCTGCGAGGAGGGAAAGGCGCACACCGCGCAGGAAGGCTTTGTAAGTTTCGACATGGGCCGGGAAGTCGGCGTCGACGACGGGATCGTGGGCTACATCGTGGGTTACCATGGGACACCTCCGTGGGTGCGGTTCGGTTGGCTTCCCCCGTCCCTCCAAGGTGGCGTGCGCTCGCCGCGTTGCAAGGGGGCGCTCGCGATGGCCCCGTCCAAAGGCCGGTCCCCCAGGCGCGTTATAGGCGGTGCTTGTCCCAGAAGTCCTTCCACTCCTTGTCGCGCTTGCGGCGCTCCTCCTCGGAGCGGCGGTCCTCCTCCTCCCAGATGCGCAACTGCTCCTGCCACTTCTCCTTTTCGATGCGGGCGGCGCGCTGGCCCTCCGTTTCCCAGTAGCCGAGGAGATTGCCGAACACGACGACGCCGACAGCGGCGATCCCGGCGACCTTCACGGCCGTCCAGGCCTTGGCGAGCGTAAACGCCGAGGGCGGCGACTGGACGGATTTTGCGCCGCTGCCGGATGCGGAGCTCGCACGGATGCGCGCGTCGTCGGCCGTCTTGGCCGCATCCGGATTGAAGGCGCGCCAGCGCATCTCGACGGCCTCGCGGATGTCCTCAGCAGGAATTCCCAGGGGCACGTGGTGGAGCGCGACCTTCGCGTCGCGCTCGCCGACGATGAACGTCCGGCTCCAGTTGGGGCCGCGCTTGAGCGCCGAATCCAGGTGGATGTTCCGGTCGTAGAAGTCGCGTGAAATCCGCAGCGCCGTCACGTCGTAGTCCGCCGAACGGCGCGCCAGAATGGACCCCTCGATATCGATGGTCTCGACGGCGTTGATCTCGCGCCAGGGGATGCGGATCTCCTTCACCCCCGGCATGCGGAAGAGAACGCCCTGCGGGGACAGCTCGATGCGCGGCTTGCTGGGGTTGGAGCGCCGGTAGAAAGCATAGGCCACCCAGCCGACGCTCACGACGATCAGCATCCATCCCGCGAGCACGTGTTTGGGCCTGTTGCCCTCGGGGAAGACGAAGATCACGAGAGCCAACGCGCCCATGATCAGCGCGAGCGGCAGGTTGTCGAGAACGGCTTTGTCGGTGCTGTACGTCACCGTGCTCGTGACGCTGCCGGGGCGCGTGCTCACGGGAGCCATCGCGGGCCTACCAGGTGCAATTGTACTTCTGGACGCTGGGATCCTTTTTGACTTCGTCCATCGTGAACCTGCACATCATGCCGGTGAGGTTGGGATCGCCGGCGTTGAGGCTGTCGCTCATGCCGAGCGTGCCGCGCAGCGTTTTCATGAAGATGCGCGCCTCCTCCTGCTGCTCGCCTTCCAGATGATCGACGCAGGTCTGGAACTTGGTGAAGAAGTCGCGGCAGGCGGCGAGGGGGTCGGCGCGGCCCGGCGAAGGCTGGACAACGGCGACGAGAGCGGCAGCGGTGAGGACAAGGACGGCGCGCATGGTGAACGGTCCTTCGCGTTTGAGACGCCGGCTCACCGGCGCGCTCAGGCTACCATGCCGCGCGGCTCGGGGAAGAGACGAGATGCGACCCTCCGCCTATTCGCGGGCTCCGCGCTGGATGGCGGCGAAGCGGTCGCGGGCCTTCTCGAACTTCGGCGTGAAGAGCCACATGGCATCGAGGATTTCCCGGTAGGTGGCCGACGTCTTGGCGCGGTTCTCCCGGCCGAAGGTGAAAATGCTGTTGTTTCTCAGAAATCCCATGATGCGCTTGTCGGACACCTTGTAGGTTTCGACGTTGCCGGATTTCAGCGCGGCGCGCGTCGGCGTGGGCACGATCTGGATGAGCTGGAACAGCTTCATCTGGTCGATCTCGTCGGGCAGCATGCGCGCGATCCGCGGGATCTCGGAGAAGAGGTCCGCATGCGCGTTCATCAGGCCGTTGCGCACCGCGATCCAGTGATTGTAGCGGCTGTCGATCCGGGCGGCGCGGGCTTCCTCGGCGTCGTCGCGGGCCGAGAGCTTCGGATCGAGCGCGACGACTTTCTTTTTTATCGCGGCCCATTTGCGCTGGCCGCTGCGATGCTCGGACGTTCCCGTCTGCAGGCTGCCCTTGTAGGTGTTGGAGCGCGCGTTGCCGATGTTCTGCCGCGCGTTCGTCTCGGCGAAGAAGATGCCGAGGGCGATGCGGCCCGCGATCTCGGCGTCGGCACGGGAAGCGCCCTTGGCGCGCGCGATGACACGGCCGAGATCGACGACGTCCTTCATCGGTGTCTTTGATGGCTGGGCGAACGCCGGCGGGGCCTGCATGACGGCGAACAGGGCGCCGTAGTCCTCGATCAGCGGCTCGATGGCGACGTCGAAGTGATCGGGCGGCACGCCGAATTTGTTGGGCGGGCCGATGCGGGACGGCAGCACGTCGGTCAGGTCCTTGTACGTGCTCATGACCTTGAGACGGGTGAGGTAGACCTCCTGGCCCGGCAGGCGCGGCAGCTTCTTTTTCGCGTCGATCTCGGCGCGCCGCTTGGCCAGGGTCGCCTTGAAGGCGGCGAGGGCCTTGTCGTAGGCGGCGGCCGCGGCGGCCTGCTCTTTCGTCAGCTTCGGCTTCTGTGCGGATGCCGGGGCCGGCGCGAGCGAAAGTCCCGCAACGAGCGCTGCCAGCGCCGGTGCGAAGCGCAGGAGGCGCAGGGCAGATCGGATGGAATGGGTCATGCGTCACTCTATAGCGTACCTGAAAGGCATAGCGTGCCCGAAAGGCGCCGTCATGGCGGTCGGCCTGCAAAGAGAGGCCCATGCTCCGCGTGGAACAGCCGGGGAGCGCGCCTTCGCTTATCCATGCCCCGCGGCCGATCGGCGCCGCTGGAGGAGGATCCGCTCGTGTCGCTGACGCGCCTGTTCGATGCCCTGTTCGTCAATCAGCTCTTTCAGGAGACCGAAGCGGGCGAGACCGTCTTCTATCCGAAGGGGAAAGACACGCAGGGTTATCGCGTGCCCGCCGGCGACACCGCGCGCGTCAAGGCGGACGTGCGCTGGCTCGTGGTCTTTTCCCAGCTCGGCGTGCTCGTCGCGCTTCTTGTGCCACGGCTTTACGAGGAAGCGACCGGCGTCGCATTCCGCTTCGATATCTTCGTCGTTTGGATGCTGGTCGCGGCGGTCGTGATCATCGTGCTTTCGCTCAATCGCCTGTCGCGGATTGCGGCGGGGCTTCCGGCTCTGCCGCGCACTTGATCGCGGCTTCCTTCCGTCACGCCTTCTCCCGATCGTAGTAATCGACGCTGGTCTCGGCGCGGAAAATTTTGCGCAGGTCCGGTCCGCACGAGCGCACCGAGATTTTTCCCGAGTCCGGATATTCGCACACCTCGACGTCCACGAGATTGGAGAGCGCGAGATAGCGCATCGTTTCGCTGCCCGTGTTGATGATCTGGTGCGCGACCTCCGGGCCGCCGGTGGGGCACGCGATCACGTCGTGCTTGCGGAGGGGATAGCGCTGGTCGCCGAAGCGCAGCTCGCCTTCGCCTTCGAGGATCAAGAACATCTCCTCCTCGCCGTGGTGATTGTGGAAGGGGCATTGCACCTTTCCGGGCGGCAGCACGGTCAGATTGTAGCCGAGCTTTTTCGCGCCGATGCTCGCGCTGAACAGGGCGCGGCTGGACGTGAAGATGCCGTTCTCCTCGATGTCGTCGAACGTCACGTCGGCGAGATTGACGAGCGGCTTTGTCATAGGGCTTTCGGACATAGGGGGGCCTCTCCGTCGCGCGGTTTCGCGGGCTCGGAATGAAGCATGAGACGGTTGCGATGATAAGGCGTCGTGACGATAGGGTGTCTCTATGGAAAAGGCCGCGTCGCACGCCATGCTCCGCGGCCTTCCTCAGGTGCAGCTCTCAGCGGCTGCTAGCAGCCGTGACGCGCCATGCAGCGCTGATAGCGCCAGCCCCAGCCCCAGCGGGCGCGGCATTCGCGGCTCCAGCGGCGGCAATAGCGCCGGTAATTGACGGGCTCCGTCAGATTGGTGCCCGACAGCGATTTGCCCAATGCCGGCGTCGCGGCCGGCGGTGCCGCGTTTGCAATCGGCAGCCCCATGCACAGCATCGCGCCGGCAGCGGCCGCGGCAAGGGTGAGTTTTCGCATTGCGTCGTCTCCTTGAATGACCCCGGTCGCGTACAACAATTTAGGCGTTGCCGCGGTTCCAAGATTGCGGAGGCGCGCGGTTACGTCAGGAGGATGCCGAGGCGCGTGTTTTGCTCAGACGTCGAACTCACCTTGTTCCGCGCCGTACCAATAGCGGATGTGCTTGGCGCGGACCTCGATCATCGTGAGGTCCGGCGTGTCGATGCCCTGGTCGAAATAGCTTTCGAGATCCGAACTCCAATGGGCGGCGAAGCGGGCCTTGTCGCGGACGAGCTCGGCGCGCCCCTGGACAGCGATGAACTTTCCGCCGCCGCTCAGGAGGCCCGGTTTGAGCGCGAACGTCAGCCCGACGCGGGAATCGTGCGCGATCTCGGCCACGAGGCGCGAGGTGGCGTGCGTGAAATAATAGGACGTGCCCTCGTAGGCGACCTCGCCATTGTTGCTCATGGGGCGGCTGGTGATCTCGCCCGCTTCCGTTCTCGTCGACAGCATGGCGATATCGATGCCGCGCATGTCCTCTGCGATGTCGCTCAGGGATTTCGTTGCCAAGACGCGCTCCTTTCAGGGTTGTGCGCTGGTGAACCGAGGTGTGCTGATCAAGGTTCCCGATCGGCGGCCGGCGTGCGGCAATATTTGTGCGCGTCAATATTTCAGCGCCGGTGGCGCCCCCGCCGAATGCCGCGGGAACTGGGGCGCGCGGATCACGTTCTCTCCCCAAGCGATTGTTTTCGCGACGCCCTCGCACGGCGCGAACCGCGCCGCGAAAACCGGATGAAGGAGATGATCATGACGACGACCAAGACTTTGACCGCGGGGCTCGGCGCGGCACTGCTGATGGCGCTGGCCGCGCCCGGCGCTCAGGCCGACAGCTCCCTCAGCGGCGTCGAGAATTCCCGTGCCATGGAGCGCGCCGGCAGCCGGCTGACGCGCCAGGACCGCGAGACGCTGCGGCGCTACGGCGGCAACGACGACGGCTACTGGAATGGCTACGACAGCTATCGCTACAGCTATGGTGGCCCGGGCATCAGCGTCTATGTCGGCCCGCGGCATGGCCATGGCTATGGATATGGCCCGTACGGGTACTAAGAACGCTGAATTACCCTGCGCTTTGGCGCAGGGTACGGCCATCGGCGGCGGCGGGTATTTTCCCTCCGCCTTTTTTTTGTGGCGGGATCGCGCGCCATGCGGGTGCGTTCAACTGCCTTCGTTCGGGATATTGAGCGTCTCGCCGCAGGCTTTGCAGTGGACCGCGTCGTGGTCATGGCGCAACAGGCTGCACTTGGGACAGCGGAAGCGCACCTTGCTCGGCTGCAGGATCGTGCGCGCGAGGTTCAGGAACAGCGTCACGCCCAGGATCATCACGACGACCGACAGCAGGCGGCCCGACGTGCCTTGCAGAACGATGTCGCCGTAGCCGGTCGTGGTCAGCGACGTCACAGTGAAATAGAGCGCGTCGGCGTAGTTGTTGATGTGCGGGTTGATGGCACTCTGCGTCTCGTACACCAGTCCCGTCATGATGAAGACGAACACGGCAAGGTGCACGGTGGCGATGATCACGTCCTCATGGCGGCGGAACCAGCTGCTGTCCTTGCGCAGCCGCGAAAGGAGCCGATAGGTGGCGAGCAGGCGCACCGTGCGCAGGATGCGCAGGAAGCCGCCGGCCTCGCCGACGACGGGCGCGAGAAACGAGACGATGGCGGCGATGTCGGCCCAGGTGAAGGGGCTGGCGAGATCGCGCAGGCGGTGGCGGCTGATGGCGAGGCGGGCCGCGACGTCCGCGAGGATCGCAAGGCCCACCGCCACGTCGATCCACTCGATGAGCTCCGAGCGGGGCGTGAACGACGTCGCCACGATGAAGAGCACGGTCAGGATGTCGAACGCCAGCAGCACGTAGCGGAAGCGGTGCGCCTCGGGGGCGTGGGATTCGTAGTAGTGGCGCAGCGTGTCGAGGAGCCGTGGGGGGCGGGCGGTCTCAGCGGCGTGTCCTGCCATGGCGGTCTCGCGGGCATCCGGGCTGCGGGAGTATCGGCGGCGAACTCAACCACGTTCGCGCCTGCCTGATAAGGCGAAATGCTTCCGGACCCGGGTTGGTTGCGCTCACACGGCCGGGACTTCGGGAGCGACGGTGCGTTTATAGAGGTGCCAGGTGGCATGCCCCAGCACGGGCATGGCAATCACGAGCCCCAGGAAGCCGGTCAGCACCGACAGCACGAGCGCCGCCGCGATGATGAGGCCGAAGATCAGCATCGGTCCCGGGTTCAAGATCACCGCGCGCACGCTCGTGATCATGGCGGTGACGAAATCCACGTCGCGGTCCAGGACGAGCGGGAACGACACGACGGAGAGCGAGAACAGCACCGTCGAGATCACCGCTCCGATGACGTTTCCGAGCAGCAGGAAGACGAGGCCGGGCGTCGTCGTCAGCACGGTATTGATGAAGCCCTCGAGCGTCGCCGCCATGCCGCTGTGGCCCAGGAACAGCGCCGTCAGCAGGCGCACCTGATACATCCACATGACGAACACGAAGATCGTCATGAAGCCCATCCAGCGGACCTCGCTGCGGCCCGTCACGGTGCGCCAGACGGGGGCGACTGCGAGCGTCTCGCCGGTGCCGAGCCGCCGGCTCACCTCGTAGAGAAACGCCGCGAGCGTGGGGGCGACGAGGGCGAAGCCGGCTGCAATCGGGTAGGCGAGATAGGGCAGCCCGGCGACGAACAGCGTGGCGACGACGGCGAGGCCGATCAGCGCGCAGAGGCCGCCGAGCGCGAGGCCGTAGCTCGGGGCGGCCTGGAAATCGCGGATGCCGGCGGCCAACGCCTCGACGACGTCCGTCCGCGTGATCTTGCGGACGATGGGGTCCGGCTTGCCGGATAGGGATTTCTGCTGCATGGCGCGCCCTCTGCCGCGGGCGCCTGCGCAGCGACCCGTTCTCTCTTCGTGCGGTGGTAGCAACGGCGGGCGCGGGGCGATCTGATCAGGATCAAAGGCGGCGCGGGGCGGGCGTGCCTGATGTGTGCCGATAGGGACAGGCTTCGGGCGGCGGCTCGGGTATCATGGCGGTCCGGGCGATGCTCCTTGCTCGCCCGCTGGAAAGGCGTCTCGCATGGAGTGTCGCACAATGAAGGTCTGCTCTCTCGCTCAGGTCGCGGTCTGCGCCGCGCTCGTCGGCTTCGCGCCGCTCACGGCCGCGCACGCCGCGCCGCTCGACGACAACAGCCTTGCGCCCGCGTGGAGCTCGGCAAGCTCCGCCGAGAAGGATGCCTGGATCGCGGCGTTCAAGTTCGAGAAGGACGACGCCGACCGGGCGGGCATCGCCGCCTGCCTGGACAAGATGACGGCCTGGGCCGCGCTCTCGACCAACAAGCTCTCGGGCGTGACGAGCATGTGCGAGACGGCCGTCGCGCGTGGCGGGATGTAAGGCGCGGGAGCGAGGGTGAGCGCGTGCGGGTGTCGGGCCGCGGACGGCAATGGGCACGTGGCAATCGAACGCGCGCGGCCGGTCCTCACGCCTTCTTCACGAACTCCGACTTGAGGCTCATGGCGCCGATGCCGTCGATTTTGCAGTCGATGTCGTGATTGCCGCCGACGAGGCGGATGTTCTTCACCTTCGTGCCCATCTTGATGACTTTCGAGGACCCCTTGAGCTTGAGGTCCTTGATGACGGTGACGGTATCGCCGTCGGCCAGCACGTTGCCGGCGGAGTCGCGGATGACCTTTTCGCCGGTGTCCTCGGATGCGGCTGGCACGGTTGTGTCCGGCGACCATTCGTGCGCGCACTCCGGACAGATCAGCAGGCTGCCGTCTTCGTAAGCGAAGGTAGAGTTGCACTTGGGGCAAGGCGGCAGCGTGGGCATGGGATCGTCCGTGTGAGTTTTCAGGGCTGGCGACGGCCGGGCTGGCGGTCGCGCGGGATATAGCATGCTTGTCATGGCTTACGAGTGAGGGAGCGGTGACGCGGTTGGATAGTCGCGTGGGGTGAGGCACGCGGGTTGTGGATCAGGCAGGTTCAAAGAGCCGGGTTGGTACGTGGAAACTCCGGGGAGCGGAGCGGCTGGCCGTAATCTCGGAGGGATGCTGCCTCGGCCGCTCCGTCACTGCTCACGCCGCACGCACTCGATGCTGATTGCCGTTGGCAATGGGTGTGCCTTCGGCGTGTCCAGCCCCGCGCGACGCAACCTCCCCCGGCAGCCATGCGCCCGAACATCCACCGTGCGCATGTTGGTTTCCCGATCCATCCTGCGGGAAGCCACTCCGCACTTTCCGGCCTAGCTGATGGTACCAGCGTTGAGCGGAGGCGCAGCTCCCGCCCGCGGGCATCCAGCTCATGCCGGTCCCCGGTTGGGCGGGATGCGGAGAGGGTAGGCGCGGGAGGAGAGGGCGGGGATAAGGTTTGGGGGTTGGCTAAGGGCCAGGAGCAGACATCGACAGGGCGCTGTTCCCAGCGATGCGGCATTTGACCTTGCCCCCGCAGGGGTACCCGATCTGAGCTAGAGTCCGTCGATCCGAGAA
>CAYLSI010000007.1:0-7806 GCA_964386545.1 uncultured Hyphomicrobium sp.
CGTTGCGCTCGCCGAAGACGTAGCCCGAGCCGCGCACGGTGCGGATCGGATCGCGCTCCTTGCCGCGGATCAGCGCCTTGCGCAGGCGGCCGACGTGAACGTCCACCGTGCGCTCGTCGACGAACGCGTCGCGGCCCCAGACGCCGTCCAGGAGCTGCGAGCGCGAGAGCACGCGGCCGGGGCTTTCCATCAGGAACTCGAGCAGGCGGAACTCCGTCGGCCCGAGGTGCACCTCGCGCAGGCCGCGCGTGACCTTGTGGGCGGGCCGGTCCAGCTCGATGTCGGCGAAGCGCAGTACGTCGGCGAGGCGGTCGGGGGAGGCGCGGCGCAGGATCGCCTTCACGCGCGCCATCAGCTCGGGCAGCGAGAAGGGCTTTACGACGTAATCGTCGGCGCCGGTCGAGAGGCCGCGGATGCGGTCTCCCTCCTCGCCGCGCGCCGTCAGCATCACGATAGGGATCGACTTCGTCTCCATCCGCGCCCGCATGCGCCGGCAGATCTCGATGCCGGAGACGCCGGGAAGCATCCAGTCGAGCACCAGCAGATCCGGCTTTTCCTCGGCGACGAGGATTTCCGCCTCCTCGCCGTTCTCGGCGTGGGCGACGCGAAATCCTTCCGCCTCGAGATTGTAGCGAAGCATCTCGGCGAGAGGCGCTTCATCCTCGATCAGGAGAATCTTGGCCGTCATGGTCGGTCAGGTCCTCTGCGTTCAACTCAGCTCTTCGAGAACAGGGTCGAACTCGTCTCGTCGCTCTTCGGGCGGTCGTCGGTGATGTTCACGCCGCGGACGAGGAAGTGCACCGTCTCGGCGATGTTCGTCGTGTGGTCGCCCACGCGCTCGATGTTCTTGGCGCCGAACAACAGATGCGTCGACAGGCCGATCGAGCGCGGGTCCTCCATCATGTAGGTCAGGAGCTCGCGGAAGAGCGAATTGTACATCGAGTCGATCTGCTCGTCGGCCCGCCAGACGGCGAGCGCCCGGTCGGCGTTGCGCGCGGCGTAGGCGTCGAGAACCTCCTTGAGCTGCGCGAGCGCCAGATCGCCCATGTGGCGCAGGCCGGTCATCAGCGGCTTCGGGTGCGACTCGTGCGCGATCGCGAGGGCGCGCTTGGCGATGTTCTTGGCGAGGTCGCCGATGCGCTCCAGGTCTCCCGTGATGCGTAGCGCGGCCATGACGTGGCGCAGGTCGTTCGCCAGCGGCTGGCGGCGGGCGATCATCGAGATCACCTGCTCCTCGATCTCGCGCTCGAGCTGGTCGACCTGCTTGTCGGCCTTGACGACCTGCTCGGCGAGCTTCGGGTCGCGGCGCTCGATGGCGTCGAACGACTGGGCGAGGATGTGCTCGGCCAGTCCGCCCATGTGGGCGATCTTCTTGTCGAGAAGGGCGAGCTCCTCCTCGTAGGACTTCACAATGTGCTCGTTCATGTCGTCTCCTTTGGGCCGGTTCGCGGCCGCGGCTTCTTGCGGGGCGGCTGTCGTGGCCTCGGGCCGGGCGGTCCGCCATGGCACGAGGCCGAAGAGGCGTGTTTTGCGGTCCGTGGTCATCGGGCGAGCCGTTCGCGGTCCTTTGTCGGTCAGCCGAAGCGGCCGGTGATGTAGTCCTGCGTGCGCTGGTCCTTCGGGTTCGTGAAGATGTCCTGCGTCGCGCCCTCCTCGACGAGGACGCCGAGATGAAAGAACGCGGTGCGCTGCGAGACGCGCGCGGCCTGCTGCATGGAGTGCGTGACGATGATGATGCAGAAGTTCTGCTTCAGCTCGTCGATCAGCTCCTCGACCTTGGCGGTGGCAATAGGATCGAGGGCCGAGCAGGGCTCGTCCATCAGAATGACCTCGGGGCTGACGGCCACGGCGCGGGCGATGCAGAGGCGCTGCTGCTGGCCGCCAGAAAGGCCGGTGCCGGGATCGTTGAGACGGTCCTTCACCTCTTTCCAGAGGGCTGCCTTCTCGAGGCTCGACTGGACGATGTGATCGAGCTCGGCCTTCGAGTTGGCGAGGCCGTGGATGCGCGGGCCGTAGGCCACGTTCTCGTAGATCGACTTCGGGAACGGGTTCGGCTTCTGGAACACCATACCGACACGGGCGCGGAGCTGAACGACGTCGAGGGCGGGATCGTAGATGTCCTCGTTGTCGATCGTGATCCTGCCGGAGACGCGGCAGATCGGGATCGTGTCGTTCATGCGGTTGATGCAGCGCAGGAACGTGGACTTGCCGCAGCCGGAGGGGCCGATGAAGGCCATCACGCCGCGATCGGGGATGTTCACGCTGACGTCGAACAGCGCGCGCTTCTCGCCGTAGTAGACGCTGACGTCCTTGGCGATGACTTTCGGCTCGTGGGCAAGGCCGAGTTTCGGCGTGCCGCGATGCTGAGAGGAAGGGTCTACGTTGAGCATCTCGAACTCCAGGTGAGGATGGCTTTACCAGCGGCGCTCGTAACGGCGGCGCAGAATGACGGCGGTGACGTTCATGACGACGAGGAACGCGAGCAGGATCAGCGTGGCGCCGGCCGTACGCTCGACGAAGCCGCGCTCGGCGGCGGTCGCCCACATGAAGATCTGAACCGGTAGTGCGGTCGCCGCATCGAGCGGGGTCTTCGGATACTCGACGACGAAGGCGACCATGCCGATCATCAGGAGCGGGGCCGTTTCGCCGAGCGCCTTGGCGAGGCCGATGATCGTGCCGGTCAGAATGCCCGGGACGGCCAGCGGCAGCACGTGGTGCGTGATGGACTGCATCTTCGAGGCGCCGACGCCGAGGGCCGCCTCGCGGATCGAGGGGGGAACGGCGGCCACGGCGGCGCGCGTGGCGATGATGATCGTCGGCAGCGTCATGAGCGCGAGCACCAGGCCGCCGACGAGGGCGGCCGAGCGCGGGATGCCCATGAAGTTGATGAAGATCGCGAGGCCGAGCAGACCGAAGACGATCGACGGGACGGCGGCGAGGTTGTTGATGTTGACCTCGATCGTGTCGGTCAGAAGGTTCTTGGGCGCGAACTCCTCGAGATAGACGGCGGCGGCGACGCCCAGCGGCACCGCGATCAGGAGAACGATCGCCATCATGTAGAGCGAGCCCACCAGCGCGACGCCGACGCCGGCCGTCTCGGGCTTGCTCGACGCGCCGTAGGTGAAGATGCCGGTGTTGAACTCCTTGCCCAGGATGCCCTGGGCCGCGGCCTTGTCGAGCCAGCCGAGCTGCTTGTCGGACAGCTTGCGGCGGCTCTCGGGCACGGTGCGGTCGAACTGACCTTTGAGCAGGCTGTCGACATTGCCGTGCGCGAGCAGGCTCAGCGTGATCGTCTTGCCGATCAGCGCGGGGTCGGCCATGACCGCCTTGCGGATCTGCGTGTCGGCGTTCTCCGAGAGAAGCTGTGCGGCGGCGCGCGCATCGGCGCGGTTGGCCGTATCCACGCCGAGCGCCTGCTGGATCGCGCGGTTGGCGATCTTCGTATAGTCCGTCATGCGCAGCTCGGTGGCCGTGGGCGTTGCGGAGCCGAATGCGGCCGGGTCAAGGACGACGTCGAGACGGAAGGCCGACTGCTGGAACGCGGTGTAGCCGCGCGCCAGGATGGTCGAGAAGAGCGCGATGAGGAAGGCGATGCCGAGCAGGATGGCGGCCACGCCATAAGCGCGGAACCGCCGTTCGGCCGCATAGCGCTTCCGGATCCGCGCCTGCACGGCGTGGCTGTTGCGTGCGGCAACGGCGTTGTTCGGCGTCATAGGGGCTGTTTCCACGGTCATTATTCGTACTGCTCCCTATATTTCCGCACGATGTAGAGTGCATAGATGTTGAGCGCCAGCGTGAACACGAACAGCGTGAGGCCGAGCGCAAAGGCGACCAGCGTTTGCGGCGAGTTGAACTCGAGGTCGCCCGTCAACTGGCTCACGATCTTGACCGTGATGGTCGTCACGGGCTCGAACGGGTTCAGCGTCAGGTTCGGGGCGATGCCGGCGGCGAGCACGACGATCATCGTCTCGCCGATGGCGCGGGAGGCGGCGAGCAGCACGGCGCCGACGATGCCGGGCAGGGCGGCGGGCAGGATGACGCGCTTGATCGTTTCCGACTGCGTTGCGCCCAAACCGTAGGAGCCTTCGCGCAGCGACTGCGGCACCGCGTTGATGATGTCGTCCGACAGCGACGAGACGAACGGGATTAGCATCACGCCCATGATGAGGCCGGCGGTCAGCACGCTCGTGGCCGAGATGGAGAGGCCGACGTGAGCGCCGAGGTCGCGCAGCAGCGGGCCGAAGGTGATGAGCGCGAAGAAGCCGTAGACGATGGTCGGAATGCCGGCCAGGATTTCCAGGAGCGGCTTGGCGGTCATGCGGACTTTGTTCGAGGCGTACTCCGACATGTAGATGGCGCTGAAGAGGCCGACCGGCACCGCGACGAGCAGCGCGACGATCGAGATATAGAGCGTGCCCCACAGCAGCGGCAGCAGGCCGAACTGGCCGCCCGCATCGCCCGAGGAGCCGGCCGCGGAGAAGCGCGGATCCCAGACGGTGCCGAACAGGAAGTCCGTGATCGGCACCATGGAGAAGAAGTGGATGCTCTCGAACAGCATCGAGAGCACGATGCCGAGCGTCGTCAGGATCGCGACCATCGAGCAGCCGAGGAGCCCCGCGAGGGCGACGCGCTCGACGGCATTGCGCGAGCGCAGCTTCGGGCTGATCTGGAGCACGGCGAAGGCGAGGCAAAGGACGGCGAGGCTGAGGGCCGAGAGTGTCAGCAGGAGCTGGCTCGAGTTCTTCGCCGTGAGCTGGAAGAGGGCGGCCTGAACGAGATACGGCTCGGGATTGACCGCAATCGGCGCGCCCTTGCGGAACATCAGCGCTTTGACGTCCGTCGCGGGGTCGGACACCGTCGCGAGCTCCTCGGGCGAGAGCGCGCGCAGGCCGCGCTCGATCGTGTTGATGGAGGAGCTCGTCAGCGAGCGGGCCTGCGTCACGCCGGTGGCGACGTCCTGGGGCAGGCGCGCATCGACCATGGACGAGATGACCGGGGGTGAGATCGCCGACCACAGCAGGATCAGGAAGATCGCGGGGAGAACGGTCCAGACGAGGACATAGGCGCCGTAGTAGCCGGGGCGCGAGTGCAGGGCGGAGGTCTTGCCGCCGACACACTGCCGGGCCCGCCAGTGGCCGAGCAGCCAGCCGACGGCGCCCAGGGCCAGTACGATTGCGATGATGAAAGGTGTCGACACCTGGCTGTTCCTATTTCGAGACCTTGCGTTTCAGCCCCGCGGACGGTCCGCCGGGCGATCGGGGAAAGGGCCGGAGCGCAGTCGAAGGGGAGCGGGTTTGCGCCCGCACCCCTTCAAGACTTTCGGGCGTGCGCGGACCCCGCGCGCCCTCGATCTTACTTCGCCGCGGTCGACAGCGTCTTGCCGGACTTCACCAGCTCCTGGACTTCTGCGCGCTCGGCGTCGGGAAGGGGAACCAGGCCATACTCGACGAGCGGGCCGTCGGCCGAGAGCATGCGGTCGCTGGTGAAGAACTCGACGTATTCCTTGAGGCCGGGGATCACGCCCAGGTGCGCCTTCTTCACGTAGAAGAAGAGCGGACGCGAGACCGGGTACTTGCCGGACGCGACGGTCTCGAGCGAGGGCTCGACGCCGTCGATGGTGGCGACCTTCAGCTTGTCCTTGTTGTTCTCGTAGAACGAGAGACCGAACACGCCCACGCCCTGCTTGTTGGACTGGATGCGGGCCAGCGTCTCGGTGTAGTCGCCGTCGATGTCGACAGCGGCGCCGTCCTTGCGGACCTTGTTGCAGGCCTTGTCGGCGGCCTTCTTTTTGGCGGCCTCGTCGCCTTCGGCCTTGGCGAGGTGGAGCTGGTCGCCGCCGGTGGCCTTGCAGCCGACGTGCAGGACCTTCTCTTCGAATACTTCGCGCGTGCCATGCTTCTCGCCCGGGACGAACGCGGCGATCGGGTAATCGGGGAGGTCGGCGTTGACCTCCTTCCAGGTCTTGTAGGGGTTGGCGACGAGCGCGCCGTCCTTCGGAACCTCGGCGGCGAGCGCGAGGTAGAGGTCCTTGGGCTCGAGCTTCCAGTCGCCGGCGCCCGAGTCGACGGCGAAGACGATGCCGTCGTAGCCGAACTTTATCTCGACGACGTCCGTCACGCCGTTCTTGGCGCACTCTTCGAGCTCGCCCGACTTGATCTTGCGCGACGCGTTGGCCACGTCGAGCTTGTCCTCGCCGACGCCGGCGCAGAACTGCTTCAGGCCGCCCGACGAGCCGCCCGATTCGATGACCGGGGTCTTGAAGTCGCCGAAGGCCTTGCCGAACTGCTCGGCGACGATGTTGGCGTAGGGAAGCACCGTCGAGGAGCCTGCAACCTTGACCTGGTCGCGTGCCAGTGCCGCACAGGCGAACGCGCCCATGCCGACGACCGTTGCCGTCGTGAAGGCCATGACCCTGTTGTTCACGCTCATCTCCATTGTCTCGTGGACTATGCAACGGCGCGGCCCTCTGCCGGTGCCCTGCATCCGGCGCTCCTGCACCGGCGCCTCCGTTCTAGTGCTCGGACGCTGAGGATTTATGACAACGTAATACCTTGGAAAACATCGAATAAATTGTGCTTTTATGAATGGCGCCTTCTTCGTTCGGCGGCGGCGTTTGGCGGCGCGGCGCAGGACGGGCCGATCCATGCGCCCGAATGCGTTGGTCTTTTTGCCCTTGCTGCAGCGCAAACGCGTTCGTTGACAGCGGCCTTTGGCGCTCTCTAAGGATAGATGTGCTTAACTTTACAGCGCTTCATCGCGAGGCCGTCGTCCCATGGTTCAACTCACGCTGCCCAAGAATTCCAAGATCCAGCCTGGAAAAACCTGGAATTCTCCCGAGACCAAAGGGACTTGGCGCGAGTTTCGGATCTACCGCTGGAACCCGGACGACAGCGAGAACCCGCGCATCGACACGTACTGGCTCAACACCGAGCAGTGCGGGCCGATGGTGCTCGACGCGCTCATCAAGATCAAAAGCGAGATCGATCCGACGCTGACGTTCCGCCGGTCGTGCCGCGAAGGCATCTGCGGCTCGTGCGCGATGAACATCGACGGCACCAATGATCTCGCCTGCCTCAAGGGGCTCGACGAGGTTCAGGGGCCGATCAAGGTCTATCCGCTGCCGCATATGCAGGTGGTGAAGGATCTCGTGCCCGATCTCACCAACTTTTACGCGCAGCACCGCTCCATCGAGCCGTGGCTCAAGACCGATACGGCCGCCCCGCCCAAGGAATGGAAGCAGTCGCGCGAGGATCGCGAGAAGCTCGACGGCCTCTACGAGTGCATCCTCTGCGCCTGCTGCTCGACGTCGTGCCCCAGCTACTGGTGGAACTCCGACCGCTACCTCGGCCCGGCGGCGCTCCTGCAGGCCTATCGCTGGGTCATCGACAGCCGCGACGAAGCGACCGGCGAGCGCCTCGACAATCTCGAGGATCCGTTCCGCCTCTATCGCTGCCACACGATCATGAACTGCGCCAAGGCCTGCCCCAAGGGCTTGAGCCCCGCGAAGGCGATCGCCGAGCTCAAGAAGCTGATGGTGCAGAGGCGCGTCTGATCGGCGGGCGGCGAGGCGCGTCCCGGCGGGTATCATGGATCGCAAGACCGGCCAGGCGGCCGGTCGGGTGCCTGTCCGGAAAGGATCCTCGCGTGCTGGATCACATCGGATTGCCGGTCGGCGATTTCGAACGCTCGAAAGCGTTCTACAGCGCCGTTCTCGCGCCGCTCGGATTGCGGCTTCTCATCGACATGGATCTGTCCGACGACGGCGGGCCGGCAGGCTACTGCGGGTTCGGACAGGCGCGGCCGCAG
>CAYLSI010000007.1:7906-125064 GCA_964386545.1 uncultured Hyphomicrobium sp.
GTCCGACGACGGCGGGCCGGCAGGCTACTGCGGGTTCGGACAGGCGCGGCCGCAGTTCTGGATCGGCACCGGCAAACCCTTCACGGGGCGGCTTCACGTGGCGTTTGCCGCGGCCAACAGGGCCCAGGTGCGTGCCTTCTACGAGGCCGCGCTCGCGGCCGGGGCGACGGACAACGGGCCGCCGGGTTTGCGGCCCCATTACCATGCCAATTACTACGGCGCGTTCGTGATCGATCCGGACGGCCATAATATCGAAGCCGTCAGCCATCTGCCGGAATAGCCGGCGGGCGGGTGGGTTTCCGATTTTTTGGCGTGTTTTAGAGTCATTACGACTTCGGTGAAACCACCCACCACTCACTGGCCGGGCTCGACCCGGCCATAAGGGCGGCCATGACGTGTGGGAGGCAGAGTTTGTTTTCACCGAAGTCGTAATGACTTTAGCGGTCTCCTTAGCGACCGCCAGAAATGACAAGACCGATGGCGCGTCCCGCTGCCATCGGTCTTCAAGTTGGAATTCGCTTCCAAGTCAATCCGCCGACACCCGCATCCTGTTGCCCAGACAGGTGCGGGATGGGCGGTCCGCTAATTAAGCGGCTTTCTTCTTCTTGGCAGCGGGCTTGCGAGCAGCCGGCTTCTTCGCAGCCTTGCGAGCGGCGGGCTTCGCGGCAGCCTTACGAGCAGCCGGCTTCTTTGCAGCCTTGCGAGCGGCAGGCTTCGCAGCAGCCTTCTTCACAGTCTTAGCCATAGTTCTCTCCCTCTAGAATCCGAATCATTTCGGAACAAAAAAATCATGAGCAAATTCGATGATTTTGTTGACATCAAAAGTGGATTCGTCCTGCAGATTCATTCCAATTCGGCCGAAAGTGTTGCGTGAAGTCAACAATTTTGCCGATATTTGAAAGCGCTACCGCTTGATGCTCAGCTCGAAGTGAGCATCGCGACGCGATTTGCGAACGCGATTACGCGCAGCTCGCACTGCAAAAGGGACTCAGATTCGAAATTTCTGAGAGTGCTTGCTACGCCGCTTTGACGACGCGACGCTGCAGATCGAGCACGGCCATCATGAAGCCCATGCGATCTTCGACGGCCTCGGCGAGCAGCGAGAAGTAGTTCGGCTCCTGCGGAACGATCTCGCCGATGACCTCGCCGAGCTCGAAGCGCAGCTCCGCATCGTGCTTGCGCGCGACGGCCTGCATGCCGGCGTTCGATGCCAGGCAGCTAATATAGAGAAGATGCACGCCGCGATTACGCGCTGCACGGATCACCCGGCCCATCAGCTCGGTGCCGAGGCCGCGATCCTGGAATGCGGTTTCGACGGAGAACGCGGCTTCCGCCTCGCGGCCCCAGACGTCGCCCAGCTTCTTCAGCTCGGCCGCCGCGCGAACCAGTCCGTCCTCGACGTAGGCGAACACGGTCGAGCCCGCATCGGCCATGTGCTTGGCGTAGTCCTCGATGAAACTGTCGGAGACGCCGTGCGCGAAACGCATCGCGCGGCTCGTCTTGTCGAGCCGCAGCAGATGGTCGCGGAACAGCGATTGCTCGTGCGGCCACAGCTTGCGAAAACTGCCGCTTACTCGTGTGGTGTCGCTCATGCCCTCATATCTCCCGGGCGCGTGCCCTGAGATTGAACCTCTGTCTCGTCCTTCCTTGGTATCCGCCCCGCAATAAGGACCGTTCTTCTGCAGCCGGTCCGATTGTCTTATACATAGGAACAATTGTGCATTGCACAATAGGGCAAATATATGAAAACGAGGGTTCTCCGGCCTTTTACAGCGTGACCGTGGCGGGATTTCGCTGCGCCGCAAGAAACGCAAGGCTGATCTGTGTCGTGCGCAGATGCCGCGGCTCCTCAATTCGAGTTGGACGCGGCCGGCAGTTCTGGCAGGCTTCGACGCATTGCACGCGCGGCGCCACGGGGTCCGGGATTTGAGCACGTCGATTGTCGATCAGTATGAGCGACGGGCCGCGCTCGGCCAGATCGAGGCGGATCCCGCGCAGCGCGAGGCCGCTCTCCGGCTCGACAGTCTCGCCAAGGACCTCAGCGCGTGGCGGGAGACGCGCCGGACCGGACTTCTCTCGTCGTTCTTCAAAGCGAAAGCCCGGCCGCCGCGCGGCGTCTACCTGCATGGCGCCGTGGGGCGCGGCAAGACGATGCTCATGGATCTCTTCTATGAGGCGACCCCGTTCGCGCCGAAGCGGCGGCTCCACTTCCATGCCTTCATGAGCGAGGTGCACGAGCGCATCCAGCGCGGGCGCGCGACCACGGACGGCGACCCCATCCCGTTCGTGGCGGCGGAGATCGCGGCGGAGGCGGCGCTCCTCTGCTTCGACGAGCTGACCATCACGGACATCGCCGACGCGATGATCCTGGGGCGCTTGTTCAAGGCCCTGTTCGCGCGCGGGGTGGTGGTCGTGGCCACGTCCAACGCGGCGCCGGACCGGCTCTATTGGAACGGGCTCAACCGGCAGCTCTTTCTTCCCTTCATCGCGCTCGTGCACGAGCACATGGACACCCTCGAGCTCAAGGCGGCCAAGGATTTCCGCCTCGACAAGCTTTCGGGGCGACCGCTTTACTTCTCGCCGTGCGACGCGGTGGCGGCCGCCGCGATCGAGGACCATTGGCAGCGCCTGACGGGGCATCAGCCGGCCGCGCCGGTCGCGCTCGAGGTCAAGGGCCGCAAGGTGGCCGTGCCGGCGGCGTCCATGGGGGTCGCGCGCTTTTCGTTCGACGACCTCTGCGAGCGGCCGCTCGGCGCGTCGGACTACCTCCAGATCGCGCGGGCCTTCCATACGGTCGTGATCGAAGGCGTGCCGGTGCTGACGCCGGAGCGGCGCAACGCGGCGCGGCGGCTCATCCATCTGATCGATACGCTCTATGACAGCCGGACGTCGCTCATCGTGTCGGCGGAGGCGGAGCCGGATCAACTCTATCGGGAGGGTGATGGCGCGCAGCTCTTCGAGCGCACCGCCTCGCGCCTCATGGAGATGCGCAGCGAAGCCTATCTGGCACGCGCTGCCGCGCTCCGGGCAGATTAGGCAGCGGCCCGAAGTCACGGCCGCTTCGGGCCTCGGCACACTTGAGCGGGGTCGCTTTTCGTCCTACGAAAGCCGAATGTTTTCTCGCATCCGGATGACATACCGGCTCAGCATCGTTTCGAACTCTTTTTTTGCATAGCTCGGCAACCAGAAGGACCCGGACCGGGTCTCAAATTCCAGGGAGATTAATAGTATGGCGCGCACGAAGATCGCGTTGATCGGCGGCGGTATGATCGGCGGTACGCTGGCCCATTTGATCGGGCTCAAGGAGCTCGGAGACGTCGTGATCTTCGACATCGCGGAAGGCATCCCGCAGGGCAAGGCGCTCGACATCGCCCAGTCCGGTGCCGTCGAAGGCTTCAACTGCACGCTCAAGGGCACCAACGCCTATGCCGACATCGAAGGCGCGAGCGTGTGCATCGTAACGGCCGGCGTGCCGCGCAAGCCGGGCATGAGCCGCGACGACCTGATCGGCATCAATCTCAAGGTCATGGAGCAGGTCGGCGCGGGCATCCGTAAGTATGCGCCGAACGCGTTCGTGATCTGCATCACCAATCCGCTCGACGCCATGGTGTGGGCGCTGCAGAAGGCGTCCGGCCTGCCGCGCAACATGGTGGTGGGCATGGCCGGCGTGCTCGATACGGCGCGCTTCCGCCACTTCCTGTCCGAAGAATTCCGGGTTTCGGTCGAGGACGTCTCGGCCTTCGTGCTGGGCGGCCACGGGGACGACATGGTGCCCTTGGTGCGCTACTCGACGGTCGGCGGCATTCCTTTGCCCGACCTCGTGAAAATGGGCTGGATCCGCCAGGAGCGGCTGGACCAGATCGTCGACCGCACGCGCAAGGGCGGCGGCGAGATCGTGGCGCTTCTCAAGACGGGCTCGGCCTACTACGCGCCGGCGGCGTCCGCCATCGCCATGGCCGAGAGCTTCCTCAAGGACAAGAAGCGCGTGCTGCCATGCGCCGCGTACCTCAACGGGGAATACGGTGTTAAGGGGCTTTATGTCGGCGTCCCGGCCATCATCGGCTCGGGCGGTACGGAGCGCGTGGTCGAAATCGATCTCAATTCCGCGGAACGCGCGATGCTCATGAAGTCGATCGAATCCGTGAAGGGTCTGGTCGATGCCTGCGTCAAGATCAACCCGCAGCTCGGCGCCTGACCGGCACGGGCGGGGCAACGACGCGATTCCGTGGGAGCGAGGGGAAGCACTTCTCCTCGCGCGTGTGTCGTTGCGCTCGGACGCCCTACTAATTTCCATCTTCTTTTAAGCGCTTAACCCGGCTTTGTCTCACCGCCTGTGCGCACAGAACGCGCAGCATTCCCAAGAGGAATTCGTCCGCCATGAATATCCACGAACACCAGGCCAAAGATCTCCTCCGCCAGTATGGCGTCGCGACGTCGGGCGGGGGCGCCGCCTTCACGCCGGAAGAAGCCGAGAAGATCGCGGCGACCCTCGACACCGAGGTCAAGGTCGTGAAGGCGCAGATCCATGCGGGCGGACGCGGCAAGGGCCACTTCAAGGAGAAAGAGGCGGGCGAAAAGGGCGGCGTCCGGTTCGCCAAGTCGCCGGCGGAAGCGCGCCAGCTCGCCGAGCAGATGCTGGGCAAGACGCTCGTCACGGTGCAGACCGGCCCGGCTGGGCGCACGGTGCAGCGTCTCTATCTTTCGGAAGCGACCAACATCGGGCGCGAGCTCTATCTCTCCGCCCTCGTCGACCGGGCCAGCTCCCGAGTCGCGTTCATCGCCTCCACCGAAGGCGGCATGGACATCGAGCAGGTCGCCCATGACACGCCCGAGAAGATCCTGACGCTCACGATCGATCCCGCCACGGGCCTGCAGCCGTTCCATTCGCGCAAGATCGCGTTCGCGCTCGGCCTCACCGGCGGGCAGATCAAGGAATGCGCGGCCATGATCGAGGGCCTCTACAAGCTGATGCTCGACAAGGACGTCAGCCTGCTCGAGATCAATCCCCTCGTCGTGACGAAGGAAGGCCATCTGCAGGCGCTCGACTGCAAGATGAGCTTCGACAGCAACGCGCTGTTCCGCCATCCGGACATCATGGCGCTGCGCGACGAGAACGAAGAAGATGCGATGGAGCTCGAGGCGGCGAAGTACGAGCTGTCGTACGTGAAGCTCGACGGCTCGATCGGCTGCATGGTCAACGGCGCGGGCCTGGCCATGGCGACGATGGACATCATCAAGCTCTACGGCGCGGAGCCGGCGAACTTCCTCGACGTCGGCGGCGGCGCCTCGAAGGAAAAGGTCCAGGCCGCCTTCAAGATCATTCTTTCCGATCCCTCGGTGAAGGGCATCCTCGTCAACATCTTCGGCGGCATCATGCGTTGCGATATCATCGCGGACGGCATCGTCGCGGCGGCGCGCGAGATGGCGATCACGGTGCCGCTCGTCGTGCGCCTCGAAGGCACGAACGTCGATCTCGGCAAGGAGATCCTGGCCAAGAGCGGCCTCAAGATCGTGCCGGCCGACGATCTCGCGGATGCGGCCGCGAAGATCACGTCCGCCATCAAGGTTGCCGCCTGAGCGCGCGGACCTCGCGCAGCGCCCCATAGATTATAGAGAGACACGACAATGGCCATTCTTGTTGACGCTTCGACCGTCACGATCTGCCAGGGCCTCACCGGCAGCCAGGGCACGTTCCACACCAAGCAGGCGCGCGCCTACGGCACCAAGGTCGCCGGCGGCGTCACCCCGGGCAAGGGCGGCACCAAGCCGGCCGACGCCGAACTCGCGGATCTGCCGCTCTTCAACACCGTGCAGGAAGCCAAAGCCAAGACCGGCGCTACGGCGAGCGCGGTCTACGTTCCGCCGCCGTTCGCGGCCGACGCCATCCTCGAAGCCATCGACGCGGAGATGCCGCTCATCGTCTGCATCACGGAAGGCATTCCGGTGCTCGACATGGTGCGCGTGAAGCGCGCGCTCGACGGCTCGAAATCCCGCCTGATCGGTCCCAACTGCCCGGGCGTGCTGACGCCCAAGGCCTGCAAGATCGGCATCATGCCGGGCAACATCTTCAAGAAGGGCAACGTGGGCATCGTCTCGCGGTCCGGCACGCTGACCTACGAAGCGGTCAAGCAGACGACCGACGCGGGCCTCGGCCAGTCCACCGCCGTCGGCATCGGCGGCGATCCGGTCAAGGGCACCGAGTTCATCGACATGCTGGAGATGTTCCTCGGCGATCCCGAGACGCACTCTATTATCATGATCGGCGAGATCGGCGGCTCGGCCGAGGAAGAGGCTGCTGAATTTCTCATCAGCGAGGCCAAGAAAGGCCGCAAAAAGCCCATGGCCGGCTTCATCGCGGGCATGACGGCGCCTCCGGGCCGGCGCATGGGGCACGCGGGTGCCATCATTTCAGGCGGTCAGGGCCGGGCGGAGGACAAGGTCGAAGCCATGCGCAAGGCGGGCATCGCGATCGCCGACAGTCCAGCTTCGCTCGGGACCACACTGACGAAGGTACTCAAGGGCTGATCCTCGGCCTATACATAAGTGTGTCATCTCGTGTGCAAAGAATCGCCTAAATCCTGAGGAGCTTTCACACCTCATTCCGGCGGTCGCCGGGTCAGATTGGCGGGGTAACATGTCAAGGCACGCTCTCAACGACCGGTTCGTCCGAACGTCGTTCCTGAATGGCGTCAACGCTCCTTACATCGAGGAGCTGCAAAGCCAGTACGAGAAGAACCCGGGCTCGGTCAGCGACGAGTGGCGGCACTTCTTCGAGAGCGTCCGAGACACCCGCGATCGCGGCCCGATCGACGGCGACGGCGGCCATGGCGCGCGCGAGCCGTCCTGGGCGCTGCCGCTGGAGCAGCTCCAGGGCGCGCCGACGGAGCTCGTGTCGGCGCTGACGGGCGACTATGGCGAGGTCGAGCGCGGCCTGCGCGACCGCCTGCAGTCGAAAGCGTTCGGCAACGGGTTCGACATTACGCCGGCGGCGTCGTTCCGCGCCATCCAGGACAGCGTGCGCGCCATCATGCTCATCCGCGCCTATCGCGTGATGGGGCATCTGGCGGCCGACCTCGATCCGCTCGGCATCGTCGAACGCAAGGTCCACAAGGAGCTTCGGGCGGAAACCTACGGCTTCACCGACGCCGATCTCGACCGGCCGATCTTCATGGACCGCTATCTCGGGCTCGAGACGGCAACGATCCGGCAGGTGCTGCGCATTCTCCGGCGCACCTACTGCCGCAAGATCGGCTACCAGTTCATGCACATTACGTCGCCCGCGCAGAAGTCGTGGATCCAGCACCGGATCGAGGGCGAGGGCAAGGAGGTGCACTTCACCGAGATGGGCAAGAAGGCGATCCTTCGCAAGCTCATCGAGGCGGAGATGTTCGAGCGCTTCGCCGACATCAAGTACACGGGCACGAAGCGCTTCGGTCTCGACGGCGGCGAGGCGATGATCCCGGCGCTGGAGCAGATCATCAAGCGCGGCGGCCAGCTCGGCGTGAAGGAGATCGTGATCGGCATGGCCCATCGCGGCCGCCTCAACGTGCTCTCGAACGTGATGGCCAAGCCGTTCCGCGCCATTTTCAACGAGTTCAAGGGCGGCTCGTGGAAGCCGGACGACGTCGAAGGCTCGGGCGACGTCAAATATCATCTCGGCGCGTCGTCCGACCGTCAGTTCGACGACAACAACGTGCATCTCTCGCTGACGGCGAACCCGTCGCATCTCGAAATCGTCGATCCGGTGGTGCTCGGCAAGGTCCGCGCGAAGCAGGATCAGCTCAAGTGCGATCCTTCCGACCGGACGGCGGTGATGCCGCTGCTGCTGCATGGCGATGCGGCGTTCGCGGGCCAGGGCGTCGTGGCCGAGTGCCTGGGGCTCTCGGGCCTCAAGGGACACCGCACGGGCGGCTCGATCCACTTCATCATCAACAACCAGATCGGCTTCACCACCAATCCGCGCCACTCGCGCTCGTCGCCCTATTGCTCGGACGTGGCGCGCGTGATCGAGGCGCCGATCTTCCACGTGAACGGCGACGATCCCGAAGCTGTCGTACACGTCGCGAAGATCGCGACGGAGTTCCGGCAGAAGTTCCAGAAGCCGGTCGTCATCGACATGTTCTGCTACCGCCGCTTCGGCCACAACGAGACGGACGAGCCGGCGTTCACGCAGCCGCTGATGTACAGCCGGATCCGCAAGCATCCGAGCGTGGTCGAGATCTACTCGAAGGACCTCGTCGAGGAGGGCGTGCTGACGCCCGACGATGTCGACGGCATGAAGTCGGAATTCCGCTCGTTCCTCGAAGCGGAGCTTTCGGCCGCGGAGGCGTTCAAGCCCAACAAGGCGGACTGGCTCGACGGGCGGTGGAGCGGCGTCGGCCATGCGGACGACGACGACCGGCGCGGCAACACGGGCGTTCCGCTGGAGACGCTGCGCGAGATCGGCAAGCGCCTGACGACGATCCCGCAGGATTTCAACGCACATAAGACGATCGCGCGTCTGCTCGATCGCCGCCGCGAAATGGTGACGAGCGGAGATGGCATCGACTGGGCGATGGCCGAGCATCTGGCGTTCGGTACGCTCGTGTCAGAAGGCTATCCGGTCCGTCTTTCGGGCCAGGATTGCGAGCGCGGCACCTTCTCGCAGCGCCACTCCGTGCTCATCGACCAGGAATCGGAACGCCGCTTCACGCCGCTGCGCCACATCTCGCCGAGCCAGGCGAACTTCGAGGTCATCAACTCGATGCTTTCGGAAGAGGCGGTGCTGGGCTTCGAGTACGGCTATTCGCTGGCGGAGCCGAATGCGCTCGTCTGCTGGGAAGCGCAGTTCGGCGATTTCGCCAACGGCGCGCAGGTGGTGTTCGACCAGTTCATCTCGTCGGGCGAGCGCAAGTGGCTGCGCATGTCGGGCCTCGTGTGCCTGCTGCCGCACGGCTACGAGGGGCAGGGGCCCGAGCATTCCTCGGCGCGTCTCGAACGCTTCCTGCAGCTCTGCGCGGAGGACAACTGGCAGGTCGCGAACTGCACGACGCCCGCGAACTACTTCCACATCCTGCGCCGGCAGCTTCACCGCGGCTTCCGCAAGCCGCTGATCCTCATGACGCCGAAGTCGCTGCTCCGGCACAAGCGCGTCGTGTCGCGGCTCGACGAGATGGCGACGGGCACGACGTTCCACCGCGTGCTGTGGGACGACCTGCGCAAGACGGACGCGGAGATCAAGCGCATCATCCTGTGCTCGGGCAAGGTCTACTACGATCTCGCCGAGACGCGCGACGCGGAGGAGCTGCACGACGTCTACATCCTGCGGCTGGAGCAGCTCTATCCGTTCCCGGCGCGGGCGCTGCTGCACGAGATCGGGCGGTTCCCGAATGCGGAGAGCATCGTGTGGTGCCAGGAGGAGCCCAAGAACATGGGCGCCTGGACCTTCATCGAGCCGAACATCAACTGGGTGCTGGACCGGACGGCGCCGATCGGACGGCGGGTGCATTATGCCGGTCGCTCGGCCTCGGCCTCGACGGCGACGGGCCTCATGAGCAAGCATATCGCGGAGCAGAAGGCCCTCGTGGCCGATGCTCTCAAGGGATGACGTGGACGACGTGCGGGCAGGGCCGCCGCAGGGGCGGCGGCATGGAAAGGGCGGAAGACAATGACGATCGAGATCCGCGTTCCGACTCTCGGGGAGTCGGTGACGGAGGCAACCGTCGGCAAGTGGCTCAAGAAGCCGGGCGACCCGGTGAAGGTGGACGAACCGCTGGTCGAGCTCGAAACCGACAAGGTGACGGTCGAGGTGCCGGCGCCGGCCGGCGGTCAGCTCGCGGAGATCCTCGTGCAGCAGGGGGCGACGGTTGCGATCGGCGCCGTGCTGGGCGCGCTCGCGGAAGGTGGTGGCGCGGCGAAAGCCGACAGCAAGCCGGCCGCGGCTCCGGCGCCGAAAGCGGCACCGCGTGCCGAGGCGCCCGCTCCGGCGGCCGCCGCGCCTGATGCGGCGCGCACGCCACCGAGCCCCGCCGCCCGCAAGCATCTCGACGATGCCGGACTTTCGGCCGCCGACGTCAACGGCTCGGGCCGGCGCGGCCAGGTTCTGAAAGAGGACGTCGTGGCGGCCGTGGCCAATGCCGCTGCGGCGCGTCAGCCGTCGGCGCCCGCCCCGGCTCCCGAGCCTGCGCCGCAGCCCGTCGCGGTCCAGGTGCCGGCCAAGCAGAGCGCGCGCGAGATCAGCGGGCCCGACCTCAGGCTGCCGCCGGCGCCGAGCGAAGCCAATCGCGAAGAGCGCGTGCGCATGACGCGTCTGCGCCAGACGATCGCGCTACGCCTCAAGGAGGCGCAGAACACCGCGGCGATGCTGACGACGTTCAACGACGTCGACATGTCGGCTGTGATCGCGATGCGCGCGCAGTACAAGGACCTGTTCGAGCGTCGTCACGGCGTGAAGCTCGGCTTCATGGGCTTCTTCGTGAAGGCGTGCATCCAGGCGCTGCGCGAGATCCCGGCGGTGAATGCGGAGATCGACGGCGAGGACATCGTCTTCAAGAACTACTACCACATCGGCGTTGCCGTCGGCACCGACCGCGGGCTCGTGGTGCCCGTGGTGCGCGAGGCCGACCGCATGTCGATCGCCGAGATCGAGGCCAAGATTGCCGAATTCGGCAAGCGCGCACGCGAGGGCAAGCTCGGCATCGCCGACATGCAGGGCGGAACGTTCACGATCTCGAACGGCGGCGTCTACGGCTCCATGCTGTCGACGCCGATCCTCAACGCGCCGCAGGCCGGCATCCTCGGCATGCACCGGATCGAGGAGCGGCCCATCGTCAAGGACGGGCAGATCGTGGCGCGGCCGATGATGTATCTCGCGCTCTCCTACGATCACCGGCTCGTCGACGGCAAGGAAGCCGTCACGTTCCTGGTGCGCGTCAAGGAGTGCCTCGAAGATCCGCAGCGGTTCATTCTGGAGCTTTAAGGTCTTTCATCCCCAGCACTTTCCCCTCTCCCCTTGGCGAGGGGTAGGGTGAGGGGGGCTTTACTAGGACTGTTTGTGCGCACCGCCCCTCACCCGGCGCTGGCGCGCCGGCCTCTCCGCAAGGGGAGAGGCGAAGAGGAGAAGGCGCGAGGCAGATGGCAGGACCCTACGACCTCATCGTCATTGGAAGCGGGCCGGGCGGCTATGTCTGCGCGATCCGCGCGGCGCAGCTCGGGCTCAAGACGGCGATCGTCGAGAAGCGGGCGACGTTCGGCGGCACGTGCCTCAATGTCGGGTGCATTCCGTCGAAGGCGCTGCTGCATGCGTCGGAGCTGTTCGAGGAGGCCGGGCACAGCTTCGCGCGCATGGGCATCAAGGTTTCCGAGCCGGAGCTCGATCTCAAGCGCATGCTCGCGTTCAAGGACGAGGCGATCAAGGGCAACGTCGACGGCGTGGCCTTCCTGCTCAAGAAGAACAAGATCACGCCCTATCACGGCACGGGCCGCATCGCGGCCGCGGGCCGCGTCGAGGTGACGGCGGCCGACGGGACGACGCAGGTTCTCGAGACGAAATCCATCGTCATCGCGACCGGCTCCGACGTGGCGCGTCTCCCCGGCATCGAATTCGACGAGACGCAGATCGTCTCGTCGACCGGCGCGCTCGCGCTTCAGGAGGTGCCGGAGCGGCTGCTCGTCGTGGGCGGCGGCGTCATCGGCCTCGAGCTCGGCTCCGTGTGGCGGCGGCTGGGCGCCAACGTCACGGTCGTCGAGTATCTCGACCGGCTCGTGCCCGGCATGGACGGCGAGGTGGCGAAGTCGCTCGAACGCATCTTCGCCAAGCAGGGCATGACGCTGCGGCTCGGCACCAAGGTCTCGGCGATCGGCCGCAACGGCAAGGCGCTGACGATCACGCTGGAGCCGGCCAAGGGAGGTGAAGCGGAGAAGATCGAGACGGACGTTGTGCTGATCGCCATCGGCCGCGTGCCCTATACGGACGGGCTTGGCCTCGACGAGATCGGCGTCGTGCGCGACAATCGCAAGCGCATCGCCGTCAACGGCCAGTTCGAGACGAACGTCTCCGGCATCTATGCGATCGGTGACGTGATCGCGGGGCCGATGCTCGCGCACAAGGCCGAGGACGAGGGCATTGCGGTGGCCGAGATCCTGGCCGGCCAGGCGGGCCAGGTGAACCACGACGTGATCCCGAGCGTCATCTATACCACGCCGGAAGTGGCCTCCGTCGGCAAGACCGAAGAAGAGCTGAAGGCGGCGGACATCGCTTATTCCGTCGGCAAGTTTCCGTTCCTGGCGAACGGACGCGCCAAGGCGAACCGGACCACGGAAGGGTTCGTCAAGGTGCTCGCAGATGCCGCAACGGACCGCGTGCTCGGCGTTCACATCATCGGCGCGAACGCGAGCGAGCTGATCGCGGAGGCGGCCGTGCTCATGGAGTTCAGCGGCTCGGCCGAGGATCTGGCCCGCACGTGCCATGCCCATCCGACGCTGTCGGAGGCGGTCAAGGAAGCGGCGCTGTCGGTCGCGAAGCGCGCGATCCATATGTAAGCGTGGGCGTCGGCCAGCCGGCGCGTCGCGGCGTGGGCTGCTGGCGTTATTCGATGGCCGTCAGCGTATATCCGGCTTCGCGCAGCAGGGCGACGAGGCCGGTCTTGCCCGGCAGATGCAAGGCACCCACGGCGATGAACGCGCCGCCCTTCTCCAAGTAATAGAGAGAGCGATCGCGCATCCGGCGATTGCGATCGACGATGATCTTCTGCTCGAACGAGGCGAAGCTCGTCGCCGGTACGCCCGCCTTCTCGGCGAGCGCGATCTGCAGGTCCCATAGCGCGCCGACGCGGCGCGTCAGGTAGAGCTGCACCATCGTTTCGATGAGGTTCTCGTTCTCGTCCATCAGCGCGATGTTGCTGCGCAGGATGCCGACCTGCTCGTCGTCGGGGATGGCGGCGAGGGCGGCGAGCTGTTGCGCCGTCGTCTCGACGCCGTTGATCGGGATGCCGAGCTGGCGCGCGCGATCGGCGATCTGCATGTCGAGCACGAGCTGGCCGTTGCTCAGGCGGCGGCGCTCGCATTCGGAGCCGGTGAGCATCAACGAGACGACCCAGGGGCGAAACGGGCGCAGCGCGGCACGCGTGCTCTTGATGGCGCGGCGCACCTTGTCGAACTCATCTTTCGACAGGAGGTCGTCGAGCTTGCGGCCGTCGCCGAACAGCGCGGTCTTGGTCGCGGCGTTGTACGCTTTCGCGGTGGCGTCGGCCGAGAGGTCCGCGTTCTCGATGATGACGGTGTTGGCGCGAACGAGCGCCTCGGTTGTGGCGTCGCTCAATGTCGTGACGCGCTCGTCCGACAGGTGCACGGTGCCGAACAGGTGCGAGACGGGGCGGCCCGGGCGTTCGATGCGCCAGAGGACGGCTTTGCCGTTTTCGAGATTGGCCGAGTTCGAGACCACGCGCTCGTGCAGGCCGGGGTCGGTGGCGGCCAGCTTGTCGAGCAGGTTGAAGCCGTTGCAGCGCGGCGGCGGCTTCTGCCCCGCAGCAGCGCCGGCGCGCATGCTCTCTGCGGCCGCGCCGGCCGCCGTCGTGTCCCCCACCGCGCCGGCCGACATGTTCTCTCCGATCGCGCCGGCGGGCGCGAGGGTCGTGAGCATTGCGCCGATCACGGCGAGCGGGAACAGTTTTAGAAACGCGCGCATCAATGGCCTTGCCTTTCCGGTCCAGACTGTACGGATTTAACGCGCGCAGCAAGGCAGGTGGATTAGGCCTTCCGGAAAAGTGGGAAGCGGTTTTCCGATAAGGAGCACGACAAAGACAAAGAGTTAGGGTCGTTGCGCGATCCATGACGAGCGGAAAGACCCTGGTGCGGATACGCTCCGGGTTTTTGAACGATTGCTTTTTTTCGTAAGCCGGCGGGATGCCCGGGGCGAAAACGTGTCAGGCGCGCGGGTGGGCCGTGTCGTACACGGCCAGAATGCGCTCGCGATCCACCTCCGTGTAGACCTGGGTGGTCGAAAGCGACGCGTGGCCCAAAAGCTCCTGGATCTGCCGGAGATCCGCGCCGGCGGAAAGCAGATGCGTCGCGAACGAGTGGCGCAGGGCATGCGGTGTTGCCGTTTCGGGCAGCGCCAGCTCCTCGCGGCGCCGCGCGATGGCAAGCTGGATGAGGCGCGGCGACAGCGGTCCGCCTTTGGCGCCGAGGAAGAGCGGACCTTCGGGTTCGAGTGCGAACGGGCAGAGCGCGATATAGCGGGCGACGGCGCGCTGGGTCACTGGAAGAATGGGCACGAGGCGCTCCTTGCCGCCCTTGCCCGTGATGCGGATGACGTCCCGGCCGGGCACCGGCGCCTCGCGCCGCGTGATGCCGAGCGCTTCCGAGATGCGCAGGCCCGCGCCGTAGAGCAGCAGCAGGACCGCGACGTCGCGGGCGCCGATCCAGTCGTCGTCCACTCCCTCGGGCTCGACCAGGTCCTTCGCTTTGGCGACCGTCAGCGGCTTCGGCAGCGAATGGGGGATGCGCGGCATCGCCACCTGGGAGAGCGCGCGGCTGGCGGCGCGGCCCGTCGTTTCGAGCCAGCGGTAGAAGGTGCGCAGCGCGGAGAGGCTGCGCGAGAGCGAGCGGCTGCCGACGCCCTCGCGGCGGCGCGCGGCGAGGAAGCGGCGGACCTGCTTGGCGTCGATGCCGGCCAGGTCGGCAAGGCAGGGGGCATGGCCGAGGTCCTGCTTCAGGAACGCCGCGAACTGGCGCAGGTCGCGCTCGTAGGAGGCCGTCGTGGCGGGCGAGCAGTCGCGCTCGTGGGTCAGATGTTCGAGCCAACCGGCGGCGGCCTCGGCGAAATCGCGCGAGAGGGGCAGCTCTCCGTCGCCGGAAAGCAGAGCATCCAAGGGGGCCGGGCGTGGGTCTCGGGTCATGGCTCGAGCTTCAGCGTGCGTCGGTTAACGAAAGGTAAACGATTTGCGCGCGCCTGTGCATGTGCGAACGGCGGGGCCTCGCCGGCGGCGTGCCATTTGCTGTTGCAGGAACGGAGGCCCGGGCGCACATTTTTCCGTCCGCTTGGCGATGCGTGCCTCATGGGCCTGTCCAGGTTTCGAAGTGCTGGCGTTCGAGATGCGTGGCGGCGCGGGCCGCTGCGGTCTCTTTTCATCGCGCCGGGCTCCTGGAAGCCGGGTCCCTTGAACCTGTCGGCTGCGGCCCTCGGCGCCAATACGCTGGCGGGGCTCGCGGCCTCGCTCCTGACGCTCGCGTACTGCCTCTCCTTCAGTGCGATGCTGTTCCAGGGGCCGCTGGCTCCCGGCTTGCCGACGGGCCTGTGGGCATTGCTCGTAGGCTCGGCGATCGCGGGCCTCTACGTATCGCTCACCACCTCGCTGCCGCCGGCGGAGGCGGGGCCGGACAATCCCGCCGTCGCCGTTCTCGCCGTGCTCGCCGCCACCGTCTCGGGGCCGGTGCTGGCCGCGGGCGGCGATGCCCGGGCTGCCGTCGACATGGTGCTGCTGGCCTTCACGCTCGCCACCCTGGTGACGGGCCTCGCGCTCTATCTGCTCGGCCGCTTCAAGCTCGGCGCGTACGTCCGCTTCGTGCCGTATCCGGTCATCGCCGGATTTCTCGCCGCGTCGGGCTGGTTTCTCGTGATCGGCGGATTGGAGGTGATGACGGGCGCCGACATCACGCTTGCGACCGCGACCGATCCCGTTCCCGCCGATCGCTGGACCCTCGTGGCGCTGGGCTCGACGTTCGCGCTCGGCATGTTCGCGGCGAAGAGGATCACGGGCAGTCTCTATGTCCTGCCGGTTGCGCTCGTGGCGGGGACCGTGCTGTTGCGGACAGCGCTCTGGTGGCTCGAGGTGCCGCGGGAGGGAAGCGGCTGGTTCATCGGCAGCGCGGCCCATCTGGAGCCCTGGGTGCCCCTGCAGGCGCTCATGCGCCACGACATCGATCCGGGGCTCTTCCTCGCCGCCACGACGGAGATCGCCGCCGTGACGGGCGTCACGATGATCGCGCTTCTGCTCGACATCACGGGGCTCGAAGTCGCGCGGGCGCAGTCAGCCGATCTCGACTGGGAGTTCCGCAGCAACGGCGCGGCGAACATCATCGCCGCTCCGCTCGGCGGCATCATGGGCAATCTCTCGCTCAACGGCAGCCGCATGCTGGACGAAACCGGCGGCTTCGAGCGCGCGAGCGGCGTGATCGCATCGCTCGCCGTGTTCGCCGTGGTGCTGACGGGCGTCGATCTCGCGGGGCTCGTGCCGGCGCCGGTGCTGGCGGGGCTGCTCATCTACCTCGGTCTCGTCGTGCTGACGGAGGTGCTGCTCAAGTCGCCCGCGCATCGCGCCTGGACGGACTTCGCGCTCGCGCTCGTCATCATGGCCGCGATCGTCGTCGAGGGCTATCTCGCCGGGATCATGTTCGGCTTCATCGCGGCCTGCCTGATGTTCGCCGTCAGCTACGGGCGCGTTTCCGTCATCCGCCGTCACCTGACGCGCGCGGAGATCGCGTCCGACATGGACCGCTCGGAGTCTGCGTCGCAGCGGCTCGTGGCGGAAGGCGGGCGGATCCATGTGTTCTGGCTCTCGGGCTACATCTTCTTCGGATCCTCGAACGGCCTCTACGAGAAGCTCGTGGCGGCCATGCCGCAGAGCGCCGACAGCCGCCGCCGTTTCGCCGTTCTCGATTTCGCGGAGGTGACGGGCTTCGACACCTCGGCGGTGCTGACGCTGCGCAAGCTGCGGAACTTCGCGGAGCAGCACGGCGTCACGCTGATCTTTGCGGGCGCGAGCGAGGCCATGCGGCGGACGCTCGAACGCTCGGTGCGGGGAGGCGACGAGGCGCGCGCGATGATGTTCGCCTCGCGCAGCGATGCGCTCGAATGGTGCGAGGATCAGATCCTGACGGAGCTTGATGCGCCGGGCGGCGATACGCTCGAAGCCGAAGAGACGGCGTTCCGCGCGTGGCTCGAAAAGGAAATGGGAGGGGCTGCCGCCGCTGCGGCGCTGATGACCCATCTCGAGCGGCGCGAGGCCGCGACGGGTGCCCTGCTCTATGCACAGGGCTCGCCTGCGTGCTCCATCGACTTCATCGTCTCGGGGACGGTCTCGGTCTCCGTGCATCGGGACGGCGGTGGAGACCATCTCGTGCGGCGCATGTCGACACGCACGGTGGTCGGAGAAATGGGCTTTTTCCGGGGACTTCCGAGGGGTGCGACGATCGCGGTGCAGTCGGCGGCGGTGCTCTACACGCTGTCGGCGGCTCGGTTCGCAGCGCTGAAACGCGACGATCCCGCGGCGGCGACGGCGTTCCTCGAGTTCATCGTCCGCGCGCTCGCCAACCGGCTCGAGTTCGCGAATCGCGGCGTTTCCGCGTTGAGCTGATTGCGCAGAAATGCCCGTAAATGCTATGCAACTGCGCGCTCTGCTCGGTCACACCTCTCAAGAAGTGCCGGATTTAGCGGGTTTTCTTACTCCGTTGCGCGTGCAAGCGTGACAAAACTCCAATATCCAGGGCAAAAAAGCGCTGTCTTTTGATCTCCATAGCCGCGGAAGTTCATTCCTATTGTATGTTTTCGCGGTCGATTGATTCTCTTTTCCGAGGAAACTCTCATGGCTAAAGCCGCCACCAAAACCAAAGCAGCTCCGAAGCCGGCCGCAAAGGCCAAGCCGGCGGTGAGCACCGTCACGCTGCGCCACATCGGCACCGCGCTCTCCGAAGCGCACGACCTTCCGAAGAAGCAGGCCAACGCCGTGCTCGAGGACATGGTCGCGATGATCACGAAGCACCTCAAGAAGGGCGACCGTATCCGCATCGGCGGCCTCGGCATCCTGCAGGTGCGCAAGCGTCCCGCACGCATGGGCCGCAACCCCGCGACGGGCGAGCAGATCAAGATCAAGGCGAGCAAGAAGGTCGCCTTCCGCGCCGCCAAGGATCTCAAAGAGCAGATCTAAGGTTTGCCTGCACGACGGCTTCGGCGTTTGCCGACGCCGCCTTGTCCGGTGCGACGGAAATTGAAGGCGAGGGGTCCGCTGCGCGGCCTCTCGCCTTGTTTTTTGAACACGCTGAAGCGGCTGTGGCGCTCCACACGCGCCTGGATCCCGGCCGTTCATGCGAAGCATGACCACGTCATGACGCCGGGATGACGTTGGGAGTGGTCTGGTCGCGCCCCCAAACTCCGTCACTCCGGCGTAAGCCGGAGTCCAGACACGTGCCGATTTCGGCGGGTATCCTCGGTGACGCGAGGCGCGTTGGCTCTATAGGCAGGCGACCTGTCTGGATCCCGGCCTTCGCCGGGATGACGGAGTTGGCAGTTCGCGTGCGCTTCGCAAAAAAAGCGCAAGAGATCGTCAGATCGTCTGGCCGGTCTTCTTCCAGTCGGCGACGAACTGCGCCAGCCCGGCGTCCGTCAGCGGATGCTTGACGAGCGCCTTGAGGATCGCGGGCGGAATGGTCGCGACGTCGGCGCCGATCAGGGCCGCGTCCTTGACGTGATTCACCGTCCGGATCGAGGCGGCCAGAATGTCCGTCTCGAGATCCTGGTAGTTGTCGTAGATGGCGCGGATCTCGCGGATCAGGTCCATGCCGTTGAGGCCGATGTCATCGAGGCGGCCGATGAAGGGCGAGACGAACGTGGCGCCCGCCTTGGCGGCCAGGAGCGCCTGATTCGCCGAGAAGCAGAGCGTCACGTTGACCATCGTGCCGTCCGACGTCAGCGCCTTGCAGGCCTTGAGGCCGTCGAGCGTCAGCGGGACCTTGATGGTCACGTTACGGGCGATTTTGCGCAGGACATGCGCTTCCTTCATCATGCCGTCGTAGTCGGTCGCGGCGACCTCGGCCGAGACGGGGCCGGGCACGACGGCGCAGATCTCGGCGATCGTTTCCTTGAAATCGCGGCCCGATTTTGCGATCAGCGACGGATTGGTGGTCACGCCATCGAGCAGTCCGGTCGCGGCCAGCTCCTTGATTTCGTTGACATCGGCGGTATCGACGAAGAACTTCATTCCTGGTCCTATGTGCTGCCCCCGAAGGGGCATCCTCATTCTTCTTGTGCGTATGGAAGCGGCCGTCAGCCCGCCCTATCTTTGATCTCTAAGCTATCGCTGGTTTGTTCGATTGGTAGCTTCTAATCCGGCAGCGGGACAGTTGGATAGCCTTCTTGGCCTTAATCAAAAAGGTGAAAGCGCGGCGCAGACCCTTGCGCCCGTGCTGATGCCGGGTGCGCCACTCGATCAGACCTACGACTATGTCGTGCCGCCGGGGCTGCGCGTCGAGCCCGGGGCGTTCGTGCTGGTGCCGTTCGGCCCGCAGACCCGCATCGGCGTGGTCTGGGACGTGCCCGTGGGCGGGGCAGACCGCCCCGTGGACCCTAAGAAAATGAAGGCGCTGACGGAGCGGCTGGACGTGCCGCCGCTGCCCGTCATTGCGCTGCGCTTCGCCGAATGGATCGCGGGCTATACGCTGACGCCGCTCGGCATGGTGGCGCGCATGATGATGAGCGCGCAGGCGGCGTTCGAGCCGGTGAAGCCGCGTTTCGGCGTGCGCATCGTGCCGGATGCGCCGGAGCCCGCCCGCATGACGCCGGCCCGCAAGCGCGCCCTCGACATCGCGCGCGACGGGGCGATCCGCGCCAAGGCGGCGCTCGCCAGCGAGGCCGACTGCAGCACGGGCGTGGTCGACGGGCTCGTGGCGTCGGGCAATCTCGTCGACGTCGTCATTCCCGAACGGCGCTTTCCCGCGCCCAATCCCGATCACCGCGTGACGGATTTCACGGAGGCGCAGGCGGAGGCCGTGCATGCGCTGAAGTCCGCCGTCGATGCGGGCGGCTATTCGGTGTCGCTGCTCGACGGCGTGACCGGCTCGGGCAAGACGGAGGTCTACTTCGAGGCCGTGGCGGAGACGCTCAAGCGCGGGCATCAGGCGCTGATCATGCTGCCGGAGATCGCGCTCACGGGGCAGTTCATGAGCCGCTTCGTCGCGCGGTTCGGCTGCCTGCCGGCGGAGTGGCATTCGGCGCTTTCGGGCGCGGAGCGCGGGCGCGTGTGGCGGGCGGCGGCCACGGGCGAAGCCCGCGTCGTCGTCGGTGCGCGCTCGGCGCTGTTTCTTCCCTTTTCTGATCTCGGGCTCGTGGTCGTCGACGAGGAGCACGACCCCGGCTTCAAGCAGGACGATCGCGTCCACTACCAGGGGCGCGATCTCAGCGTCGTGCGCGGCAGCCTCGGCAAGTTTCCGGTTGTTCTCGCGTCGGCGACGCCCTCGATCGAAAGCCATGTCAACGCGCGCACCGGGCGCTACCGGCACATCATCCTGCCCGGGCGCTTCACGGGCGCGGATCTGCCCGACATCTCGCCGATCGACATGCGCACGCATCCGCCGGAAAAGGGCCAGTGGCTCTCCCCGGTGCTGACGGACGCGCTGACGGCGACGCTGGCGGAGCGGCAGCAGTCGCTCCTGTTCCTCAACCGCCGCGGCTACGCGCCGCTCACGCTCTGCCGCAGTTGCGGCCATCGCTTCGAATGTCCGCAATGCACGGCCTGGCTCGTGGAGCATCGCTTCCGCCGCCGCCTCAACTGCCATCACTGCGGCTTTTCGCTGCCGATGCCGGACACGTGCCCCAAGTGCGGTGAGGAAGGCTCGCTGGTGGCGTGCGGGCCGGGTGTCGAGCGGGTCGCGGAGGAGGTGCGCGAGCGGTTTCCCGAGGCGCGCGTGGCGCTGCTGTCGTCGGATCTCATCCCCGGGCTCGAGGAGATGCGCCGGATCATCGGCTCGATCGAGAGCGGCGAGGTCGACATCATCATCGGCACGCAGATCGTGGCCAAGGGACACAACTTTCCGCTCCTCTCAACAGTCGGCATTGTCGACGGCGATCTCGGCCTCTCGATGGGCGCGGACCCGCGCGCGGGCGAGCGGACGTTCCAGCTTCTGCATCAGGTGACGGGGCGCGCGGGGCGTGCGCTGACGAAAGGGCGCGGCTTCATTCAAACGCACATGCCGGAGCATCCCGTGATGGATGCGATCATCTCCGGCGACCGGGATGCTTTTCTCGACCGCGAGATCGACATGCGCCGTCGCGGTCTGCTGCCGCCGTTCGGGCGGCTCGCCGCGCTCGTCGTCTCGGCGCGCGACCGGGATCTTGCGGAGACGTTCGCACGCGAGGTCGCCAAGCGGGCGCCACGGGCCGATCAGATCGAGGTGCTGGGTCCGGCGGAAGCGCCGATCTCCGTGGTGCGGGGACGGCATCGGTGGCGCCTGCTCGTGAAGGCGCCCCGCGACAAGAACATTCAAGCTTATCTCAGGGCCTGGGGTGAGGCGCTCCCGAAGATCGGGGGAGATTTGCGCCTCACCGTCGATGTGGACCCGTACAACTTCCTCTGAGGATCGCGAAGGAAATAGAAAGGCGCGGCCGCTCTAGCGACCGCGCCTTTCCGGCTCACGTCTACGATCAGCGCAGATAGGGGCAGAGCCTGCGCGGTTGGCCGCCCCCGGGATTGTAGGTGCCGGTGCGCGGATCGAACGAGCGATAGCGCGCGGCGCAACGGGCGACAGCATCGTCGCCGTAGGACGGACCGTCGTCGTAGTAGGCATAGTCGTCATAGTAATAATCGGGGCCGTAATAGTACGGCACGCCGTACCAGCGCGGGTAATGCCTGTGACGATGGTGCCAGTGCTTGCCGGGTTTGCCGGGGCGCGGTCCCAGGCCGGGCGGCCGTCCAGGACGCGGTCCAGAGGAGGCCCAGTTGCCGCGGCCGGGCCGGCTGATGCCGCCGGGACGGCCTCCGCCGGACGGGCCTTTCCAGCCACCGCCGCCGCCGATCGCGGGACCGCCGCCCTTGAATCCGCCGCCGCCACCCATGGCGGGGCCGCCGCCTCCACCGCCCCAACCGCCGGGCCGCTGTACCTTGATGACGCCGGACGGTGCGCCGCTCGCTTCAGCCAGCCCCGCTCCCGCGGGTGCGGCCGTTGCGGCCGGAGATCCAGCGAAGGGAAGAACGGCGAGTGCGGCGAGGGCCAAATATCTGCTGCCTCTCATGCCTCTATGCTCCTTGGTGTCGATTCTTTGCGATGATCCGTCGGGCGCCTTTTACGGCGCGCCGACCCCGTCCCGTCATGTGGGGTCGCATCGGTAGAATTCCCACCGGTCGGCGGCGGTTTCCGCATATTCAAATGAAGTTGTCGAAGGAGCGGTGACAGGACGCGCAAATGCCGCGCTGACGGAGCGTGTCGCCGGTTGATGCGACGTGGCGCACATGATACAGAACCGCGGGTTTCAGTCGGGGGTGCGCGTAGATTTTTCGCGCGGTCCATCTTACCGTCTGTCTTCCGCCTTCATAAAAGGGCTGTGGCTTCGGCCGCGGGGCTCTCCAACCCCTTGAGCGCGCGAGATTTCCTGACGTGGCGACAGATCAACCAATCGTTTCCGGTGTTGCAGGCCGCTATGCGGCAGCGTTGTTCGATCTCGCGGTCGAGCAGAAGAAGGTCTCCGAGGTCGAGCAGGATCTCGCCAAATTCCAGCAACTTTACGACGAGAGCGACGACCTGAAGCGCCTCGTCCGCAGCCCGGTCATCGCGGGCGACGATCAGGCCCGCGCGCTCGGCGCGGTGCTCGACAAAGCCGCCATCGGCGGGCTTTCGAAGAATTTCTTCAATCTGGTGGCGCGCAATCGGCGCCTCTTCGCAGCGCCCGACATGGCGCGCGCGTTCCACGCCCTCGCCGCCAAGGCGCGCGGGGAGGTGACGGCCGAGGTGACCAGCGCCAATGCGCTCACCGACGAGCAGGCCCAGGCACTCAAGGCGTCGCTGAAGGCGACCGTCGGCAAGGACGTGACGCTCGCGACGCGCGTCGATCCCTCGCTGATCGGCGGGCTCGTCGTGAAGCTCGGCAGCCGGATGGTCGATTCGTCGCTCAAGACGAAGCTCGCCAATCTCAGTCTTTCGCTCAAGGGAGGCCAATGACGGCGGGCTCCGCCCGACGCCTTTTCCGCCCTTAGGCACGAAACAGCGGGTGCGCCGCAAGGCCGCTCACGAACAGAAAACAATCAGAGAAAACGCCCCAAGAGACGAGGTCAAGTGATGGACATCCGGGCTGCAGAGATCACCTCGATCCTGAAGGATCAGATCAAGAATTTCGGCAAGGAAGCCGAAGTCTCCGAAATTGGACAGGTTCTGTCGGTCGGTGACGGCATTGCACGCGTCTACGGCCTCGACAACGTCCAGGCTGGCGAGATGGTCGAGTTCCCCGGCGGCATCCGCGGCATGGCCTTGAACCTCGAAGCCGACAACGTCGGCGTCGTTATTTTCGGCGACGACCGCACCATCAAGGAAGGCGACACCGTCAAGCGGACGGGCGCCATCGTGGAGGTTCCGGTCGGCAAGGGCCTTCTCGGCCGCGTCGTCGACGGTCTCGGCAACCCGATCGACGGCAAGGGTCCGATCAAGTCGGACAAGCGGATGCGCGTCGACGTCAAGGCTCCCGGCATTCTGCCCCGCAAGTCGGTGCACGAGCCGATGGCCACCGGCCTCAAGGCCGTCGACGCCCTGATCCCCGTCGGCCGCGGCCAGCGCGAGCTGATCATCGGTGACCGCCAGACCGGCAAGACCGCGATCATCCTCGATACGTTCCTCAACCAGAAGCCGATCAACGCCGGCAACGACGAAAGCGCCAAGCTCTATTGCGTGTACGTCGCCGTCGGTCAGAAGCGCTCCACCGTCGCCCAGTTCGTCAAGGTTCTCGAAGAGCGCGGTGCTCTCGAATACTCCATCGTCGTCGCTGCGACGGCCTCCGACCCGGCCCCGATGCAGTACCTCGCACCGTTCACGGGCTGCACGATGGGCGAGTACTTCCGCGACAACGGCATGCACGCCGTGATCGCCTATGACGACCTCTCGAAGCAGGCCGTCGCCTACCGCCAGATGTCGCTGCTGCTGCGTCGCCCGCCGGGCCGCGAAGCCTACCCCGGCGACGTGTTCTATCTCCACTCCCGCCTGCTCGAGCGCGCCGCGAAGCTCGGCGACGCCGCCGGCAAGGGCTCGCTCACCGCGCTGCCCGTCATCGAGACGCAGGCCAACGACGTGTCAGCCTACATTCCGACGAATGTCATCTCGATCACCGACGGCCAGATCTTCCTCGAGACGGACCTGTTCTACCAGGGCATCCGTCCGGCCGTGAACGTCGGTCTCTCGGTGTCGCGCGTCGGCTCGTCGGCGCAGACGAAGGCGATGAAGCAGGTCGCCGGCAAGATCAAGGGCGAGCTCGCGCAGTACCGCGAAATGGCGGCCTTCGCGCAGTTCGGCTCGGACCTCGACGCCGCCACGCAGAAGCTGCTCGCGCGCGGTGCCCGTCTCACGGAGCTGCTCAAGCAGCCGCAGTTCTCTCCGCTCAAGATGGAAGAGCAGGTCGCGGTGATCTTCGCGGGCACGCGCGGCTATCTCGATGCGCTTCCGGTCTCGGCCGTCGGCAAGTTCGAGGCGAGCCTGCTCTCGGCGCTGCGCGACGAGAAGTCGATCCTCGACACCATCGCCAAGGACAAGGCGATGTCGGACGAGACCGAGAAGAAGCTCGTCAACCTGCTCGACGGCTTCGCGAAGAACTTCGTCGCCTAAGGCGGTTCTTCTCTCCGATCCCGCACGCGGAGCGCTGCTTCGTGGGGGCCGGGGAGAAGGTTGGGACAAGGGGAGCGGCCGGCGCCGACTTGGGCGCCGGTTCTCCCGGTCCTCCTCCCGGTGATCGGGAACGAGGAAAGAAGCCGAATTTCTTGAGGATGCTCGAATGCCGAGCTTAAAAGATCTCAGAAACCGCATTGCCTCGGTCAAGGCGACGCGCAAGATCACCAAGGCCATGCAGATGGTGGCGGCCGCGAAGCTGCGCCGCGCGCAGGAAGCGGCCACGGCGGCCCGTCCTTACGCCGAGCGCATGGACGCGGTGCTCGCCGCGCTCAACCAGCGCGCGAGCCGCGAAGGCGCCTCGCCGCTGCTGGTCGGCACCGGCCGCGACCAGACGCATCTTCTCATCGTCATGACGGCCGAGCGCGGTCTCGCGGGCGGCTTCAACTCGAACATCGCCAAGCTCGCGCGTGCGGATGCTCAGAAGCTTCTCGCCGCCGGCAAGACGGTGAAGATCATCACGGTGGGCCGCAAGGGCGCCGAGAACCTTCGCCGCGACCTCGGCCGCAACATCGTCGAGCGCATCGAGCTCAAGGGCATTCGCCAGCTCGGTTTCTCCAACGCCGAGGACATCAGCAACAAGGTGCTGGCGTCGTTCGAGGCGGGCGAGTTCGACGTCGCGACGCTTTATTTCTCCGAGTTCAAGAGCGTGATCGCGCAGAAGCCGACGGCGCTGCAGCTCATCCCGGCGAAGCTGCCGGAGACGGCCCCGCAGGACGACGCCAAGTCGGGCGGCGCGCAGGCGGTCGTCGAGTACGAGCCGGACGAGGACGCGATCCTCGGCTACCTGCTCACGCGCAACATCTCGACGCAGATCTTCCGCGGCTTGCTCGAGAACGCCGCGTCCGAGCAGGGCGCACGCATGAGCGCCATGGACAGCGCGACGCGCAACGCCGGCGAGATGATCAACAAGCTGACGGTCAAGTACAACCGCCAGCGTCAGGCGAACATCACGAAGGAGCTCATCGAAATCATCTCGGGCGCGGAAGCGCTCTAAGGGATGGCTTCGGGGCGCAGCGTCGAGGAGTCGCTCATGGCCTACAAAACGACAGCAACGACGAAGGGTGGCCGCGACGGCCGCTCCTCGCTCGCCGACGGCAAACTGGCGCTCGCCATGTCGCTGCCGAAGGAGCTTGGCGGGTCGGGCGACGGGCACAACCCGGAGCAGCTGTTCGCGCTCGGCTACTCGGCGTGCTTCGGCCAGGCGATCCTCGTGCTCGCGAAGAAGCATGGTCTCGACGGCCAGGCTGCCCGCGTGACGGCCGACGTCACACTCAATACGAGGGACGGCTTCTCGCTGGCCGTCGATCTCAAGGTTTCGCTTCCCGGCGCCGATCCGGCCGCACTTCAGGCCCTCGTCGACGAAGCGCATCAGGTCTGTCCCTATTCAAAGGCGACGCGCGGCAACATCCCCGTGACGCTGACGATCGCCTAAGCATTTTGGCTGGAGAGGAAAATGGCAAGCAAGGTTGGTAAGGTTCGCCAGGTTATGGGCGCTGTCGTCGACGTTCAGTTCGACGATCATCTGCCGGAGATTCTGAACGCGCTCGAGACCACGAACCAAGGCAACCGCCTGGTTCTCGAAGTCGCGCAGCATCTCGGCGAAAACACGGTCCGCACCATCGCCATGGACTCGACCGAAGGTCTCGTGCGCGGCCAGGCCGTGACGGACACGGGCGCTCCCATCTCGGTGCCGGTCGGCGAGGAAACGCTGGGCCGCATCATCAACGTGATCGGCGAGCCGGTGGACGAAGCCGGCCCCGTCCCGACGAACGCCACGCGCGCCATTCACCAGCCCGCTCCGGCTTTCGCGGACCAGGCGACGGAAGCGCAGATCCTCGTCACGGGCATCAAGGTCGTCGACCTGCTCGCGCCCTACGCCAAGGGCGGCAAGATCGGCCTCTTCGGCGGCGCCGGCGTCGGCAAGACCGTGCTCATCATGGAGCTCATCAACAACATCGCCAAGGCACACGGCGGCTACTCGGTGTTCGCCGGCGTCGGCGAGCGCACGCGCGAGGGCAACGACCTCTATCACGAGATGATCGAGAGCAAGGTCAACATCGACCCGAAGAAGAACAACGGCTCGACCAAGGGCTCCAAGTGCGCCCTCGTGTACGGCCAGATGAACGAGCCGCCCGGCGCTCGTATGCGCGTCGCTCTCTCGGGCCTCACGGTCGCCGAGGACTTCCGCGACAAGGGCCAGGACGTGCTGTTCTTCGTCGACAACATCTTCCGCTTCACGCAGGCGGGCTCGGAAGTGTCGGCGCTGCTCGGCCGTATTCCTTCGGCGGTCGGCTATCAGCCGACGCTCGCCACCGACATGGGCGCGCTGCAGGAACGCATCACCACGACGCAGAAGGGCTCGATCACCTCGGTGCAGGCCATTTACGTGCCGGCCGACGACTTGACCGACCCGGCGCCCGCCACGTCGTTCGCCCACTTGGACGCCACGACCGTTCTTTCGCGCTCGATCGCTGAAAAGGGCATCTATCCGGCCGTCGACCCGCTCGACTCCACGTCGCGCATGCTCGATCCGCGCATCGTCGGCGAGGAGCACTATCAGGTCGCGCGCAAGGTGCAGTCGATCCTTCAGAAGTACAAGTCGCTGCAGGACATCATCGCCATTCTCGGCATGGACGAGCTTTCGGAAGACGACAAGCTCACGGTCGCCCGCGCCCGTAAGATCGAGCGCTTCATGTCGCAGCCGTTCACGGTCGCCGAAGTGTTCACCGGCTCGCCCGGCAAGCTCGTGTCGCTCGCCGACACGATCAAGGGCTTCAAGGGCCTCTGCGACGGCGATTACGATCATCTGCCGGAACCCGCGTTCTACATGGTGGGTTCGATCGACGAGGCGATCGCCAAGGCCGAGAAGCTGGCCGAGGCCGCTTAAGCCGAAACTAGAAGCACGACAGAGGGGTCCCGTCGCGAAGAGACGGGTAATCAGATGGCAGGGACGTTCGGCTCGTGCTGTGAAGAACTGAAGGATGCGATGAGCGGCGAGGAGTTCGAGCCGCTCATCACGCTGGGCGACGACGGCGTGCTCTACATGTCCGTCGGCCTCGTGGAGCTGGACGAGGACGAGCCGGGCATGGTCGACCATCCCGTCTTCTTCTGCCCGTTCTGCGGCCAGGGTCTGCAGACCCCGGAAGAGGTCAAGGAAAAGACCGGCGACGACGATGAGGACGAGGCGTAAGCCGACCGGCTACGCCCCGCCGCCCCTCGCGTGAGGGGGACGGCTCAAGGATCAGGACAGGACGCCCATGGCTCAGACGTTTACATTCGAGCTTGTCAGCCCGGAGAAGGTGCTTCTCGCCGGCGAGGCCGAGCAGGTTCTTCTGCCCGGCGCCGAGGGTGACATGACCATCCTCCCCAACCATTCGCCGCTGATCTCGACGCTGCGTCCGGGTGTCATCGACGTCAGCCTCAACGGCTCGCGCTCGCGCATCTTCGTGCGCCAGGCGTTCGCGCAGGTCGAGCCGGACCGGCTGACGGTGCTGGCCGAGAAGGCGCAGGACGTGGCCGAGATGTCCTCGTCGGCGATCGCGGAGGAAATCTCCGCGGCCGAAGCCGAGCTCGCGGCCGCCAAGACGGACGAGCAGCGCCTCGTCGCCAATCAGGCGATCGCCGCGCTCTCGTCGCTCAAGGGCTGATCGCGCTTTCCAAAGCGAGACATGAAAAGCGCCCGCACGCCGGGCGCTTTTTTTATTGTGATAGGCAGTGAGGCATTGAGTTGTTGAGGTGTGCCGCTGTTCCGATGTGTCTGGACCCCGATCTCCATCGGGGTGACGTCTCTTGAGAAGCCGACGCTCTCCACACACCGTCATCCCGGCGGAGGCCGGGATCCAGACACGTCGCCAAATTGGACCTCCCACAAGCTTTGGTGTGCGCTGTCCACCTTCAAACAAAAAAGGCGCCGCAATCGCGGCGCCTTTTTTGGTTCGGGATGCAGTCTGGCGTCAGGCCTTCTGCTCGGCGAGGTCGAGTTTGCGGCCCATGCGGCGCAGGAGCTGGCCGACGTTGGCGATCAGGTTGTGCTCGATCGCAAAGTAGATGCGCTCGCCCTTGAACTTCTTCTTGATCGGGTCCCAGGGGAAGAGCAGCACGACGTCGAACTCGATCGGCTGGCCCGTCGACGGCAGACCCAGAAGATCGCCGTTGTGGACGCCGTTGAAGTGCGCCTCCTCGACGACGCCCTGCGGTCCGATGAAGACGTTCGTCACCGCGAAGCAGTTCTCGGGGAAGCCGGTCAGGAACCCTTCGTAGAACTTGGTCGCGCCTTCATGGCCGTGCCACGTCTTGCCGTTGTTCAGCATGGTGTAGACGCAGTCGTCGGTCAGCGTCGCCATGAGGCCCGGGATGTCGCCGGCGTGCTCGGCCGAGATGTGGTCGAGCCAGAGCTCCTTGATGCGGTCGTACTCTTCCTGATCGAACGGCTGTCCCGTTTGATAGTTGGCGCCATCGGCGAACGGAGGAAGCGTTCTCGTGAAGGTGCGCGTGGACATGAGCGGACTCGACAACTTTCCTACAAACAAGCTTCGGAGATCAGGCGGCCAAAAGCCGGACGCCTGCGGACGATTTTATCGTCCTTACATTTCAGTTTTGGGCAAGATATGCAAATCTCTCGACCACGGCTTGGTAAATCGGCCGCTTGAAGTCAACGATCAGGTCGACCAGCTCGGACATGTCGCGCCAGCGCCAGCGGTCGAACTCCGCCTTGCCGACGCGCGGGCGAATGTCGATCTCGCTGTCGTCGCCCCAGAACCGCATGGCGAACCAGCGCTGCCGCTGGCCGCGGTATTTGCCTTTCAGCGCAACGCCCAGAAGCGGCTCCGGCAGGTCGTAGGTCAGCCACTCGTGGATCTCGTCGACCACGTCGGCGCTGGTGACGCCGGTCTCCTCGCGCAGCTCGCGGAAGGCCGCCTCGAGCGGATCCTCGCCCTTGGTTAGCCCGCCCTGCGGCATCTGCCAGATGTAAGCCGAGGAATCGCCGGCCCATTTGGGCAAGCGGCGCCCGGTCCAGACGCGTCCGTCCTTGTTCAAAAGCATGATGCCGACGCCGGGGCGGTAAGGGAGCTCCAGCGGCATGCCGGGCTGGGCAATCTGCGCGTGCTTCATACGGGTTTGGCCTAGGATTCAGATGCGAGTCCGCCACGTTGCCACGATTGTTACGTGCAACATGACCGAATCACATGTCATCATTCTGAGAAATTTAGCGCTTTTTTGTTCCGTCGTCTGTGCCTGACGGAACATCACGGTCTCGAATTTCAGCCGCCGGACTGGGTCAGCTCGGGGGCGAAGATCCGAAGCACCTCATTGTAGAGGTCTCTTTTGAACGGAATGATGACGGAGGGGAGGTCTTTCGGTGCACACCACCGCCAGGCCACGAACTCGGCATTGGGGCTGCCGGGCACGCCGAGGTCGATCTCAGACTCCTCTCCGACGAAGCGCACCAGGTACCACTTCTGGCGCTGGCCCCGATAGCGGCCGCCCCAGACCTTGGAAATCAGGTGCGGCGGGAGATCGTAGGTCAGCCAGTCCGGTGTCTGTGTGATGATCTCAATGCTTTTGATCGCGGTCTCCTCGAACAGCTCGCGGAAGGCGGCGCGCTCGGGATCCTCGTTGTCGTCGATGCCGCCCTGGGGCATCTGCCACCAGCAGGCTTCCGCGTCGTCGTTGGCGTCCGCGCGCCGGCCGACCCAGGCCAGGCCCTCCCTGTTCAGCACCATGATGCCGACGCCGGCCCGGTAGGGGAGCGACTGGGGATCGGCCTGAGACGGGGTCGTCGTCATGGGGATGCGGTTCTCTGCTCTGCGATCGCTGCGGCCCAAATGCGATGGGCGCCTTTCAGCGCCCATCGTTCACGTGATCCTGGTCCGCCGGAGCGTCAGTTCGGAACGCTCTTCGGCTCGTTGGAGGCGTTCGGCGCATCGGCGGGCGGGGGGGAAGCGGGCTTCTTGGCCATCGTCTCGCCCGTTGCCGTGCCGCGCAGGAACGACAGCGCGTACTGGAGCTGCGTATCCTTCTCGGGCTCCTTGGGAACGTAGGCCGACGAGCCGGACTCTTCCTTCGTCTCCTTGCCTTCGGCCTGGCTTTCGGCGTCCTCGCCGCGGAGGTGGCCGCGGAGGCTCGCCTCGCCGCGCGGCTTCTCGGCCGCGACCTGCTTCTTCAGGTCGTCGGGCAGCTCCTGCTCGATCACGATGTCCGGGTCGATGCCCTTGGCCTGGATCGACCGGTTCGACGGCGTGTAGTAGCGGGCCGTCGTCAGGCGGATCGCGCCGTTGGCGCCGAGCGGAATGATCGTCTGCACGGAGCCCTTGCCGAACGAGCGGGTGCCGATGATCGTCGCGCGCTTGTGGTCCTTCAGGGCGCCGGCGACGATCTCGGACGCGGAGGCCGAGCCGCCGTTGATCAGGACGACGATGGGCTTGCCCTCGGCGGTGTCGCCGGGACGGGCCTGGGCGCGCTGCGTCTCCTCGTTGTTGCGGCCCTTCGTCAGCACGATGGCGCCGCGATCGAGGAAGTCGTCCGAAACCGCGATCGCCTGATCGAGGAGGCCGCCGGGGTTGTTGCGCAGGTCGATGATGATGCCGCGCATCTTGTCCTGGCCGATCTCCTTCTTCAGGCTGTCCATCGCCTTGACGAGGTTGGTGTGCGTCTGCTCGTTGAAGGTCGTAACCTTCACGTAGGCGATGTCGTCGCCTTCCTTGCGCGCCTTGACGGCGTTGATGCGGATGAAGTCGCGCGTGATCTTCACGTCGAAGGGCTCGTCCTTGCCCTTGCGCACGATCGTCAGCGTGATCGGCGTGTTGACGGGACCGCGCATCTTCTCGACGGCCTGCTCGAGCGTAAGGCCGGAGATCTGCTCGTTGTCGAGATGGGTGATGAGGTCGTTGGCCTGGATGCCGGCCTTGGAGGCGGGCGTGTCGTCGATGGGCGAGACGACCTTCACGACGCCGTTCTCCATCGTGACCTCGATGCCGAGGCCGCCGAACTCGCCGCGCGTCTGCACCTGCATGTCACGGTAGTTCTTCGGGCTCATGTAGGAGGAGTGCGGGTCGAGGGCGGCGAGCATGCCGTTGATGGCGCTCTCGACCAGCATCGTATCGTCCGGCTTCTCGACGTAGTCGGAGCGGACGCGCTCGAACACGTCGCCGAAGAGATCGAGCTGGCGGTAGAGCTCCGAGTTGGGGGAGCTGGCCGAGTACGTCTGCGTCACGTTGAGGACGGTCGTTGCCCCCGCCAGACCCGTCATCGTCAGGAACGTCCAGAATACGAGGTCGGTCTTGCGCATTAGTTCTGCACCTTCTGAAGAGAGGCGGCCCACCATGGAGCCGAATCTATGGGTTGCCCGTCCTTGCGGAACTCGACGTAAAGCACTGGCGCGCTCGCCGTCGGCGCCGAGGGTTCCGAGTCTTGTCGTTCGGATGCCAATTGCGCCGTCCGGGGGGCACCACTCATCGTTCCTATCGGCTCGGCGGCCAGCACGAACTGGCCAGGCCCAACGTCCATTCGTGACAGTCCAGCCACCAGAACATGATACCCGCCGCCCGCGTTAATGATCAAGAGTTGCCCGTAGCTCCGGAATTCGCCCGCATACACCACCCAGCCGTCGCACGGCGAGGTCACCCGTGCGCCGAAGCGGGTTTCGATCACGAGGCCCTTCGACGTTCCTCCATATTGGGTTTTGTCGCCAAAACCCAAGACCTGGCGGCCGCGCGCGGGCATCGAAAGCTTGCCGCGGGCCTCCTGGAAGGCGATGGCGGGGCGGATGCGGTCGGGGCTGCCGGGCATCAGCGAGGCGCCGGACGGCGCCAGCTCGACGATGGAGGACGACGGCGGCGGAGAGGCTTGCGGCGGCGTGGTCACGACCGCGACCTGCTCGGGCTTCGCCTGATCGGGCGCGGTTTCGGCTGGTTTGCCGGGCTCGGTAGGCGGCAGCACGGCGACGACGCCATCGGCGTGATTGCGCTCGATGCCCGGCATGGCGGGCGTCGTGTTCACCTGCTGGCTAAGCTTCGAGATCAGCTCGCTGAGGTCGCTCACGTTCTTCGAGATTTCGGCGGCTGCCTCGCGGACCTGCTTCAGCTCGACCTGACGCTCGGCCAGCGTCTGCTTTTTCGTTTCGAGGAGGCTCGCGAGTTGGGCCTGAACGGCATCCAGGCGCTCGCGCTCGGCGCGCAGGGTTTCGCCTTCGCGCCGGATGCGCGTCATGATCGACACGAGGTCCGTCAGCTTGGCCGTCAGAATGCGGGCTTCGTCGCGCATGCCCGGAAACGCGACGCCGATCAGCATGGCGCTGCGGACCATGCGCAGGGCGTCCTCGCGGCGCGTGATGATCACGGGCGGCGGATTGCGGCCCATACGCTGCAGGGCGGCGAGCAGGCCCGAGATCTTGCCGTGCTCCTTGGCGAGCGACTCGCGGATCTGCCGTTCCTGCTTTTCGAAGCCGGCCAGCCGCTGCTCGATGCCCGACATCTTCTCTTCGCTGGCCTGGACGCGCGAGGCCGTCTCGACGAGGCGGGCATTGATCTCGCGGCGGTCGTCCGACAGCGACACGAGATCCTTCTGGATTTCGCGGTCGCGCAGCTCCTTGGCCTCGAGTTCGTGCTGCTGGCGCTCGAGCTTACGGGAGATCTCGTCGGCTTTCGGATTTGCGGAGGGAGAGGGGTTGGCAGGCGGAGCCTGGGCGAGCGCCTGAGCCGGAACGCCGAGGAGAATCAGGGCGGCGCCCGTCGCCGTCAGGCGCTTGCGTCTTCCCCGGGCGTTTGTCCGAACCGCTTGCCTCACGCGCCTCGCTCTCTCGTCATCAGTCCTCGAAGATGTCGAATACCCGCGTGACGTCCGCTGTCCGCAGCGGGAACGTCGTGTCATCCGGCTACCAATTGCCGGTTCGCCGCGAATTACAAGGACGAATACTGCCGGCTTCCCCCGCCGGGTGAATACCACGCGCCCATAAGTGGTTAGAATTAGGGCACGGACATTACCAAATCGCCACGGACGGCGGGTCTTTTGGCCGGAGTGTCCGCGACCGTACGCTGCCACATGGATTTCTGTCGCTCCGGCCCCTAAATTGTCGCCCAAAGCCGCTCATCGCGAGGCGCGAAAGCTCTTATGGAAACAGCTCTGTCCTACCTGTCGACGGCCGCCATGCTCGCCGTGTTCCTTGTGCTCCTGGCGGGGCTTTGGGTCATGATGCGGGGGCGCAGCCCGAACCTCAGCCAGACGCTCATGCGCTGGCGCGTGGGTTTGCAGTTCACCGCCGTGGTGCTGTTGGTCGTCTACGCCTACGTGCAGCACCTCTAGAAGGCTCCGCAGGGCCTCCTTGCCTTGCCGTCGCTGCCGGGTGCACAAAAGCGGTTTCGTGGTATGCGGAAGCCACTTAAGGTAAGCGCCGGCCGGGGGTTAGGAAAACGATGGTTCGACTCAACAAGATCTACACGCGGACCGGCGACGCCGGGACGACCGGTCTCGGCACAGGCGAGCGCGTCCGCAAGGACGACCTGCGCATCACCGCCTACGGCACGGTCGACGAGACCAACGCCACGATCGGCATGGTGCGTCTGCACCTCTCCGGCCATCCCGGGCTCGATGCCAAGCTCGGCCGCATCCAGAACGACCTGTTCGACCTCGGCGCGGACCTCTGCGTGCCGGACCGGGGCGAGAAGCTCGAGTTCGAGGCGCTGCGCATCACGGACGGTCAGGTGACCCGCCTCGAAGCCGAGATCGACGAGATGAACGCGGAGCTCAAGCCCCTCAAATCATTCATTCTTCCGGGTGGATCGCCGGCGTCTGCCGCGCTTCATGTGGCGCGGACGGTCTGCCGCCGGGCCGAGCGCGACATGGTCTCGCTCGCGGCCGTGGAGGGTGAGCCGGTCAGCGCGGCAGCGATGAAATACATCAATCGGCTGTCGGATTTCCTATTCGTTGCAGGCCGTTATGTGAACGACCGGGGCAAGAGCGACGTGCTTTGGGTGCCGGGGCAGAACCGCTAAGGTCTTAAGTCCGGCTGAGTGGGGACGGGGAAAACGATGTTTGTTCCGCTGCACGACGAGAATTCGCTCAAGTCCATCCGATTTCAGTTCGTCACGATCGCGATCATCGCGATCAACATCCTCGTCTACCTGTTCGAGGCGACGCGCATGGAGGAGGTGGCGATCGCTGGCTTCGCCATCATCCCGCGGGAGCTGTTCGACACGAGCCTGCTGCCGATCGAGACGACGCCTCACGGGCCCATGTTCCCCGAGCGGCTGACGCTGCTGACCTACATGTTCTTCCACGGCGACGTCCTGCATCTTGCCGGTAACATGCTGTTTTTATGGGTCTTTGGCGACAACGTCGAAGACGCGCTGGGGCACATCAAGTTCCTGTTCTTCTACCTGGCCTGCGGCGTCGTCGGCGGGCTGATGCATGCGTTCGTGGAGCCGTCGTCCGAGGTGCCGCTGATCGGGGCGAGCGGGGCCGTCGCGGGCGTCATCGCGGCCTACCTGATGCTGCATCCGCGGGTGCGGGTGTGGGTGCTCGCGCTCAAGGCCATTCCGCTCAGGATTTCGGCCGCCTTCGCGCTCGGCATCTGGATCCTCATGCAGGTCGTCATGGTGCTGGTGCCGCAGGTGGGGCCGACCGCCTGGTGGGCGCATATCGGCGGGCTGCTGGCGGGTGCGGTGCTCGTGCTTTTCCTGCGCCGGCCCGGCGTGCCCCTGTTCGACCGCGGGCTGGGATACGGCACGTGACACCGCTCAATTTGCCCAGGTTTCAGGCCCTCGCGCGGGGGTGTCCGCATTGACTCGGCCCGTATCGGCTCGTAATTTCTCTCTCGCAACTGCGAAGAGCTCAAAAATGTCGCAGCCCCGTCATCGGGCGGCTGTGGCGAAATGGGAGAGGGCGCAGTGACATCGCACCTCCGTTTCGTGCGGACATACGTTCGGAAAACAACCAGGACACCCATGACCAGAACAAGGCAGTGCGCCGGGGAGCGTCGCGCATCATGAAGATACTCGTCGCGGTGAAGCGCGTCGTCGATTACGCCGTCAAGATCCGCGTCAAGGCGGACGGGTCGGGCATCGAGCTCGCCAACGTCAAAATGTCCATGAACCCCTTCGACGAGATTGCCGTCGAGGAAGCGGTCCGGATCAAGGAAAAGGATGCCTCGACCGAGGTCGTCGCCGTCTCGATCGGCACGGCCAAGTCGCAGGAGACGCTGAGGACGGCGCTCGCCATCGGCGCGGACCGCGCGATCCTCGTCGAAACGGACGACGCAGCCGTCGAGCCGCTCGCCGTCGCCAAGCTGCTCAAGGCGCTCGTGGACGCGGAGAAGCCGGATCTCGTCGTGCTCGGCAAGCAGGCCATCGACGACGACTGCAACCAGACGGGCCAGATGCTGGCCGCACTGCTCGGCTGGCCGCAGGGCACGTTCGCGTCCAAGGTCGCGCCCGAGGCCGGCGCCGTCTCGGTCACGCGCGAGGTGGACGGCGGTCTCGAAACGGTGAAGCTCGCGCTTCCGGCCGTGGTGACGACCGACCTTCGCCTGAACGAGCCGCGCTATCCTTCGCTGCCGAACATCATGAAGGCGAAGAAGAAGCCGCTCGACGTGAAGAAGCCCCAGGATCTCGGCGTCGACATCGCGCCGCGTCTCAAGGTTCTGAAGACCACCGAGCCGCCGGTTCGCAAGGCGGGCGTGATGGTTCAGGACGTGGCGGAGCTCGTGCGCCGCCTCAAGACCGAGGCGGGGGTGATCTGATGGCTATTCTTCTTCTTGCCGAGCATACCAACAGCGCGCTCGGCGGTGCGACGGCGAAGGCTTTGGCTGCCGCGAAGGCCATCGGCGGCGACGTTCATGTGCTCGTCGCGGGCCATGGCTGCCAGGCAGCCGCGGAAGCCGCGTCCAAGCTGTCGGGCGTTACCAAGGTGCTCGTCGCCGATGCGCCGCATCTCGAGAACTTCCTGGCCGAGGAAGTCGCCGCGACCGTCGTCGCGCTGGCGGGCGGCTACGACACCATCGTCGCTCCGGCGACGGCTGCGGGCAAGAACGTGCTGCCGCGCGTCGCCGCGCTGCTCGACGTCATGCAGATCTCCGACATCACCAAGGTCGTGGCGCCCGATACGTTCGAGCGGCCGATCTACGCCGGCAACGCCATCCAGACGGTGCAGTCGGCCGAGGCCAAGAAGGTCATCACCGTGCGCACGGCGGCTTTCGCGGCCGAGCCCGAGGGCGGATCGGCGCCGATCGAGAGCGTTGCGGCGGCGCCTGCCGTCGGCCGCTCGTCGTTCACCGGCGCCGAGCTCACGAAGTCGGATCGTCCGGATCTCACGGCGGCGAAGATCGTCATCTCGGGCGGCCGCGGCATGGGCAACGGCGAGAACTTCAAGAAGTACATCGAACCCGTCGCCGAGCGTCTCGGCGCGGCGATGGGCGCCTCGCGCGCGGCCGTCGACGCCGGGTTCGTGCCGAACGACCTCCAGGTCGGCCAGACCGGCAAGGTGGTCGCGCCGGATCTCTACGTCGCCGTCGGCATCTCGGGCGCCATCCAGCACTTGGCGGGCATGAAGGACTCCAAGGTGATCGTCGCGATCAACAAGGACGCCGAAGCGCCCATCTTCCAGGTGGCGGATTACGGTCTCGTCGCGGACCTCTTCCAGGCACTGCCGGAGCTCGACGCGGAACTGGCCAAGGCCGGGCAGTAAGACCGCCGGTCGGCGGGATGAAAAAGGACATTCACCATGGATGTTGCAGTGAAGGCCGACGCCAAGGGTAAGCCGGCCGCGCGGCCGGCTCCCGTGATCAAGCAGGTCGGCGTGATCGGCGCCGGCCAGATGGGCAGCGGCATCGCGCATGTCATCGCGCTCGGCAAGTACGAGGTGCTGCTGTCGGACATTCGCAAGGAGGCCGTCGACAAGGCGCTGGCGACCATCGAGAAGAACATGGGCCGCCAGGTCGCCAAGGGTGTCGTCAGCGAGGACGACATGAAGGCGGCGCTGGGGCGCATCAAGTTCGCGCCGGGCCTCGAAGCCTTCGCCGACAGCGACCTCGTGATCGAGGCCGCGACCGAGGACGAGAGCGTCAAGCGCAAGATCTTCCAGGAGCTGTGCCCGAAGCTGAAGCCCTCCGCGCTCGTGGCGACGAACACCTCCTCGCTCTCGATCACGCGCCTCGCCTCGACGACGGACCGGCCCGAGCACTTCATCGGCATGCACTTCATGAACCCGGTGCCGCTGATGGAGCTCGTCGAGCTGATCCGCGGCATCGCCACGGAAGACGACGTGTTCGGCATCGCGCGTCAGTTCGTCGAAAGCCTCGGCAAGACGACGGCCGTGTCGGAAGACTTTCCGGCCTTCATCGTCAATCGCATCCTGCTGCCGATGATCAACGAAGCCGTCTACACGCTCTACGAGGGCGTGGGCACGGTGGAGGCGATCGACAAGGCGATGCGGCTCGGCGCGCATCATCCCATGGGACCGCTGGAGCTGGCCGACTTCATCGGCCTCGATACGTGCCTTGCGGTGATGCAGGTGCTGTACGAGGGGCTTTCGGATTCCAAGTATCGCCCCTGCCCGCTGCTCGTGAAGTATGTCGAGGCCGGCTGGCTTGGCCGCAAGACGAACCGCGGCTTCTACGACTATCGCGGCGAGAAGCCGGTTCCGACGCGCTGACGCGCAGCGCCCATGGATCAGACCTCGCCCGTTGCGGTGGTGACCGGTGCCGGAAGCGGCATCGGCCGCGCGGTTGCCGTTTCCCTTTTCGAAGCCGGATACGATGTCGTCCTCGCCGGACGGCGGCAGGAGACGCTCGACGAGACGGCGGCGGCCTGCCGGGGCCGCGAGGGACGCGCACTTGCGCTCGCGACCGACGTTACGGATGAAAGTGCGGTGGCGCGGCTGTTCGACGTCACGCGCGACACGTTCGGCCGCATCGACGTGCTCTTCAACAACGCGGGGTCGTTCGCGCCGGCCGTGACGATCGACGCGCTCACCGTCGCGCAGTGGCGCGCAGTCGTGGACGTCAATCTCACGGGGGCGTTTCTCTGCGCGCAGGCGGCGTTCCGCATGATGCGGACGCAGCGGCCCATGGGCGGGCGCATCATCAACAACGGGTCGATCTCGGCGGCCGTGCCGCGACCCTTCTCCGCGCCCTATACCGCGACCAAGCATGCCATCACGGGGCTCACGAAATCGCTGTCGCTCGACGGGCGCGCCTTCGACATCGCGTGCTCGCAGATCGACATCGGCAACGCGGCGACGAGCATGACCGAGCCGATGGCGCAAGGCGCGTTCCAGGCCGACGGCAGCGTCAAGCCCGAGCCGCGCATGGACGTGGCGCACGTGGCAGAGGCGGTGGTTTACATGGCCAAGTTGCCGCTTTGCGCCAATGTTCAGTTCATGACGATCATGGCCACAAAGATGCCGTTTATCGGCCGAGGATAGCTCGGGTGCTTCGGGGGCGGGCCCAGATGCGTCGTCAAGGTTGGCAGGTGCCGAGCGGGAGGCTCGCGGCTGTAGGGCTTTTCGCCCTGCTGAGCGGGTGCGCGTCCTGGCAGGATGCGGCCGGCATCCCGCGCACGGGCCATCAGCAGGACGGAACCTATGTCGTCAGCGCGGACGAGGAAAACCTCGCCTGCCGGCAGATCCGCGAGCGTCTCGACATCCTGAGCCGCCAGCTTCAGGCGTTGCCCGAGCGCGCCGTCATCGAGCAGAAACGCCAGCCCGCGACGATGATGGCCGCGATCGGGCGCTGGTTCGGCGGGCCGGGCGACGGGCTCAAGGCGACCGAGGATTATCAGCGGGCGACCGCGGAATCCGAAGCGCTCAAAGCCTTGCTCATGAAGAAGCAGTGCACCTGAACCCGGGGGTTCCCCCAAAAAAAGAGCGGGCCGTTTCCGACCCGCCCGCTCATGATCTCAAGCTTTGGAGATATTTCGAGGTTTAGTCCTCGAGCTCCTTCTTGACGATGGCGCCGCCGCGGATGTCGACGTCGTAGACGCGGCCGTTGGCGTGGCGGGCGTTGTCGACCTCCCACTTGCCGTCATCGCGCTCGATCTTCTGCCACGAGGTGAAGCCCGCTGCGCTCAGGATGCCGGCCAGCTCGGCGCGCTCGGCGGCGTTCGGGCGACGGTCGCCGGAGAGAGCCGGGGTGGCGAGGGTTGCGGCGAGAACGAGGGCACCGGCGGTCGCAATCATCTTTTGCATCGATCAATCTCCATGATTTCAAGTCGTTGTTCGGGTTGGCACCGGTGACGCCAGGCGCCGCCGCGTATTCAACGAGGCCACCTTGCCTCACGGGCCCTGACGGCCCCCTGATGGACGTTGTCAGCTGTTTGTCAGGCGGAGGCGGCGCGCGCGGGGGCCGCCGGGCGCGGCAGGCGCACGGTGGCGGCGAGACCCGGGCTGGCGTTCGCGAGCGTCAAGGAGCCGTGCCAGGATTCCAGAATGTCGGTGACGATGGCGAGGCCGAGGCCCGCCCCCGATCCGCGCTCGTCGAGCCGGCCGCCGCGGCGCAGCGCCTCGCCCACTTGCTCGGCGGGAATGCCCGGGCCGTCGTCCTCGACGACGAGGGCGACCTCGCCGCCCTCCGTGCGGCCCGTGATGGTCACGGTGTGACGGGCGTGGCGGGCCGCGTTCTCGATCAGGTTGCCGAGCGCCTCCGACAGGTCGTCGCGGTCGATGGCGGCGCTCAGGTCGGACGGGATCTCCACGATCCAGTCCAGCCGCTCGCCTTCCGGCGTCCGCTGAACCACGCGCACGACCTGGTCGACGGCGCGCGCGACATTGGCCGACGAATCGCGGTGTGGCGCGGAGAGGCGCACGCGCGCCAGCTCGCGCTCCACCGTGCGCTGCATGGTGCGGATGACCGTGGAGAGGCTGAGGGCCTCGGCGGTCTGGCCGTCCTTCGCCAGGCGCTCGACCTCGGTCTGCAGGACCTGCAGCGGCGTGCGCAGGCCGTGCGCCAGGTCGCCGGCGCGGGTCTTGGCGCGGGCGATGTCGGCGTCGCGCGCGTCGATCAAGGCGTCGATTTCCTGGGCGAGGGGCAGCACCTCGTCGGGGAACGCCGCTCCGAGATGCGTTTCCTGGCCCGAGCGCACGGCGAACAGGCGGTCGCGCATGGCGGACAAGGGTCTCAACCCGATCGTCACCCACATCCAGGTGGCGGCGAGCAGCAGCGCGGCGATGATCGTGAGCAGCGGCGTCAGGTCGATGGCGAACTCGCGCGTGGCTTTCGAGATCTCGGAGGCATCGACGGCGACGGCGATGCGCGCCGTGCCGCCGCCGGTGCGCGCGCGCAGCTCGACGTGGCGCTGCAGCAGGTAGAGCGGCTTGCCGCCCGGCCCGTCGATCCGGTGGTGACGCACGGTGTCGTCGGTCTCGGATTCCGGCGGAAGGGCCAGCTCCGCATCCCAGAGCGAGCGCGAGCGGAGCACGGTTGCGCTCGCGTCCTTGACGATCTGCCAGTAGAGGCCCGACAGCGGCACCTCGAAGCGCGGGTCGGCCGGCGGCGTCGTCAGCGTCAGCTTGCCTTGCGGATCGCGGTCGAGGTGGGCGGTGATCTGGTTCAAGTGGACGATCAGCTCGGCGTCGATGCGCCGTTCGACATGACGCTCGAAGAGAATGGCCAGGCCATAGGCTGCGAGCGCGAGGGCGAGGACGGTCGAAGCTGCTCCTGCGAGCAGAAGCCGCAGCCGCAGCGAGCTCAGACTCATGTCGGAGCGTCCTCGACGATGTAGCCGAAGCCGCGCCGCGTCTGGATGACGTCGGCGCCGAGCTTCTTGCGCAGCCGCATGACGACGGCTTCCAGCGCATTGGCGTCGCGCGCGTCGTCGTCGCCGTAAAGGTGCTCGATCAGTTCGGTCGGCGGCACCACGCGGCCCTTGTGATGCAGGAGATAGGCGACGAGGCGGTATTCGAGCGGGGAGACGGCCGCGTTCGTGCCGTTGACGGTCACGCGCATCTGGCGCGTGTCGATCGCGAGCGGGCCGGCCTCGATGACGGGCGAGCCGTGTCCGGCCGCGCGGCGAATGAGCGCGCGCACGCGGGCCACCAGCTCCTCGATCTGGAAGGGCTTGGCGAGGTAGTCGTCGGCGCCGGCGTCGATGCCTTCGACGCGCTCGGGCCAGGCGCCGCGGGCGGTGAGGATCAGCACGGGCATGCCGCGTCCCGCCGCGCGCCAGCGCTTCAGCACCGAGAGGCCGTCCATTTTCGGAAGGCCGAGGTCGAGAACCACGAGGTCGAAGTCTTCGGTGTCGCCGAGGAACCAGGCGTCCTCGCCGTCGGCGGCGAGCGTGCACTGGTAGCCGGAGGCCTCGAGCGAGGCGGCGATGCTGGACGCGATGGCGGGCTCGTCCTCCACAACGAGAATGCGCATCCGTTCAGTCCTCGTCCTCGATGCTGAGAATCTTGCCCGTGGCGGCGTCGACGTCGACCTCCATGAGCTTGCCTGAGGAGGTGATCACGTCGAATTCGTAGACGATCGTGCCGTTGTCCTCCACGTCGAGCTCGACGGCGAGAATGGTGCCGGGAAGGTTTGGCTTCACGATCTCGGTGATTTCCGCCAGCGGCTTGATGCGGCCTTCGAGCAGCGCGCGGCGGGCGAGCTCCTGGTCGCGCGCGTCGTCGCCGGCCCAGGCGATGGCCAGCGGCGGGAAGATCAGGAGGGCGGCCGTCAAGGAAAGGAGCGTGCGTGTCTTCATGACACTCTCGTGCGCCATTTTGACTGACAGGGCGCTGACAGCAGGTATCAGCGAGGGATCAGGAGGGTTGAGTCACAACGGTCCTCGCCGGACGACCCACGGACCTCGGGATCTCTCGGGATCTCCGGCCAACCGACTCAACCGATCCTAAACGGAGATGTCATCATGAAGAAGCTTTTGGCTGCGGCCCTCGTATCTGCCGGACTGGTGGCTGCCGGATTGACCGCCCCGGCGCTTGCGGACGACGACTATCACGGGCCGCTCAACGTGCCCCGCGAGCAGTGGCTTTCCACCTCGGACGTGGTGAAGAAACTTGAACAGCAGGGCTACAAGGTCCGCGAGATCGAGGCCGATGACGGCGCGTTCGAGTTCGAGGCGACGACGAGCGCGGGCGAGCGGATCGAGGGCGTCGCGCACCCGGCGACGGGCGAGGTTCTGAGCACCCGTCCCGACAACGACTAGGTTCCGGGCGAACGCTCCGGGCTAAGACCAGCCTCCAGCGGCAGCCTGCCGCTGGAGGCTGTCGTCATTTGGCAGCGCGTTTGCGGCGCGTGGCGGCCGCCTTGCGGGCGGAAGCGGAGCGGGCGGCGGCGGGGCGCGCGGCGGAGGCCCGTCCGCCGGTCTTGCCGCCCTTGCGGGCCGCGGGATGGCCGGTCGATTTTCCGCGCCCCGAGCCTCCAGCTTTCTTGCCGCCGCCGTCGTCCTTGTTCACGGTCGCCCATGCGCGTGCTTCGGCGACCTTCGACTTCACGCCCTTCTTCTCGTAGCCCTCGGCGATGTGATCCGCCTTCCGCCTCTGCTTGGCGGTGTACTTTCGCTTGTCTCCTTGCGGCATAACGCACCTCCTTCTCAGACATGGCAGATGAACAGTTGCATTTGCCGATGAGTTCCCGATCATGCGAGGCGCGCGTGCGCGCGGGGATTCCAGAGCGGTCGCATTTTTTCGCGGCCCCGGGATCGGCTTCGTCGGAGGCTGCTCCAGCGTGCGCCCCCTTCGTCCGTTCTTTCGTCCGGATGTGTGAGTTTGATCTTGCTCTCTGTTTCTTGCGCCGCCAAAGCTAGCGCGAAATTTTTGCGCCGCGGAGTGCCGCGCCGGTGCGCGTTTGATTTAGGGATGACTGCATGACCCAGCCTTTTCGCATTCTCATCGCCGATCCGATTCACGAGGACGGCCGCAAGTTTCTCGAAGCGCAGCGCGGCCTGGCGGTCGATGTCGATACGGGGCTCGACGAAGCGAGCCTCATCGCGAAAATCGGCGCCTACGACGCCTTGATCGTGCGTTCGAAGACGCGCGTGACGGCGCCGGTGATCGCGGCCGCCACGGCGCTGCGCGTGATCGGGCGCGCCGGGATCGGCGTCGACAACATCGACGTTCCGGCGGCCACCGAGCGCGGAATCGTCGTGTTCAACACGCCGGATGCGAACGCCACCACGACGGCGGAGCTCACGATCGCGCATCTCCTGTCGCTCAGCCGTCATCTGCCGCAGGCCGACCGGTCCGTCCGGAGCGGTGCGTGGACGCCGACGAAGTTCATCGGCGCGGAAGTCGCGGGGAAGACCGTCGGCATCATCGGCTTCGGCACGATCGGGCGGCTCGTCGCGGCGCGCTGCGCGGGCCTCAAGATGCGCGTTCTCGCCTACGATCCCTTCGTGCAGCCCGAGATCATGACGCAGGTCGGCGCGGAGCCGCAGGACCTCGATCCGCTGATCGAGGCGGCAGACTACGTGACGCTGCATTGCCCGATGGTCGAGAAGACGCGCAATCTCATCGACGCCAACCGCATCGCGCGCATGAAGCCGGGCGCGCGTATCATCAACTGCGCGCGCGGCGGCCTCGTCGACGAAGCGGCGCTGGTCGATGCGTTGAAACGCGGCCACCTGGCGGGCGCGGCGCTCGACGTCTACGCGCAGGAGCCGCCTAAGGACTCGCCGTTCCTCGCGCTCGACAACGTGGTGCTGACGCCGCATCTCGGTGCGTCGACCGAAGAAGCCCAGCAGGCCGTGAGCGTCCGGATCGCGGAGGACATCGCGCGCTTCCTCGAGACGGGGGCGGCGGAGACGGCGGTCAACCTGCCCAAGATCTCGGGCGAGCAGCTCTCGCGGACGCGCCCCTACCAGGAGCTCGCCCATGCGCTGGGCCGGCTCGCGGGCGCGTTGAGCGACGGTCCGATCAGCGAGCTCATCGTGCGCCTGTTCGGCGCGGTGGCGGATCTCGACGCGCGTCCGATCACGGCGGAGGCGCTCGTCGGCGTGCTCGACCGGCGGCTCGCGGGGCCGGTCAACCGGGTCAACGCGGCGCATCTCGCGCGCGGACAGGGCATCGCGGTGCGCGAATCACGCTCCGAGCAGTCGCGCGACTACGTCTCGCTGATCGAGGTTTCGGCCGTCTCGCGCGATGGGACGACGACGGTCGCGGGCACGTTGCTCGGCGGGCGCTCGCCGCGGCTCGTGCGCATCGATTCGTTCGACGTGGAAGCGGTTCCGCGCGGGCCGTTCCTGTTCACGCGCCATTCGGACCGGCCGGGCGTCATCGGGGCGTTGGGCAACATTCTCGCGGCCGAGGGCATCAACATCTCGCGCATGAATGTCGGCCTCGACGGAAACGGGAACGAGGAGAACGCGATCGCCCTGATGAGCATCTCCGCGCCCTTGTCGGAGACGGCGCTCGCCCAGGTGCAGGCGCTCGACGCCGTCGATAAGGTCGTCACGTTCGATCTCTGAGTCCGTCCTCGTCCTCTCATATGGATCCCAGCATGTCCGGCAAACCCGATCGCAAGCCTTCCAACCCGCGGTTCTCGTCGGGGCCGTGCGCCAAGCGTCCTGCGTGGACCGCTGCCGACGCGCTCGGCAACGCGTTTCTCGGGCGCTCGCATCGCGCCAAGGAGGGCAAGGCCCGTCTCAAGCTCGCGATCAGCAAGACGCGGGCGCTGCTGGGGCTGCCGGCCGACTATCACGTCGCCATCATGCCGGGCTCCGATACGGGCGCGTTCGAAGCCGCGATGTGGTCGCTGCTCGGCGCGCGCGGCGTTGAGGTGCTGGCGTGGGAGAGCTTCGGCAAGGGCTGGGTGACGGACATCGTCAAGCAGCTCCGGCTGGAAGACGTCGTCGTGCGTGAAGCCGACTACGGCGCGCTGCCGGATCTCGCCGCGGTCGATTTCTCGCGCGACGTCGTTTTCACCTGGAACGGCACGACGTCCGGCGTGCGTGTGCCCGACGGCGCCTGGATCAAGGAGAACCGCGAGGGGTTGACGCTCGTCGACGCGACGAGCGCGATCTTCGCCCAGCCCATCGATTGGACGAAGGCCGACGTCGTCACCTACTCGTGGCAGAAGGTGCTCGGCGGCGAAGGCGCGCACGGCATGCTGATCCTGAGCCCGCGCGCGGTGGCGCGGCTCGAATCCTACGTGCCGGCGTGGCCGATGCCGAAGCTTTTCCGGATGACCAAGAAAGGCAAGCTCGACGCGGCGATCTTCGAGGGCGAGACGATCAACACGCCGTCGATGCTGTGCGTCGAGGACTATCTCGACGCGCTCGCGTGGGCCGAGAGCGTGGGCGGCCTTTCGGGCTTGATGGACCGCGCCAACCGCAATGCGGCCGTGCTGTTCGACTGGATCGCGCGGACGCCGTGGGTGGCGAACCTCGCTGTCGATCCGGCGACGCGGTCGAACACGTCGATCTGTCTCAGCATCACCGATCCCGCCGTGCGCGCGCTCGATGACGCCGCGCAGGCGGCGTTCGCCAAGGAGGTTGCGCGCAAGCTCGAAACCGAGGGCGTCGCGCTCGACATCGGCTCCTATCGCGATGCTCCGGCGGGCCTCAGGATCTGGACGGGTGCCACGGTCGAGACGGCCGATCTCGAAGCGCTGACGCCGTGGCTCGATTGGGCGTTCGCCGAAACGAAAGCCGCGCTCGGGCGCTGAGCCCATCGATCTCGTCAAATCTCGAAGCGCGCGACTCGCGAGAGTCGCGCGCTTTTTGCTTTTCCGCGCGTGATCCGGTCCCGCAACGGCGGAGCGGTGCTCGTCCCCTCCGCGATCCTGCGAACGATGCCCGACAACAGTCGGCCTTTAGCTGTTTTACCCTCTCAACCGTCTGAAATTGCATAATAAAATGTTTTCAGGCTTTCTGGTTCGTGTCGAGCGCGCGGCACCCAAAAATCATCAGCATCAAGAATTTCGTGGAGAGAACACAATGAAGAAGACGGCGTGCACTGCAGTTGTTGCCCTGGTCGCCCTGGCGATGACGGTTCCCGCTCAGGCCGGTGGCCGCGGCGGGCATGGGGGACATGGCGGTCACGGTGGTCATAGCGGCCACGGTGGCGGCCTCGGCCTCCCCTCGATCGGCGTCGGGGCCGGTGCGAACGTCGGCGCGAGCGTCAGCGTCCTCAAGATCGCCAAGGTCAAAGCGGGTCTCGGCCTTGGGCTGGGCCTCGGACTCGGCGGCCGTTGATGGCCGGCTAGTGTGATGATCGAGAAATTCGTCCCGTCGAGCGGCGGGGGTCGCACGAATTTCTCGATCTCAATCACACTGGCGAGTTTATGAATCCCGTGTCCCTTTTGATCCCGAAGTTCGCTCCTGGAGCTGGTTGCAATCACAGGCGAACTTCGGAATCGGGACACGAGGTGCAGCGCGCTCGTGCTGCCCCCGCTATTTCGCGACCGCATAGGTCAGTCCGACCATCGCGGTGAGCGCGTCCGTTTCGAGGGCGCCGAACGAGCTTCTGAAATCGAGGTAGCTCACCTTGCCGCTCACGGCCAACGTCTCGTTGAGCGGCCATTCGGCAACGATCTGGACTTCCGTTTTCTCGTCGGCGCGGGCGATGCCGAGCAGGCCCAATCCATCGTAGTCGCGCCAGGATCGCGAGGCGGCCAGCGACGCCGTGCCTTTGTCCGCGAACGTCACCGTCAGGCCGGCCAGCACGACGCGCTCATAGGCGGAGCTGGCAATCAGAAAATCCGTCTCCTCGAAGCCGTAGCGCGCCGCGCCGAACGCTTTCCACGCCTCCGACAGCTTGACCTCGCCCTCGACGCGATAGCCGTGCTTCCAGGCATCCTCGAAAATCGGCTCGCGGTAAAGGCGCAGGAACGGCGAATAGATGGCGCGGACCGTGGCGCGCTCGGTCGCATAGGTGAGGCCCATCAGCGGAAAGACGGATACGCTGTTCCGGTTCATGCCGAAGTCGTCGGCGGAGGCGCGATAGCGCTTGGTGTCGATGCCGGCTCCGGCTTCCAGCGTGATCTCGTCCGTCAACGTGCGGCGCAGGCCGATCTCGAGACGTGCCGAGAGACGGTCGCGGTCGTCGGCGTTCTGGAAGGGGCCCGGCTCACCGGGCATGTCGGTGAAATCGAGGTAGGCGGCCTCGGCGCGAGCATAGGGTTTCGTGACGCCGGCGGTTGCGGCGTGCTCGATCACGAGGCTCGTGTCGGTCAGCCGCTCCTCCACATCGCGGCTGGATGAAAAGGAGAGCGTCGCGACCGTCTTCGCCGTGCCCCAGTCGCGGGTCAGCGCGGCGGAGGCCGAGCCGGTCAGCTCGTCCGCCTCGCTGAAGCTCGTGTAGCGGCGGTTCTGCAGATTGGCGACGACATCGACGCGGCCGAAGTCCGTTGTCAGGATCTGCGCGTAGCCGAGGCTCTGCTCGACGAAGGCGCTCGGCGTTTCGAGCAGCGTCGGCCCGGCGTTCGTCGTCGCGCCGACGCCCGCGCCGAACACCCAGGCGGACGTTGCGCCGTCCTCGCTGATCCGGCCTTTGAGCGCGGGCTTCGATTGGGGCAGGTTGCTGCCGCCGATCTTGTCGGCGCCGGCCGGTCTGGCGGTGCTCGCGAGGATCCACCCGGCGGCGAGCGCTGTCAGGACAAGACGGACGGGGCCGCGGGGTGTCACGGGTACGATCCTTTATCTATTGAAAGACGAGTTCTTTTCTAAATTGCAATCTTAGGTTGATGATGGCCTGGGCTCCGCTAAAACTCGGTAAATCGAGCGCCGTCCCGCGCGCTTTGGGCGGTCCTCCGGTCTTTCCAGGCGCTTAAACCTTTGCGCTTTGGCGGTCTGGCCGGTATCACGGGGCCGCGTTTGCGCCGACGAACGGGCGCGACAATCCGAAAGCCTGACGTCCCATGGCCGCTTCCCTTCCCACGCCGAGACCCGGCGTTCTCGACATCGATGCCTATGTGCCCGGCGCGAGCCAGGTTCCCGGCGGGCTCAAGCCCATCAAGCTCTCGTCGAACGAGACGCCGCTCGGGCCGAGCCTCAAGGCGGTCGCTGCGTTCTCCGCGGCCGGCGCGGCGCTCGAGCGGTATCCGGACGGCGAGGCGAAGGCTCTACGCGAGGCGATCGCGGCGCGCTTCGGCCTGGCGCCGGAGCGCATCGTGTGCGGAGCAGGTTCGGACGAACTGATCAGCCTCATCGCGCACGCCTACCTCGGGCCCGGCGACGAGGGGCTCTACACGGAGCACGGCTTTCTTCTCTACCGCATCGTGATCCTGGCGGCGGGCGCCACGCCCGTCGTCGCGCCGGAGACGGGTCTCAAGGCCGACGTGGACGCGATCCTGGCGCGCGTGACCGAGCGCACCAAGGTCGTGTTCCTGGCCAATCCGAACAATCCCACCGGCACCTATCTGCCGATCGACGCCGTGCGCCGTCTGCGCGCCGGCCTGCCTTCCCACGTGCTGCTCGTGCTCGACGCGGCCTATGCCGAGTACGTGCGCCGCAACGACTACGAGGCGGGGCTCGAGCTGGTGGCGACGGGCGAGAACACCGTGATGACGCGCACGTTCTCGAAGATCTTCGGCCTTGCGGGGCTGCGCATCGGCTGGGCCTATTGTCCGAGCGCGGTGGCGGAGGCGCTGAACCGCATTCGCGGTCCGTTCAATCTTTCGGCACCGGCGATCGCGGCCGGCGCTGCCGCCATGGCCGATTGGGCGCATATCGACGCCGCGGTGCGCCACAACGAGACGTGGCTGCCGTGGCTCACGACGGAGATCGAGGCGCTCGGCTTCGCCGTGACGCCGAGCGTCGCCAACTTCATCCTGATTCACTTCCCCCAGACCGCGGGGAAGGATGCGGCGGCGTGCGACGCCTTCCTCAAGTCCAAGGGCATCATCCTGCGGCGCGTGGCGGGCTACGGGCTGCCGCATGCGTTGCGTCTCACGATCGGCACGGAGGCCGAGAACCGCAAGGTGGTCGAAGCCCTCGCAGCCTTCGCGGGGCCGGCATGAGCACGGTGATGTTCGACCGCGTCGCGCTGATCGGCATCGGCCTCATCGGCTCGTCGATCAGCCATGCGGCGCGGCGTGCTGGCCTCGTCGGCTCCATCGTCGGCTCGGCGCGCACGCCCGCGACCGTCGAGACGGCCATGCGGCTCGGCCTCATCGAACAGGGATTCGTGTCGGCGGCGGAAGCCGTCGAGGATGCGGACCTCGTCATCCTCTGCACGCCGGTCGGCCTGTGCGGGCCGATCGCGAAGGAGATCTCGCGCAGCCTCAAGCCCGGCGCGATCCTGACCGACGTCGGCTCGGTCAAAGCCGCGATCGTGCGGGATGTCGCGCCGCATGTGCCCAAGGGCGTGCATTTCGTGGCGGGCCATCCGATCGCCGGCACCGAGCAGTCCGGCCCCGAGGCGGGCTTCGCGGAGCTGTTCGACGGGCGCTGGTGCATCTTGACGCCGGAGCCGCACACGGACGGCAAGGCGGTCGAGAAGCTGCGCGCGTTTTGGGAGGGCCTCGGCTCCAAGGTCGAGATCATGACGCCCGAGCACCATGATCTCGTGCTCGCCATCACCAGCCACGTGCCGCACCTCATCGCCTACAACATCGTCAACACCGCCGCCCACCTCGAGCGCGTGACGGACAGCGAGGTCATCAAGTTCTCGGCCGGCGGCTTCCGCGATTTCACGCGCATCGCCGCCTCCGATCCGACCATGTGGCGCGACGTGTTCCTGAACAACAAGGAGGCCGTGCTCGACATGCTCGGCCGGTTCACGGAAGACCTCACGATGCTGCAGCGGGCGATCCGCTTCGGTGACGGCGATACGCTGTTCCGGCTCTTTTCGGACGCCCGCATGATCCGGCGCGGCATCGTCCAGGCGGGACAGGATACCGCTGCACCGGACTTCGGGCGTGCCGCGGACAAAGGTAAGGGCAAGGACAAGGCGGGGGCCTAGCGGTTTTTTGCGATCCGAGGGAGTTCGGGGATCGCACGCGCCAGAGCCTCCAAGGATCGCATTTTCTGACGACGAGGCCGGAGGCTGCTTCGTCGTCATGCTTTGACGAGGAAGCCGCGCATGGCTGGCGTGGGCGACGACGGCATGGGCGACGAGGCGGCCGAGACCTGGGTGTTCGCCTATGGGTCCCTCATGTGGAACCCCGGCTTTCCGTTCGCCGAGGCGCGCCGCGCCGTGCTCAACGGATTTCACCGCGCGTTCTGCGTCTACTCCGTGCACTATCGCGGCACCGCGTTGCGTCCCGGCCTCGTGCTCGGGCTCGATCGCGGCGGCGTCTGCCACGGGCTGGCGTTCCGGCTCGCGCCCGAGACGGAAGCCGCCGCCCTCGCCTATCTGCGTCAGCGCGAGCTCATCTATGGCGTTTATCGCGAGGCGCGGGTTCTGGTCGACGTGGCGGCGGACGTCGCGGCCGAGCCCGCGCGCGCCGTGTGGGCCGTCACCTACATCGCGGAGCGGGCGCACCCGGCCTACGCGGGGCGGCTGCCGATGATGCGGCAGGCGGCCTTCATTCGCCGCTCGGACGGCCTCGGGGGCACGAACCTCGACTATCTGATCAGCACGCGCCGTCATCTGCGCGAGGTGGGGATCATCGAAGCGGGGCTCGAACGGCTCGCGACCGTCACCGGCGCGCTCGCCGGATGCTGCCATGTGCAGGATGGCGCGGCGCGCTCCACCCGTGCGCTGGCGCGCGCCTGGTCTGAGCGGCCTCTGGCGTCGCCGCGGACCGTGCGCGACAATCGGTTCGGATTCCGGGCCAAGTGTGCAGCCGGCCGCGCCATGCGGCCCAACAGGACAGGTGAGCGATGAATGCGGTGCTGGCCATTTTTGTGGGTGCGGGTCTCGGCGGCGTCATGCGCCACCTGCTCAATGGGGTCGTGACGGGCTGGCTCGGGAGCGGCTTTCCCTACGGCATCCTGACCATCAACGTGCTCGGCTCGACGGCCATGGGGCTCGTCGCCGGCTGGTTCGCGTTCGCCGGCGAAGGATCGTCGACGCTCAAGCTGTTCCTGGCCACCGGCATCCTCGGCGGCTTCACGACCTTCTCGGCCTTTTCGCTCGATACGATGCTGCTCATCGAGCGGGGCGAAACCGGACTTGCCGCGCTCTACGTTTCCGCGAGCGTCGTGCTCTCGGTGCTCGGCCTCATGGCCGGGCTCTGGCTGATGCGGGTGATGACCGGCTGAGGGCTGCGTCCGCCCGGCGATCGCTCCAAACAAAAAATCGCGCCGGGCGATGGCACGGCGCGATGAGGGCGCAGACGGAGCGGAGCCTGGAGTGCTTCCGGAAAAGTGTGAAGCGGTTTTCCGAAAAGAAGCACGACGAAACGAAGATCGAGGGTCTTTCAGCGATTTCACGAAAGGCGGAAAGACCCTAGAGCGCGTTCACTCTTATCAGAATCGGATTCTGAGCATGAACGCGCTCCAAGTCTTTGTTCAAGAGTCTGATTCACGCCCTCGATGCGAGCTGGACGCTCGCATCTCGGACGATCAGGCTTTAGTGACGCGTGGCGACGATGCGGTCGTCCTGGTCGCCGTCGATCTTGCCGGCCCGGAGATCCAGCTCGATCATGCGGCGCTGCTGGGCCGACGGCGCCAGCAGGTGAACGTGAACCTCGTTGGCGCCGAGGCGGGCGCCGCGCTGGCGGATCTCGGCAAGGTTCAAGGATCCGGCGGAGTGGACGGCATGGCCGATCGCCAGAACCGTGCGGCGGCCGCCGGCATCGCGATGCACGAGCAGGAAATTCGCGGCCGGAACCTCGGGGCAATCGATCAGGTCGTAGACGGTGTGAACGTAGCGCTGGCCGGAGGCGCCGCTCCAGAAGTGGAAGCGGTCGGTCAGCTCGGCTGGGGTGTCCAGCGCGGCGAGCTCGGGCTTCTGGGCCGAGCGGAGGGCTCGATAGTCTGCGAGTTGAATGACACGCGCTCCCATAACCAAGTTCCTTTGCCGTTTACGCGGCGCTCGACGCTACGAACTCAAAACGATCTCAACTGATGCCAGACTGCTCAGTGTTTTCAGCCGAAATATGGCTCCATCTCAGTCATTTTTGGGCATTCCCGATGGCCCTAACCCTAACGCCGCCGGGGGCGCCGGCGCTGTTCCCTGCGGAACGCCCTCGGATTCTCATGGCGTTAACGAAACCCCGCGGCTGCGTGCCGCAACGGCCGAAACGCCCGCAATTGGGCGGCTGCCACGGAAACGTCACGATCCGGTGCGGCCGCGCCGGGCGGGGCCCTCCCTCCTAATCGCACCGGGAGAAGCCGCAGGACCGGCAGGTCCAGCAGCCGCTCTCCTTGACGAACGCCTGCGCGGCACAGCGCGGGCAACTGCGGGCCAGCACCGATGGCGCGGTGCCGAGGCCCTTGCGAGGTTCGCCCTCGCCCGCGGTCTCCCCGCCCTCGGCGGCCAAGGCGGCGGGTGAGAGGATGTCGCCGAGCTGCTCGTCGCTGCTCAGGAAGCCGATGCGGCGCATGTGGGTTTCGATCACCTCGCCAATGGCGGCCATCAGGCTCGGAACGTAGCGGCCGCCGATCCACCGGCCGCCCTGCGGATCGAAGACGGCCTTGAGCTCGTGGGCGACGAACGACACGTCGCCGCCGCGGCGGAAGACGGCGCTGATCATGCGCGTGAGCGCCACCGTCCACGCGTAGTGCTCGAGGTTGCGCGTGTTGATGAAGATCTCGAACGGGCGGCGGCGCCCGGCCGTCTCGATGTCGTTGATCGTCACGTAGATCGCGTGATCGCTCTCGGGCCACTTGAGCTTGTAGGTGTAGCCCGACAGCACGGGCTCGCGCTCCAGCGGCTGGGCCATGTAGACGATCTCGCCGTGACGGCCGGCGGCCATTTCAGCGGGCGCCGGGGCGGTCCGCGCGGCCGGCTCGGGCGTGGCGGTCCGAGCTTCGGACGCCGTCCCTTGAGACACGACCTCTTCGACAACCGACTCCAGGGCCGGCGGGTCGATGGGCGCCAGAACGGCGCCGGTGACGGCGTTCGGCCGATAGACGGTGCAGCCCTTGAGGCCGAGGTCGAACGCTTCGAGATAGATCGTCTCGAACGCCTCGAACGAAATGTCGGGCGGGCAGTTGATGGTCTTCGAGATCGAGCTGTCGACATGAGCCTGCAGGGCCGCCTGCATCAGGAGATGCTCGTGCGGCGACAGCTCGGCGGCTTTGACGAACGCGGCGCCGAGCGGCGCGGACTGCCCGTGGGCATGGCGGTAGCGCGCATGCGCGAGGTCCTCGACCTGCTCGCTGCGCACCGTGCCGTCCGGCTCCAGAACCTTGCGCGTGTAATGGAAGTCGAACACCGGCTCGACGCCCGACGACACGTTGCCCGCGAGCAGCGAGATGGTGCCGGTCGGTGCGATGGACGTCAGGCAGCCGTTGCGGATGCCGTGGCGGGCGATGGCCGCGCGCACATCGTCCGGCAAGCGCGCGATGTTCGGCGCGGCGAGAAAGCGCTTCTTGTCGAAGAGCGGGAAAGCGCCCTTCTCCTCGGCCAGGCCGGCGCTGGCGCGATAGGCGGCACGCTCGATGGTGGCCATCCACGATTGCGCGAGGCGCTGCGCCTCGGCGCTGCCGTAGCGCACGCCGTGGGCAATCAACGCATCGGCGAGGCCCGTGACTCCGAGCCCGATGCGGCGCTTGGCTTTCGCTTCCGCGCGCTGGGCGGGCAGCGGATAGCCCGACACGTCGATGACGTTGTCGAGGAAGCGGACGGCGATGCGGGTGCGCTCCTCGAGCTCCGCCGTGGCGATGGCGGCTTTGTCCTCGAACGGGTGGCGCACCAGTTGGGCGAGGTTGATCGACCCCAGAAGGCAGGCGCCGTAGGGCGGCAACGGCTGCTCGCCGCAGGGGTTCGTGGCGCGGATCTCCTCGCAGTAGGCGAGGTTGTTCTTCGCGTTGATGCGATCGATGAAGATGACGCCGGGCTCGGCATAGTCGTAAGCCGCGCGCATCAGGCGGTGCCAGAGCGCGCGCGCGCCGACCGTGCGCACGGCCTTGCCGTCGAACTTGAGATCCCACGGCTTGTCCGCGCGCACGGCCGCGATGAACGCGTCCGTCACGAGCACCGAGAGATTGAAATTGCGCAGGCGCGCCGGATCGCCCTTGGCGTCGATGAACGCCTCGATGTCGGGATGATCGCAGGCGAGCGTGCCCATCATGGCGCCGCGGCGGTGGCCGGCGGACATGATCGTGCGGCACATGGCGTCCCACACGTCCATGAAGCTCACGGGACCGGACGCGTCCGCGCCGAGGCTTCTGACGAGCGCGCCCTTGGGTCGGAGGGTCGAGAAGTCGTGGCCGATGCCGCCGCCCTGCTGCATCGTCAGGGCGGCTTCGCGCACGTTCTCGAAAATGGCGCCGAGATCGTCGTCGATGCGGCCCATGACGAAGCAATTGAAGAGCGTGACGGCGCGATCCGTGCCGGCGCCGGCCAGAATGCGGCCAGCCGGCAGGAAGCCGAAATCGGCGAGGCTGTCGTAGAACGTCTTGGCCCAGCGGGCGCGGGCGCGCTTTCCCTTCTCGGCAGATGCGGCGGCGGCCGCGACGCGGCGGAACGTGTCGCCCAGGCTCTCGTCGGGCGCGTGTCGGGCGTCACCGCCGAAGCGGTACTTTTGGCGCCAGATCTCCTCCGAAATCGGCGCCAGGAACCCGGGATCGCCCGTCATTCGTGCCTCGCAAACTCCCTACGTGCCCAAAAAGATATAGGCGCGGAACGGTTCGCGGTCAATAAAATGTTCTTTTTATGTTCTCATCCGTTCCAGGTGCCTAGTCTCGCCCGCTCGGCGCGGCCTTCGGCGACGAGGCGGGTGGCGGCTTCTTCCAGCCGGGCTTCGAGAAGGGCCCGGAACTCCTTGCGGGGGAGCCCTGCCGGGATGGGGTCGAGGAACTCCACGACGATGGTGCCCGGATAGCGGATGATCTCGCGGCGCGGCCAGAAGAGGCCGGAGTTCAGCGCCAGCGGCACGCACGGCACGCCGAGGGCTTCGTAGAGGGCCACGTAGCCGGGCTTGTAGTCGGGCGGCGCGCCCGGAGCCTGGCGCGTGCCCTCGGGGAAGATCACGATCTCGCGGCCTTGGGCGGCCTTCTGTGCGGCGTCCGTCGTCATCGCCTTCAGCGCCTTGGCGGCCTTGTCACGCTTGACCAGGATGTGCTGGAACTTCACGCAGAACCAGCCGTAGAACGGGATCCACTTGAGCTCGTCCTTGAGCACGATGGCGGGATCACGGAAGAGCGGCACGAGGCCAAACGTGTCCCAGGCCGACTGATGCTTCGAGACGACGAGGCAGGCGCCCTTGGGCAGCTTCTCGTGGCCGCGGACCTCGAGCTTCGTTCCGGCGATCACCTTCAGAAGCCACACGCACACGATGGCATGCAGGCGCAGGCCGGCCATGGCCCAACTGCGCGGCGCGAACAGGAGCCAGGAGCCGAGGACCAGAAAGAGCGCGGTCGTCACGTAGAAGACGATGGCGAAGACGATGGATCGCAGAAGCAGCATGCCGTTGGCCGGGAATTTAGGATGGGCTCATCGGCGATCCGCCGAGCCCATGTCCGCGCGGCGCCGGGAGCGCCGGGCGTCTCCGCGTCAGGATTTGCTCGGCGTGGCCGAAGATGCCGTGATGGAATCGGCTTGCCAAGGGGCCATTCCGCGCGTCACTGCCAGCCGCACGGCCGCCGGCAGGAATTTGATGTATTCGGCGGCGAGAAGCCGCGTGGTCGTGGCGTCCAGCCACCAGACCTTCTCGCGCAGGCCGTCGGGCGAGACGGGATGCGGCAGCAGCTCGATCTCCGGCATGGCGCGGGCGAGCTCCGCCAGGCTGCGCGGCATGTGATAGCTCGCCGTCACGACGATCAGCCGGTCGTAGCCGAAGGCCTCGGCCCAGCGGCGCGTCTCCTCGGCATTGCCGACCGTGTTCAGCGCGCCGTAGCCGAGATCGACGCAGCAGTTGAAGGTCTTCTCGTCGATGCCCGAGATCTTGATCAGGGAGGAGCGGCCGATCTTGGTGTTGACGCCCGAGATCAGGAGCCGCTCGCCGCGGCCGTCCTTCAGCAGGCGCGCGGCTTCCGAGATGCGCGTCTGGCCGCCGGTGAGCACGACGATGCCGTCCGCGCGCACGTCGTGCGTCTCCGGCTCGCGCATCACCGCGTTGGCAAACAGCACGAAGCCAAAACCGATGACGGACACCCCCAGTGCGAAGAGCCCAACGATGGTTCGTGCCGGTGTCATTCCACCTTTCCTTGGCATGGAGCCAACTTGCCGTTCGATGCCGCGGCCGGTCAACAGATTAGCTGATTTGGCTGGCCGTGTGTCACGGGACGCCAGCGGCGCCTATCGCTTTGATTAACCAAAGGATACCGGGCAATTGCGGCAGGGGCGGGCCGGCGCGGGCTACTGGCGGCTGTTCAAGATGCGGAAAACGCCGAATCGCGACGTCAGCATGCAGATCGCCGCCACGACGACGACGACGATCCCCATCAGCACGAAGCCGGCGAGGTCGAGCGAGCCGGAGCCGACCAGGCGGTGCAGCTCCGTGAGCGTCATGGCGCCGCCGCCCAGGATCTGGATGATCGTCGGCATCATGAGGAACACGAGCAGCGCGAGCACCGCCCCCACGAGCCCCGCGCGCACGCCGAGGCGGAGGAAGTGCTTCTCGAACTCGCGCGAGATGAAGCGGTCGTTGGCGCCGACGAAATGAAGCACCTCCACGATCTCGCGGTTCGAGGCCATCGAGCTCTTGGTGGCCGACACGATGATCGCCGTCGTCGCCATGGCGACCAGCGCCAGGATGGCGAGGCCGCCGAGCGAGAAGCTGTTCGTGATGGTCGCGATCTGCGCCTGCCAGCGGCGATGGTCATCGAGGGTCGCGCCGTCGAACTGGGCGGCGAGGCCGGAGCGGATGATGTCGATGTCCGGCGGCTCGGAGCGGTCCACCTCGACGGCGATCAGGCGCGGCAGCGGCAGCGCGGAGAGATCCTCGACGGAGCCGAGCCAGGGTTCGAGGAGGGCCGCCGACTCCGCGGTCGAGAGCACGCGCACCGTGCTGACGCCGGTCTGCTGATTGAGGTAGCTCGCGACGTCCTGCACGGCCTTCTCGGTGTCCGTGCCGTCGCGCGGCACGATCTGCACCGTGATCTCGCTGGCGATATCCTTCTGCCAGGCTTTCGCAGACTGGCGGATCATGTAGACCGCGCCGACCGTGAGACAGGCGAGGAAGCACATGATGGTGATCACGAGCGTCAGCGAGCGGCCCGTGACGGAGCCGGCGGGCACGATCGGCGCCGTGAGCGAGGGCGCTTTGCGCGATCCGCGGGCTGGCGCGTAGATGTCGGGCGGCGGCGGGCGCTCGTACTCGGAGCGCAGCGTCGTCTCGACCGTCGTCGGGTCCTGGTCGTAGCCGCGGTCGTAGCCGTGCGCGGCCGTGCGGCCGCCCTGGGTCACGGGGCCGTCGTCATAGACGTCGTAGTCGTGCGGGCGCTGGGGCTGATCGAGCCCGCGCAATCCCGGACGATCGGGTTTGTCATACGATGCGGACATGGCCGTCGTGTAACTCCAAGCGGGACGCTTTGAACTGCCGCATCAACTGATGGTCGTGAGTGGCGATCAGAACGGACGTGCCGAGCCGGTTCAGCTCGATGAAGAGACGCAACAGGCGGCGCGCCATTTGCGGGTCGACGTTGCCGGTGGGCTCGTCGGCCAGCAGAAGCTCCGGCTTGCCGATGACGGCGCGCGCGATGGCCGCGCGCTGCTTTTCGCCGCCCGACAGGACCGACGGGTAGGCGTGCATGCGGTCGCCGAGGCCGACCCACTGCAGGAGGTCCGTCACGTCCTCCTTATAGTCGTCGAGGCGCTTGCCGACCACGCGTAACGGCAGCGCCACGTTCTCCCAGGTCGTCAGGTGCTCGAGCAGGCGGAAGTCCTGAAACACGATGCCGATGCGGCGGCGCAGAGGGGCGCGCTTGCTCGTGGTGATATGGCTGACGTCCTGTCCAAAAAGCTGGATCTGTCCGCGCGTCGGATGGAGCGACATGAACAAAAGGCGCAGAAGCGACGTTTTGCCGGCGCCCGAGGGACCCGTCAGGAAGTGGAACGACCCCGGGCGGAGGTGGAAGTTGACCTCTGACAGTATCTCCGGGCCGCTATCGTATTTGAGACCGACATTCGTCAACCGAATCACGGCTGGTGGCTCCGGATCTTCTCTCAGGGTTCTCTGGCTTCGAGCGCCTATATGCGTGAAGGCGGCGGCAGTATCAATCGGTTACGAATATGGCGGCGGCATGTACAAGAATGACGAGCGTTCACGCCATCCCGGCCCGAGGCTTGCGCCTTGTTGACCAAGGCTCGATAGTTTGCGGCAGCATGCGGAGCTGAGCCGACTTCTGTCTCAAGCAAGCATCAGCCCGCAAACTCATGATTTCAACGGTGATTCGCAATCCGGGACGGGCGCGTCTGAGATGCGCCGCCCGGAGCGCTGAGAAGGAGGTCAAATGGTGGACCAGACAGCCGGAGCTCCGTCCGAGGTCGAGGTCGTCTATTCGGCGGACAGCATCGCATCCCGCATCGAGGAGCTTGCGCGCGCGATCGCGGCGCTCAAGCTCGAGCGGCTGCTCGTGGTCGCCGTGCTCAAGGGCAGCTTCGTGTTCGCCGCTGACCTCATTCGCGCGCTGCATCGCGCCGGGCTCGAACCCGAGGTCGATTTCCTGACGCTGTCGAGCTACCGCAAGAGCCGCACGTCGTCCGGCAAGGTCGAGATCCTGCGTGACCTCGATCTGGGCGTCGACGGGCGCAACGTGCTGCTCGTGGACGACGTGCTCGATTCCGGACGGACGCTCGTCTTCGCCAAGGATCTCATCTCGGCGCGCGGGGCGAGCCGGATCCTGACGTGCGTCTTGATCGACAAGAAGGTGTCGCGCGCCGTGGATGTCAGCGCGGATTTCAGCGTGTTCGAAAGCAAGGACGAGTTCGTCGTGGGCTACGGCATGGACGTCGCGCACCGCTACCGCGAGCTGCCCTTCGTCGGGCGCATGACGAACAAGGAGATGTGACGGCGGCCGGTGCGCCGGCTCGAGATGTGGGGGACGCATGACTCGCATTCTGCTGGCAGACGACGACGAGGCGACGCGCGACCTCGTCAAGCGCGCGCTGGAATCCGACGGCCATTCCGTGGTGCTGGCGCAGGACGGCGCGGAGGCGCTCGAAGCCCTCACGGCGGGCGCGCCGTTCGACCTCCTGGTGTCGGACGTGCACATGCCGGGGCTCGACGGCGTCGACCTCGCGATGCGGGCAGTCGACGCGTCGCCCGGCATCAAGCTGCTTCTGATGTCTGGATTCGCGGAGGAGCTGGAGCGGGCGAACGCGCTCAAGACCGGAAACCTCGGGACGATCCTCAAGCCGTTCACGCTCGATCAGGTCCGCGCCGCGGTACGCGCGTTGCTGGCTTAGAGCGCGTTCTTGCGCTGCTGGATCATCATGTACGTGTCGCTCGTGTGCTCGGCGAGCTGGAACCACAGGAACTCCTCGGCGCGCACGGCGGCCATCGCGTCGTAGACCTTCTTGAACGCGGGGTTCGATGCGCACAGCTCGGTGTAGGTGTCTGTGGATGCCTTGAAGCAGGCGTCGAGCACCTCTTCCGAGAAGGGCTTGAGACGCGCGCCCGCCTTCACGAGGCGGCGCAAGGCCGGCGGGTTCTGCATGTCGTAGCGCGCCATCATGGTGAGGTTCGCCGTTTTCGCCGCCGCCTGCAGGATGGCCTGATAGGTCTTCGGCAGCGCATTCCACTTTTCGAGATTGAAGAAGAGGTGCAGCGCGGCCTGGCCTTCCCACCAGCCGGGGTAATAGTAGTTCGGCGCGACGCGATAGAAGCCGAGCTTCTCGTCGTCGTAAGGGCCGACCCATTCGGCCGCGTCGATGGTGCCCTTCTCGAGCGCCTGATAGATCTCGCCGCCCGCGATCTGCTGCGGCACCGCGCCGAGGCGGGACATGATCGCGCCGCCGAAGCCGCCGATGCGGATCTTGAGGCCCTTCCAGTCGTCCGGCGTGTTGATCTCCTTGCGGAACCAGCCGCCCATCTGCGCGCCCGAGTTGCCGCTCGGCAGGCCGTAGATATTGTAGCGCGCGTAGAACTCGTTCATCAGGTCGATGCCGCCGCCTTCGTACATCCAGGCGTTCTGCATGCGGCAGTTGAGGGCGAACGGCACGCCCGTCGCCAGCGCGAACGTGGGGTCCTTGCCCCAGTAGTAGTAGGATGCGGTGTGCGCCACCTCGACCGTGCCGTCGGACACCGCGTCCATGGCCTGCAGGCCGCCCACGATCTCGCCCGCGGCGAAGACCTGGATCATGAAGCGGCCGTCGGTCATCTCGCCCACGACCTTGGCGAACACCTCGGCGGCGCCATGGATGGTGTCCAGCGACTTCGGGAAGCTCGACGTCAGGCGCCAGGTCAGGTTCGGCATGCTTTCGAACACCGCGGGGGCCTTGGGCGCATCGCACGCCGCCAGTCCGGCCGCGGCGCCGCCCGCGCCCGCAACCTTAAGGAATTTCCGGCGATTAACTTTCGTCATTGAGGTCCCCGCGGTCGAATTCCGGCGGGACTATAGACAAGTCGCGCGCCGAAATCAGCCAGCGTGCATGGTCCCTCCGGCAGAGACCTGTTGCGCTCGACCCTCCTTCAAGTACGCTCCCGGGCCAAGGCTGCGAGCGCTTTCATGAGGAAGCTTTCATGCGTATCACCCGAGTGGCACTTCTCGCCGGGCTTGCTCTGGCCGCTCCGTCGCTTTCCTCGGTGGCCCAGGCCGCCGAATGGTGGATGCTTCAGCAGACCGAGACCGGGCGCGAATGCGCGCCGCCGATCGAGGCCGAGGGCGTCAAGCTCACGCCCGACGTGCTCATGAAGCAGCATCCGGAATGCAAGCTCATGGACGAGACGCCGTCGCTCGACCTGCACACGGTGATGGTCAATTGCGAAGGCGATATTGGCCGCGTGTTCATTTTCACCCAAACCAAGGCCGGTTGCGAAAGGCTGGCCAAGGAGTGAGGCGGCGCGTGACGAGCCGTGCCGCTCCGGCGCGGGCGGCGTGATGGCGAGCGACGTGGCAGGCGTGCTGCTGGCCGGCGGGCTCAGCCGGCGCATGGGCGGCGGCGACAAGGGTCTGCTGCTGCTCGACGGCCGTCCGCTCCTCCACTACGCGGCGAACCGTCTTCGTCCTCAAGTGAGCGCAATGGCGCTGAACGCGAATGGCGATCCGTCGCGGTTCGCCCTCATCGGCGTGCCGGTCATCGCCGATGCCACCGGGGATTTTCCGGGGCCACTGGCGGGCGTGCTGGCGGCGCTGAGATGGATCGAGACAGACCCCTCACGTCCGCGCGCCGTCATGACCGTGCCCGCGGACTCGCCGTTCATTCCGAGCGACCTCGTGGACCGGCTGTCCGCTGCGCTGGCGGATGCGCCGGAAGCCCGCGTGGCGGTGGCGGCGTCGCGCGGGCGGCGTCATCACGTCATCGGGCTCTGGCGCCCTGACGCCGCCGAGGCCATCGCGGAGGCGCTGGCACGCGGCGCGCGCAAGGCGGAAACGATGGTCGATCGCCTCGGTGCGGTCGCCGTTCCGTTCGCCGATCTCGATGCGGGCGGACGCGGCGTCGATCCGTTCTTCAACGTGAACACGCCCGAAGACCTGGCCGCTGCCGAGGAGGCCGTGCGGTTTCTGGGCGGCGGCGGGCGGCCGTTCATCGTGGGCGTCGCGGGCTGGAAGAACTCCGGCAAGACGACGCTGGTCGCGGCGCTCGTCACGCGTCTGGTTGCGCTCGGTTACGCGGTTTCGACCGTCAAGCACACGCATCACGATCTCGATCCCGACGAGCGCGGACGCGACAGCGGGCGGCATCGTGCGGCCGGTGCGCGCGAGACGATGGTGGTTGCGCCGGCGCGGTGGATGCTGAACGGCAGGGTGCGGGACGAGGCGGACCTGCCGCTTGCCTCCGCGCTGGGCCGGCTCGCGCCCGTCGACGTCGTGCTGGTCGAGGGGTTCAAGTCCGCGCCGATTCCGAAGATCGAGGTACGGCGGCGCGGCCAGGGCGAGGGCGCGCCTCTCGTTATGCAGGACGCGCGCGTAATTGCCGTCGCGTCGGATAGCGACGCGGACGATGAGGGCGCACGGGGCGTGCCTCATTTTCATCTGGATGACAGTGCGGGCTTGGCCGAGCTGATCCTTCGTGCGGGTCGTCTCGCATGAGGCGCGCGGGCCGGCGGATGATGCTTCTCCTGTTGCTGTCGTTGCCTTTCGCGTCGACCGCGCGGGCGGCCGATCCGGTGCTCAAGGCAGGCCGCGATCCCGGCGGTGTCGCGGTCGCGCTTCTGGTCGACGGCGTGGATTACCGCGAGCCCGACGTGGCCGGCATGCTCGCGCGCGATGGGGAGGGCGAGGCGATCGCGTTCGATGCGGTCGATGGCGATCACCGCCCGTTCGTCGAGCGCGGGCACGGGACCGAGGCGATGCGCGCCACCGTTCGCCACGGCGGCGTTCGCGTCGTGGCGGTGCGCGTCGATTTTCGCGATCCGCGATCGGTCGCGAAGGGCATCGCGTTCGCCGCCGCGACGCCGGCGAAGATCGTGGTCGCGGCGGGCGGCAACGGCGCAAGCGTGGCGCGCGACGTGCTGGCCTCGGCGGCGCAGAATTTTCCGGACATGCTGTTCCTGGCGTCGGCGTCCGGACTCGCATCCGACGCGCACGTCAATCTCGTGCTGCTGCCGGCCGACGGACTTGCCGTGTCGGCGGTGGAGGCCGTGGCGCTCGTCTTCGGCTGCTCCGATGCGGCGCTAGCTGCGAGTGTCCGAGACCGGACGGCCTTTCTCGCGCGCCTTCGCCGGCAGCAGGAGGCGGGTGTAGCCGGCTGCGATGCCGCTCGCGGCGGCGCTCAGGGCAAGAAGCCCTAGGATCAGCGTCGTCCGGCTGTCGGCCGCCGGGTCCCTCGCCGTCCGGCTGCGGATTGGGTCGTCGCTGCGCAACAGGAGCGCGCGGCGGGTCTCGGTGTGGGTCTCGGTGTGGGTGTGGGCGTGGGTCGCGGTGTGCGCCGCGGAGGGCGTGCGGAACGCGCTCTGCGCAGTTTCGACGGGCTCGGGCCGGGACGGCCCGGTTCGAGACGGCTCGGGGCGGAGCGCCGCGGCGGAGGTCAGCGTGCCGGCCACCGCACTGCTGAGGAGGGCGAGGGCGAGGGATCTCGGGATCAATTGAGCCTCCTCCGGAGAGAGGAGGCTCTCCCCATCCCCTATTGGAACAGTACGACCGCCTTCGTCGCGGTCTGCCAGATCCCCCAAGCAAGCGGCACGCCAACCAGCGTCCAGAACAGCGCGGCCTTGAGGTCGAGGCCGCCCTTGCCGATGCCGTAGGAGCCCGATACCGCGGGTCCGGCAGACGTGGAGCTGAGCTTGGCCTGCTCGGCCGCCACCTCGGCTTCATCCATGTGCCATTTCGGATCGACGGGGCGCACGAGGAGATTGGCGATGAAGCCGATCACCAGCATGCCCGCGAGGATGTAGAAGATTTGGCCGTAGAGCTGGTCCGGCGGGATGCCGGCCGCGTGACGCGTGTCGTGCAGATAGTTGACGACGACCGGCCCGACGATGCCCGCCGTCGACCAGGCCGTCAGGATGCGGCCGTGGATGGCGCCGACGAACTGCGTGCCGAAGATGTCGGCGAGGTAGGCCGGGATGGTCGAGAAGCCGCCGCCGTACATGGAGGCAATGATGCAGAAGCAGGCGACGAACAGGCCCAGCATCTTCCAGTCGGCGGCGGAGGCCGCCAGCACGTAGAGCGTCGCGCCCAGCGTGAAGAAGATGAAGTAGGTGAGCTTGCGGCCGAGCTTGTCGGAGGACGACGCCCAGGCGAAGCGGCCGAAGATGTTGAAGAGCGAGATGAGCCCGACGAAGCCGGCCGCGATGGCCGCGACGGTCGTCGCGAGGCCTTCGTCCTTCTTCATCTCGAGATAGCCGACGCCGGGGTTTCCGCCGAGCGCGCCGCCGAACGTTTCCTGCAGCATGGGCGAGGCGGCGCCGATGATGCCAATGCCGGCCGAGACGTTCATGCAGAGCGCGATCCAGAGCAGCCAGAACGCCGACGTCTTGTGCGCATCGCGCAGGTGGACGTGGTTCTTGGTGATCATCGCGTGGCTGTTGTTCGGCGGCGTCCATCCCTCGGGCTTCCAGCCGGCCGGCGGCAGGCGGTAGCCGAACGAGCCGATCATCATGAAGACGAAATAGATGGCGGCCATCGCGATGAACGTCTGATAGACGCCGGGGTCCGCCTCCGTCTTGAAGACGTTGTTCATGAGGAACGTCGCGAGCGGCGAGCCGACCATCGCGCCGCCGCCGAAGCCCATGATGGCCATGCCCGTCGCCATGCCGCGCCGGTCCGGAAACCATTTGATCAGCGTCGAGACCGGCGAGATGTAGCCGAGGCCCAGGCCGATGCCGCCGATCACGCCGGAGCCGAGCCACATGAGCCAGAGCTGGTGGGTGTAGACGCCGAAGGCCGCGATCAGGAGGCCGCCGCACCAGCAGAGGGTGGCGACCACGCCCGCCTTGCGCGGGCCGGCGCGCTCCAGCCAGCCGCCCCAGATGGCCGCCGAGACGCCGAGCAGGACGAAGAAGAACGTGTACATCCAGCCGAGGTCGAACTGGCTCCAGTTGCAATCGGTTGCCGTCAGCGCGCGCAGCGTGCCGACCGCTTTCTCGGTGAACGTCACGGCGCCGGCCGAGCACTCGGCGAGCGGCTTGCCGTCGGCGCCCAGCAGGGCCGCCTGGAGCGGCTTCCAGAACACGGAGAAGCCGTAGGCCATGCCGATGCAGAGATGAATGCAGAGCGCCGCCGGCGGCACCATCCAGCGGTTGAACCCGGCCTTCGCGACGATGGTCTCACGATCGAGCAGGCCGAGTCCTTGCGACCCGACTGCGGCTTCCATATTGGCCATTGCGTTCCCTTCCCCCGAAGTTCTTTAGTTTGCCACGTGTTCGTGGGCATTTTGACCTAGCAGTATCGTGCGTGACCGGTCCGAACAAGTCCCGGGGAAGGGTTGAAGTCCCCGTCAGGACAGCTACTCTATATGTGAGGAAAGTTTCTTCGCGGGTGGAACGCACAAAAATCCGGCATCGGACGAAAGCCGGGCACTCGCGAGCACGTCAGGACCCTGGATGACCTATTCGCCGCCACGGCTTTCACCGCAGGAGCAGGCCGCTTCCCCCCCGGCGCTTATCGACCCGTTCGGCCGGCAGATCAGCTATTTGCGCGTGTCGGTCACGGACCGCTGCGATTTCCGCTGCGTCTACTGCATGAGCGAGCATATGTCGTTCCTTCCGAAGAAGGACCTGCTGACGCTCGAGGAGCTGGACCGTCTCTGCTCCGCTTTCGTCGCCAAGGGCGTCAGGAAACTGCGCATCACGGGCGGCGAGCCGCTCGTGCGCAAGAACATTCTCTCGCTCTTCAAGTCGCTGTCGCGCCATCTCGAAACGGGCCGCCTCGACGAGGTGACGCTGACGACCAACGGGAGCCAGCTCGCCAAGTTCGCCGGTGACCTCAAGGCCGCGGGCGTGCGGCGCGTCAACGTGTCGGTCGATACGCTCGACCCGGTGAAGTTCCGCACCGTCACGCGCTGGGGCGACCTTGCGACCGTGCTGGGTGGCATCAAGGCGGCGCAGCGGGAAGGTATCGCCGTCAAGATCAACGCGGTTGCGCTCAAGGACGTCAACGAGCGCGAGATCGACGACCTGATCCGCTTCGCGCATGGCGAGGGCCACGACCTCACGCTGATCGAGACGATGCCGCTCGGCGACATCGAGGGCGACCGGACCGATCAGTATCTGCCGCTGTCGCGCGTGCGCGCCGATCTCATGGAGCGCTGGACGCTCGAAGACATTCCGTACCGCACCGGTGGCCCTGCGCGTTACGTGACCGTGCAGGAGACCGGCGGTCGGCTCGGCTTCATCACGCCGCTGACGCACAACTTCTGCGAAAGCTGCAACCGCGTGCGCGTGACGTGCACGGGCACGCTTTATATGTGCCTCGGCCAGGAGGATGCGGCAGACCTGCGCGCGCCGCTTCGCGCCGGCCCCGACAACGGGCTTCTGTTCGCGGCGATCGACGAGGCGATTTCGCGCAAGCCCAAGGGGCATGACTTCGTCATCGACCGGGCCCAGCAGCGTCCGGCCGTTCAGCGGCACATGAGCGTGACCGGGGGCTAAGGACCGGCGGGGCAGGGGGGCATGTCGAGAGCGCTTCTACGTCACGCCCGCCTCAGCCGCCGCCAGTTGATCGTGTTCGCCCTGGCTTCCGCCGTTCTCAACGGCATCATCACGGCGAGCGTGGGTGCATGGCTGGCGCAGACGTATTCGGCCTACCAGAGCCGACGGCAGGCGATCGAGACCATCGCGCACCTCGTCTACGAGCGGCGCACGCGGGCGGGCATGGTCGCGTCCGCCATCCGCCGCAACGCCGATATCGCGGAAGTGCGCCATCGCAAGCAGGCCTACGACGAGGCGTACGTCGACTGGAACAAGAACGTCATGCTGAACCTCTTCGCGATCCGCGAGGCGGCGGGCGATCTCAAGTTCTCGGCGCTCGAGCCGCTGTTCGAGGATCACCTGATCGCGGCCATGGCGGACGTCGACCGGTACATCACCAAAGCCTACGACGCGCGCGTTGCGAACGGCGACGCCAAGGTGCTGCTCGACGCGTGCCGCATGGCGGACCTGCACCAGTTCGTTCTGGATTGCGGGGCCACCTTCACGAACGAGCTCTACAAGCTGACGCGGCTGACGTTCATTCCGCTCACCGGGGAGTTCGCGCGCACCAAGGAGCTGGCCGAGAGCCGTATCCGCGGCGCGTGCGGCGCGGTGCCGAAAGCGGCGCCGGCCTCGCCGCCAACGCCAACTCCTCCGTCGGGGCCGCCCGTTGCGGCCGCGCCTTCCGCAGAGCCGGCCGCCGCAGCGGCGCCCAGCGTTTCGCCGGGGCCGCAAAGTCCTGTGCCCGCGTCCGCTCCCTAGAGCGTTTTCCTACGACGAACCGGTCTCCACTTCGTCGGAAAATGCTCTAGAGTCTTTCCGACTGAGGTGGACCCAAGTCCGCTCGTGTCTAACCCCTCACCCGGAAGCAATCATCCGATTGCTTCCGACCTCTCCCTCTGGGAGAGGTGAAAGACAACACGCTTCTTCACCCCTCCCCGTCCAAGCAGAGCTTGGCTCCGCCAAGGTGGGGAGAGGTCGGGCCGCAGGCCCGGGTGAGGGGCGCTGGACCGTCTCGACATAACCCGGAAACGCTTTAATGCGGGCGCGCCTGCATGGTTTCGAGGCCGAGCGGGGGCACGGCGAGATAGCGGCCCGCGACGCCGATGATGGTTCCGGCGACGACGAGCGTCATCACCCAGCCGAAGGTGTTCATCAGTTGCGTGCGGCGACGGCCGCGCTTGGCGGCGCGCAGCCACGGCGGCGGCGAGACGACGCCGCTGTGCGCGGGAGCGGAGGGGCCGGACCTCTCGATCAAATCCTTGAAGAGCGCGAGGCTCGGACTTGCGGTTTCGGAGCTGGCGGAGCGCGGCGCCTCTTCTGCTCTCGGCTCGTCGACGCTCGCTGCTTCAGCGCGCGGCTCCGTCTCGCGGCCGGTTGGCGCCTTCACCTCGCGCCGTTCGGCCGGGGAACTCCGCCGCAGAGGGAGTGTCTCGTCGGGCGCGCGGTCCGAGAGCCCCGCCTCCATCAAGGCCGCCTTCAACGATCGCGACCCGGCCTTGGCCATGGACCAGTTTCCGCCGGGTCCGTGCGTATGATCCGGCCAACCTTCGCTCGTCGCCACAACGGGCCTCACTCGCTACACTGTTCGCAGCCATGGATTTCGCCGTTCCACGGCTTGCCGCGCACGTTACGCCGCGCGGTAAAAATATTATGCTAAAAAGTCCGGCATCGGGCAATTCTTAGAGCGCGTTCACTCTCTATTGGACTCGGGTTTTAGGCATGAACGCGCTCTAAGTCTTTGCTTGAGAGTCTGATTCACGCCCTCAATGCGAGCTTTCCACTCTGGCCCGCCTTCGGCAAGACACTCTTGCCTGCCTTCGGCAGACGCTCGCATTTTGGACGATCAGGCTTCTTGAGCATTTTCCGACGAAGCGGGGTCCCGCTTCGTCGCAAGAAAATGCGACAATGACTATGGTGCGCCGCAAAAGTTTTCGCGCGCCTTCACGCCTTCGGGGGACCTCACTTCATGCTCATTCTCGTTCTCGGCATCCTGCTGTTTCTGGCCATCCATCTCGTGCCGACGTCGCCGTCGCTCCGGGCGGGCCTCGTCGATCGTTTCGGCGAAGGCGCTTACAAGGTCGGCTTCTCCGTCCTGTCGCTGATCGGCTTCGCGCTGATCGTCGTCGGGTTTCACAAGCTGCAGGTCATGCCGGGCAAGAACCCCATCATCTGGGATCCGCCGTCGTGGACGCGCCATATCGCCTTCCTGCTGATGATCCCGGCGATGATCCTGCTCGTGGCGGCGCTGATCCCGTCCCGCATCCGGACCGCCGCCAAGCATCCGATGCTGGCCGCCATCAAGTTCTGGGCGCTGGCGCATCTGCTCGTGAACGGCGATCTCGGCTCGCTGGTGCTGTTCGGCAGCTTCCTCGCCTTCGCGGTTTACGATCGCATCTCGGTCAAGCGGCGTCCCGGTGGTGCGCCGCCGCCGGCACCTGCGAGCGCGCTCAACGACGTGATCGTCGTCGTATTGGGCCTCGCGCTCTACGCCGTCCTGATGTTCGGCGGACATGGCGCGCTGATCGGCGTGCCGCTCACGAGCTTCAGTTTCGCGCCGTGACGGCCGCTCCCTCCGTCGGGCGCCTGATCGGGATCGCGCGGCGCGGCGCCGTGCGGGCGCCGATGCAGGAGCTGACGGAGGGGACGATCACGGTGGAGGGCGGGCTCGCCGGCGATCACAAGGGACCCAAGTTTCCGCGGCGGCGCATTACGGTGCTCGCGATCGAGGACTGGCACGCGGCGCTTGCGGCGCTCGGGGACGCGGATGGGCGCCCGCTCGACCTGCCCTGGACCGCGCGGCGTGCCAACCTGCTCGTCGCGGGGGTGCGCCTGCCGCGGGCGCGCGGCGGCGTTCTGCGGATCGGCCCGGTGAGGCTCGAGATCACCAATCCGACGCAGCCGTGCCGGCGGATGGACGAGGTGCGCCAGGGATTGCTGAAGGCGCTGCATCCGGCGTGGCGCGGCGGCGTCACGTGCGCCGTGCTCGCCGGCGGCGTCGTGGCGATCGGAGACGAGGCCGAAGTGCTGCACGCGCCGCCGGAGGTGACGCCGCGCCTGCCGTGAGAACGGGGGCGGTCTCTCCTCGAAGTCGGCCGGCCGTGCGCGTCAGCGGATCGGGACGATGAAGTCCGTGTACTCGCCGGTCTCGTTGCCGATCGGCAGATCCGAGATCACGACCGAGGAGCCCGGCTTCATGACATCGGCGATCTGCTCGCGCGTTTCCTCCGGGATCGTGATGCGATCCAGCGCCGCCGCAGCCGTCTGGCTCCGCAGGTCGACGGCGGCGACCTCATCGGCCGCGCGCTTCTTCGCGGTCTTGTCCTTCTTGGATTTCTTGGCCCGGTTCGGATCGTGGGGCACCGACACCACGTTCCATTGCATGGCGGTCTTCTCGGCCGTGTAGTCGAGCGCCGTGAAGACGTGCGTGCCGACGGGATCGTCCGGGCGGTCGAAGGTCACCTCGACGTCGAACATCGGCTCCCAGCCCTGGCGGACATAGAGGCGCTTCTTGGCGCGGCTGACGAACACGGAGACGGGCAGGTTGCGCTTGGCTTCCATGCGCTTGGCCGCGGCCTCCTTGGCGAGAGCACGCTGCAGGCGGGCATTGGCCTCGGCCAGCTCGTTCATGGCGGCTTTGCGCTTGGCATCGGCCTCTTTCGCGACGGTCTCGGCGGCCTTGAGCTTGGCGTCGGCGGCCTCCCATGCCGTGCGCGCCGCTGCAGCCTGGGCCGGGTATTCCTGAAGCTCGTCCTTCAGCTCCTGGAGGCGCGCCGCGCGCTCTGCGGGATCCATTTTCTTTTTGGCGAGCTTCTTCTTTTTCTTTTCCGGCTTCGCCGGCTCCTCCGGCTTTTCGAGCGCGGCGACCTCGCGGTCCACGCGCGCCTTGGCCTGCTCCAGGTCCTTCAGCTCCTTCTCCAGGCGCTCGGCGTCGGCACGGGCCTCATTCAGTGGTGCATGGGCGGTCGCGGCCTCTTTCTGGGCCGCGGTGAGCACGCTCTCCTTTTCGGCGCGCGCGTAGCCGGCATCGCGGATCTCGACGGCGAGCTGCTCGGCTTCGAGGCGGCGGCGCTCGCGGAAAGCGGAGCGCGGCGACGGCGCGGCGGCGGGCGTTTCGCTGGCGGCGGCGGCCGTGACGCCGAGCACGGCGTTGACCGAGCCGGTGCTCGCGGCGGCCGAGGCGTCGGCGACCTTCACCTCCGTGCTCGCGACAACATCTGGCGGGAAAGCCGCGAACAGGCGGTCGTGGGCGATGGATTTCGGCGAGACCGGATCGCGCGTCACGATCACGCGCGTGCCCATGCTGGTCAGGCCGAACAGTTTCTTCGAGAAGCCATGCGGCAGGCGGATGCAACCATGCGAGGCGGGATAGCCCGGCAGCGCGCCGGCGTGCAGCGCCACGCCCGACCAGGTCAGGCGTTGCATGTTGGGCATCGAGGCGCCCGCGTAGAGGTTGGAATAATGCTGGCGCTTTTTCTGCACGACGGTGAACACGCCCGTGGGCGTGCTGTAGCCGACGCGGCCGGACGAAATGGGCGATTCCGCAATCGGGCCCTTGGCGTCATAGACGGTCAGGCGCTGGCGGCCGAGAGAGACGCTGACGACCAGAGGTCCGGTGATGGCCCGCTCCGCGACGTCCTTTTTCTTGCCCGAGCGCTTGTCCTGCTCCGCGTCGGCGCGGGCGGCCTGTGCGCGGCGCTTGGCTTTGCGCGGCTTCGCGGGGGCGTCCCCCCAGTAGTACCCCTGGGCCGAGGCCGGCGTCGGCGCGACGGCCGTGCCGAGCGTCAGAACGACGCCGAGGGCGAGAAGCGCCGTTGCGGTCTTGGCGACGGCTGCGGTCGCGGCGAGGGTGGGCTTTGCGATCATTCGAGGCACGATACAACCATCCCTCTGGGGTGAAGGTCGAAGAAAAATTAAGTCGCCACAAGGATTAGCGGCGTTTGCCTAATGCTCGGTTAGCAAATGTCAACGTTACCAGACCCTCCAGGGGGTGCCAATTCGGTACGTGCCATGACGGTAAAGTGGTGCGGCGGTGTGGCCCAATGTCAACGATGGCGGCCGTTGAGGATGCACGTACGCATGGCTGGCGCCGGCCCGTGCCGGGGTTTACGGTCCGCCTCCCACGATCTATTGGAGCGCCCGACCCGATTATGTCCCTGCACCCGATCAGCCGTCGCCTGATGGCTCCCGACATCAAGGCGATGAAGCGCGTCAAGCCGATCGTCTCGCTCACGTCCTACCACGCGCATACGGCGGCCATTGCCGACAAGTACTGCGACTTCCTGCTGGTGGGCGACAGCCTGGGCATGGTCATGCATGGCTACGAGACGACCGTGCCGGTGACGCTCGACATGATGATCGTGCACGGGCGCGCCGTGGTGCGTGGCGCGAAACGGGCGCTCGTGGTGGTCGACATGCCGTTCGGCTCCTACGAGGAAAGCCCGCCGGTCGCCTTCCGCAATGCCGCGCGCGTCATGAAGGAGACGGATTGCGGCGCGGTGAAGCTCGAAGGCGGGAAACGGATGGAGGAAACCATCCGGTATCTCGTCGAGCGCGGCATCCCGGTGATGGCGCACGTGGGGCTCACGCCGCAGTCCATCAACGCGCTCGGCGGGTTCAAGACGCAGGGGCGGACGCGCGACCAGTGGGCGGCCATCGAGGAGGACGCGCGCGTGGTGGCGGAGGCCGGGGCGTTTGCCGTCGTGCTCGAAGCGATGGCGGGACCGCTGGCAGCGCGCATCACCGAGCAGGTCCCGATCCCCACGATCGGCATCGGCGCCTCGTCGGCCTGCGACGGCCAGATCCTCGTCATGGAGGACATGCTGGGGCTTTCGCCGCGGGTTCCGAAGTTCGTCAAGAAATTCGGGGCGGTGGCGGCCGCCATCGAGGACGCCATCAAGGACTATGCCGAGGACGTCGGCGCGCGCCGGTTTCCGGGCGAGGAACATGGTTACAGCATGAAGGAGGGCGAGGCCGAGCCTCCTCCACAGTCACGAAAAAGCCGAAAAAGCTGAGCATTTAAGCTGTTGAAGCGAGTCCGGACGCAAACGGGCCGCGCATGATTTGCCCTGGGCGGGCCAAGCGCGCTATCAAGCGTGCTCCAGGCGTCGAGCCTGGCTGCGGGCGAGGGCTCTTCCGGAGTGTCCCCGCGCCGCCGGAGCGCAAATCAAAAAAGGTGGGCACGGGGCTTTTATGGTCGACAACAACGACGCGCTGTTCCGCGAGGTCAACGAGGAGCTGCGCCGAGAACAATTCCAGAAGCTCTGGAACCGCTACGGGACCTACATCGTGGCCGTCGCGGTGGCGATCATCGCCGTGATCGCGGGCGCGAAGATGTGGGAGCACGAGCGTCTTTCGCAGAACAACCAGGCCGGCGCGGCCTACGAGCAGGCCCTGGCGCTGGCCAAATCCGGCAAGGTCGAGGAGGCCGCCAAGGCTTTCTCGGAGGTCGCCGACACCAGCTCCAACGGCTATGCGACGCTGGCGCGCCTCTCCGAGGCCGGCGCGCTGCTCAAATCGGACAAGCGGGCCGAGGCGCTCGCGATTTTCGACAAGCTGATCGCCGATGGGGGCACCGATCCCCTGCTCAAGGACTTCGCCCGCGTTCAGGCCGCTTCGCTGCGGCTCGGCGAGGCCGACTTTACCGAGATGGAGAATCGGCTCAAGCCTCTGACGGGCGACACCAACGCTTGGCGCTTCATCGCCCGCGAGATGCTCGGGACGGCGGCGCTCAAGGCCGGCAAGCTCGACGAGGCGCGCACGACGCTCGCGCCGCTGCTCGCCGATCCGAACGTGCCGCGGACCGCGTCCGAGCGCGTCAATCGCCTGATGGCGGAGATCGCCGCGGCCGAGCTTTCGACGAAGGCCCCGGAAGCGGCCACCGCTCCGGCTACCCCTCCGGCTCCGGCCGCAGAGACGGCACCGGCCACTCCGCCGGCCGAGGCCAAGACAGAGACTGAGAAACCCGCTTCGGCTCCCTGAGCCGAGACCGGAGGTCCGAATGATGCCGCGTCGCTCGCGCAGGACTGCGCTCCTCGGATGGACCGTGGCGCTTGCGGCTGGCGTGCTGAACGGCGGCTGCTCGGACAGCCTGCCAAGCCTGCCCAAGATGGGCGAGCTCAACCCGTTCAAGGAGACGGTGCCGCCGCTGCCGGGCAAGCGCATCGCCGTGCTGCCCGCGCAGGACAACACCATCGGCGAGCTCGCGGAGGCGAGCGGGCCGATCGTGCTGCCTTCGCCGCAGCTCAACGACACGTGGCCCCAGCCGGGCGGCTCGCCGAGCAACGCGCCGGGTCATCTCGCGCTCAGTGGAAACACGCTGAAGCAGAGCTGGAGCGCTAGCGCCGGCAAGGGCACGAACAAGGTGGGCCGCGTCTCGGCGCCGCCCATCGTCTACGACGGGCGCGTGTTCGCGCTCGATTCCGACGGCAAGGTCACGGCGTTGTCCGTCTCCGGCGGCTCGGCGCTCTGGACTGCGACGCTCGCGCCGACGACGACCAAGACGGGTCCCGGCTTCTCGGCGATCACCCAGAACATCCTCAACCTCACGGCCGAGGACGGCGGCGGCTACGGCGGCGGCCTCGCGGCCGACGGCGGACGCATCTATGCGGTGAGCGGCTTCGGCGCCGTCATCGCGCTCGACCCGGCGACGGGCAAGCGGCTCTGGGAAAAGGACATCGGCGTGCCGATCCGCGCCGCGCCGACGACGGCGGGAGACCGCATCTTCGCGCTCACGATCGAAGGCAAGCTCTATTGCCTCTCGACGACCGACGGCACGGAGCTTTGGGTCGTGCGCGGCCTGCCGCAGCAGGCGAGCCTCGGCCTCAACGCCAGCCCGGCGGTCGAAGGCGACGTCGTGGTGGTGCCCTATCCGTCGGGCGACCTCGTGGCGCTGCGGATTTCCGACGGCAGCGGTCTCTGGTCCGAAAGCCTGTCGCGCTCGCGCACGACCTCGCAGCTCGCCTCCATGAGCGATGCGGCGCGTCCGGCCATCAGCAACGGCACCGTGTTCGCCATCGGCCACGGCGGGCGCATGGTCGCCACCGTCGCGTCGACGGGCGAGCGGCTGTGGTCGGCCAGCGTGCCCGGCACGCAGGCGCCGTGGGTGGCGGGCGACAGCGTGTTCGTGGTCGATACGAGCGGGCAGCTCATGGCGCTGGCGCGCCAGAACGGCAAGATCCAGTGGACGGTGAAGCTGCCGAACTCCAAGACCTGGTCGGGGCCCGTGCTCGCCAACGGCACGCTCTGGCTCGCGTCGAAAGACGGGCAGCTCGTCGGCGTCGACGCCACGACCGGCCGCGTCACCGGGGAGATGGGCGTTGGCGGGGCCGTGTTCGTCACGCCGGTCGTGGCGCAAGGCAAGATGTTCGTGCTGACCGACGACGCGAAGCTGGTGGCCTTCAACTGAGGCGCGGCTCGCGGATCGAACGGCTACGGCCTATCCCTTAGAGCGCGTTTATTCTCATTGGACTCGGGTTTCGTGCAGGAACGCGCTCTAAGTCTCTGTTCGAGAGTCTGGTTCACGTCCTCGATGCGAGCTCTCCATTTACCCGCCTTTGGCAGGACACTCTTGCTTGCCTGCCTTCGGCAGGATGCTCGCATCCCGAACGATCAGGCTCTAGCCCGTTGTTCTGGCGAATTTCTTTTCCCTATTTCTGCGCACGGATCGCAGCGGGCGGTCTAGCCTCGGCGCCGATTTTGGCCTTATACTCACCGTCGGTTCACCTCGGGAATGGGGCCGACGATGGCAGCTCTGGCCGGACCGAAGCGTTTGAGCGTCCTCGCCGCTGTCGCGGCCGTTCTCAGCCTCCTGGTCCATCCGGCCGCGGCGGCGGCCGCCGAGGCGTTCGATACCGCGGCCATCGAGGCCAGCGTTGTGCGGGTGATCGCCCCGCTCGCCACCCCCGACCGGTACAGCATGGGCACCGGCTGGATCGTTCACGGCCGGCGCATCGTCGTCACGAACAACCACGTGGTCGATGGCGGCGTCGCCTTCCACCTCGCGATGATGGTGGACGGCAAGCCCAAGGTTGTCGAAGCTAAGCTGCTCAAGCGCTCGCCCGAGAAGGATCTCGCGGTGCTCGAGGCGGTCTCGGACCTGCCCGGCACGGCGCTGCCGCTGGCAGGCTACGACGTCAAGGCCACCACGCGCGTCATCGCGATCGGCTTTCCCGGAACGGCGGACGTCGCGTTCTTCGGCGACCGGTCGACGGGCGAGACGAAGATGGTGCGCTTCGGCCCGCAGGACGAGGACTTCTACCGGCCGACGTGGACCGAGGGCGTCGCCTCGCGCAACCTCAGCTATTTCCGCAGCATCGACGGACCGGCGCTGCAGCACTCGGCGGCCGTCAACCACGGCAACAGCGGCGGCCCGCTGATCGACAGTTGCGGGCGCGTGCTCGGCGTCAACACGATCCGCGCCATCGAGGACGATCCGCAGGGCGTCTTCTATGCCATTCATCCGAAGGAGATCACGCGCTTCCTCGAGATCGCGAGCTTTGCGCCCGCCATCGTCAGCAGCCCGTGCACGCTGACGGCGCCGGTGTCCGCCATGAACGCGTATGTGGTTCCGATGTTCATGGCGAGCCTCGCGCTCGCGGCCGCCTCTCTGTTCGTCGCATACCGGCGCCAGGTGCCGGTGGTCGTGAAGCCGCTCACGGTGGTCGCCAACCGCGTCAGCCGCGTCGTGGCGGAGGCGGGCTTCGGAAGTCCCGCCGTGCGCGAGCGGGTGAAGCGCGAGGCGCTGGCGCCGCCGCCCGCCCGGCGCGCGAAAGCGCTGACGCTGGTGCCGAAGGCGGCGGGGCAGGAGTTCGTCATCGACCGCGCCAAGCTCGACGGCGGCCAGTCTCTCGTCATCGGGCGCTCGCGCGGCTCGGACGTGGTGCTGACGCACGAGAGCGTCAGCCGCCGCCATGCGCGCATGTGGCTCGACAAGGCCGGCGTGCTCTGGGTCGAGGACCTGGGGTCGAGCGCCGGCACCTTCGTCGCGCAGGATCGCATCAAAAAGGCCACGGTCGTCCCGCCCGGCACGCACGTGCGCTTCGGCGCCGTGGGTTACACATTCCATCTCGGACGGGACGTGTAACAATGGTCGGGTCAGGTTCGCGCGCCAGCAGGTCGCTTCGTCTCCGAATTCCACGTCAGGGCCCTTAATGGAACACGAATACGCGCTCCCCATCGGTACGGTCCTCGCGGACGAATACCGGATCGACGGCATCCTCGGCGCCGGCGGGTTCGGCATCACCTATCGGGCGCGCGACGTGAAGCTCGATATCGACGTCGCGATCAAGGAGTACTTTCCACGCGACTTCGCGAGCCGCTCGAACACGGTGACGGTGCATCCGCGCGGCCGCAGCGAGGTCGAGCAGTTCAAGTGGGGGCTCTCGCAATTCATCGACGAGGCGCGCCGGCTCGCGCGCCTGCAGCACCCGAACATCGTGCGCTGCATGCGCTACTTCGAAGCGCACGACACCGGCTATTTCGTCATGACCTTCGAGGAGGGCCGGACGCTCGAAAACTATTTTCCGCGCCCGCCGCAGCAGCGCGAGATCGACGCCATTCTGGAGCCGCTGCTCAACGCGCTCGAAGCGCTGCACGCGGCCGGCATCTATCACCGCGACATCTCTCCCGACAACATCCTGATCCGCGACGACGGCAGCCCCGTGCTCATCGACTTCGGCGCGAGCCGGCAGGCGCTGGCGCGGCGCACGCAGACGGTCGCGGCCATCGTGAAGCCGGGGTATTCGCCCATCGAGCAGTACGACCGGGAGACGAGCCAGCAGGGCGCGTGGTCGGACATCTACGCGCTCGGAGCGACTCTCTATTCCGTCATCTCGGGCGGGCCGCCGCCGGATGCGCTGTCGCGCGTGCGCAAGGATTCCTACGTGCCCGCGAGCGAGACGGCGCGCGGGGCCTATCGCGCGGACTTCCTCTCGGCCATCGACTGGGCGCTCGAGACGGATCCCGAGAACCGGCCCGTCACGATCCGCGAATGGCGGCGCAAGCTCATGGGCAGCACGAGCGGGCGTCCCAAAGCGGCGGCAGCGACCGCCGCCACGCGCTACGATCCGGCGGGGGACACCTTCAAGACCAAGGCGACGCGCTTCATGGGGCTCGGCGGCGGCAAGGCCCCCGCGGGCGGCGCGGCGAAGACCCAGCTCCGCTGGCCGGATTACGTGCTGCGCGGGTCGGCGCTGGTGATGCTGGCCGTTTTTCTCATCCGCACCTTTGCCGGCGATGGCCAGCAGACCAGCACGACCACGACGACGGTGTATCAGGCGCCGCCTACCCAGCAGCAAGGGGCGGACACCCCGGCGTTTTACGACACGACGGAGGAGCGCCGCCTGCCGATGCTGGCGAACAGCACCACGGCGGAAGCGACATGGAAGCGCGTGGAGCTGGTGCTGCGTCGCCTCGGGCATCTCACGGGCAGCGGCACGGCGACGATCTCGGACATCCGCGAGGCGCTCAAGGCGTATCAGGGCGCGATCGGAGAGCACAAGACGGGCGTGCTGAACCAGGCCACCATCAACCGCGTTCTCGACGAGCCCATCGAGCTCAATCCGTTCACGATCGCCGGGGCTGCTGCCGAAGGGCGCTGGTACTTCGAGCACAACGCGGAGCGCTGCCACGTGGCGACGGGGGCGACGCGCATCGAGGGCCGCACCCTCGTGACCGAGCGGCCCGTCATCGAGTTCTACCGCAAGCGCACCACGGCCAACGCGGACGAGATCGACATCTTCATGGCGAAGGCGTCGATGTTCGACACGGCGTCACCGATCAGCCTGACGGCGGGCGGCGTGCATCAGCTTCTCCTTGTCGACGGCGACAACATCTCGATGGGGAAGAATCCGGACGACTCATGGTCACGCGAGGTCACGCGGACGCTGCGCCGTCACCGCGGCGAGGTGCAGATGACGGGCACGTCGGCCTATGGCGGCCCGTTGCGGCTCACGTTCTCCACGGACGGGTTCGAGCGCGCCTATCGGGCGATGGCGGCCGAGTGCGGCGCCGGCATCACCTACTGGATCGACGACTGGGGCGCGGTTGCCAAGGATTCGAACGGCACGATCTGGCATTCGGTGCTGCACGGGAACGAGAACATGGCCAAGGAGGCGGCCATGAAGGAGTGCACCTCGCGCAGTCAGGCCGGAAACTGCGAGCAGTGGGCGTTGTTCCACGATCAATGCTGGTCGGTGGCGACGGGCATGCGGCGCAACAAGAACGATTGGGGCTCCGGCTGGGGAGCGGATACCACGCTGGAGTCGGCCAAGACCCTGTCGCTCGAATACTGCGCCAAGGACGGCGGCAAGAACTGCGAGCTGGTCATGACGATCTGCGCCGACGGCTCCAACGAGTGGCATTCCTCGAGCGAGTAGGCGCGGCGGCGTTTACCATGGGGACGGCCCGGCCTAGTCCGGGGCCTCTTTCCGCGATGCCGCTTTGCATTTGGCGCCATTTCGGGCCATAAGCGGCGGCTCTGGACTTTAGGATCGCGCGGCCTTCCTGGGGCGCAGGCTCGTCTTGGTGGAGCCGCCCCGCGCAGCGATCGGACCTTATGCCGGGCAGGACATGACCCCTAAGATCGCCATCGTCGGCCGTCCCAACGTCGGCAAATCTACGCTTTTCAACCGCCTGACGGGGACGCGGGACGCGCTCGTGTCCGATCTGCCGGGCCTGACGCGCGACCGCAAGGAAGGCGAGACGGACCTCGGCGGCCACGCCATCAGCCTGATCGACACGGCGGGCCTCGAAGTGGCGCAGCGCGGCTCCATCGCGGACCGCATGCGCGCGCAGACGGAAGCGGCCATCTCGGCGGCGGATCTCGTGCTCTTCGTCATCGATGCGCGCGCGGGCGTGACGGCCACGGACGAGACGTTCGCGCGCACGGTGCGCGCCTCCGGCCGGCCGGTGGTTCTGATCGCCAACAAGTGCGAGGGCCGCACGGCCGACGAAGGTTTCTACGAAGCCTTCAAGCTGGGCCTCGGCGAGCCGGTGGCGATCTCGGCCGAGCATGGGCTCGGGCTCGCCGACCTCGAACGCGATGCGCTCGCCGCGCTCGGGCTCAAGGCGAAGGTGCGGCAGAAGTCGCGCGACGGCGAGGAAGACGAGGCCGAGAGCAAGGAGGACGCGCGCGCGAAGCCGCTGCGCGTCGCCATCGTCGGGCGGCCCAATGCGGGCAAGTCCACGCTGGTCAATGCGCTGCTCGGCGAGGACCGCATGATCACGGGGCCCGAGCCGGGGCTCACGCGCGATTCCGTCGCCAGCGACATCACGTGGAACGGCCAGGTCTTCAAGCTGTTCGACACGGCTGGCCTGCGGCGGCGCGCCAAGATAACGGAGCTGGCGGAGAAGCTTTCGGCGTCCGACACGCTCAGGGCGGTGCGCTTCGCGGAGGTGGTGGTGCTGCTGATCGACGCCGAGCGCGGGATCGAGCATCAGGATCTCACGATCGGCGACCTCGTGACCGAGGAAGGCCGCGCGCTCGTCATCGCCATCAACAAGTGGGATGTCGTCGAGGAGAAGCAGAAGGTTCTGAAGGGGCTGCATACGAAGATCGCCGAGGGCCTCGCGCAGGTGCCGGGCGTGGCGGTCGTGCCGATCTCGGCGGCGAGCGAGAACGGCCTCGACAAGCTCATGCGCGCGATCGTCAAGGCGTCCGAGATCTGGAACCGGCGCGTGGCGACGCCGCAGCTCAACCGCTGGCTCGAGGAGGCGCTGGCGCGGCACGCGCCGCCTGCGCCGTCGGGTCGCCGCTTGAAGATCCGCTACATGACGCAGCCGTCGACGCGGCCGCCGACGTTCGTCGCGTTCTGCTCGCGCTCGGATGCGCTGCCCAAGTCGTACCAGCGCTATCTCGTAAACAGCCTGCGCGCCGCGTTCGATCTTCCTGGCGTGCCGATCCGGCTCAATCTGCGCAGCGGCGACAATCCGTTCGCCTCCAAGGGGCGGCGGGGTTAGGTCCGTGTGAATCGACACGGCGCAGCGCCCCCTCACCCGGACGCGATTGAAAATCGCGTCCGACCTCTCCCCAGCGGGGAGAGGTTAAGGAACCTCTTCACCTCTTCCGTCTTGGCATAGCCAAGCGTCCTCTTGGATGGCCACCTCGTCACGGAGAAGTCGCGCTCCGCGCGGACGGCGGCCATGACGTTGGACATCTCCCGCGTTCAAGCGAAGCTTGGCTCCGCCAAGACGGGAGAGCCCTTCACCTCTCCCAGAGGGAGAGGTCGGACGCGATTGAAAATCGCGTCCGGGTGAGGGGTTGAAACAATGGTTCGACATATGCAAGCGCGTCTGGATCCCGGCCTGCGCCGGGATGACGTCATTTGCGTGCAGGCCGGGATCCAGACACGAAAGACGATCGCATGGCCATGTTTCCAACTCAGTCGGAAAAACTCTAGAGCGCGTTCACTCTATCGGGGGCTGAGCATGAACGCGCTCCAAGTCTTTGTTCAAGAGTCTGATTCACGCCCTCGATGCGCGCTCTCCATTTTACCCGCCTTCGGCCCTCTTGCCCGCCTTCGGCACACCTTTGTTGCCTGCCTTCGGCAGGACGCTCGCATCTCGGACGATCAGGCTCTAAGCTGACACGCGCGGTTCGCGCGGCGCTGGAATTTTCGAATGAGGGCTTAAGAATCGCAGCGGGCGGGAGTCCAGCAGCGAACCCGAAGATGCTGCTGAACGTCACCGCCCGCACGGGCGTCACCCTTGATGGCGCCGCACCGGACCACGACAGATAGGTGACCCGTTCTCCAACATCAAGGGGCCTTCTTTCATTTTTGACAAACGCACTGCAGAGGGGCGCATGAGCGGTCAACCGGCCGAAGTTCTGTTCTACCACCTCGAGCGGGCCACGCTCGAAAGCGTGCTGCCGTCGCTGCTCGAACGGACGCTCGAGCGTGGCTGGCGCGCGGTGGTGCAATCGGGCAGCGCCGAGCGTCTCGAAGCGCTCGACCTCTCGCTCTGGACCTATGACGACGCGAGCTTCCTGCCGCATGGCACGGCGCGCGACGGCGATCCCGCTCGCCAGCCGGTCTACCTCACGGTGGGCGACGATACGCCGAACGGCGCGGGGGTGCGCTTCCTGGTCGACGGCGCGGAAACGAGCGTGTTCGAAGGGTTCGTGCGCATCGTCTGCATTTTCGACGGGCGCGACGCGGATGCGGTGGCGCGGGCGCGCCAGCAGTGGCAGGCCGCACGCGCGGCGGGCTCTACGGTGACCTACTGGCGCCAGTCGGAGAGCGGGCGTTGGGAGAAGCAGGGGTGATCCGATACGCGCTCAGATGAGCTTCCTGCTCTCGTTGAAGAATTCGCGATCCGACTCCGCGAAAGCGCGAAGGTTGCCCTTGTGCGTTGGAAACAAGTCAGTTTTCTGCACGACGCTGCCGAATGAGTTCTCCAAACCAATACCCTGCAACCAACGCCACGGACTGAAAGAAAAAACGTGTTCCGAAATCGATAACGTAAGAAAATATGTCGGGAACAACGAAATGTATGAATAACACCGCAGCGACGCCAAATGAGATAGAGGCAATGGCGTGATAGAATGTTGGCGCGGACAAGCTCGATGAAGATATGCGGGATGCAACATATCCGATGCCGAGCACAATGCACCACGCAGCGACGACAACTATGAGATCGATTGAGAGGCTATTATGTCCGTATATTAAGACGTATCCGTCAAAACCGAGCGCCTCAAGTATCTGGAAAGCGCCAAAGAACCCGCCGAAAAATCCGGCTACGACTTGGATCGACGCGACCGTATATAGTGCAATGGTCTTGCGCGATGCCCTATTGGTGCGATCCGAGAGAGGCCACTCGGAAATTTCTTCGTGTCCAGCGCGCTGAAGTGCAGGGGCGTTGGCCTTGAGGGACGTCAGCACGAGCCCTCCTGCGGCCGCCAGTAGAATGCTTCCCCAGAAGAGCAGGTGGAGATTGCCGCCTATCGGACAGGTGGCGTGCTGCGTCGATGATGACGCGAAACATTGATAATAGTTGTCGCGCGCTTCCTGGAGAACACGCACGCCATAGCCGCCAATCAGGCTGCCGTGTCCCTGTCGGATATCGAAGTCGCTCGGTCCCGGCGGGCGATTTGAATACCAGAGGAACAGGGAGAGGATGACCCCTGCAATGCCGACAAGGAGAATTTTTCTGGCGAGGCTGGAGAGGTCGAGCTGCATGGTCGAGCGCACCAATGTTGAGGGCATGAAGTGGCTGTTGCTGTGCACATAGGGGTCAATGCCGACCAAGATCCCGCGCGAAAAATGAACCTTCCAGCAGTGCGCTCCGTCGAACCGCAAGGGGCGTGTAATTACCGACGATGGGCTTGGCCGAGCTGATACGCGAAGGCGGTGGCACTGTTCGCGTCCGGGAAATGCTCTCCGCCCACCCAAAACCTGTTCCCGGACCTGAACACCGGGACACCGTTTTCGACACCGGCCTGCTTGAACCCTTCCGGTGCCCAACCCGTCGGGTCGGTGATGGATTTTGCATGGGCTTCGATGTCGGCAACGATGGCGGGAATGGCCGCTTTGTCGTTGACGGTCTCATAGATGTCGCGGAAGCGAAGGACGGCTTCATTGCCGTAGGGCGTCAGCTTGTCTACGGCGTTGCTGATGTCGGCGTCGTAGCGGGCGAGGTTGGTCCATTTGGCGCGGAAATCAGGATTGACGTTAGGCAGTGATGCAACCGCGGTTGGCGGCGTATTTGAACCTACGATCAGGGCGATGATGAACCCGACAATGGGGCTGAGGAGCACGCTGAGTAGGAAGAAGGCTAATCCTGAGCGCCCGCGACTGGAGGCGAACGCTCCGACCACGAGAGCAAAGAGAAGCCAAACGATGATGAGCATGGCGTATTTGTCCCCCTACAAAGTGCTCGCAATGATTTCACCGATGCCGGGCATGAGCCCTTCGCATGAAAATGGTCGTGCGAAATCGCTGTGAGCAAAGGGCCTCCCGCGTCGCCGCGTCCGCGAGGCAACAAAATTGAACATTCTGTTTAAGGTGCTGACCGGAAACCCAAATAATTGGGTTGTCCTCGGGGAGCGTTGGGGGATTAATCTTTGAAAATCAAATGGAATTGCGGCCTACCTAGTTAGGCAACAGAATGTTCAAGAACGTCAAATGTCAGATCAGATCAAAATCTCGTATTCCGGCACACCGAAGCGCAGCCGCGAAACCAATGCCGACGGCCTCAGCCTCCACACGGCCGACGGGGCGCGGAAGTATCTCGACGCGTCCGAGCGCGGCCGCTTCATCGCGACGGCAGGCGAGATGTCTCCGTCGTTGCGGACCCTGTGCCTCACCCTGGTCCTGACCGGATGCCGGATTTCGGAAGCGCTGGCCTTGAGCCCGGCCTCGCTGTTTCCCAGTGAAGGCGTGATCGCGTTCCGGTCTCTCAAGAAGCGGACGAGCCGCGTGATCATGCGTGAGGTGCCGGTGCCGGCGTGGCTGCTCTCGGAATTGCTCGCTTTGAGCTGCGAGCGCGAAGACGCGCATTGCGAGCGCTTGTGGCATTGGGGGCGCGTGCGGGCGTGGCAGCTCATCAAGTCCGTGATGGCAGCGGCCCGCATCGGCCCCGGTCCCTATGCGTCGCCCAAGGGATTGCGGCACGGCTTCGGCATGCACGCCGTGCGGTCCGGCGTTCCGCTCAATCTCGTGCAGCGCTGGCTGGGGCACGCGCGCATGGAGACCACGGCGATCTATCTGCAGGCCGTCGGCGACGAGGAACGGCAGTTGGCGTCGCGGATGTGGCGCGCCGGCGCGTCTCACCCGCGCGACATCGGTCACCGGCGCGATGGGGGATGGGAGCCCCGCCGGGACAACGAGCCGGGCCGCCGGCAGATGCGGCGCTACCACGTCATCGACGACTGCTGGGAGACGCAGCGGTGAGCGGCGCTTCGGGGCCGCTATCCCAGCAGACGAAGCCGTCTCAGGCGTCGGTGAGCTTGCGGCTTTCCTTGATGAAGTGGGCGCAGGAGTCGGCGCAGGCCTTGCACACGGCGTGATGGGCTTCGTGCTTGCGGCACACTTTCTCGCAGTCGACGCAGATGTCGGCGCAGAGCTTGGCCACGTCCTTCAGCCGCGGCGCATCGAGCGCGGCGAGGCGGGCGACGGCAGTGCACATCGGCATCATCGCGAGCACGCTTTCGAGGCATTCGGCAAGCGACGTATCGCCCTTTGCCAGCGAGGCGACGCAGTGGGGCACGCAGGCCTCGGCTTTCGCGACGCAGTCCAGCGCGCTGTCGATCACGGCCTGATGCTGCGTGTCGGGCTTGGCGCTGCCGTGATCGTGGCTGCCGTGATCGTGGCTGCCGTGGTCATGGCCGGCGTGGTCGTGGTGGCTGTGGTCGTGATCCTGCGCCAGCACCGTGGCGGACGTAGCGGCCAGGGCGGAGACGCCGGCGATGGCCGCGCCGCCCAGGGCGAGGGCCGAACGGCGGCTGACGATCGCCGGATCGGACGGGATTGTGGCCTCTGTCGTTTCACGCATCGGGTGCTTCTCCTTCTTCGCGGTCCCTTGATTTGTGGGCCGCATCGCGCCGCATTTCAAGGAAGCCGGTGAGATCGAGCGTCATGTGGTGGATGTGATCGGGCAGCTCCGTCCACGATTTCATCTGCTGCTGGACGGGGTGATCGAGATAGCTCGAGTGCACGAGCACGGTCGTCATGCCGAGGTCGTGCGGCACGGCGAGGTTCATCGGCATGTCCTCGAACATGGCGGCGCGGTGCGCGGCGACGCCGTGGCGGTCGATCATGCGGCGGAATGCGTCGCGCTCGGGCTTCGGGACGTAGTCGCAGGCCGCGATGTCGCAAATGTCCTCGAAGAGATCGAGGACGCCGAGCTTCTCCGCCACGCGCTCGGCATGGTGATGCGAGCCGTTCGTGTAGATGAGCCGGCGGCCGGGAAGTGCGGCGATCTCCGCCCGCAGCGCGGGGCAGGGCGAGATCTTCGACAGGTCGATGTCGTGGACGTAGGCCAGGAACTCCGACGGATCGAGCTTGTGGACCTTCATCAGGCCCGAGAGCGTGGTGCCGAATTGCCGGTAGTAGGTCTTCTGCAGGTGGCGCGCGTGGGCGAACGGCACGCCGAGGTAGCGCGCGATGAACTCGCCCATGCGCCGGTCCACCTCGGCGAAGAGGTTGCATTCGGCAGGATAGAGCGTGTTGTCGAGATCGAAGATCCAGACGTCGGTGCGCTCGAAGCTCCGGGGTGATGCGCCGGCGCGAGGCTGGAGCACGACGGGAGCGTCGTCCGCCGCGCGGGACGAGGGCTTCGGCTTGCGCTCCGCCGTCATGTGGACGTCTTCACCTTCGGTTTGCGCCGCCCGACGAGAGTACCCGCGCCGTGGTCGGTCAGGAGCTCCAAGAGCACGCTGTGGGGTACCTTGCCGTTGATGATGACGACGGCCTCGACGCCCGCTTCCACGACCTCGATGCAGCCTTCGATCTTCGGGATCATGCCGCCGGTGATGGTGCCGTTGCGGATCAGCTCCTGCGCCTCGTCCACGGCGAGCTCGGCGATCAGGCCGCCGTTCTTGTCGAGCACGCCTTCCACGTCGGTCAGCAGCAGCAGGCGCTTGGCCTTGAGGCGGGCGGCGAGCGCGGAAGCGAACGTGTCGGCGTTGATGTTCAGCGTCTCGCCCTCGGGCGAAATGCCGATGGGCGCGATGACCGGGATCAGGTCGGACTTCGAGATGACGTCGACGATGTGCGGGTTCACCTGCAGCGGATCGCCGACATAGCCGAGGTCCACGTCCTTCATCTCGTTGGTGGCGGGATCGGCCATGTGGGTGATCTTGCGCGCGATCATCAGGTTGGCATCCTTGCCGCAGATTCCGACGGCTTTGCCGCCCTGGCGGTTGATCGCGAGCACGATGTCCTTGTTGATGCGGCCGGCCAGCACCATCTCGACGACCTCGATCGTCGGCTTGTCGGTGACGCGCAGGCCCTGGACGAACTCCGACGAGATGTCGAGCTTCTTCAGCATCGTCGCGATCTGCGGCCCGCCGCCGTGGACGACGATGGGGTTGATGCCGGACTGCTTCAGGTAGACGATGTCCTTGGCGAAGGCGTCCGAGAGGGCCTGGTCGCCCATGGCGTGGCCGCCGAACTTCACGACGATGGTCTGCTCGTCGTAGCGCAGCATGTTGGGCAGGGCTTCGGCGAGGATGCGCGCCTGGACGTGGGCGGAAATGTCCTTCGGGTCGAGGGTCTGGGTTGCGCCCGCCGCGTCCGTCGCTTTTGCCATCGTTTCGCTCGATCCCTGCTGCCGATTTCCGCCGGGCGCCCGGCCGCCGCCCCGGCGAGCACATATACCCGGTGGATCGCCGTCCTCAACGGATTTCCTACACATTCGCGCGCCAAGATTACGCGTTGAGTTCTCCGGTCGCGGGGTCCAATCTTGCTCGAAATGGGATCATAACGTCATATCCCGTCTAGGAGATTCGATCCGGCGCCGGTTCACGCCGACCGGAGCCACGCCGAATCGGGCCGGGCCCGGTCCAGAGGAACAGGTATGACGACGATGATCGTCGACGATCTCGGCAGAATTCCCATGTCGCCCTACCTGACGGCGACATTGACCCGCGCCGCAGATTATGCGGCCGCGCAGGCGCATCGCGAGGTGAGCCTCGAGCACCTTCTGCTGGCGCTGACGGAGGATCCGGAAGCGACGGTGGTGCTCAAGGCGAGCAACGTCGATCTCAACCAGCTCGCCGCGGAAGTGTCCGAATACCTCGGCCGGTCCGATGATCGGATCGGCGAGGGCGACGTTCAGACGACGGCGATTTCGCCCGACCTCCGGCGTATCCTGGAAGCGGCGGCCGCGGCGGCCCGGCAGGGCCGGCGGCGCGAGATCAACGGCGCGATCGTGCTGGCGGCGATCGTCGGCGACGGGACGAGCGCGGCGGCGCAGTTCCTGCGCGTGCAGGGCCTGACCTTCGAGGAGGTGATCCGGGCGCTGCAGCGCGCGACGCCGATTGCGCCACCGGCGTCGCCAGCGCCGCAGCCTGCGCCGCCGGTGGCGATGCCGGCGCCTGCACCGGCTCCTGTGCCGCAATCTCAGCCTGCGCCGGTGGCGGCGCCCGAGCCGAAGCCTGCGCCTCAGCCCGCGCCACCCGCCCAGCCGCACGTGCCGTCCGCGCCGGCGGAGCGCAGCTTGCCGGGCATGGCCCCGCCGCGCGATTTCAACCCGACGGCGTCGACCGAGGAGATCCTCGCGTCGGCGCGCGAGCGGCTGCAGCAGCGCGAGGGGGCATCGTCCGCCTCATCGCCGCTTCCGCGCGCGAACTATCCCGATCTCGGCGGGCCGCCGCCGCGCCCCGCGCCTCAGCCCGCGCCGCCGCCGGCCCAGCCGACATTCGAAGAGGAGGCCGCACCCGATTTCGGTCACACGCGGCCCGAGGCCCCGCACGAGCCCCGGTTCGACGAGGCCGCCGCGCCGCGCCGGGCGGATCCTTCGCGTCAGGGCGCCGACCAGGGGCGTCACGTCGAGCCGCCGCATCAGCCGTATCATGCTCCCCCGCCGGCCGAGGCCGAGATGCCGATGGCGCCGCCGCCGCCGGCTGGGCCGCCGGCCAGCGCGCGCGGACGCTCGCCGCAGGACGTGCCGCGCACGGGGCCGCCGCAGGAGCCCCGTCGCCGGGCGGCTCCCAACGCCGGGCCGTTCGTCGGCTCGTGGCCGCTGATCGAGGCGGGGCAGCTCGTCGAGAACATTCCGCGGCGGATGCGCGTGCTCGTGCCGGTCGTCGTGGAAGCGCGGATCGCGCGCGCGGACGTCAAGGCGCTGGCCGAGGGTCTGCAGGGGGGCGGGGCGGTGTTCCGTCACGAGGTCGTCGTGACGAAGGCCATGTCGGTGCGGCTGCGCGCGCCGGAAGGCGGCTTCACCATCGAGAACCGCTCGCCCGAGACGCAGTGGATCGAGAACGTGCTGGGGCTCGCGGCCGACGACTATGCGAGCTGGCGCTGGACGGTGACGCCGCGCACGCGCGGGCGGCGGCAGCTTCAGCTCATCGTCTCGGCCCGCACGGTGGGAGCCGATGGCGTCACGGCGGAAACGGCGCTCCCCGATCAGGTGATCGAGGTCAAGGTCGCCACGAACTATGCGCGCACCGCGTGGCGCTGGTTCGGCTGGATCGCCGCCGCGGTCGCGGGCGGCATCCTCGCCAAGTTCGGCGAGACCGGCTTCGTCATCGCGAAGCTGCTGGCGGCCAAGTATCTCGGCGGCTGATGGCGCCGGGGCGGACGGGCATGCGCCAGGGGGGCGTCCGCAGCTTCGCGCCGCTGGCAACGCCGGAAGCCCGCATCCTGATCCTCGGCAGCATGCCCGGCCAGGCGTCGCTTTCGGCCGGGCAGTATTACGCGCATCCGCACAACGCGTTCTGGCGCATCATGGGGGCGCTCGTCGGCGCGGGGCCGGACAAGCCCTATGCGGAGCGCGTCGCGATCCTCGGCGCGCATGGCGTCGCCGTGTGGGACGTGCTCCAGTCGTGCGTGCGGCCGGGCAGCCTCGATGCCGACATCCGCGACGAGGTGCCGAACGATTTCGCGGCCTTTTTCGCGCGCGTGCCGAAGCTCACGCACATCGGCCTCAACGGCGGCAAGGCGGCGTCCAGCTTCAAGCGGCATGCGGCGCGCCATTGCCCAGCCGGCGTCGCCGTCACGGTGCTGCCGTCGACGAGCCCGGCGCATGCGGCGCGGAACTTCGAGGAAAAGCTCGCGCTGTGGCGGGCGGCGCTTCCGCTGCCGTAGAGCGCGCTCACTCATATTGGACTCGGATTTGCGCGTGAACGCATCTCCGGACGATCAGGCTCTGGGGATCAGTCGCGCAGGATCGCGGCCAGCGTCGCGCGGAGTTCGGCGAGGCCCATGCTCTTCTCGGACGACGTGGCGAGAACGACCGGAAAGGCGGCCGGGTGGGAGGCGATCTCCTCCTCCGTCTTCTTCCGCACGGCGGGGGCGGCGTGCTCGCCGATCTTGTCGATCTTCGTCAGCACGATCTGGTAGGGCACGGCCGTCGTGTCGAGCATCTTCATGATGTCTCGATCGGGCGCCTTGATGCCGTGGCGGCTGTCGATCAAGAGGAAGACGCGGCGCAGGTTCGGGCGTCCGCCGAGGTAGGTGCGGATCAGGCTCGTCCAGGCGTCGACCTTGTCCTTCGGAGCCTTGGCGAAGCCGTAGCCCGGCATGTCGACGAGATAGAGCGGCGCGTCGTGCGGCGTGTAGAAGTTCAGCTCCTGCGTGCGCCCGGGCGTGTTGGAGGTGCGCGCCAAGCCGCCGAAGCGGACCATGGCGTTGATCAGGCTCGACTTGCCGACGTTGGAGCGGCCGGCGAAGGCGACCTCCGTCCAGCCGTTGTCGGGCAATCCGTCGAGCGCCACGACGCCCTTCACGAAGCGCCAGGGCCGCGCGACCAACTGCTCACCGGCCTCGAGGTCCTCGGGCGAGAAGAGCGCGTCTGCGGTCATCCGTTGGATTCGGATTTTCGTCCGAAGAGCCGTGAGATGGGGCCGAACGTGCGCTTGAGGTTCTGTATCAGATGCACCTCGACGCCCTGCTTCTTCGAGATGTACCACTGCTGCGCGATCGACAGGATGTTGTTCCAGGCCCAGTAGATCACGAGACCGGCCGGGAAGGAGGCGAGCAGGAACGTGAACAGCAGCGGCATGAACGAGAAGATCTGCTGCTGGATGGGGTCCGGCTGCGGCGGGTTCAGCTGCATCTGGATCCACATCGTGATGCCCATGATGACGGGCCAGATGCCGATGTGGAGCGCCTCCGGCACCGCGAACGGCAGGAGGCCGAAGAGGTTGAAGATCGAGGTCGGATCGGCGACCGAAAGGTCCTTGATCCAGCCGAAGAACGGCGCGTGGCGCATGTCGATCGAGACGAACAGCACCTTGTAGAGCGCGAAGAAGACCGGGATCTGCACCAGGATCGGCAGGCAGCCCGCGAGCGGGTTGATCTTCTCCTCCTGGTAGAGGCGCATCAGCTCCTGCTGCTGCTTGGCCTTGTCGTCCTTGTAGCGCTCGCGCAGGGCTTCCATCTGCGGCTGCAGCTTCTTCATCTTCGCCATGCTCTCGTAGCTCTTGTTGGCGAGCGGGAAGAACAGGCCCTTGACGATGACCGTCACGGCGAGAATGGCGAGGCCGAAGTTGCCGAGGATGCCGTACAGCCAGTCGATCACGAAATAGAGCGGCTTGGTGATGAAGTAGAACCAGCCCCAGTCGACGAGCAGCTCGAACTTCTCGATGCCGAGCTTGTCCTCGTAGTCCTCGATGACCTTGACCTGCTTGGCGCCGGCGAAGAGATGCGCCTCGTTCTTGTGCTTGGCGCCGGCCGCGAGAGCAACGACGCCGTGCTGATAGTCGGTCCAGAAGATTTCCTGCGCGCCTGCGCCCGCACGCTGGCCGCGGAAGCTCGCGGCGTACGTCGTCTTCTGGTCGGGGATCAGGGCCGCGGCCCAGTACTTGTCGGTGATGCCGAGCCAGCCGCCCGTCTTGCTGTCGAAGCTCTGTCCGCCGCCGTCCTCGAGAACGTCGTGATAGGTGATCTCCTTGAGGCCGGCATCGCCCGGGACGCCGATCAGGCCCTCGTGGAGCACGACGTAGCCCATTGTCTTCGGTGTGCCGAAGCGATAGAGGCGGGCATAGGGCGTCAGCACGATCTCGCTCGAGGTCGTGTTCTCGACCTCGTCGGCAATGCTCAGCATGTATTTGTCGTCGATCGCGATGGTGCGCGCGAACTTGAGGCCCTGGCCGTTGTCCCACGTCAGCGTGACGGGCGCCTCCGGCGTCAGCTTTGCGCCGGCGGGAGCCTGCCAGACGGTCTCGCTGTCGGGCAGTGCGATCTGCGAGCGCGGCGCGCCTTGCCAGCCGTATTCGGCGAAGTAGGCGTGCGGGGCGCCGAGCGGGGAGAACAGCACGACGTGCGGGCTGTTGGGGTCCACCGTATCGCGGTACTTCAGCAGCGTCAGGTCGTCGATCAGGCCGCCCTTGAGCGCGATCGAGCCCTTGAGAGAGGGCGTGTCGACGGGGACGCGGGCGGACTTGGCGAGCGCCTCGTCGCGCGTGCCGGTCGGCAGCGCGGAGAGCGTTTCGGCGGGGCGCTGGGCACCGGGCAGCACCGTCGCGCCGGGCGTCGCCGGGGATTGGGCCGTGGCGCCGGGGGCCGCGCCCTCGGCCTCCTTCTTGGCGGCGAGCTCGCGCTGGGTGCGCTGCTGCTGCTCCTTGATCTGCGGGCCCGCGTAGAACATCTGCCAGCCCAGCATCACCGCCATGGACAGGGCGACGGCAATGAGCAGGTTTTTCTGGTCGTCGGGACGCTGGCTCATGAAATCCTCGGATTGCGCGGCCAGCTGCCATGCCACTGCAGGCAGCTCCGCATTTTCGGCTTGCTCTCTTACATCCCGCGCGAAGCAGGTGGGAACGGGTGATTTGAGCGCGGCCTTGTCCGCGCCGATCAGGCGCGCCTGTTTTTATCTGCCGCCGCAGGGTGATGCACGCGTTGCAAAGCGCGTTCAAGGTCTTTCTTGAGGTCGGCGAACGGCCGGTCGAGCGCCTCGCGGCGCGCCACGATGACGTAGTCGTGCTGCGGGCGGGCCAGTCCGCCGGCGACCAGGGCGATGGCGGCCTTGAGGCGCCTGCGGATCCGGTTGCGGACGACGGCACCGCCGAGCTTCTTGGTCACGGTGAAGCCGAAGCGCGGCCCGTCGGGACAGTCTGCGGTGGAAACGCGCGGACGCGTTTCCACAACGAAAGAAGGGGTCGCGAATCGCGCGCCCCCTCTAAGTCTCAGAAATTCCGAACGTTTTTTTAGCGTCGCAACCTGCACGGCACCGCCTCCCGCACTCCGGGCAACCGCTGTGCCGCAGGTTCGCTGCTAGGCCGAAAGGCGCTTGCGGCCCTTGGCGCGGCGACGCGCGATGACCTTGACGCCGCCGGCCGTCTGCATGCGGGCGCGGAAGCCATGGCGGCGCTTGCGCACGAGCTTGCTCGGTTGATAGGTCCGTTTCACGGCAATTACTCCAGTCAATTCAAGAACGAACAGCATTGGCGATGGCGGAAGGCGCCATCCAAGCCTGATCGTGATGGGATTGCGGGCTTATAAGTTGCGCGCTGCGCCAAGTCAATTGTGTTGCCGCGGAACGCGCGCGTGTCGCGGCCGGCCGTGCGCGTGCAGGCCGCTTGATCCTGCAACTCGCCCGATGGCGGGGAGATCGGCCGCGCGAGCGTCCGCTAAGCCCTTGCAATAGGCTCAGAGACCGGGGAAATCTCGGTTAACTTCATTCCGGAGCTTCACCCCATGAACGAACCGAGCCCTCCTTCCGCGCCAAGCGGGCCTCTGCCCGATGGGGTTGCTCCCGTCGCGGTCGTTCCACGGGAGAGCAGCGGGGCGGCCGAAGTGAGCGGAGAGGCGCTCACCACCGACATTTGCGTGATCGGCGCGGGGGCGGCCGGTATCGCCGCGGCGACGATCGGGGCGGCGTTCGGCCGGCAGGTGGTGCTCGTCGAAAAGCAGCGCATGGGCGGCCATGGCCTCAACGCCGGATGCGTTCCGGCGAAAGCGCTGATCGCGTCCGCCCGCCGTGCCTACGATATGCGCACGGCCGCGCCGTTCGGCATCGCGGCCGTCGATCCGCAGATCGACTTCCGCGCGCTGCAGGCGCATGTGCGCGGCGTGATCTCGTCGATCGCGCCGAACGTGTCGGTCGAGCGCATGACGGGGCTCGGCATTCGCGTCATCCTCGGCGCGGGGCGGTTCCTGGACAAGCGCACGCTGCTGGCCGGCGACTACCGGATCACGGCGCGCCGCTTCGTGATCGCGACCGGCTCGGCACCGACGGTGCCGCCGATCCCGGGCCTCGACGTCTGTCCCTATTACACCGAGGATACGCTCGACGAGATCGACCGGCGCGTCACGCATCTCGTCGTCGTTGGCGGCAGCGCGACGGGGCTCGAGCTGGCGCAGGCCTATCTGAGGCTCGGGGCGCGCGTGACGGTGCTCGAAGCGGCGCGCGCGCTCGGCCGCGAGGAGCCGGAGGCGGCGGCCGTCGTGCTCAGCGCACTGCGCGCGGAAGGCGTCGACATCCGCGAAGGCACGAAGGTCGAGCGGGTCGAGAAGATGTCCGGTTTCGCGCGCGTGCACGTCTCCACGGTGCACGGTTTCGATACGATCGACGGATCGCATCTCGTCGTCGCGCTCGGACGCACGCCTACGTTCGACGATCTCAACCTCGCCGCGGCGGGCATCAAGCACGCGCCCACCGGCATTACGGTCAACGGCGGGCTCCGCACCTCCAATCGGCGCATCTATGCCGTGGGCGACGTGAACGGCAGCGCGCCCTCGGCGCACGGGGCGTCGTATCAGGCCGAGATCGCCATGAAGCGCGCGCTGTTCTGGGCGCCCGCACGCGCCTCGAAGACGATCGTGCCGGCCGTCGTCATGACCGATCCCGAGCTCGCGCACGTGGGCCTGACCGAGGACGAGGCGCGCGCGGCCCGTCACAAGATCCGCGTTCTGCGCTGGCCGTTCTCCGAAGTCGACCGGGCGCAGATCGACCGCGAGGAGGCGGGCCATGTCAAAGTCGTCACCAGCGCGAGCGGGCGCGTGCTCGGCGCGACGATCGCGGGCGCGCGGGCCAGCGATCTGATCTCGATCTGGGCACTGGCGGTCGCGCAAGGGCTCAACGTCAAGGCCGTCGCGTCTCACATCGCGCCCTATCCGACGCTGAGCGAAGCCTCCAAGCGGGCGGCGGTGAGGTATTTGTCCTCCGTCTCCGGGAACTCTAGCGTCCGTAAGCTCATTGATTTTCTTGCGCGCCTTGGTTAGCGCCGCTGATCGTCCGGTCGCCTTTACGATGTAGGCGGGTCGCCGTCGTGCCGGGGCGGGCCAAGGGTGACAGGGGCGGTCCGAAGTGCCAGACTCGCAAGCATCGTCGTGTTTGCCGACTGCCCGAAGGGAGGCTCCGGGCGGCGGTTTCTGCATGCAGTCGTGAGCGTGCCTCGCAAAATGGATGAGCGTATCATCGAACCGATGGAGAAATCCGGCCTGGCCGTCTGGCCCTGGCTTGCTGCGCGCATGCAAAGCGTGCGGCGCGCCTGGCTCAGGATCGGCCTGTCGGCCAAGCTCCTCGTTCTGACGGCGCTGTTCGTGACGCTCGCGGAGATCCTGATCTTCCTGCCTGCGATCGCCAACTATCGCATCAGCTGGCTCAACGACCGGCTCACGGCCGCGAACGTTGCGGCGCTGGCCGCGGAAGCCGTGCCGGGGCGCACGGTGCCGCCGGCGCTGCGCAACGAGCTCGTGCGCACGGCGCTCGTGCGGGCGGTTGCGATCCGGCGCGGCGGCGCGCGCCGCCTCGTTCTGCCGCCCGTCACCGAGATCACGATCGACGAGCATTTCGATCTCAGGCAGCCGAGCGACCTCACGCTGATGCAGGACCTTTCGATCCGCCTGTCGCAGATCGGGGATGCGATCGCCGTTTTCTTCGCGCCCGACGACCGGGTGATCCGCATCGTCGGCCACCTGGGGCCGCGCTACGACGACGTCATCGAGGTCGTGCTGCCCGAGGAGACGCTGAAGCGGGCCATGGTCCGCTACGGTCTCAACATCGTCTATCTCTCGATCCTGATCTCGCTGATCACGGCGGCGCTCGTCTATTTCGCCATCAGCGCGCTCCTGGTGCGGCCGGTGATGCGCATCTCGCGCAACATGCTGCGCTTTGCGGAGAACCCGGAGGATGCGAGCCGCATCATCGTGCCGTCGGGTCGCGCGGACGAGATCGGCGCGGCGGAGCATGAGCTGCAGCATATGCAGCGCCAGCTCACGCAAGCGCTCATTCAGAAGAACAGGCTGGCGCAGCTCGGGCTCGCGGTCAGCAAGATCAGCCATGACCTGCGCAACATGCTGGCGAACGCACAGCTCATCTCGGACCGCCTCACCTCGATTCCGGATCCGACGGTGCAGCAGTTCGCGCCGAAGCTCATCGCCTCGCTCGACCGCGCGATCAATTTCTGCAACTCGTCGATGCGGTTCGGCCGCGCGGAGGAGGCGGAGCCGCGGCGCGAGCTCATGCGCATCAAGCCTATCCTCGACGAGGTGGCCGAAGGGATCGGCCTGCCGCGCGAGGGCAAGATCGCCTGGGTCGTCGACGTGGACGAGCAGCTCCTGATCGATGCCGATCACGAGCATCTCTTCCGCGTGCTCAGCAACCTGACGCGCAACGCGGTGCAGGCCATCGAGAGCAAGGGCGAGCCGGACAAGGACGAGATCCACGTCAAGGCGTGGCGCGACGGGCGCAAGGTGTTCATCGAGATCTCGGATACGGGGCCGGGGATCACGCCGCGCGCCCGCGAGACGCTGTTCCGTCCGTTCCAGGCCTCGACGCGCAAGGACGGGTCCGGGCTCGGTCTCGCGATCGCGGCGGAGCTGGTGGGCGTGCACGGCGGCAAGCTCGAGCTCGTCGATACGGGGCTGGGCGCGACGTTCCGCATCGAACTGCCGGACCGCGCGGTGCGCTGACGCCGTTGGCCGGCCTCGCCGCGGCGACTAGAGCGCGTTCACTCTTATCAGAATCGGATTCTGAGCATGAACGCGCCCTAAGTCTTTGTTCAAGAGTCTGATTCACGCCCTCGATGCGAGCTCTCCATTTTGCCCGCCTTCGGCAGGGCGCTCGCATCTCGGACGATCAGGCTCTAAAGCGCCGCGACGGCGGGCGTGGCGGGAGACAGCACCCAGAGGATCGTGGTGGAGCCGGTCGTGGCGTCGCGCGCGACGGCGAGGCCGCCAGCCAGAAGGGCTATTCCGCACAGTCCGAGCAAGGTCTCGCAGCGCCGCCGTCCGGCGCGCTGGTAGGCGAGCATCAGGGCGCCGGCGCCCATGAGTGCGCACGCGATCACGAAGAGGTTCATGTCAAAGCCCTCATTGCAGTCGAAGCGCACAGTGGGACCTGAACATGAAAGTTCCCTGACAAACGCGTCACGGGCGCACGATCGCGGGAAGGGCGGAGGCGGTTGAGCGATTCCCCAGGAGCGGGCCTGGGGTCGGGCGCGGGCCTAAGGGCGTTATTTGTCGCGTGCGAGATAGGCGCGCCAGCCGCCGAAGGCCGTGATGTCGGTCGCGCCTGCGAGGCCGTGCGGCTCGCAGAGGAAGCTTTTGACCAGGCTGCCGTCCGCCAGCGTGATGGTGCCGATACCGAGCGGCGGTGGGATCAGCGCGACGAACGATCCGAACGCCGCCTCGTCCATCTCCCACACCTCGACCTCGATGCGGCCCGCGCCGCGCCCGTCGAACTGCAGGCCCGGTTTCGGCGGCACGGTGCCGGCAAGCGCGTAGAGGCTATAGCCCGGGGCGGTGCGCGTGGTCGTAACGAGGCGGGCGTTGCGCTCCCGAAGCTGGCTGTTGAGCGGCTGGTCCGAGAGATGCGCGCCGACGACGGCGACGGCAATGCGGCCTTTGATGGGCGCGGGCGTCACGGGCTCCGTTTCGGCGAGCGGCTTCGGCGTTGCGCCGAGCTTCAGTCCGTCGAGCGCGCGGTGCAGGCGGTCGCCCATCGTCGCGAGCTTGCCGTCCTCGAAGGCGCGCGCGATCAGCGTGACACCGAACGGGAGGCCGTTCGGGCGAAAGCCGGCCGGCACCGCCAGCGCCGAAAGATCCATGAGGTTCACGAAGTTCGTGTAGATGCCGAGGTTGGAATTGAGCGCAACCGGATCTCGCAGCACGTCGGCGATGGTGTAGGTGGTGCCGGTCGTCGGCAGCAGCATCGCATCCATGTGCGCCCATTCGGCCTCGGCGGCGCGGGTCAATTCGGCCAGCCTGTAGACGCCTTCGAAGGCGTCGACGGCGGAGAGCTTGGCGGCGCCCAGGATGATGGCGCCGACGACCTCGTGCAATGCCTCTGGCTTCTCCTCCGCGAAGGCGCGGATGGCGGCGAGGCGCTCGGCGACCCACGGGCCGGCGTAAAGCAGCCGCGCGGTTTCCCTGAACGGCGCGAAGTCGAATGGAACGACTGTTGCGCCGTCGTTCGCGATGCGCTCGACGCTCGCGCGATAGAGGCGCTCGGCGTCGGCGTCGCCGAAGAATTCGAGGCCCGATGTCGGCACGCCGATCCGCGGCGCGGTCGGCATCGCGACGGGCGTGAACGGAGCCGGCGCCTTGCGCGAGAACGCGTCCTCGGCGTCGTAGGCGGAGGCGACGGCCATCACCGCGGCCGCGTCCGCAACGGTCAGGGCGAAGATCGAGATCACGTCCTGTGACCGGCAGGCGGGCACGAGCCCGCGCGCCGACAGGCTGCCCTTGGTGGGCTTGAGGCCGACGATGTTGTTGAAGCCGGCCGGCACGCGGCCCGAGCCGGCGGTGTCGGTTCCCAGCGAGAAGGCGACGAGGCCGGCGGCGACCGCGACGGCGGAGCCGGAGCTCGATCCGCCGGAGATGGAGCCCGCATCGAATACACTCGAGGGAATGCCGTAGGGCGAGCGCGTGCCGACGAGGCCGGTCGCGAACTGGTCGAGGTTGGTCTTGCCGATGACGATGGCGCCCGCGGCCTCCAGGCGCTCGACAACCGTGGCCGAGCGCTCCGGCACGTCAGCGAAGTCCGGGCAGGCACAGGTGGTCGGCACGCCGGCGACGTCGATGTTGTCCTTGACGGCGAAGGGCAGTCCATAGAGCGGGCCTTTCGGCGCGCGCTCGGCCTTCGCGCGGGCTTCGGCTTCCGACACGAGCGAGATCCAGACCGGGCGCTCGCCCTTTTCAGCGATGCGGCGGTAGACCTCGCCGATGACCTCGGCCGGCGTGAAGGTTCCGGCAGCGTAGCCGTCCTTCAGCGTTCCGAAATCGAGCGAGAGGGCGGACAGCGACGAGGTCATGCCGTGGCCTCCGCGATGGTTTCGGCGAGAACGATCAGCGTTTGACCGAGCGCGACGGGACGGCCTTCCGCGCAGCGCACGTCGGCGACGACTCCATCGGCGGGCGCGTGCACCGACATTTCCATCTTCATGGATTCCACAACGACCAGAACGTCGCCCTCCTTGACGCGTGCGCCCTTGCCGACCTCGATCTTCCAGACGGCGCCCGGCACCGGGCTCGCGACGGCCACCTCGTTCTCGGCCAGCGCGTCCTCATCCGCGTCGCTCGCGCCGCCGTCGCTGACGGCCGCGCCGGATTGGTCGCTCGCCTGCCAGCGCGATCGCTCGGCTTCGAAGGCGGCCTGCTGCTTTTGCTTGAACGCGGCAATGTCGGCGGCGTTGTCGGCGAGGAACTGGCGATACTCCGAAAGCTTGAACGTCGTCGGCTCGATCCGGAGCGAGGCCTTCCCTTGCGGGAAGCCGTCGCGGAAGGCCAGAAGCTCGTCCGCGCTCACGGGATAGAAGCGGATCTGGTCGAAGAACCGCAAGAGCCATGGCTTGCCCGCCTCGAACTCGGTGGTGACGCGGTGCGTGTTCCACACCTGCGACGTGCGCCCGATGAACTGATAGCCGCCGGGACCTTCCATGCCGTAGATGCAGAGATAGGCGCCGCCGATGCCGACGGCGTTCTCCGGCGTCCAGGTGCGGGCGGGATTGTATTTCGTCGTGACGAGGCGATGCCTCGGATCGAGCGGCGTTGCCACCGGCGCGCCGAGGTAGACGTCGCCGAGGCCGAGCACGAGGTAGCGCGCGCCGAACGCGATGTCCTTGACGGCCTCGATGTCGTCGAGCCCGTTGATGCGCCGGATGAACTCGATGTTCGACGGGCACCAGGGCGCGTCCGCACGCACGGACTGCATGTATTTCGAGATCGCGAGCTGCGTCGCGGCGTCGTCCCACGACAACGGCATGTGGACGATGCGGCTCGGCACCTCGATGTCGCCGATGTCACCCATCGCCTCCTCGATGGCGGCGAGCTTGTCCACGAGCGTCTGCAGCGGCAGGACGCGGCTGTCGTAGTGGATCTGCAGCGAGCGGATGCCGGGCGTCAGGTCGACGATGCCGGGGATGGCGAGCGCTTCGAGCTTCGTCATCAGCACGTGCGCGCGGAACCGCAGCTCGAAGTCGAGCACGATCGGGCCGTATTCCACGAGCAGGTATTTGTCGCCCTGGCGCCGGTAGACGACGCGCGGCAGCGTGCCCTCCTCGGGATGATCGCCGACGATGCAGGAGTCCGCGCCGAGCAACGACGCGTCGACGGATCGCGCTGCGGTGCTGGGTGCGAGTGTGGCGATCTCCTCGTCCTGGCGGATCTCGCGCGCGCGGGCCTCCGCCGGTGTCAGGCGCTTGAAGGTGACCTTGTCGCCGGGGCGGAGCTGGCCGAGCTTCCACAGCTCCGCCTGCACGATCGTGACCGGACAGACGAAGCCGCCGAGGGACGGGCCGTCGGGCCCCAGGATCACTGGCATGTCGCCCGTGAAGTCCACCGCGCCGATGGCGTAGGCGTTGTCGTGGATGTTGCTGGGGTGGAGGCCGGCCTCGCCGCCGTCCGTGCGTGCCCATTGCGGCTTGGGGCCGATAAGGCGGACGCCGGTGCGGTTGGAATTGTAATGCACCTCCCAGTCGGCGGCGAAGAACGTGGCGATGTCGTCGTCGGTGAAGAAGTCGGGTGCGCCGTGCGGGCCGTAGAGCACGCCGACGTCCCAGGTGCGCGACAGCGCGGGCCGCAATGTCTCCGACAGCGGCGCGGTGCTCGGTGCTGCGTCCGTGTTGGGCATTGCAATGTGCAGCACGTCTCCCGGCATCAGCGCGCGGCCGCCGTGGCCGCCGAACTTGCCGAGCGTGAAGGTCGCGCGGCTGCCGAGGTAGGGCGGCACGTCGAAGCCGCCCGAGACGGCGAGATACGCGCGGGCGCCTGCACCGGTGACGCTGCCGATCTTGAGGACGTCGCCAGCGCGGACGTTCACGGGTTGCCAGAACGGGATCGGGCGGTCGCCGATCCGGGCCGTCATCTCGGCGCCTGCGAGGCAGATCGTCGTGTCGCAATTGAACTGCAGCGTGGGACCGGAGAGTGTGATTTCGAGCGCGGGCGCGCCTTCGCCGTTGCCGACGAGGCGGTTCGCGAGCCGGAACGACAGGTGATCCATGGGCCCGGAGGGTGGCACGCCGACGGCCCAATAGCCGATGCGGCCGGGCCAGTCCTGGATCGTGGTCTGCGTGCCGGGCGCAAGGACCTCGATGGTCGGGACGCGATAGGGATAGGTTGCGAGCGTGCGCGTCAGCATCTCCCCGTTGGCGAGAACGTCGGAGGCCGCGAGCTGGCGCAAATAGTCGAGGTTCGTTTCGAGCCCGCCGATTTCCGTCGCGGCGAGCGCGCTCTCAAGCTTCGCCAGCGCTTCGGGTCGGGTTTCGGCCTTGACGATGATCTTGGCGAGCATGGGATCGTAGAACGGCGAGACCTCCGAGCCGCTTTCGACCCAGGTTTCGACGCGCGTGTCCATGGGCCAGGCCACATGCGAGAGCAGGCCCGAGCTGGGGCGGAAGTCGCGGCCCGGGTCCTCGGCGTAGAGGCGCACCTGGATCGACGCGCCCTCGGGTGCGATGCGCTCCTGATCGAGCGGCAGCGTCTCGCCCGCGGCCTGGCGCACCATCCATTCGACGAGATCGACGCCGTTGACCTCCTCGGTCACGCCGTGCTCGACCTGGAGGCGCGTGTTGACCTCGAGGAAATAGAACGCGTCGGTATCGCTGTCGTACAGGAACTCGACGGTGCCGGCGCTGGCGTAGTTCACGGACTGACCGAGGGTGCGGGCGGTTCCCCAGAGCGCTGCGCGCGTTTTCTCCGACAGGCCCGGCGCGGGCGTTTCCTCGATGACCTTCTGGTTGCGCCGCTGGGCGGAGCAATCGCGCTCGCCGAGCGCGACGACGCGGCCTTTGCCGTCGCCGAAGATCTGAACCTCGATGTGGCGCCCACGCGCGACGTACTTTTCGAGGAACAGGCCCGGTTCCTTGAAGTTGTTGCGGGCCAGGCGCTCGACGCGCTCATAGAGGGGCCCGAGCTCCGCGGCCGAGGCGACGAGCTGCAAGCCGATGCCGCCGCCGCCGGCCGTGCTTTTGAGCATCACCGGATAGCCGATGCGGCTCGCCTCCGCTTCCGCGGCGGCGAGGTCCGCGATCAGGCCGGACCCGGGTGCGAGCGGAACGCCGGCCGCAAGCGCCAGCTCGCGGGCGCGATGCTTGAGGCCGAAGGCGCGCATCTGGTCCGGCGTGGGGCCGATAAAGGTGATGCCGGCGCTCGCGCACGCCTCGGCGAAGTCGGGGTTCTCCGACAGGAAGCCGTAGCCCGGATGGATCGCCTCGGCGCCGGTTTTCTTCGCGGCGTCGAGGATGGCGTCGATCTTGAGGTAGCTCTGCGCGGCAGCCGGCGGGCCGATGGCCACGGCCTCGCGCGCCTGGGCGACGTGCATGGAATGGCGGTCGGCGTCCGAGTAGACCGCGACACTCGCGACGCCTAAGCGGTCGAGCGTGCGGATGATCCGGCACGCGATGGCGCCGCGATTGGCGATCAAAACCTTCTTGAACATGGCTTAGGCGCCCTCCGGCCAGATCAGCACTTCGATGGGGGTGGGGTTGTAGGCGTTGCAGGGGTTGTTGAGCTGCGGGCAGTTCGAGATCAGAACGATCACGTTCATCTCGGCGCGCATCTCGACGTACTTGCCCGGTGCGGACAGGCCGTCCGCGAACGTCAGGCCGCCGTCGGGCGTCACCGGCACGTTCATGAAGAAGTTGATGTTGTGGGCGATGTCGCGCTTCGTGAGGCCGTACTGCTCGTTCTCGACGACGGCGAGGAGGTAGCTGTCGCGGCAGGCGTGCATGCTCTTTTTTTCGAGCGCATAGCGCACGGTGTTGCTCTCGGTGGCGCAGGCGCCGCCGAGCGTGTCGTGCCGTCCCACGGTGTCCGCCGTGATCGTCATCATCGGGCGGCAGAGATCGGAGAGGAGGACCGAGCCGGGGCCGAGGTAGACGTTCCTTTGCTCGCGGATCGTGTCGCAAGCCGAATAGCGCTCGTGCGGATCGTCCGCGTTGAAAAAGAGTGTGTCGGCAGCCTGGTTGCCTTCGAGGTCGAGAATGCGCAGCGTCTCGCCGCGCTTGACGACGTGCATCCAATAGCCTCCGGCCGGGACGGTCTCGCGGTAGGCGGCATCCTCGAGGCGGAGCGTGCTGTCCTTGATCATGCTGTCCTCCCTCTCGCTCAGCCGCAATCGCAGCCGGCGTGGAACAGCCGGTTGTTCTCGAAGCCGCGGCCGTTCTCCGGCGCGGAACGGCGGCAGGCGTCGCTGGCGTCGGCCGGCGCGCCGTCGAGGATGTCGAAGCGGACGGGCTTTCTCGGATAGGACGGGCTGTCGTCCAGCGGGTGCGGGCAGGTGTGGAAGAGGACGAGCGTGTCCATCTCGAAGCGCAGCTCGACGGCCGCGCCGGGTTGGGCGGCGTGGCGGTCGAACCGGAGGGCCCCGGTCTCGTCGGTCGCGACCTTGCTGAACCAGTTCACGTTCGCTGCGAGGTCGCGGCGGCCGAGGCCGTACTTCGCGGCTTCCACCAGGAAGCTGTCGCGGCCGTTCTGCTGCCAGTCGTTGCGGTGGGTTTGGTACGACACCTCGCCCCAGCGGGCGGCGACGCCGGCCTTGGTGCTGTTGCCGCAGACCGTGTCGTGCCAGCCGCTGGTATCAGAGACGATCGAGCAGAAGATGCGCCCCATGTCCGAATAGAGGCAGTGGCCCTGCGTCAGCTTGAAGGTGTGCTGGCACTTGAGCGTGTCGGGCGCGTTGTAGCGCTCGAGCAGGTTCATGGGATTGTAGAACAGCATGCCGACGTTGGCGCCGCCGTCCACGTCCATGAGGCGCAGGCGCGTGTTGCGCCGCATGGTCATCGACCAGTGCTTTCCGCCCGGAAGCACATCGCTGTAGATCAGGTCCGTCACGCCGCTGCTCCTCTCTGCGGGCGGCTTCGCCCGACATTGCTGGTCCGGGCCGTCCCGGGATGAGAAGGAAGCCGCGCGGGGTCGTCCCCGGCGGAAATCGTGCGCGCTACTCGGCCGCTTTCGCGAGGCCCGCCGTCTCGGGCGGCGCCCCGCCGACGGGGCCTGCGATCTTCTTCGGCCAGACTTCGAAGTCGCGCGTGATCGAGGCGCCGAGTGCGGGACCCGACGGCGTCGCGATGGCGCCGGGCGCCTCCTCGCCGAGCGTGGCGCCGTAACGCTCCAGCTCCTCCGGGCGATTGCGCGGGCGCTCGAAGGCGATGACGCGCGTGCCGAGGCGGAAGGCTTCCGACAGGTCGTGCGTCACCATCACGACGGTGAGGTCGTTCTCGTTCCAGATATTGCGGATCAGCACGTGGATGTCGGCGCGGATGCCGGGATCGAGCGCGCCGAACGGCTCGTCGAGCAGCAGGATCTTCGGCTTGCGGTTCAGCGCCTGGGCCAGTGCGAGACGCTGCTGCATGCCGCCCGAGAGCGCCGCGGGGTATTTGTTCTCGTGGCCCTTGAGGCCCACGGCGTCGAGCAGGGCGGCGGCTTCCTCCGCCGCCTTGCGCCGGGCCGCTCCGAACAGCTTGCCGAGGATGGGGGACTTCTCGAACTCGCGCCCGACCATCACGTTCTGCAGAACGGTGAGGTGGGGAAAGACCGAGTAGCGCTGGAACACGACGCCGCGGTCGGAGTCGGGCTCGACCTTGAGCGGGGCTCCGTCGACCAGGATGCGTCCGCGCGTGGGTGCCTCCTCGCCGAGCAGCATGCGCAGGAACGTGGTCTTGCCGCAGCCCGATGGGCCGACGAGGGCGACGAACGCCCGTGGCTCGATCGTGATGTCGATTCGCTCGAGCACGACGTGATCGCCGTATTCCTTCCAGACCTTGTCGAAGACGATGGCGCTCATGCGGTGCGGGCTCCGGCAAACCAGGGGAACGCCTTGCGTTGCAAGGCGCGCAGCGCGAGATCCATGAGGAACGCCAGCAGCGTGATCCAGATGACGTAGGGGATGATGACGTCCATCGCGAGATAGCGGCGGACGAGGAAGATGCGGTAGCCGAGACCCGAATCCGCGGCGATGGCTTCGGCGGCGATGAGGAACAGCCAGGCGGGGCCGATCTCCAGGCGGACGCTGTCGATCAGGCGCGGCAGCATCTGTGGCAGCACCACGCGCAGCGCGATCTGCCAAGTGGAGGCGCCGAGCGTCTGCGCCTTGATCAGCATCTCGGCCGGAATGTCCTTCACGCGCAGCGCCATGTCGCGGATGAGCTTCAAGGACGTGCCGATGACGATGAGGGCGATCTTGGCACCGTCGCCGAGGCCCATGATGATGAAGAGGATCGGCAGCAGCGCGAGCGGGGGAACCATCGACGCCACGCCGACGACTGGGCCGAAGGTCGCGCCGGCGACCGGCAGCAGGCCGATCAGGATGCCGACGACGAGCGCGATCGCGGTCGAGATGGCCAGCGCCGAGAGGAGGAGCGACAGGCTCGACAGCGTGTCGTTCCACATCAGGTAGATGCCGCTGCGCGGATCGGGCTGCAGGGCCATGTGGCGCAGTGCTTCGCCCATGGCCGTGAAGCTCGGCAGCAGCTTGTCGTTCGGGTTCTCCGCGAGGCGGAGGCCCGAGCCGATCACGTAGGCCGCGATCAGCGCGAGGAAAGGCAAAGCCGCGAGCGCGACCGTCCACGCCCGGTCCGGTTTGATGTTCAAGAGGCGCATCGGTGCTCCCGCGGCTTCGTTGGTCTGGCGTCGGCCGGAGGGATCAGAGCTTTCCGTCCGCGGCGGCCTGCATGAAGGTCGCGTCGTAGCGGAGCTTCACGTTGCCGGTGTCGCCGAACACGCTCTTGTCCGGAAACGCGATGCCGATGGCCTCGGCGGACTTCGCGTCCTTGCCGAGCAGCGACTTGTCGAACAGGAACTTGGCGACGAGCTCGTTCTTGCCCTTGATGTCGCCGCCCGTCGTGAAGGCCAGCGCGTCGGCGGGCGTGGTGAACAGCTTCGTGGTCTTGAGCTGCTCGTCGTAGCCGGCGACGTCCGTGCCGGAAGCCTTGGCCATGTGCTCCTTCGCTGCGGGCTTCGTGGCGAGCTCGCTCATCGTTTCGTACCAGATGCCGGCGAGAGCTTTGCCGAAGTCCGGGTTGTCCTTGATGACCGCGGTGTTGGCGACCATGAGGTCGATGATCTCGCCCGGGATCTTCGAGCTGTCGTAGACGAGCTTGGCGTCGGGGGCTTCGAGGATCGTCGAGACGATCGGCTTCCAGGTCACGACCGCGGTGACGTCCGTCGTCGCGAAGGCGGAGGCCATGTCGGCATCCGAGGTGTTGACGACCTTCACGTCTTTCTCGGCCAGACCGATGCTTTCGAGCGCGCGGGCGAGCAGATAGTGCGAGACCGAGAACTCGACGAGGTTGACGGTCTGGCCCTTGATGTCCTCGAGCTTCTCCTTGCCCTTGAGGATGATGGCGTCGTTGCCGTTCGAATAGTCGCCGACGATGACGGCCGTGGTGTCGACGCCGCCGGCGGCGGGAATGGAGAGCGCGTCCATGTTGGTGAGGCTCACGGCGTCGAAGGCGCCCGCGGTGTACTGGTTGATGCTCTCGACGTAGTCGTTGAACTGCTTCACCTCGATGGTGATGCCGTATTTGTCGGCCCACTTCTTCACGATGCCCGTGTCGGCGGCGTAGCCCCACGGCATCCAGCCGACGTAGATCGACCAGGCGACCTTGAAGTCTTTCTTCGCTGCGGCCTCCGCCGACGGCATCGCGAGCGCCAGGCTCGCGGCCACGGCGACAGCGCCGCAAAGAAGCTTGGAAACGGACTTGTTCATGAGGAACCCCTGTGCTGACCACATCCCGTCGATCGCAGAGGTTCGGAAAACGGAGGGCATGGAGCGCATGCGAGGAGGCCTTCCGTTCGAGAGCCGAAACTCCCTGCGGTATAGGTCTCCCGGGCTTTTATCCCGCCGTGGCTTCGGTCAGGCCAACGCCCGATCGAGAGCGCCTCTCTCGGACCAGCATCGCGCATCGCGCCGCGACCGGAACCCTAGAGGCATTATGCGAGAGAGGAGTGCACGAGGCATGCCAAATGCGTGCGGCCTGCAAATACGCGCATTTGCGCGATGGTCTCCGGCGTGGGTGCCGACTTTTGCGGCGATGTGCGTAGATGTCGGGCAGTACGCTATCGCTCGCGGTGCTGGCCTCAACGCACCTTCCGTTCGAGCGCGGGGGCCTCCTCGGTCGGCACGACGCGGCCGAACGCGATGATCTTGGTTTTTCCTTGCGTCCACGCCTTAGGCGCGACGGTGTGCATCCGTTGGCACATCGCGATGGCTTTCTCGATCTCGGCGTCGGGCACGAAATAGTAGTGACCGGCTTTGCCCATCACGCGCCCGAGCGTCGTGAAGTAATCCTTCGCCACGTCGAGCGCGGCCTGATCGACACAGGTGTCGGTCTCGTTGAAGTCCGACAGCGGGATGCGCGCTTTCTCGAACAGCTCCTTGGCGGAAAGCTCGCCGGCGGGCGGCGCGACGAAGCGCGTTCCGACAACCAGCGTCAGGGCGTCGTCCGGCACGACGCCGGTGTCGCCGGCCTGCTGGGCCACGCGCGATTGCGCTGCTGCGGTGCCGAGCCCGGCCGGTGACCCCGCCAGCACGAGAGCTACGAGGGCGGTCAGCATCAGTTTCCGGTCGATCGCGCGCATGGCAGCCCTCTCTTAGACGGCCGCCACGCATTCCCGCATTCAGCACGTCACGGGTTGGGTCAGCGTGCAACGGGTCTGGTCTTGCATAGCTTGCCTTGGCTTCCTGGTAAATCGGGAGCGCTTCCCGTTCTTTCAGTTTCGGAGCGGCGTTGCCTTTCGCGCGTCGCGCCGCGGGCTGCACGGCGTTGCCGTCTCCTCCGGACGGCAGAGCGCCGCGGTCCGCGTGGTCGCGCCGGGGAGTGTTCGCCGCGTGAGGAACGGGCATCCCAGCGTCTTGCGCAATGCCTCGATCAACTGGTCTTCCGTCGAGACGGAGAAATACTGTCCGCCCGTCGCGTCGGCGATGCAGCGTGCGCGGAAGTATTCGGCGTTGCCTTCGCGATAGCCGATGACGTGCACCGTCACGTCCTTGCCGGTCTTCTCGAGCATGGCGCCGAGGGCGCACGGGTCGCCGCCGCAGGTCTCCTCGCCATCGGTGACGAGCACGACGACAGCCTGCTGGCGGGTGTAATCGAGCACCTCGGCGGCCTGGCGCACCGACTCCGTCAGCGGCGTGCGGCCGCGCGGATTGATCGTCTCGACAATCCCGAGGAGCTGGTCGCCCGCGTCGGCGGTGGGCCGCATGTGCAGCCGGATGCTGCTGCAGTCGTCGTACGCGCCCTCACCATAGACGATGAGGCCGAGCCGGCGCACGGGTGCCACCTCCGGCACCACGTGGAACAGCGAGCTTTTGAGGCGCGCGATGCGGGGGACCTTGAGGGCGTAGTCGGTCGTGCCCATGGAGCCCGAGGCATCGAACACGATCATCGCATCGGCCTGGCAGCTGTTCTTCGCGTCATCCGACACCGCCGCGCTGCAGGCGAACGCCGCCAACAGGCACGCTGCCGCGCGCGTCGTGCGGCCGCGTCCGAGGGTTAGGGCCATAGCTCCTCCGAGTCCCAATCCCCGGCACCGTATCGCGGCTGCGGAGCCCCGGGAAAGTGACGGATGCCCGATTGCCGCGAGCCTCGCTCACGCCGTATTCAGGATTTTGTCCCAGTTGGTCGCGGCCCGGGTCGGTGGGCGGGCGCGCGCGGGATGCAATGCTCGCTCGCGGGCCTTCAGTATTTCGAGGCCAACTGGAAGCAGATCGCCGGCATGTTGCGCTCGTGCGAGCCGTCGAGAAAGACATAGCGGCCGGGGGCGCTGTCCCTTCGCAGCTCGCCGGTTGCGATGGTGTAGTAGAAGTGCGGCGGACGCGAGAGGTCGATCGAGAGCAGGCGCGACTGCTGCCACAGGAACGTGTGGAACGCGGTGTCCTCCTCGTGGTCCTTGAAGACGGCAACGATGCTGGCTGGCGTGTTCAGCCGCGTTGCGAGCCGTTCGGCAATGCCGCCGGGCAACGCGGCGTGGGCGTATCCCGGAATGACGACGAGCTTCCCGCCGCCGTGCGCCGTCACGCTCGCCTGGATGTGCGCGGCCAGCTCGTCGTCATGGCTGAAGCGTTCGCGCATGATGGCGGCGTCGCGCTCGGCCTTCGTGACCTTGCCGTCGAGGCCGTAGCGAACCCAGGTGATGTCGTCCAGCGCGGCCAGGCACCGATAGACGGGGTCGTTGTGGGTCCGGAAGCCGCCGAGCGGATTGTTGAAGTCGTAGAAGATCAGGTTGAGGCCCAGGCGCTTGCCCAGGAGAACCTGCTGCCCGAGGGCGGTCGCGACCCGGCGCTGGGTCGCGGCGCTGGCCTCTTTCGGGTGATCGGGATCGACGAAGTGCCAGCGGTCCGACCGGATGACGTCCTGCACGAAGGCTTCGACGTCGGCCTCCGTTTCGATCCCCATGGCCTGGCGTCCCAGCACGCGCGGCATCTCGATCGCCACATGGCGGACGCCGGCGCGCGTCATCGCCTCGAACAGGGCAGCCGACGAGAAGAACGAGATGCGCTCGCGCACGCCATGCTTCACGTCGGCCAGTATGACGAGATCGCGGGCTTCAAAGAGATCCTCGATGGAGGTGACGTCGTCCGCCGCCTGCGCCGGGGAGAGGGGGGCGATGACGCTCAGGACAGCGCCGAGCAGGAAAACGGCAATGACGAGAGCTGCGCTTCCGACGGCTGTCGGCCGCCGAGCGTTGAAGTCCGTTGAGCGCGACGTGCGCAGGCAGAAAGACATCGGGCACCGCCAAAGCCAGTTCCAACGTTGACCCCAGGGACGCCCCTCCCCCGTTCTTATTGCTTTCGTAAATGCTACCGCGATTCAGAAGTTCCGCAAGACGCGACGGCGCCCGCGCTTTGAACAGTTTCTGATAAGGAAAGCAGCAAACGGCGGCTGCGGCGGCCGGCCCGGCTTTGTCCTCCGCCGCGGCTCGAACCGGCGTCCCGGTCGCGGAAAATGCGTTAGTGACGCGCTTCGAGCGTGCGCTTCAGGTTGTCCAGCGCCGCCTGCTGGAAGGCGGTCACGGCCGCGATGGCGGCCTCGTCGGACAGCTCGGGCGGGGGATCGTTGTTCGGAAAGCCGCGCACGAACGCGCCGCGCCATTCCACCGTCGCGTGGCCCCCGGTGTCGCGTACGGTGATGCGCGAGGCGTAGCCCGTGACGGGCAGCTCCTTGACGTCGCCGCTTTCGGTCACGAACGAGAGACTCATCTCGGCCGGATCGTACATCGACATCTGATCGGTGAAGGTGGCGCCGGACGGGAAGTGCCACGTGCGCCGCGCGACGTTGGGCTCGACGCCGCCGGTCGCCTCGGTGCGGGCGATTTTGCCGGTCCACGTGAAATCGGCGTAGTTGCCGACCACCTCCCAGACGCGCTGGGCCGGAGCGTCGATCTCGATCGTCGTCGTGTGCTTGTTGCGCGTCGGGCCGCAGGCCCATGCGTGCGATGCGCCGGCGAGGGCGATGGCGGCCAGAGCGAGCGCATGGCCGCGATGGGTCGCTTTCCAGGTCCGCGTCATGGTCCTTCCCTCCTCACCGGCGCTGTCCCGCTCTCACCTCAGAAACGCCCCGAACGACCGGGGTCCGTTGCCGACCGGAATCCGATGCTTGATCTCGAGCGTCTCGGCGTCGATCTCGACCAGCGAGTTGTCCGACCAGCAGGAGACGAAGACGGAGCCTTCCGCCGTGTCGGCCGCGATGCCCTCGGGATAGTCGTCCACGCGCAGCGTTTTGACAACGTGACCCTGGTCGAGGTCGATGACGCTGACCGTCGCGTTGCCCTGGTTCGTCACGAAGCCCTTGCCCTTGGCGAACGCGATGCCGTAGGGACGCGAGCCCACCTTGATCGTCGCGACGACCTTCCGTGTCGCGAGGTCGATCACGGAGACGTCGTTGCTCATCACGTTCGTGACGTAGGCGCGGGCTCCGGCCTTGTCGATCGAGATGCCGAACGGGCGGGTGCCTACGGCCACCGTTGCCGTGCGCGTGAGGCCGGCGGCGTCGATGAAAGAGACCTGGTTGCTGTCGCGGTCGGCGGTCAGCACCACCTTGCCGTCCGGCGTCACGGCGATGCCCGAGGGCGCATCGCCGACGTTGACGCGCTGGGCCACGGCGCGCGCCTGCGGGTCGATCGCCAGCAACTCGTGCTTGTACCAGTCGGCCACGTAGACGACGCCCGATACCGGGTTCACCGCGACGCCGAGCGGGCCGGCGCCGGCCGGCATGCGGCCCGTCACCTTGCGGGCGACCGCGTCGAAAAACACGAGCTCCTTGGAATCCGGAGCCGTGATGTAGGCCTGCGTCTTGTCGGGCGAGAGCGCGATGCCGGCCGGATGGCCGCCGACCTTGATCTCGGCGACGGCCGCGCTTGTCGCGAGATCGACGACGCTGAGAGAATCCCCGAGCTGATTGGTGACGAAGGCTTCCGTTTCGGCCCGCGCGCCAGGCGCGAGCATCGACACGGCGGCGGCCACGGCAGCAAGCGCCCGGGGGACTCTCATCATGGCCTCACCCGCCAGCGTCGAACTTGGCCTTGAGCGCTGCGATGCCGCGCTCCTGGAAGGCCTTCACGGCCTTGATTGCCGCTTCGTCGGAGAGCTCCGGCGGCGGGTCGTTGTTGGTGTAGCCGCGGTAGAAGGCTGCCAGCCACGTGACGACTGTCTTTCCGCCCTCGTCCTTCACGGTGAACTCGGACTTGAAGCCCTCCACGGGCAGCGCCGTCAGGTCGACCTTGGTGGTCATGAAGGAAATGAACTTCCGGTCGGGCTCATAGCCCAGCAGTCCGTCGTGGATGATCTTGCCATCCTTGAGCGTCAGCACGCGGGTCGCGACGTCGGGCTCCATGTTGCCCTTGGCCTCCGACTTCGCGATGTCGGGGTGCCAGGTCATGTCGCCGTAGTTGCCGAGAATGGCCCAGACCTTCTCGGCCGGAGCGTTCAGCTCGAACGTCGCAATCTCTTTCTTCCTGCTCGGGCCGTGAGCGCTGGCGAAGGCCGGCAGCAGCGCCACGAGCAATGCAACAAGTCCAAATCGAAACACGGTAATGTCCCCCAATCGTCGCCAAAAGTGCGGGGCATCTATAGAGCACGGATTCCGGCTGCGATATGGGACAAGTTCCTTCAAGCCGGAGCTTTTCCGCCGCGCCTGCGGCGTCACCGGGATGCGCGCCCGCCGCGTCCGTCACTTGGCGGGAGGCTGAGCCGTCCGGGTGCCGTATCGGCTCTTCAGCAGGGCCAGCGCGTCCGCGCGGTCATGCCGGCCGCTGCGCAGGATATAGTAGTGTTGCGAGACGGCGCCGAAGCCTTCGGTCTGGCCGATCTCGCCCGCGACCGAGGCGATGTCCTCGAGGATGTTCGCGGCGCTTTCCTCGACGCCGAGCTTGGCGAGCATCTGCTCGAGCTGGACGGCGCGGTTGGCGATCATGCGCTCGCTTTCGCGATAGATGGCATGGGCCGCGGCGAGACTCTTCTCGACGCGTTCGAGCTCCTTGTCCGAGGGCGCCCGGTCCTTGGGCGCGCGCCAGTCCAGGACCCATTGCGCGGGACGGATGGCGCTGTGAATTTCCAGCCATTGGCGTTTCGGCGGCGCGGTGGCGGATGTGCCCTTGAGGGCGCTCTTGCTCTCAATCGGCGGCTCGTCGCTGCACGCGGCGAGCGCCAGCGAGAGCGTGAGGGCGATCGACGCGAGCGCTTTCGAGCGGCTGCACTGGTGTTTGCGCCGTGGGGTTGCGTGCGGCCCTGGCATGGCCTGTTCTCCTTTTCCGCTTCTCAGAAAACGCAGAGACCGCGCTGGCGGATCTCTTCGGGCGGACGCGCAGACACGTAAAATGCTGGTTTCAAAATTCCTGGCTGCTCGTGGAGCTTTGACAGATTGCCTGCAGGCGAAAGCCCACTAACGTGGCGAGCCGGCGGCCCAGCGGACGACGTTGAGAGGTTCGCCGCGTGGCGGAGGCTGCGAGCGTTCCTTCCGAAGCAGCGGCGCATGAGACCGTCCGTCCGTCCGGACGTTCCTTCCGACGCGCGCCTGCCGGCGGGGTGTCTTCGACCAAGCGCGTCGATCGATTTTGTGGAGATGATGATGAGGTTCGTTCTGGCCGCGGTCGCGATGCTCGCGTCGCAGGGTCTCGCCTGGGCGCAGGAGCATCCCTACGCGGGGCTCTGGGCCGAAGCCGGCGCGGAGGATTGGAAGGCCGATCCGAAGCTCTTCGGTGCGCAGAGCTGCTACAACAAGTTCACCGAGCAACTCGCCGATGGCCGCTTCCGCTACTACCTCGTCGACCATGCGCAGTGGCTCAGCGCGCGCAAGGTCGAGTACCTGCTGGCGCAAGAGGGTACGTGCACGATGAACCCGGACGGCCGGAGCGAGACCTGCACCGGCACGGTTATGGGCGAGAAAGAGAGCACGTGGTTCATCGCCTACCCGGGTGAGGCTTCCGGCGAGGTTCGCGCGACCTACTACGAAAACGTTTTCTACTTTCAGAAACGCTTCAACGGCGAACCGCTGATCAGGACCCGGTGCCCGTTCGGGATCGACGCCATCAAGCCCTACATCTCCGGCCGCACGATCGCCGACTGCACGACGCGATGCCGGGCGTTCGGCCGCTCGGAGAGCCAGGAACTCGACGACATGGTGAAGCATTTGCAGGCGGGGAAATAACGCGTCCGTCGCCAGCTCGGGTCGGGGTGGCGCCGGGGCGGGTGGGGCGTCGTTTTCCGCCGTTGGCTTTCGCCGTCGGGCGGCGCGTCCCGCCGGAGAGGGCCCGCGCCGCGCCGCGGAACGGCGTCGGACACGATGTCGAGCCTGTGTTAGCCTGGGCCCTGCCGGCGGGAGGCCCTCTCGATAGGTCGGAACCCATGCGTTTCCTGTTTCCCCATAGCCACGCCTTTCCCGGTGGTCGCGTCGTCATTGAGGACGACGTCATCGAGGACGCTTCGAAAGCGGGATCAGACTGTCTCGTTGAGTTCGGCGACGGGGTGACCGTGATCGCTGCCTATCGCTCGGCCCGCGACGGCCTTCATCTGTCTATCCCTGCCTATCGCACGCGCAAGGGCACGCAGGTGGCCGCGCGAAATTGGCGCCTGGTCCAGCGCAAGGACGGCATCTGGCGATCGGAGCGGGTACCCTGATCGCCGTAGCGGCGCGCACGCGTCACATGTTTCAGCGGCGCGCCTTCGATCGCCTGTTGGCCGGGCTCTTCCCTCGCGATTTGATCGGATTTGAACTCGCTTTATGTTGCTCGGAAAATTCGCGGAGCTCGGGTTTGATAATTTGGAAATTGCGGTGACGTCGGGATGACGAAAACGTCTCATCCTTTCTTGCAAACGGCGATCTGCATGATCGCGGCCGCCTTGGTGCCTGCGGATGCCGCCTCAGCTCAGAAGAGGCCCTACTGGCGCGCGGGCTGGGAGCAAGGTCCTTGCGCCCAACTCTCGTGCTATACCGAATGGTCTTACGTTCAGGCCCACAATCCTGCGGAGGCCGATCCCGCCTTGAATGCTGTCGTCAGCGGCCTGGTGTGGACCGGCGCGGAGAACGTCTCCGCGCACGGCGGCCGAGGCTTCGCGGTGTTCGAGACGACCGTGGCGGCCATCAAGGCCGGCAAGCCGCACTCCAAAGTCTACAAGGAATGGCAGTTTGCCGGCGGGTTGCCCAAGACGGACACGTTCGGGCGTCCGCTGCAGCCGGTGGCGCCGTCAGGAATCGACGGAACCTATGTCGCCTGGTTTTTCATTCCGTCCGACTACCAGGCGAAGAACGGCTGGACGAATATCTTCCAGTTCAAGGTGACCGAGCAGGCGCCATTCTCTCAGGACCCGACGTGGTGGGTCAACCTGCGCGACAGCATGACGGACGATACGCTGCTGCTGCATGTCGAGAACGCCGCGCCGGGGACGCACAAACCGGAGAACGATATTCCCGCGCCGAAGGGACGCTGGTTTCAGCTCCGCGCCGATCTCTATGAACGGATCGGCATCGATTGGTACGTGGATGGGGTGTTTTGGCAGTCATCGCCCGTCTCGACATGGCGGGTCGGGCGGAATCCGCGCAGTAAGGGAACGCCTCAGTCCTTCATCTTTGGCGTGGGGCACTATAGCGGCGTGGGCAAGATCTACACCGACGACGCGTCCTTCATTCCCAAGTAACGCGGAGTGGGCGGCAGGAGAGTGGCGCGCGCCCGATCAGGCTTTAATGGCCATGAGGGATTTGACGAACCCGAGCGATTTCTCGCGCTCGATTTTCGCATCCGGAAACATTTGCGAGAATTCGCCCAGGGTCAGCAGGCGCCAATCGGGAGCTGTCTGCTTGGGCCAGAACGTATTTGTAAACTTCAGAAGGCGCACGAGCGCGGGGCGCGGAAGCGACACGATGAGGCCCGGCAGCCAGCTATGGCTTTCGATGAGGAAATACCTGTAGGGCGTCTGCACGTAGTAGCGCTTGGCTATTCTGCGGATCTCGCGCGCGAAGGCCCATTGATGCTTGCGCCCTTCCGATTCGAAGTAGGCGCCGTCCTTCGTCCATCCGACGTCATTTTTCGCGCCCGTGACGTGCTCGAGAACGGACGAGCAGAAGACGACGTCGAACTCCTTGTCCGCGAAGGGCAGTCGCTCCTCGCCGTCGGGCAGTTGCACGGTGTCGTAACCGTACGTCTCCCGCGCGACTTTGAGGTCGTCGGTCAGGACATCGGCGATGACGACGTTCTTGTGGTTTGGAAAGATGGAATGGAAGTGATGCCCCGTGCCGCCGCCGAGATCGAGGACGCGCTCATCGGGCTTCAGCATCATGTGCCTGGCGAGAAACTCGCCGCGCCGGGCGCGTGCAGTCCTCGAGTACCGGCGGGCAATGTCCGTGAACATGAATCGGGCCTCTGTGATCGGCCTCTGCGCGATCTGGTGAGCTTGTCCGAAACGCGGCTCGGGCGTGCGTGGCGATCCTCAAAACATCGCGGGCTGTGCGAGGTGGTAGCTAAATCCTTACGCCGCGGCTGCCGCGTGCGTCAAAGCGGAGGTGTGGGCGTGCTTAATCGCGCCCAGGACAGAGGACTAACATCGTAGCCATGCTGGGGGGCGCGTTAAGCTATTGAAGAAGTTATGGCGGGGAGGGTGAAGATGAGAACTTCTATATAGTTGTCACGCCTTAGAAAGCTTTGATGTATTTCGGACTAGCCTTATCCTGCACACCGGCTCGGACCGCGTGGCGATCTCTGTTAGAACGTGCTCACCGGAGAGCTCAAACCTGACGCCGTTCCGGTCGGACCGCGTGGCGATCTCTGTTAGAACGGTGGTAAATCTTGACGACGAGAAAGCGAAGGTTCCGGTCGGACCGCGTGGCGATCTCTGTTAGAACCGCGCCGGCCGTCACCGGCCGCGTGCACGTGTTCCGGTCGGACCGCGTGGCGATCTCTGTTAGAACCTCGACGGGCGGGCGATCGGCGTCTTGCCGGTTCCGGTCGGACCGCGTGGCGATCTCTGTTAGAACACGCGCCCAGAATGAGCGCGGTCACCATCAGTTCCGGTCGGACCGCGTGGCGATCTCTGTTAGAACTGGGTCCGCATCAACCAGTGGAAGCAGATCGTTCCGGTCGGACCGCGTGGCGATCTCTGTTAGAACCTTTCGTTTAGGCGGCTTCCAAAAGCTTTGGTTCCGGTCGGACCGCGTGGCGATCTCTGTTAGAACGAAAATGGGTAAGAAAAGCACGCAACTATTGTTCCGGTCGGACCGCGTGGCGATCTCTGTTAGAACATCCAGGTCAGGATGGCTCGGGGCGAAGACGTTCCGGTCGGACCGCGTGGCGATCTCTGTTAGAACGTCTTCGGCGAACTTGATGTTCACTTCGTGTTCCGGTCGGACCGCGTGGCGATCTCTGTTAGAACCCAGACGGAATGACGGTCGGCGTCACGGTCGTTCCGGTCGGACCGCGTGGCGATCTCTGTTAGAACCCCTGGCGCGAACTCTTGCGCGGCGAAGGAGTTCCGGTCGGACCGCGTGGCGATCTCTGTTAGAACGCCACGGCAACGGAGGGCAGAGCATGGGCCGTTCCGGTCGGACCGCGTGGCGATCTCTGTTAGAACAAGCGGACGCGTCACATGCTTCCTACTCCGGTTCCGGTCGGACCGCGTGGCGATCTCTGTTAGAACGCCCTGCGAGAACAGGTTGTTCACGCTCGGGTTCCGGTCGGACCGCGTGGCGATCTCTGTTAGAACCACCTTCTCTGTCTGCTCGGAGGGCGTGAAGTTCCGGTCGGACCGCGTGGCGATCTCTGTTAGAACACCCACCCGAGTGGCCCAAGTGCGCGCCTAGTGACCTTGCCCCCGGACGGTACTCGCTCATAACTGGAGTCCGTTCTGGTTATGG